>NZ_LZIC01000130.1 GCF_001667185.1 Mycobacterium sp. 852002-50816_SCH5313054-b | reverse complement strand
CGCCCTTGCAGGGATTCGGGATGCCGTCGGGCGAATGCTCGATCGAGCCGTGGGTTTTCATGAACTGGCGGCGCGCGGCGTATTACCTGTACCTGGCGGAGGTCATCGACGCCAGGAAGGCGCTGGAGGTCGGTCTGGTCAACGAGGTGGTGCCGCGCGAGCAACTGGAAGCGCGCGCCGACGCCATCGCCCGCCACATCGCCCAGGCGCCGATGACGACGCTGTTGGCGACGAAGGCCAATCTCAAGCGGGCCTGGGAGCTGATGGGCATGCGGGTGCACTGGCAGAGCTCCAACGACCTCGTCGCGCTCGCGTCGGTCAGCAGGGACGTGCAGGAGCTGATTCAGACGGTGTTCAAGGACAAGGTGCTGCCGTCCGAGCAAGCCCGTCGCCAGGCAGCGGCAGCCGCCTCGCAGGACGGCGCTGCGCCGGCGTGACGAGGGGACGTTAGCCACATCCAAAGGCGACGTTCGGCCCTGGTGCGCCGGGTCGCGGTGAGCGACGCTGCTCCAGATGACGGCCAAAGAGCCCCTGGCCGAGGTGAATCGACGCGCCGCCGCTTTGCTAATTCAAGGTAATCGACGCCGGTCGAATTACGATCTGCTTGTGTCCGCCGACACCCGCCGTGGATCTGCCGCCGGATCGTGGTCGGCTAAGGGGTAGTGAGGTGTTGGATTTCGGGGTGCTACCGCCCGAAATCAACTCCGGCCGAATGTATTCGGGCCCGGGCTCGGAGCCGATGATGGCCGCCGCGACGGCCTGGGACGAATTGGCGGCGGAATTGGGCACGGCGGCGAGCGGTTACAGCTCGGTGATCACGGAGCTGACCAGCTCACCCTGGATGGGGCCCTCCTCGGCCGCCATGGTGTCCGCCGTTGCCCCGTACGTGAGCTGGCTCAGCGCGGCGGCCGCCCAGGCCGAGCAGACCGCGATCCAGGCCCGCGCGGCCGCGGCCGCCTTCGAGACCGCATTCGTGATGACGGTGCCGCCGCCCGTGATCGTGGCCAACCGGCTGTTGCTGATGACGCTGATCGCCACCAATTTCTTCGGGCAGAACACGCCGGCGATCGCAGCCACCGAAGCCCAGTACGCACAGATGTGGGCCCAGGACGCGACCGCCATGTACGGCTATGCGGCCTCCTCGGCGACGGCCTCGCAGCTGGCCCCGTACCAATCGCCGTCCAACATCAACACCCCCGACGCGGTGGCCCGGCAGGGCGCAGCGGTTTCCCTAGCGCTCCAACAACTCTCCTCACCTCCCGCGGCGCCGGCCGCGCAGGGGCTCATCGGGAACACTATCCAGGATTTCCTCACCTACGGGCTGCCCACGCCGACCAACAACTGGCTCGGGCTCACCCCGCCGAACTATGTCACGGTTTTCAAGCAAACCTTGCAGGCGTATTTCGGGGTGGGCGTCGCAAACTTCGCTTACAGCATCGGACAGCAGTTGACGTTCGGCTCCGGAACAACGGCCGGGTCGGCCGGCGCCTGGTATCCGACGCCACAATTCTTCGGCCTGCATATCGAGGGACTGGGCGGCGTGGGTGCCCATACCGCCGGAGCGATGTCGGCGAGCGCGGGCCAGGCCGGCAGGGTCGGGCTGCTGTCCGTGCCGCCGAATTGGACGACACCGACATCGGAAGTGACACTTGCCGGCGCCGCGATGGACGAGAGCGCCGCCCCACCGGGCACCGCCACAAGCGGAACGGACAACGCCCTGCTGCGGGGCATACCGACCGGGGCCGTGGGCCGGCGCACCGCCGCCTACGGACACACCAACGTCTACGGGGCCCGCCACAGCGTGGTCGTCCGCCCGCCATCGGCCGGATAGCCCCATGACCATCGCGATGATTCACAGAAGGAGTCAAGATGATTGATTTTGGTGCACTGCCCCCGGAGATCAACTCTGCGCGGATCTATGCGGGTCCCGGCTCGGCTTCGATGGTGGCGGCGGCCTCGGCCTGGAACGGGCTTGCCGCCGAGCTGAATTCGGCTGCGATGGGTTACGACAAGGTGGTGACCACGCTGGCCGGCGAGGAATGGCTGGGGCCGGCCTCGGCGTCCATGGCCGCCGCGGCGCAGCCGTACGTGGCGTGGATGAATGCGACTGCGGCGCAAGCCGAACAGGCCGCCGCCCAGGCCCGATCGGCCGCGGCGGCCTACGAGGCCGCACTTGCCGCGGTGGTGCCCCCGCCGCTGATCGCGGCCAACCGCGCCGAGCTCGCCCAGGCGACCGCGACCAATGTGCTGGGGCAAAACAACGCGATCATCGCCCAACTGGAGGCTCAATACGCCGAGTTTTGGGCCCTAGACGCCGCGGCCATGTACAACTACGCGGGTTCCTCGGCGAGCGCCGCGAAGGTTGAGCAGTTCATCGCGGCACCACAGATCGCCAACCCGGCGGCCCAAGCCGCACAGGTGGCAACGACCACCTCGTCGGGCGGTGCGCAGTCCACGCTGGCACGGCTGATTTCCGGGTTGCCGACCCAGCTGCAGGGCCTGGCGTCGCCGACGTCGGCGGCGTCCGCCGCCGCGTCGATGCCGGTGCTGACCGAACTATGGTTCTTGTTGACCGGCCAGACCATCCTGCCCACCAACCTGGGAACGTTCATCAACGGCATCTCCCCCTATGCGAGCTTGTTCTACAACACCGAGGGCCTGCCCTACTTCAGCGTCGGCATGGGCAACTTCGGTGTTCAGATATCCAAGACGCTGGGCGGGATCGGTGGGGCGGCAGGATCGGGTATCGCTGCGGTGCCCAAGGGCCTGCCCGGGCTGGGCGGGCTGATCGGCGGTGGTGCCGGCGCGGCGGCGCAGCTGGGCAGCGCCACCTCGATCGGCAAGCTGTCGGTACCGGCCTCGTGGGCAGCGTCCGCCCCCGCGGCAAGCCACGCCGGGACCGAGTGGGTCAGCGCGATCCGGCCCACCGCGGAAACCGCCGGCGGACCGGGCAACCTGCTGGGCGGCATGCCGCTGGCGGGCGTGGGCTCGGGCACCGCCGGCGGCGCCGGACCCCGATACGGTTTCCGGCCGACCGTCATGGCCCGCCCGCCCCTCGGTGGGTAGCCGGCCAGCGCTGACCCGGTATCGTCACGACCGGGGGTCCAACGACGGCTAGTTAAGCGCTGACGGCTCAAAGGGGAGCACGGGTGAACATCGCCGACCACGCGAGCACAGCCGCGGACTCGCCTGCCTTGATTACCGACGGCGGCCCGATCTCGTTCGGTGAGCTGCATGCCAGGAGCCGGCGCGTCGCCGCCCTGCTGCACGGCGCCGGGCTGCGGCGCGGCGACGGCGTGGCGCTGGTTTTGCCGAACCGGCCCGAGTTCTTCGAAATCACCTGGGGCTGCCAGCTTTCCGGGCTCTACTACACGGCCGTGAACACCCACTTCACGCCCGACGAGGTCGCCTACGTCATCGGCGACTCGGACGCCAAGGCGGTCTTTGTCGACGTTTCAGAGGCGTCCGGGGCCCAGCTCGCCGAGCACGTGCGCGCGGCCAACGCGGGCGTGACCGTCCACCTGGCCGTCGGGGGCGCGCTGCGCGGCTGGCGCCCCTACGACGACGCTCTGGTGGCGGCGGGCGATGCGCCGCCGCTGTCGGACGGCTCGGAGATGCTCTATTCGTCGGGCACCACGGGACGGCCCAAGGCCGTCCGCCGCTCGCTGCCGGCCGACGGCAACGGGTCCTGGGCCCAGGCGGTGCTGGAGATGGCGCTGATCCACAAGTACGGGATGGACTCCTCCAGCGTGTACCTCTCCCCCGCGCCGCTGTATCACGCGGCCGGGGTGAACTACACGATGGCGGTGCACCGCGTCGGCGCCGCATCGATCCTGATGCGCAAGTTCGACGCCGAGGCCGTGCTGCGGTTGATCGAGACGCATCGGGTCACCCACGCTCAGTTCGTCCCCACCATGTTCGTGCGGATGCTCAAGTTGCCCGCGGCGGTCAGGCGGAAATACGACGTGTCCAGCCTGCAGTGCGTGATCCACGCGGCCGCCCCGTGTCCGGTGGACGTCAAGCACCGGATGATGGAGTGGTTCGGTCCCATCATCCACGAGTATTACGGCGGCACGGAGGGATTCGCGGGCACCACGATCGGGCCCGAGGAATGGCTCGCCCATCCGGGCTCGGTCGGCAAGCCGTTCAGTCCCGTTCATGTGCTGGGCGAGGGCGGGGATGAACTTCCGGTGGGCGAGTCCGGCGAGCTGTTCTTCGAAGGCGGACCCGATTTCGAGTACTTCAAGGACCCGGCCAAGACCGCATCGGTCTCCAACAACCGGGGCTGGCGGTCGCTGGGTGACATGGGCTACGTCGACGCCGACGGATACCTCTACCTCACCGACCGTTCGACGTTCATGATCGTTTCGGGCGGGGTGAACATCTACCCGCAGGAGGCGGAGAACCTGCTGGTCATGCACCCCAAGCTCGTCGACGCGGCCGTGTTCGGCGTCCCCAACGACGAGTTCGGCGAGGAGGTCAAGGCCGTCGTGCAACCTGCCGACGGCGTGGCGCCCGGTCCCGACTTGGAGGCCGAGCTCATCGCGCACTGCCGGGCTCACCTGGCCGGCTATAAGTGCCCGCGCACAGTGGAGTTCGAGCCGGAACTGCCGCGCGACCCGAACGGAAAGCTTTACAAGCGGCGCATTCGTGAACGTTACTGGCAAGGACGGGCCTCACGGATCGTATGAGCTGATAAGGGACAGTGAGATGGCTGTAGAGACGGGTTCGGAGAGAATCGGTGTCAATTGGACACCGCTGCCGGTGCCGTGGGCGGTTCAGACGCCCGATCGCATCCCCAAACAGCGGTACTACGACGCGGAGTTCTACGCCCTGGAGGCGGACCTCTTCTGGCCACGGGTGTGGCAGATGGCCTGCCGCCTCGAGGAGATCCCCAAGGCCGGCGACTTCGTGGAGTACGAGATCCTCGACGAGTCGATCATCGTGGTTCGCCTCGACAGCCAGACGGTGCGGGCCTACCACAACGCCTGCCGCCATCGCGGGGTAAAGCTGGTGGAGGGCAACGGGAATCGGCGTACCTTTGTGTGCCCGTTCCACGGGTGGTGCTGGGGCATCGACGGGCGCAACACGTTCGTGCTGCGACCCGGGGAGTTCGCCGAGGAAAACCTGTGCCGAGAAGATTTGCAACTCGTTTCGGTCAGGTGCGAGCTCTGGGGCGGCTGCGCCTGGATCAACCTCGACGACGGTGCGCCCGCACTGCGGGACTGCATCGAGCCGTTCGCGTCGATCTACGACGCATGGAAAGTGGAGTCGCTGCGCGTCGAGTGGTGGCAGGCGTGCCGCCTTCCGGTGAACTGGAAGTTGGCCACGGCGGCGTTCATGGAGGGTTATCACGTCCCCCAGACCCACCCGCAACTGCTGCCGTCGTCAATGCCCACGACGTCGAAACCACCGGGTTTGGCCCAGACCAACCTGTACTTCATGCGCGCGCTGGGCGAGGGCATGGCGGGTATGACGCACGAGAACGACGTCCGCATCGCAGAAGGCCTGCAGGACATGGAGCTGCCATCCGATCCGGCCGAGGCGATGGCCGTCTGGCGCAGTGCCCTCAACGACGCCATCGTCCACTGGCATCGAGCGCGCGGGTGCGATATCCCCGACCTCAACGAGTTGCAGCGGCGTGGCATCGTCGAGGCGATCAATTTCTGCTTCCCCCACTACTTTGTGTTGCCCCAATACAGCAGCGCCTCGTCGTACCGGATTCGACCGCTAGGCCCCGAAGAAACGTTGTTCGAGATCTGGTCGCTCACCCGCATCCCGCCGGACCAGGTCACGGCCAAGCCGACCCCGCCCGTACCTATGGCGCCCGACGACCCACGCTGGCCGCCCATCCCCCCCCAGGATTTCTCCAATCTTCCGAAGCAACAAAAGGGATTGCACTCCAAGGGCTTTGAGTTCATGCGTCTCTCGGACCAGATCGAGGGGCTGATCTCCAACTTCGAGCGCGTCGTCGACGGCTTTCTGGCCGGACTGCCCTACGAGGCGCTGGTGCCCGCGATCCAGAAGACCAACACCACCATCGACGTGCCGGTCGCCGATCTGGGATTTGGCCAGGGGCCCCGATGACCACGCAGTGGGACCGCTCGGTCGACCTGCTCATCGCGGGCAGCGGCGGCGGCGGCATGGTGGCCGGGCTGGCCGCGCTCGACTGCGGGCTGGAACCGCTGATCATCGAGAAGCAGGCGCTCGTCGGGGGGTCGACGGGGCTGTCTGGCGGCATCGTCTGGCTGCCCAACAACCCCCTGATGCGCGCCGACGGCGTCGCCGACTCGCACGAGGACGGCCTGGCCTACCTGGCCGACGTGGTCGGTGACATCGGCGCGCCTTCCTCGCCCGCCCGCCGCGAGATGTTCCTGACCGCCGGCTACGAAATGGTCAATTTCCTTGTCCGCAAGGGTGTTCGGTTGATCCGGTGCGCCGGATGGAGCGACTACTACCCGAATCACAAGGGCGGCAACGAGTCCGGGCGCGCGATCGAGGGCATTCCGTTCGACGCCGCGGTGCTGGGCAGCTGGAGCGGCAGAGTGCAGCCCCCGCTGGCCAAGAACTACGGCTTCGTGGTCCTGACCAACGAACTGCGCTCGGTTCAGTACTACAACCGTTCGCCGCGCGCGTTCGCCGTTGCCGCCCGGGTGTTCCTGCGCACCGCGGCCGCGCGTGCGCGCCGCCGCCACATCCTCACCAACGGAGCGTCGCTCATCGCTCAAATGCTGAAGGCGCTCATCGACCTCAGTGACGGACCGCCGCCGCTGTGGACGAACGCGGCGCTGGACGACCTCATCGTGGAGGACGGCCGGGTCGTCGGCGCCCGCATCACCCGTGGCGAGGAATCGCTGAACGTGGAGGCTCGGCGGGGCGTCTTGCTGGCGGCCGGCGGTTTCGGCCACAACAAGGAGATGCGCCGCCGGTACAGCGGCGATCAGCCCAACGAGGCGCAGTGGTCGATCGCCAACGCCGGGGACACCGGCGAGGTGCTGCAGGCGGCGATGCGGCTGGGAGCCAAAACCGATCTGCTGGACGAAGCCTGGTGGCTGCCTTCCGTTTTCATCGCCAACGGCGGTGCGGTGGCGGCGTCGCTCGGCTCGGGTCGCCAGCGTCCCGGGGCCATCTACGTCGACTCGACCGGCCGGCGATTCTGCAACGAGTCGAACTCCTACGTCGAGGTCGGCAAAGCGATGTACGCCAACAAGGCGGTCCCCTGCTGGATGATCTTCGACGAGGGTTATGTGCGCCGCTACGTCACCAGCAGCAACCCGCTCAAGCGCAACCTGCACCTGCCGCCCGAGCTGATCGAGAGCGGCGCGGTCAAACGTGGCGACACCGTCGCCGGCCTCGCCCACCAGATCGACCTTCCCGCGGACGAATTGGCGCGGACCATCCAGCGGTTCAACCAGTTCGCCGCCAAGGGCCTGGACCCGGACTTCGGGCGCGGCCAATCGGCCTACAACGACTGCCTCGGCGATCCGGGCTACCGGCCGAACGCCGCCGTCGGCCCGCTCGACCGGGCGCCCTACTACGCCACGCGGGTGCTGCCGGCGGACGTCGGGACGTGTGGCGGCGTGGTCACCAACGAGCACGCGCAGGTCCTGGACGAGCAGGACCTGGTGATCGACGGCCTGTATGCCACCGGGAACACCACCGCGACGGTGATGGGCCGTACGTATCCGGGCGCCGGCGCCAGCATCGCCAGCTCGATGGTGTTCGGCTACGTCGCCGCGCGGCATGCCGCCGGCCGCAGGATCGCCGGCGAGAAGAGCCGTTAGGTGGACGAGCCGGGTGCACTCCCGCTCGGAGAACTTTCGTCGCGGCCGACGAAATCCCTTGGCTTCATCCCCGATTGGATGAGTTCGGCCCGTCGCGCCTGAACATCGGAGGCCGCGCCCACCATGTTGGTCAGGATGTGGCTGACCTGGAGGTGGACCCGCATGCCCATCAATTCCCAGGCGCGCTTCACGTTGTTCTTCACCGCCATCAGGGTCGTCAACGGGATCTGGGCGATCCTGCGCGCCATGTCCTCGACGGTGTCTTCCAGGTCTTCGCGCGGGACAACCTTATTCAGCAGACCCCAGTCGAGCGCTTGCTGCGCGGACAGGGTCGGAGCCAGCAGCAGCCAATCCATGGTGCGGTGCCAGTTCATCAACAACCAGGGTTCGATCATGGTGTGCCCGCCGGGTTCCCCGAGGCTTTGGGCAAGCGGCATCTGGAAATACGCGTCGTCGGATGCCACGCAGAAGTCGGTCAGCAGGCCGAGATAGATGCCGCCGCCCATGCAGTAGCCGTGGATCTGCGAGATCGTCGGCTTGGGAAACTCCCACAGATACAGGGTGGGCCACAGAAAGAGGTCGGCGGTCCCCTTGTACAGCTCCTCAAAGGTGTTTCCGAAGTCGGGGTAGGGGTTTTCGTCCGGGCCCCAGCGCGCCACGTGCCCGCCGCAGAAGCCGTTCCCGTTCGCCTTGAGGATCACGACCTTGATCTCGTGGTCGCGGTCGGCCTCGTGCAGGCAGTTGTCGACTTCGGTGACCAACACCGCGTCCTTGGTGTTGGCTTTGTCGACCCGATTCAGGATGATCCGCGCGATCGGCGGTTCGCGTTCATAGATGACCGCTTCGAGTACGCGCCGCTCCATCTTCGTGACATTACCGGGTCCTACGCCCGCGCCGAGGGCGCCGCGCCACCCTCAGCGGCGGGCCAGCAGCCACGCGTGACCGTCGCCCTCACCGGCGGCGATCGCCTGGAGTTGGGCGAACGCGGCCGGCAGCTCGCCCGGCGCCGCGCGGAACGGCCCGGGGGCCGCCCCCACTTCGCTGAGCGCCGCGATCGCGAGCAGCCCGCCCGGCGCCAGGCGCTCGATGATCTCGCCGTCGAGGCGGCGGTCCCGGAACTTGTGACAGAGGATCACGTCGACGGGCGGCCCGGGCGGCAGACCGTCGTCGAGATCGAACACCTCGAAACGGCAGCGCTCACCGACACCGGCGAGCCGGGCCACCTCGCGGGCCTGGTCGACGGCGACCGCGGAGACGTCGAACCCCCGGACATCCAGGCCGTGCCGGGCCAGCCACACCGCGCCGCAGCCCTGGCCACAGGCCAGATCGAGGGCCCGCCCCGCCGCCGGAAACTCCTTCGCATGGCGCGTCAGCAGGTCGGGCGGGTCCGTCGCGCTCGCCGGCGGCGGTCCCTGAGCGGCGTATCGCTCGTCCCAGCGGCGCCGGTCGGCCTCGGCCATAGGCGCCACCCTAGGCCGCGCGGGCCGTTTCTACACTGGACCGGTGTCCAGGGAAGCGGCCGCCACCACACCCCGCCGCTCGGACCGTCGGCCGGCTCAGACGATCCGCAAGGTCCTCGACGCGGGGCTGGAGGAGTTGCGCAAATCGTCGTACGCGAATCTGACGATGCGGGCGGTCGCAACCCGCGCCGGGGTCTCCCCGGCCAGCGCATACACGTACTTTCCGTCGAAGAGCGCGCTGGTGGCGGCGGTGTACCTCCGCTTTCTGCGCGACCTCCCACTGCACACCGACGTCAACGACACCACCCCGGCCCGGGTCGGCGCGACGTTGCGCGACATGGCGCTGATGGTCGCCGACGAGCCCGAGCTGATGACGGCCTGCGGCGCCGCGCTGATGGCCGACGACCCCGCGGTCAAGCCGCTGCGCGAGGAGATCGGCGCCGAGGTGTCGAGGCGGATCGGCGCCGCGCTGGGCCCGGGGTGGCCTCGCGCGGTGAAATCTGCGCTGCAGATGACGTTCGCCGGGGCGCTCCTGACGGCACGGTTCGTCAGCTACCAGGAGATCGCGGGGCAACTGGACGAGGCCGTCGATCTGATCCTGGGCGCATCCCAGGCGTAAAGGGTTGCGGTGGAACGGGATCCAGTGCGGGGAACTTTCCGCACGTGCAGCGCACGATAGACGTTATGATCCAGCGATGGGGATGACCGTCCGCTAAGCATGCGCAGTCACGGCTGGGCAGGGAACACGCCCGCCTCCGACGAGGAGGCGATCGAGCGCATCCTGGACGCCGCGGACAAGATCATCGACGAACGCGGCCCGGCGACGCGGATCACCGACGTGGCGCGGGCCCTCGGTGTGACCCGGCAGACCGTGTATCGGTACTTCCCCGGAACCCGGGCATTGCTGGTGGCAACCGCGATGCGATCGGCCGACGGCTTCCTGGACCGGCTGGCGGGCCGCCTCGACGGCGTGACCGACCCGGTGGTGGCGATGACCGAGGGAATGGCATTCGCCATCGAGCAACTGGCGTCGGACAATCAGCTCGAACTCGTGCTGAATCGGCGTCACCGCGGCGGCCAGGCCGCCTCCATCATCTCGGATACCGCGTTGGCCTTCGGACGCTCGATGTTGCATCGCTACGACATCGATTGGGAGCAATACGGTTTCGATGAGGCAGGCTTGGACGAACTGAACGAGTTCTGCCTGCGGGTGCTGCACTCGTTCCTCGCCGACCCGGGCCGTCCGGCACGCGGTGGCGACGATCTCCGGCGTTATCTCACCCGCTGGATCGGGCCCGCGATCGCCTATCCGCAACTGGTGCGGGCGATGGACGCGCTGCGGGGCCCGGACGCGGCGCCGGCCCGGGGACGCCGCTCGAAGGCGTCCTGACGGCGTCGCGGCCGGGTGGTTGATCCGCTGGCCGGGTTCGGCGATCCTCAACGAACCGACGTTGACGACTTGCAGAGGAGTGGACGTGGTGGGTCTGGGACAAGTCGCGCTCAACAGCGCACCCGTGTTCGGTGGTCTGATGCTGGCCGTTGCGGCCGGGCAATTCAGGGGTCCGGACTATCGAGAGCTGATCAAACAGGACATGGATCTGCTGGATCGTCTCCCGCCGGAGGCGACCGCACGTCGCGCAGAGCTGCAACGCACCATCGATGACCGCATCGACGACCTGGTCGATGTCGCCGACAGGAACCGCGCGCTGCGCAAGTCCGCGCTGTCGTACCGCGGCAACTGGCGCGACGTGGTGCTGTTGCTGTGCGTGGTGTTGTTCACCATCATCTGGTGGGAGGTCGACCACAGCCGCGGCAATTGGCTGCCGATGTTCGTCCTGCTGATCCTGCTGTCGGTGGTGACCGCCGCGTATGCCTTCCGGGGCGTGCTGCGCGCCGCCACCTCCCTGCTGCGCAGGCGGGAAACCGGGAAGTAGCGCCGCCGTTACGGCCCTGAGCTGCGATTTTGCCGCGCGCGGGGCCACGGGTCGCTTTCAGGCCGGGACGCTCGCCGAGCATCCGCGCTCGCCTTGTGCCAAGATTTTGACGTGAAGTTCCCTCCCCTCAACCTGATTTGTGCTGCGCTGGCGCCGATTTGGGTATTGGCGCTGGCACCCGTTCCCTCGGCGTGGGCGGAGCCATGCCCCGACGTCGAGGTGGTGTTCGCCCGGGGCACCAGCGAGCCTCCCGGGGTCGGCGGCATCGGCCAGCATTTCGTCGACACGTTGCGGTCCCGCGTGGGCGGCAAATCGCTGGGCGTGTATCCGGTCAACTACCCGGCCACCACGGACTTTCCCACCGCCATTGACGGCATCAACGACGCCGGCCACCACGTTGAGTCCATGGCGGTGAGCTGCCCCAGAACCAAAATGGTGCTGGGCGGATATTCCCAGGGCGCGGCCGTGATGGGTTTCGTGACCGCGAACCAGGTGCCGGACGGCGCAAATCTCGCGCAACCACCCCAGCCGATGCCGCCCGACGTCGCCAACCACGTCGCCGCGGTCGCCCTGTTCGGCAAGCCGTCGGGTCAGTTCATGAGCATCATCAACGAGCCGCCGGTCACGGTCGGCCCGCTGTATGCACCCAAGACGATCGACCTGTGCGTTCCCAACGATCCGGTCTGTTCGGGATCGGGATTCCCGGCCGCGCACCGGCAATACGTCGACGCAGGGATGGTCGATCAGGCGGCGGATTTCGCCGCGAGCCGCCTATAGGCGCACCCGGACGAGGCGACCGAGGAGGTCGAGTGGCGATGGACGCTCCGGCCGAAGATGTCGGCGGCACCGCCTTCGACGTCGCCGACAGGTTGGCCATCATCAACCTGTTCGGCGCGTACGCCTACACCTACGACGAGAACCGGCTCGACGACTTCCGTGCCTTGTTCACCGGGTCACCCGAGCTCGTCCTGTGGCATGAGGGCCGCCCGCTGTCGGCGGACATCGACACGGTCATGAGCCTGCTCGCGGTCCGGAAGGCGGGGTTCGAGGCCGAAAACAACCAACGGCGCCACGCGCTGAATTCGTTTTGGTTCTCCAGCCAGGGCGACACCGAGGCGACGGGGCACTGTTACGTCCAGGTTTTTGCCGTCAAAGACGGTGGCCCGCCCGTTCCCGATCTGACCGGACGTTACGAGTTCACGGCGGCCAAACAAGGCGGCGTGTGGCGGTTCAGCCGATGGGTGGTGGCGATCGATCAGGCTCAACCCGGCAACGGCGAGTGAGCCCGGGTCGGTCAGAAACGCGGCGCGCTCTCGAGAACCTCGAGCGCCGCATCGATGTTCGGAACGATCGTCGGGCCGTAACTGCTCACCAGTTGCCCGAGCGCGCGGGCGATGTGCGGACCCACGACGCCGGCGGCCAGCACCTCCTCGGCCAGGACGATGCCGTTCACCACGTGAGCGGCGGACAGCCGGCCGTCGGCGGTGAGTTCGTATCGCCAGTCGCCGATCTGGATCCGCTCGGGCTGGGAGCGGAAGAAGCCCCGCCGCGCCGGGACGAGGACCACTCCGGGCACACCGCAGAACACCTTGACCACCAGCGCGACTCCCCCGGGCCCGGCCAGGGCCGACCCGATGGCATGACTGACCCGCTCATGATCGAAGGTCATCAGTCACTCATCGGCAGGACGAACGAGGGCGTCAGGGTTTGCGCCTCGCCACCGCGACGGACGGCCGTGCCCGCCACGTAGAACTCCACCGTGTGATGCCCCCACGCATAGTTCGAAATGGCGAAATGCACACCGACGACGCCGGCTCCGCCGTCGCGCTCGGCCTCGCTCTGCATGCGCGACATCGCCAGCTCCCGGGCTTGGTAGCTGCCCTGTGTCCATTGCGGCATCTCTGTGTTGCGTCCCGCCTGCTTCAGCATCGTCATAAACCCTTGCACGGCAACGTGGAACACGCAGTTGCCCATCACGAAGGCAACCGGGGTGTAGCCGGACCGCAGCAGGGTCGTCAGGTCCTGGCCGGACAGGTGGCTGGTGAACGCCTGCCCGTTGGAGCGTCGGTATGCCCCGGGCTTCCCGGTGTACCGCACGGCGGTGCCGACGGCGATGAACTCGAGGTGCTCGCCCTCCCCCTGATGACGCCAGTCCAGGCGGACGCCGACCACCCCGTCGGCGCCGAGCGAATCGGCCTCGGCCTGCATCCGCGACATCGCGTTCCACCGGGCGCGGTAGGTCGCCTCGGTGAGTACCGGCAGCTCGGATTGCTGCCTGATGCCGGTGAACTGGTATCCCACGTGATAGACCGAGACGCCCATGACGAGTTCGATCGGCTCGAACCCGGCGCCGTGCAGCAGGGCGAATTCATTGATCGACAGGTCGGACGTGAAGACCTTGCCCGCGTGGGACAGGCGTTCGCTGGCAACTGGGTCGAGCGGGGTGGGTTGCATCGGCTACCGGCCCTCCTGAGGTTGGGAAGGACAGCGTAGCCCGACGGGGGGCGCTCGCCGGGTGGCTTCGCGTCGCGAGAGCTAGCGCCCAGGGCTACCTTCCAGCTGAACGTCGCCGCATTCGAGCAGCTCCTTGAGCGCATCGGGGAATGCGTCGGCGATGTCCCACAAGTCCGGCAGCAGGTCGGGGCACCCGATGATGCCGATGCCGAGTTCCCCGCCCAGCGACATCACGGTGATGTTGAGCCCCGCGCTGCCGATGATCGGTCCCATCGGATACATGGTGTCGACGTGGCAGCCCAGGAAGTACAACTGGGCCTGGGGGCCGGGCACGTTCGACAGGATCAGGTTGTACGCCGGGCTGTGCGATATCGGGATGCGCGGCAGGATCCGCATGGCCGCGCCGAACATCGTAGGCCCGCCGAACTGCGTCCAGTCGTGCAGCAACGTCGGACCCATGGCCGCGGTGTGGTCCTTCGCGGCCGCGTTACCCGCCGCGATGGTGCGGATGCGTTCGGCCGGATCGCCGATCTGGCTTTCCACCCGGCAGAACATCCAGGTGGTCTGGTTGCGGCCGGGCCGGTGGGACGTGTCGCGCACCGACACCGGCACGGTCGCCACCAGCGGGTGTTCGGGCAGCTCGCCGCGGTCGAGCAGGAACCGCCGCAACACCCCCGCGCACAGCGCGACCACGACGTCGTTGACCGTCACCCCGAACCGTTCCTTGACCCGCTTGACATCGCGCATGTCCAACTGGCTGAAGGCGATGTTGCGGAGCCCGCTGACGGCGCCGTTGAAGGGGGTGGGAGGCGCCGAAAACGGCGCGGCCATGGTGCGCCCGTCGCGCGCGCGAAGCGCCGTCTGCACCAATGTCAGCATTGTCGCCGGCACCACGGTCGCAAGCCGCAAAGGCCGCATCGCGAACCCGAGCAGCCCGCTCGCGGCAATGTGCAGCGCGTTGCCGCGACCCGCGCCGCGCGTCGGTTTCGGGGGCGGCGCGTCGGCTTCCAGGGTGCACAGCTGGGCGAGCAGGTTCGCGCCGGCCACTCCGTCGACCACGGCGTGATGGACCTTGAGCAGCACCGCCACCGCGCCCGCGCGGGCGCCGCCTTCGAGCACCCACATCTCCCACAGCGGGCGATCGCGGTCCAGCGGAAGCCCCGCGATATAGCCGCAGATGTCGGCCAACTCCTGGCGCCCCCCGGGCGCCGGCACCCCGACGCGGCGCAGGTGGCGGCGCAGTTGGAAGTCTTCGTCATCCACCCACACCGGATGATCCAGGTTCAGCTGCGAGTCGGCCAGCTTCATCCGAAATTCCGGCATCGCGGCCACGCGCTTGGCCATCGCGGCGCGCAAGCGGCCGTAGGTATAACCGCCCGGCATCGCCGAGGTGTCCAACTCCACAATGCAACACACGTTCAACGGCTGCGTCGGAGTCTCCAGATAGAGAAAGAATGCATCAAGTCCGCTTAGTCGTTCCATAGCCGCCTGCTCGACTAGTGACTTCTCAATACCCCGCCCTAACCCCCACAGAGTTTAGGTAGCGAAAATGTGGAAAGCCACTGCTTACCAAATCTTTTCGCGTTAATTGTTGATGACCGCGGTGTGATTTCGCCGGTCCGCTCCGACAACAGGACGCGGCAATTCCTCGGGTGCCGCAGGCGCCCCGATGAAGACCGACGGGTTCCCCAAACGCCGCGACGGATAAACATCCCGTCCAGTGAACCGATCGCCGCGGGGCCTCGTTATCTCTCATATCAGCGCCGCGGGGGCACGGTTCGCGTGGGGTGGTCATGCGCTGACGAGTGCGGACGCGCGGGAGGAACATGTTCAGACGCATCGACACCGGCAATCCTCCCAGGCCCACACCGTTGACCATCGAGCTTCGCGATGTGGTGCGCGAGTACCGGGTGGGCGGTCAATCCGTGCGCGCACTCGACGAGATCAGCCTCCGGCTCGAGGGCGGGCTCTTCCTGTCGGTCGTCGGGCCGTCGGGGGCGGGGAAGAGCACCCTGCTGCACCTGCTCGGCGCGCTGGATTCCCCCGATTCCGGGTCGATCACGTTCGATGGCGCGGAGATCGGCCGCCTCAGCGATGAGCAGCAGTCGGCGTTCCGCCATCGCCGCGTGGGCTTCATCTTTCAGTTCTTCAACCTGTTGCCGACGCTGTCGGCGTGGGAGAACGTCGCGGTACCCAAGCTGCTCGACGGCGTCCGGCTGGGCAAGGCCAAACCGGACGCGACACGGCTCCTGGACCGCGTCGGGCTCGGGCACCGGATAGACCACCGGCCCGCCGAGCTGTCCGGCGGCCAGATGCAGCGGGTCGCCGTGGCGCGCGCCCTCATGATGGACCCGCCCCTGATCCTCGCCGACGAACCGACCGGGAACCTCGACTCCGCGACGGGAGCTTCCATCTTGGCGCTGCTCGGCGAGGTGGCCCACGAGCCCGGCCGCGGACGGCTGGTGGTGATGGTGACCCACAACGCGGCGGCCGCGGACGCGACCGATCGGGTGATCATGCTGCAGGACGGTCGGATCGGTTCCGACGAGCGGTTGGCGGTCCCGGTGTGACACCGGGTTCTGGGATCGGCGCGGCGGCCGGCCGGCTGCGCCTGTTCAGCCTGCGTGAACTGGCGGTGCACCGACGGCGCACGATCGCGTCGATCGCCGTGATGGCGGCGTCGGCCATGTATCTGGTCGCGGTGTTCGGCATCTTCGGCTCGATCACCGGATCGGTCAACCGGCTCGCCGACGGGATCGCGGGCATCGCCTCGTTGGAGGTGTCGGGCATCACCGACGCCGGGTTTCCCGACACGGTCGCCGCCGACGTGGCCGCGGTTCCCGGGGTCGCGACCGCGGCGCCGATGATCCGGACGGCGGTATCCACCTCGTCGGGGCCGGTCCTGCTGTTCGGCGCCGACGATCGCCTCGCCGCCCTGGGTGGCGTCCTGAAAGACGCCATGCGCGACGACCCGAAAAACGGGCCCGCGGGACCGCTCGCGGCCAACGCCGTGCGGGTCGGACCCGGCGCCGGCCACGCGAAAGGCGCAACGTTCCAACTCGGTTCCGCCTCGGTGACGGTCGGCGAGGTGCTCGCGGGCAAGCAGGCCGCCGCCCTTAACGGCGGACACTATGTGCTCGCCCCACTTGCCTTGGCGCAGAACGTCACCGGGCGGCAGGGTCAGCTCGACTCGATCCTGATCACCACCAAGCCCGGCGCCGATCTCGCCCAGGTTCGCGCCGCCGTCAGCCGCGCGGTGAACGGGCGGGCCGTCGTCGCCGACCCCAGCATGCGGGCCACGCGTGCCGGTGACGGCGTCAAGCTGATGAACTACATGGCCCTGATGGGCGCCATGGTGGCGCTGATGGTCGGCGCGTTCCTGATCTACACCACGATGACGATGGCGATCACCCAGCGGCGGCCGGTCATCTCGTTGTTGCGCGCCATCGGCGGGCGCCGCGCCACCATCGTCCGCGACATGCTGGCGGAGGCGGCGATACTCGGCATCATCGGCGGGGCCGTCGGATCGGCCATCGGAATTGCGCTGGGCCGCATCGCGATCGGCCGATTGCCTCCGGCGATGACCCAGGGCCTGGAAGCCCGCATCGAGTACTGGCTGCCCGGCTACGCCATCCCGGCCGCGGTCGCGGTGACCTCGCTGACCAGCGTGGTGGCGTCGGCGATGGCGGCCCGGCAGGTGTACAAGGTTGCACCCATCGAAGCGTTGGCGCCCGTGGGGGTTTCGGCCGCCGACCGGGTGCCGCGATGGCTGCGGATCACCGCCGGGTTGGCGGCCGTCGCGGTCTTCGGGCTGTCCATCGGGATCGTGCTCAACCAGCGTGGCGCCGTGGCGTTTGTCGCGGTGTCGGCGGTGTTCTCCGCGGAGATAGCGCTGGGCTTCGCGCTCACGGTGCCTATCGTCAACGCGACGGCCGCCGCGGCCCGCGCCTTCGGGTCCGTCGGGGCGCTCGCCGCGGCGACCATCGAGCGGGCGCCGCGACGCGTATGGGCGACGGTGATGACGGTGCTCATTGCCGTGGTCACCACCGTCACCATCACCGGCACCAACACCGACATGATCCGGTCCGCGCGGAACGTCTTCGCCCCGGTCGTCGACGTGCCCGTCTGGGTGAGCGCGAACTCCCCCGACAGCTATCCCACCGACGCCCTTCCGCAAGGCCTTTCGGGCAAAATTGCGGCGCTGCCCGGGGTGCGGCGGGTCACCGAGGGCGCGCTCGGGTTCGCCGAGGTCGGCGGCACCCGCGTCATGCTCGACGGCTTTTCGCCGGGTACGGCCGATCCGCTCTACGGCGCGCTCGACGCGCGGGTGCGCGACCAGGTGCTCGCCGGTCGGGGCGTGGTGCTGTCACAAAATCTGGGCAAGACCCTGCACGTCGGGGTCGGCGACCAATTGCGGATGCAAACGCCGCACGGCGTGCGGCCGGCGACCGTGCTGGCGCTCGTCCCGTACTTCTCGACGGTCATCGGGACCGTCGGGATGAGCCTCGACGACATGCGCTCGTGGTTCGACCGCCCGGTCACGACCACCCTCGAGATCGCCGCCGGGCCCGGCGTGAATCCCGATCGCCTGCTGGCCGACGTCCGGCGCGTGGTGCCCTCGCCCAACTACGTGTACGGCGGTCGCGCCAAGCTGGCGGGGCTTGAGGCCCCGATGCGCCAGAGCATGTTCATCGCAAATGCGGTGTGGATCATCGTGGTATGTGTCGCGGCGGTGGCGCTACTCAACACGTTGACCCTGTCGGTGCTGGAACGGCGCCGGGAACTCGGTGTGCTGCGGGCCATGGGATCGAGCCGCCGGTTCACGTTGCGGATGGTGCTGGCCGAGGCGACGGGCATCGGTGTGATCGGCGGCGTGTTGGGACTCGCGTTCGGGTGCGCGGACCAGTGGCTGTTCAGTCTCGTCAGCGGGGACATGATGAATTTCCAGGTCGCGTTCCGCCCGAGCCGGACGGCGTTCGCGTTCTGTCTCGGCGCGCTGGCGATCAGCTTGCTCGGTTCGCTGCCGCCGGCCCGGCGCGCGGCCCGGCTCAACATCATCGACGCCGTGAGCGTCGAGTAGGTTTCGCGCGGAAAACTCAGAAGCCGAGCGGAAGCAGCGCGGTAAACAGGGGCGCCAAGGGATCCGTAACCGGAAGGGCGATCGAACTATTCAAGAACGGGGCGACCGGGCTCTGGAACGTCAATATCGTCTGCCCGGGTGCCCCCAGGCCCAGCGTGGGCTCGGCGCCGGAGGTCACTGAGGCCGTGAAGAGCGGGCTGGTGAAGGTCGTCCCGACGAAATTGTTGTCGTCGGGATCGGCAACGGACGTGTTCGACAACAAGCCCGCGAACCCACCCGTTTGGCTCATGAAGTCCGGGTCGCCGGGCACGGGGTTGGTGACCGGGCTGAGGCCCAGCGCCCCGGCCAGCCGGGTCGCCAAACCGTGCACGGACTCCTGCCACTGCGGCAGCTGCCCCGCGGCGGCCGAGGCCCCGGCGTGATAGCCGACCATCGCCGCTACGTCCTGCGCCCACATCCGCTCGTAGTCGGCCTCGGCGGCTGCGATCGCCGGCGCGTTCTGCCCGAACAAATTGGACATTATCAACTGCACCAACCCATTTCGGTTGGCCGCCACTTGCAAGGGATGTACCGTCGCGGCGCGCGCGGCTTCGAACGCGCCGGCCACCGCCCGGGCCTGCCCGGCCGCCCCGGTCGCTTGATTCGCCGCCGCGCTCAACCACCCCGCGTATGGGGCCGCCGCGGCCGCCATCGCCGCCGACGCCGGACCCTGCCACGCCTGGCCCGTCAGGCCCGACGTGACCGAGGAGAACGATGACGCCGCGGACCCCAACTCGGACGCCAACGCCTCCCAAGCGGCGGCAGCTCCCAACATGGGAGCAGAACCCGCGCCGGCGAACATCCGCGCCGAATTGATCTCAGGTGCCAACACCGAAAAGTTCATGACCACAGTCCCTTCCCTGAGGGCCGCGACGATCGCGCCGGCGCAGTCATCGCCGACAACACGCGGCGTCTAGGACTACACGAAAGGGACGCCCCATCGGTTCAATGTTGATCTAGTTAACATCGGCCGTCGCGGTGGCAAAGCCCTGAAGGTGCGGCTTGCACGGGAACGGTACTGGAGTTCGGATGCGGTGCAGCCCTGAGGTGTCGAAGCCGGCGGCGGCGATGGCTTCGACCGTTCGGCGGTTCGGATGGCAGCCGGCGGCCAGCCACGACCACGGCCCCGCAATGAGGTCCTGGAGCCGGCCCGTGGCGCCCTCGCCGCGGACGTGCTCGAGGACCACCAGCCTCCCCCCGGGGACGAGCACGCGCCGGATCTCGCGCAGCGTCGCGGCCACATCGTCGACCGAGCACAGCACCAACCCGATGTGAACCGAGTCGAAACTGTTGTCCGGGAATGGGATCGACTCGCCAGTCCCGTCGACGACCTCGACGGCAATGCCGTGGCGTTCGGCAAGACGCGACGCCATCCGGCGGAAGGCGGCGACCGGCTCCACGGCGGCGACCGTCGTCACCGCCGGTGGCACGAACTTCAGGTCGGTCCCCGGACCCAGGCCGACCAGCAGCAGCCGGCCGGTCGCGTGTCCGATCGCCGCGCGACGATAGCGGTTGTAGAAGAGCCGATCGAAAATCGGCTGTCCAAACCGGTAGACGTAAGGGAACAAAGGGTTTTCGCGCGTTATCGACCCCCTAGATCCAGCCGGAACGGTGGATACTCGTCAGACATCAACGAGACATACACCGCCACCCGGTAGCGCCACCGAACGATTCCCATCAGGAGATCGAACATGCCGGGGTGAACCGACCCCGTGCACAGCAACCATCCCGCCGAGATGACGCACAGCACCTGCAGCAGAGGCTCCATTGCCCAACACAGCGCGATCTGCGGGAGCCCCAGCAGCCACCACTTCACCAGCACGGCCCAGTTGGTCAGCCGCTCGGGATAGTCGACCACCAGGTCGCCGGGATAGTCGGGCCGGGACGCCAGCGTGAACGGGGGGTACTTGTCCGTGCTGTTCATCGGGAATCGGTAATTCATCACCCGCCACGACCAGCGCAGCACCCCCACGTTGAAGTCGAAGATCGGGCGCGGATAGCGCCCCGTGAACAGGATCGCGACGCCGGCGACGATCGTCAGCAGCGGATACACGGCGTACAGAAATATCAATATCGGGTAGTGCGGAACGGCCAGCACGCACCACTTGACGAGCCACCGCTTGCGCGACGGCGCGTCGAGATCCCCGCGCACCCGCACGGGACCGTCGGCGCGGCGCACCGGGGTGAGGACTGGGGTGGCGTTCACGGGCGTACGCGCGCGATGGGGGTTGCGACGAGGCCCCGCTCGATCTCCGCCGACATCCGGCGGTGACTCGTCCAGCCCAGGAACGCGGTCAGCATCCGGGTATGTAGCCGGTCGGGGAGCAACGCCGCCGGCCGCAGCACGGACTCGCCGTGAGCCAGCTGCAGCGCCGCCGCCCGCGAGACGGCCGCGACTCGGCGTCGCCGGGTCTTTTCATACCGGCGCAGCGCGCGGGAAATGTCCGTCGCTCCGGTGCGGACCTCCGACAGCGCCTTGCACAGCACCATGGTGTCGAGCAGCGCCTGGTTAGTTCCCTGGGCCAGGGTGGGCGGCATGGTGTGGGCGGCGTCGCCGAGCAGGGTCAGCGGAGCAGCGGGCAGGGCGCCGGCAATGGGATGCCGAAAATGCGGATACGGCGAGCCCGCCAGGTCGTCGTCGGTCAATCTCCTCAAGACGAGGTCGACGGTCTCGGACCAGCCGGTGAAATTGGACCGAAGCACGTCGAGCGGGCGCGGCGGCCTGACGAAGTCCTGCGACCACGGCAAGTCGAACCACCACTGCACTTCGCGACCGCCCGCCGGCCACACGCCGGCGTTCCCCCCTGCACCGATGGCGATCATCGCCACGCGGGAGTCGGCGAGCTCCGGAATGGCGACAAGTCCCTGCCAGCTGCACCAGCCGGTCGGCTCGGCGGCGGGCGCGCCGACCACGTCTCGCAGGATCGAGTGCAGACCATCGGCACCGATCACCACGTCGCCCCGGGCCACGCTGCCGTCTTCGAATTCGACTTGCGCGCCACGGGGGGTCGCGACGACCCCCACCGCTCGCGCGTTGCACCGGATGCGATCGATCGGAAAGCCGTCCAACAATCGTTCCAGCAGGAGGCGACGGGGAACCATCCGAATGGGAGCGCCCAGCCGGTCCACCATCGCGGTCACGTCCAAGTTCGCGAGCCGGCGCCCCCGAGAGGTCAGGACGCGCACGCGGGAAAGCACTTGGCCGGCCCCGTCCATGTCGACGCCCAGCTGCCGCAGCACCGCCGCACCGTTGGACCAGATGGTCACCGCGCCGCCGCCGGCGCGGGTGTCGTCGCGCTGGTCGAAGACCGTGACGTCATGGCCGTCCCGCAGCAGTCCCCGCGCAACCGAAATGCCGCTCACACCGGCGCCGATAACCAGGATCCGAATGGCCCCGCCGCTCGTCACTCCAGTGGATACGTAACCGCCGGCCAACGGGTTCAACGGTTAGGTGGGTGCCGGCGTGCCGAGCATCCTGTGCAGGTCTTCGACCGACCACGGCTCGGCGCCGTGGTGGTCGCGATACGCCAGCACGCGCGGCGTCGGCCGATCGAAGCTGCCGACGAATCCGCCCGCGGCGACCAGGATTTGACCCGTCACGTCGCGCGACAAGTCGCTGGCGAGATAGGCGTAGAGCGGGGCCACATACGCGGCCGGCACGCTGTCCAGCGAGGCACGCATCGCCATTTCGTCGAGCAGTCCGCGGCGGTGCAGGTCCTCGATGTGTTGTTCGTACTCGGCGCCGGTGGACAGCCGCGTCCGCGCGCCGGGACACACCACGTTGGCCCGCACCCCATGGGGCTTCAGTTCCGCCGCGATGGCCATCGTCAGCGCATTGACGGCGCCTTTGCCCGCGGGGTAGCCGGTTCCGCCGTAGCCGCCGAGAAAGGCCACGGAACCGGTGTTGATGATCGCGCCGTGTCCTTGGGCGGCCATGACGTGGGCCGCGACCCGGCAGGTGTGAAATGCCGTACCGAGGTGCGCGCTGATCAGGCGGTCGAATTCCGCCGGCGACACATTGAGGATCGACGAACCGGGCGGCTCGGCGATCCCGGCGCAATTGATCAGGGCGTCTAACCGACCGAAGGAGCTCAGGCATTCGTCGATCAGCGCGCCGGCCACGCGTTCGTCGTCCGCGGCACCGATTACCGGGGCGACGTGGCCCCCCGAGCCGGTGATCGCCGCGACCGTCTCCCCCACGGCGTCCGCCTCGCGCCCGTTGACGACCACGCCGGCGCCGAGCGCGCACAGCAGTTCGGTCACCGCGCGCCCGATGCCGCGGCTGCCGCCAGAGACCACCACACCCCGTCCGGCCAGCAGGTTGGGGCTATGCATCGGCGTGAACCGCGGTGGTCACAGGCATGCGGCGAACGGTACCGAGGCGACACGAGAAAGAGAAACTCGTACTTGACCTCCGTGCTGTCGTGCGAGCGAGATCGCGGGTTCGTGCGATGGGGCGTATAGTCACGGGTGAAGTCCGTTCTTGGACATGTCGCCGTTTAGCTCAAAGCGGTCAATCAGCCCGCACGGTTGTTGGGCTTGACGCAGCTCCGGCGATATCAGCTCCGTCACTCCTTCCGTTATTGCTACGTGCGCTGATCACCGACTCGTCCTGCGGATACAAGTGCTGCGGAGGCGACTGTGCGCAGAACTGCGAATGCCTCACCGCACGTGACCCATAGAAGGTGGGCCAACATGCAAACCTATTCCTGCGCTTATCTTTTCACCGAGAGTTGTGTCGGCAAGGCGCGATTCAGCCGATGATCGACGTCGCCACTCCACCCCGCCCCACCCGGTCAGCCAACACAAAAACGGACGATTCGTACGACGACGTTGTCGAGATGTTCATAGCGCTGCGCCAGATACCCGGCGAGTCACACGAGTACCGCCGCCAGCGCGAACGCATCGTGGCCCGATGCCTGCCCCTGGCCGACCATGTGGCCAGCCACTTCGCCCGCCGCGGCGAAGGTCTCGACGACCTGATTCAGGTCGCCCGCCTGGGGCTGATGAACGCCATCAACCGATTTGACCCCGACAAGGGACCCAGCTTCATCGGGTTCGCGGTTCCCACCATGATGGGCGAGGTCCGCCGTTACTTCCGCGATTACAGCTGGGCCATGCGGGTGCCGCGCCGGTTACGCGAGTTGCACGTCCAAATCAGCCGGACGACAAGCGATTTGGCGCAAAAGCTGGGCCGTGCGCCCACTGCCGGCGAGCTGGCTGAGGTGCTGGACGTCCCGCGGGAGGAAATCGTCGAATGCCTCGTCGCGGGCGACGCCTATCGTCTCGACTCGCTGGACGCGCCCCTCGGCGCCGACGACTCGGGCAGACCCCGATTGGTGGCGGACGCGGTGGGCGGCATCGATCCGCAAATAGAGCACATCACCGACCGCGAGGCGGTGCGCGCGCTGATCTGCGCGCTGCCCGAGCGGGAACGCCAGGTGCTGCACATGCGGTTCTTCGAATCGATGACCCAAAGCCAGATCGCCGAGCGAATCGGCGTTTCGCAGATGCAAGTCTCTCGCATCTTGGCCAACACCCTGCGGTGCCTGCGCGACCAGCTGGATTGACTCCGTCCCACCGCCAGGTTCGGCGGCGCCGGGCGATGTACTGTGCGATTCGGAAACGAGTCGACTGTGTCGCCGGAGTCAGCCTGGAAGGAGCGCGATGCGATGAGGGGTTCTCGGACGGTGATCGCCGGCCTCGCGGTAGCGACGGCGCTGACGGTGTCGGTGGCCGGTTGTGGCAGTAAGCAGGCTCAGACGTCGCAGTCGGGGTCATCCAGCCCCGCCACGAATACCACCAGCTCGGCGGCGAAACCGCCGGCGCCGGCGGCCGACTACGCCTCGCTGTTGATCCAGGCGAGCGACATCGACGCACCGATCCAGTTCACGGGCAGCCCGCCGACGAATAACCCGAACGGCCAGCCGGGCGTCGCGACGGTCTTCAGCACCCAGGACAACAGCCACGTCATCAAGGACACGATCCAGGTGCTCCCAGACCCCGCGGCTGCCACGAACGCGCTGAACGCGGCCAAGGGCAATCAGGACAACAACGTCAAGAATCCGAAGACCGAACCCTTCAACGTCGGAACGGGCGGAACGACGCTGACCGGGAACTCGCCGGACAACTCCAAGGGCGTCCTGATCTTGCTGTTCACTGAGGGCAAGGCGTTCGTCACGCTGGAGTTCGACGGACCGGTAGAGTCGCTCCCGCCGCAGGACTTTGTCACCGACGTGGCGCAGAAGCAGGACGCGGCCGTGAAGAAGGGGCTCGGCGGCTGAGCTGCGAACCTGTCGCGAGCAGCCGAAGGGGATTATGAACGTCGTCAACGGCCTGCCGGCCCACGCGCTATGGCTGCATCTGGTGGTGGTGTTCGTGCCGCTCACGGCCCTGCTGGAAATCGTCTGTGGCTTGTGGCCACCCGCCCGGCGGGGCCCGCTGCTGTGGCTCACTCTGTTGATGGCAGTCGCCACGATGGTGATAACGCCCATCACGATCAACGCCGGCGAATGGCTCTACGACCTGAGGAAAAAGCCCAGCCCCATCCTGCAGGAACATGCCGAACGCGGCAGCACGATGGTGTACTTCGCGGCGGCCCTGCTGGTGGTCGCAATCGGACTGGTCGCGCTGCGCTTCATCGAACGCCGATCCGACAAGCGCCGGGTGATCGCCCACGTCGTCGTCGCGATTGTCGTTCTCGCCGTGAGTGTCTCGTCGATGGTGCAGGTCTACCGCACCGGTGACGCAGGCGCCCAATCGGTATGGGGAGGCGAGATCGCGCACCTCAAGAAGTCCAACGGGACCTAGCCGGCTCGCGTCATCGCACGTTCATTGCACGCTCAATGCGACGCGCGCCCACGCGTTGTTGCCGTAGCCCCGCGGGTTCCACAGCGACGCCGCGGATTCCGGCTGCGCCGCACCGGTCTCGTCCCAGGCGCGGGCGGTGATGCGCAACGGTCCCGGCTCGACGTCGACGAGCAGTGACCACGGTCGCCACGACCATTTACTGGGGGCCGGATGCAGGTCGGCTTGCCGCCAGGTGAGCCCGTCATCGAGCGACACGTCGACGCGCTCGACGCTGCGGCCGTCGCCGGCGATGCCGTAGCCGCGGACGGTCAACCGACCGCGTGGCACCCGGTCGTCGTCGGTGGGGTCGAGGATGTCGCAGTTGAGCGCGAGGGAGGACAGCGAGATGCCCTCCCCCGCGGCGACGGCGTCGGGGTCGGCGTCCGACGGCAGGATGCGGTAGTCGCGCGACTGGAAGTAGTTTTCCGAAGGGCCCGGTTGCACGGTGATGGCGGAGACCCACTTGACGCTGCGTGCACCGATGTAGCCGGGCACCACCACCCGCACCGGACCACCGTGGGCGCGCGGGAGGGGTTCGGAGTTCATCTGCCACGCGAGCAGGACTTCGGGTGACATCGCCTTGCTCAGCGGGATGGAGCTGCCGTAGGGCTGCACGGGCGTCGACTCCTCGGCGATGTCCAGCGCTTCGAAGGCGACGTGCAGCCCGTCGTCGTGCTGCGCTCCGGCGGCCGCCAGGACGTCGGCCAGCCGGACGCCCCGCCACTGGGCGGTGGAGATCGCCCCGTGCGCCCAGGGCTCCTTCCCGGGTATGGGCCGCACCCGCAGCAGCTCGGCGCGCCGATTGCCGGCGCATGCCAGCGTCGCCACCAGATCGTGTTGCTCGAAATCGCTGGTCAGCTGCTCATACGTCAAGGTGAGCGGCCTTTCCACCAGTCCCTTGACTGCCAGCCGCCAGTCCCGCGGCGCCGTGTCGGGGAAGCACCCGTGATTGCGGGCGTAGAAAGCGTCGATCGGGGTGATGCCGCCGTCGGCCAGCGCCGCGGGCGGCGGTTCGGCGTTGTAGGGAAAGTGTGCACGGACGATCATGTCGTCGCGTTTCCCCCACGGTGCCACGGTCGGCGTCATGGCGCTTATTGTCACGCTTCCTCCTCTGCCGGCAATATCAGGAATCGTCCCTCCGCTGCGGGGCCACGGCTAGGGGGGTGAGTTTTGTGGGGTCACAAGCTTTACTTGTGGGTACCCCCAAGGTCGCCTTGTATCCGGAGGATCGTCATGCCGCTGAGCAGTCACATACCCCAGCTGTCCGCGTTCGAGATCTTCTTGGCCATCGCCCGGACCGGCAGCCTCGCCGCCGCGGGCCGGGAATTCGGGCTGACGCAGCAGGCGGTTTCGGCGCGACTGGCCTCGATCGAGGCCCAGACCGGGATCGCGCTGGTCATTCGGACACCGCGCGGTTCGCAACTCACACCCGCCGGTGTCGTCGTCGCGGAGTGGGCGGATCGCTTGCTCGACGTCGCCCAGTACGTGGACGCGGGGTTGGCCTCACTGCGAGCCGAACGACGCAAGCGCGTCAAGGTCGCGGCCAGCCTCACGATCGCCGAACAACTCATGCCGCGCTGGCTGGTATCCCTACAGGTCGCGGCGAGCCGGCTCGGCGCCACCGCCCCCGAGGTCATCATGACCGCCACCAACAGCGACCGGGCGATCACCGCCGTGCGCGACGGAAAATCCGATCTCGGCTTCATCGAGACCCCCCACCTGCCGAAAGAGTTGCGCAGCAAGGTGGTCGCGCACGACGAGCTCGTGTTGATCGTGCCTCCCGACCACAAATGGGCGCTCCGCCGGCGATCGATAACCGCGGTGGAACTGAGTCAGACGCCGCTGGTGACTCGCGAACCGGGATCGGGGACGCGCGACGCGCTCACCGCGGCGCTGCGCCAAGCGCTGGGCGAGTCCGCCCAGCAAGCGCATCCGGTTCTCGAGCTGTCCTCCGCCGCCGCGGTGCGCGCCGCGGTGGCGGCGGGCGCGGGGCCCGCGGTGATGAGCAGGCTGGCGGTCGCCGACGACCTGGCGATCGGACGGCTGCGAACGGTGCCGATTACCGAATTGAACCTGAGACGCCAGCTGCGGGCCATCTGGGTGGGTGGGCGCACACCGCCCGCCGGAGTCGCGCGGGACCTGCTCACGCACATCGCCGGCCAGGCGGCTCGTTAGCTCCCTTGCCCGGCGCCCCGTTCGTCCCCTATGTTCCGTTCGTGGTGACGGGCGTCACATCGGGGCGCAGAGCGAAACGGAGCTGATCAGATGGACGTCATTGGGCACTGCGACGCGCGTTTCGACGAGGTCCGGGCGGCGCTGGCCGACAACATCGCCTCCGGCGAAGAGGTTGGCGCGTGCATCACCATCGACATCGGCGGCGAAAGCGTCGTCGACATCTGGGGCGGCCACTCGGATGCCGCACGCACCAGGCCATGGGCCGAGGACACCATCGTCAACGTGTGGTCCTCAACGAAGACGGTCACCAGCCTGGCCGCCCTGATGATCATCGACCGCGGCCTGGTCGAGCCCACGGCGCCGGTGGCCGCCTACTGGCCCGAATTCGCAGCTAATGGCAAGCAGGACATCGAGATTCGTCACATTCTGTCGCATACCTCCGGCGTTTCCGGCTGGGATTTACCCTTTGCCACCGAGGACATGTACGACTGGGACAGGGCCACGTCGGCCCTCGCGTCCCAGGCCCCGTGGTGGGAACCGGGAACCGCCTCGGGCTATCACGCCCACAACCAGGGCCACCTCATCGGCGAGGTGATACGCCGCGTCACCGGGCATTCGCTCAAGGAGTTCGTCCGCGACGAAATCGCGGGACCGCTCGGCGCCGACTTCCAAATCGGGGCGGTGCCAGCCGATTACGACCGCATCGCCGAAATCGTCCCGCCGCCCCCGCTCGAGTTGCCGCTCGACCAGCTTCCCGAGGACAGCCCGCTGCGCAAAACCTTTAGCGGTCCGCCGCCCAACGCCGAGGCCGCGAACACGCCGGCCTGGCGCGACGCCGACCTGGGCGCCCTGAACGGCCACGGCAACGCGCGTTCGCTGGCGGCGATCCTGTCGGTGATCTCGTTGGGCGGCAAGGCCCGCGGAGTTCGACTGCTCAAACCCGAGACCGTCGAGAAGATCTTCGATGAGCAGGCGAGCGGCTTCGACCTCGTGCTGCCCGCGCCGCTGCGCTGGGGTCTCGGATACGGGTTACCGCAGAGGGAGGCGCTCCCCTATGTCCCCGACGAGAAGATCTGCTTCTGGGGAGGTTGGGGCGGCTCGATGGTGTTGGCGTGGCCCGACCGCCAAACCACCGTCTCCTACGTGATGAACAAGATGGGGCCCGGGATTCTCGGTTCGGAACGGATGGCGACCTACGGCGAACTGATCTTCGGCGCGCTCGGATCGGCGGCCTGATGGCCTGAGCGGCTACGAATTCGGCGTGAGAAGGAACAGCCGAAATGGGCGCCGGCCGGCGCGGTCTTGGGCGATCTGATAATTGGGCCAGTGTGTCAGCACGGTGGCCCATGCCTTTACGCGCTCTTCTCCGGTGAGCAAGCGCACCTTCGCGGTGAACCGGTGGCCACGCCTGCGAACGGTGACCCGTTCTGTCGCTTTGAGATTCGCCGACCATGACGGATGGCGGGGCAAGCCCCAGTTGGAGCCGACGACCAGCAGGCCGTCGTGGGTGGGCACACATTGCACGGTGGCGGTGCGGGCCAGACCGGTTTTGCGCCCCGAGGTGGTGACCTGCACATTGGGCACCCCGGTCAGGTCCAGGACACCGAGGCGTCCCTTGCTTGCGAAGCGGAGCACGGCTTCGGCGCCTTGGGCCGCCGGTCGCCCCCGAAGCACCAACCACCGGTAGGCGGTCGGGTTGCGCGCCACCCGCTGCAGCGGATTCACAGCCGTACTCTATTCCGGGCCGGCGCTTTCGGCGCGGCGGCGACGGAGGGCCCCGTCGCCGACCCTGTAAATCTGCAGACAAAGTGCGAGTAAGGGCCTGCAGGATTACAGGCTCGACGCGGATGGCGATCTGACCCGCTGCCCGCACGCGCCGGGCGTTAAATAAATTGTTTGATTTAATCTGGTGCGCAGTGTTCACTGAGGCGATGACCGCCGAGCGGATGGCACGCTCCGAGAGGTCGACGGGCACCCGAGAGGCGATCTTGTCGGCCGCCGAGGTGCTGTTCGCCGAGCGTGGCATGTACGCGGTGTCCAACCGGCAGATCAGCGAGGCGGCCGGGCAGGGCAACAACGCCGCGGCCTGCTACCACTTCGGCACGAGGACCGACCTGCTCCGGGCCATCGAAAGCAAGCATCGCGAGCCGATCGAGGAGCTGCGCGCGCAAATGCTTGCCGACGTGGGCGATTCGACCGAGCTACGGGACTGGGTGTGCACCTTGGTGCGCCCCCTCACTGACCACCTGGCCGCCCTGGGCACGCCGAGCTGGTATGCACGGTTTGCCGCCCAGGCGATGGCCGACCCCACCTATCGCCACGTCGTCACCAAGGACGCGCTCACGTCGCCGCGGTTGGTGCAGACGATCGACGGGATCACCCGCTGCCTGCCCGAGTTGCCCAAGCGCGTGCGTTTCGAGCGAATCGCGATGGTCCGCAACCTCCTGATGCATACCTGCGCCGAGCACGAGGGCGCCCTGGCCGAGCACGGGCCGCGGTCGCGGTCGAGCTGGCCCGTAGCAGGCGAGGGGCTGATCGACGCGATCGTCGGACTGTGGCGCGCGCCGGTCCATGTGGGCGCGGCAAATGAGAACCGAGGAGGACGATGACTGAGACCTCGACCGCCACCGATATTCCCGACTTTCCGATGACGCGGGCGCCGGGCTGCCCCTTCGCCCCGCCGCCGGAGGCGTTGGAGCTCAATGCCGACAGGCAGCTGAGCAGGGTGCGGATCTGGGACGGGAGCACGCCCTGGCTGATCCACGGCTACGACGCGATACGAGCGTTGTTCACCGACTCGCGCACCAGCGTCGACGACCGCCTGCCGGGCTATCCGCACTGGAATGAAGGGATGCTGGCAACGGTCGACAAACGGCCGCGGTCGGTGTTCACGTCCGATGCCGAAGAGCACACCCGATTCCGCCGGATGCTGTCCAAGCCATTCACTTTCAAACGTGTCGAAGGGCTGCGGCCGGCGGTGCAGAAGATCGCCGACGATCGCATCGATGCCCTGTTGGCCGGCCCCAATCCCGGCGACGTCGTGAGCACCGTCGCGCTGCCGGTCCCCTCGTTGGTGATCAGCGAAATGCTGGGCGTGCCCTACGAGGACGCGGATTTCTTCCAGGAGCAGGCTCAACGGGGCACCGGGCGCTACGCGACCGAGGAGGACACGGCGCAGGGCGCCGCCTCGTTGGCGAAATACATCGCCAAGCTGATCCGCGCCAAGATGGTAGATCCCTCTGAGGATTTGGTGTCCGACCTCGCGGAGCGCGTCAACGCCGAAGAGCTCAGCGTGCGCGAGGCCACCCAACTGGCCCTCGGCGTGCTGATCGCCGGGCACGAAACCACCGCCAACATGCTGAGCCTGAGCGTGGCGGCGCTGCTCGACCACCCCGATCAGCGGGCAGTGCTGTGCGAGGCCGACGACCCGAAGGCGATCGCCATCGCGGTCGAGGAATTGATGCGGTTCCTGAGCATCATCCAGACCGGCCAGCGGCGCATCGCCGTCGAGGACATCGAGGTCGGCGGGGAGACCATCCGGGCCGGCGAGGGCATCATCCTCGACGTCGCGCCGGCGAACTGGGATCCGCGCCGATTCCCTAACCCGGACCGGCTGGACTTAACCCGCGAGGATGGCGCGCACGTCGGCTTCGGCTACGGCCGCCACCAATGTGTGGGTCAGCAACTGGCTCGGATGGAGCTGCAGATCGTGCTGCCCACCCTGCTGCGTCGCATCCCGACGCTGCGGTTGGCGGTCCGGCTCGAGGACCTGCCGTTCAAACACGACTCGTTGGCGTACGGCGTCTACGAGCTTCCCGTGACGTGGTGAAGCCCGACCTGACCCTCGAACTGCCGGACCTGTCCGGCAGTTTCGCGGTCGTGACCGGAGCCAATAGTGGTCTGGGCCTGGGTCTGGCGAAACGGTTGGCGACCGCGGGCGCCGACGTCGTCCTGGCGATCCGCTGCCGGACGAAGGGCGAGACCGCGATCGCCGAGATCCGACGGCAGGCACCGGCGGCCAAGCTGGCCATCCGGCATCTGGACCTGTCGTCCCTGAAGAGCGTGGCGGCGTTCGGTGAGGAACTGGCGGCGGAGGGTCGCCCGGTCGACATCCTTATCAACAACGCCGGCGTCATGACACCGCCGCAGCGCCAGGAAACACAGGACGGCTTCGAACTGCAGTTCGGCACAAACCATCTGGGCCATTTCGCGCTGACCGGGCACCTCCTCCCGCTGCTGCGCGCGGCGGAGGGTGCGCGAGTGGTCACGGTCAGCAGCATCGCCGCGACGCAGCGCGGTCTCGACTTCAACGATCCCAACGCGCAACATGGCTACAAACCCATGCGCTCCTACGGAATGGCCAAGCTGGCGCAACTCATGTTCGCAATCGAATTGGATCGGCGCAGCCGCCTCGGCGGCTGGGGGGTGACGTCCACTGCCGCGCACCCGGGATTGAGCAAGACCAACCTGCTCAGCGGCGCCTCCTACGGCCGCGACAACCCGACGCTGCAGGCGCGGCTGACCCGGCTGACCTGGAGACTGCTGCCCTTCATGTGGCTCGACGTCGACGAGGGCATCAAGCCGTCGCTCTATGCGGCGACAGCACCGGATGCGCGGGGCGGCGCGTATTACGGACCACGCGGCTTCTACGAAACCGCCGGGGGCGGAGTCACATTGGCCGCGGTGCCCGGCTTGGCGCGCAGTGAGGGCGACATGGAGCGCCTGTGGCAGCTTTCCTCGAAGCTCACCGGGGTCAGCTACCCGCGATGAAGGGACTCTGATGTCAGCTCAAGCCCACACCCTGTACCCGGAGGGCTTGATTGGGGCGCCCAAGCACCGCCGCGGTCACGCCAGGGACGACGCCGCATCGCCGACGGGTCTGCCCGCCGGCACGGAGGTGTTCTCGGCCGATAACCACATCTCCCTGGCCGCCGACATCTTCTACGAGCGCTTTCCGGACGACCTGAAGGGCTACGCGCCGCGGATCTGGTACGAGGACGGCGCCTACCTGCTCGGGCGTCCGGGACAATCCATGGTGGTTGGCGATTTCAGTGCGGTGCTCATGCAATACGACGACCTGGCCGGCGCGGTGTCCAGCAACATCGACGCCCGCATCCACGAACTCGCCGCAGACGGGGTCGACAAGGAATTGGTATTCCCCAACGCGGTGCTGGCCTTGTTCCACTACCCCGATAAGGACCTGCGCGAACGCATTCTGCGCATCTACAACGAGCACATCGCCGCTGTGCAGGAGCGCTCGAACGGCCACTGCTATGGAGTCGGCCTGATCAACTGGTGGGACCCGCGCGGCACCCGCCGAACCCTGGCCGAGCTGAAGTCGCTGGGGCTCAAGACGTTTTTGATGCCACTGAACCCCGGCAACGACGACAACGGCCACGTCATCGACTTCTCGAGCGCGGCGATGAGCGCCGTGTGGGACGAGATCGAGGGGGCCGGCCTGCCGGTCACCCACCACATCGGCGAAAGCCAGCCCAAATGCCCGAGCGAGGTCAACAGTGTGGCGGTCGCCATGATGGTCAACATCGACTCGTTCCGGGAGATGTTCTCCAAGTACATCTTCGGTGGCATTCTCGACCGGCATCCCGGGCTGCGCGTCGGCTGGTTCGAAGGCGGAATCGCCTGGGTGCCACCGACTCTGCAGGACGCCGAGCACGTGCTGGCTTCTTACCGGCACATGCTCAAAGGCCACCCGGAGCACGACATCCGCTATTACTGGGATCAGCACATGTGCGCGTCGTTCATGGTCGACGGGGTGGGGCTCGGCCAAATCGAGGAGATCGGAATCGACAAGGTGATGTGGTCATCGGATTATCCGCACAACGAGAGCACTTTCGGCTACTCGGAGCTGTCGCTGGCCGCGGTGGTCGACGCCGTCGGCCCCGAGGACGCCGTCCGCGTGGTCAGCGGCAACGTCAAGGCGTTTCTGGGCGTTTAGGATGACGAACTCACTGCCCGCCCGCGGCTCGGTCTTCGACATTCCCGACGAGCCGAACTGGGTGCGTATGCGCGCCGAGACCGGCGCACGCCTGCGAGCCGCGATGGCGGACCACGGCGTCGACGCGCTCATCCTGCTGATGAACGGCTACGTCGGGTATGCCACGGGGACCAGCTGGCCGCTGCTCGATGCGGGCCTCTCGCACGTGGAGCGCCCGGTGGCCGTCGTGCTGGCCGACGACGAACACCCGCACCTTTTCATGCCATTCCGTGGCGGGGCGCTCCCCGAATCGTCCGATCCACCGGTTCCCGACGATCATCTGCACGGGCCGGTCTATCTCGAATTCGACCAGGGTGCAGAGGATTTCGCGCGCGAGCTGGCCGACCTGATCCCGCCGGGCGCGGTCGTGGCCGTCGACGAGCTCACGGGCGCGATGCGGCGGGCGGGCGAGACTCTGTTTCCCTCCGGCCCGCCGTCGGATGCGGCGATCGTGGTCGGCGCGGCGCAATTGGTCAAGACGCGGGACGAGATCTCCTGCCTTCGCCGCGCCTGTCGCATCACCGAGCAGGCCATGGCGGATGTGCAGCAGGCATTGGCACCCGGCGTTCGGCAGATCGACCTCTCGGCCAAGCTGGTTCGGCGGGCCTTCGAGCTCGGTGCCACCACCAACATGCTCGAGGCCATCTGGCAGGTGATGCCCAGCTCGCGGGAAGCCGGGGTGTGGACGACCCACGGTGATCTCGCGTTGCCCCTGCTCCCCACCGCTCGGGAGCTGGCCGCCGGCGACGTGCTGTGGACCGACATCAGCATCAGCTACGCCGGATACTGCTCGGACTTCGGGCGGACATGGCTGGTCGGCGACGAGCCCTCGCCGCGGCAACAGGACCAGTTCCGCCGGTGGCGAGCCATCCTCGACGAAGTGCTTGCCGTGACCAAAGCCGGTGTCACGTCGGGGGATCTGGCGCGGGCGGCGATCGCCGCCAACGGAGGTTGCAAGCCTTGGCTGCCGCACTTTTATCTCGGACACGGCATCGGCACCTACCCCGCCGAAGCCCCGATGATCGGAACGGATCTTGGCGAGGAATTCGACGACAACTTCGTCTTTCCACCCGGCATGGCGCTCGTGCTCGAACCCGTGGTGTGGGAGGACGGAACCGGCGGCTACCGCAGTGAGGAGATCGTGGTGATCACCGAAGACGGCTACACGCCGATCACCGACTACCCCTACTCCCCTTATGGCGACTGAAGTTTCGCCAGATCCGCTGTCGTTGCGGACGGGGCGTCGCGAGCGGGCGCTGGCGCAGATGGAGGCGCACGACCTCGACATCCTGGTGTTGGGGCGGCAGGCCAACATTCGTTACGTCACCGGCGCCCCGCAGCTGTGGATAGCCGGGACGAGACCCTTCGGTCCGATGTGCGTCGTGGTGCGCGCCACCGGGGCGATCTACCTCAACAGCACCGACGACGAGGGAGTGCCCGACGAGATCGGTCGCGATCACCTGTACGGGCTGGCCTGGAACCCGATGACGCTCATCGAGGTGATCAAGCACATCGACGGCGCGGCGACGGCGCGCCGGGTCGGAACCGATGCCATCACGCCGACTTTCGCGGCGCTGCTGCCCGAGGCCTTCCCCCGCGCCGAACTCGTCGACGGCGAGCCGGCCATGCGGACCGCGCGCCGCGTCAAGACAGCTGACGAGATCGCCGCGATGGGCCCGGCGCTCCGCGTGGCGGAAAAGGGACTCGCCGCCGCCCGGGCGGAGCTGCACCCGGGCGTATCCGAGCAGGCGCTAGCCGGGGCCGCGCTCGAGGCGATGGCCGCCGGCGGGGTGAGCACGCCGGCCACCCAGGACGTCGCCTGGGTGACTTCGCGGGAACACCCGTGGCAACGCGGTCGCGGTGAGGTACAGCCGGGTGATCTTGTCGCCTTGGCGGCGGGTGCGCTGGCCGACGGGTATGTCGCCGAGGTCGGCAGGACTTGGCAGGCGGGCGATCCGGCCGACGGCTCGACGCGCGAACTCTTCGGGCGTTCGGATGCGCTGTTCGACAAGATGATCGCCGCCTGCCGTCCCGGTGCACCCCCGACCGGGCTGCTCGCCGCATATGAGGCGGCCGGCGAGCCGCTGCCGCCCATGCCCGTCGCGCACGGGTTGGGACTCGGTTTCGACCCGCCCGTCGTTTGCCAAACGCTTTCGGCGGCGGGCGATCTCGACCGGCTCGAAGCCGGGATGGTGTTGGCGATCAGCGGCCACGTGTGGCAGGAGGGCATCGGGGCGGTAGTCCGCCGCGACACCGTGCACATCACCGACGCCGGCGCCGAGGTGCTGACCGGCCACCCCGGCTGACCGCTGGGCACGGCGCATCGCTGCCGCGCTAGGAGGCTGCCTGCTCGCTTTCGCCGTCCTCGTCGCCGTCGTCGTTGTCGGGGTGGAGGAGTTTTTCGGGGTGGTGGTAGGTGTTGGTTCGGGGTTGTCCGCGGTCGAGGTGGGGTG
>NZ_LZIC01000129.1 GCF_001667185.1 Mycobacterium sp. 852002-50816_SCH5313054-b | reverse complement strand
TCGCTTGCCCCCGCCCCCCTCACGCCCATTACCGGGTTGAAGGCGGCCGGAATTGGGACGGGCGGGCTGGGAGCCAATGCCGGGTGGGCTCGCTACGACATCGCTGATGCCACAGTGGCTAGCAACGGGGCTCGCGTCGAGCCTTCCGATTCACGCTCGTCAACGTCTATATGAAATGAATTGCTCGCACCGGTAGGCTTCTGCCTCGTGGGGTTCAAGGTTAAAGCATCCGTGGCGGCACGATCTGTTGCCGCCGGGCTGCTACTCGCGGGCTGCGCGGCGACGGCGTCCCTGGGCGTAGCGGGCGCCGATCCGGAGCCGACGCCGCCGCCCGCGCCGGCGGCCTCACCGGGACCGTCACCTTCACCGGCCGCGTCACCCGCAGCGGGACCGAAGACCACGATCGACCACGACGGCACCTACGCGGTGGGAAGCGACATCGCGCCCGGCATCTACAGCTCGGCCGGGCCCGTTGGCGACGGCACCTGCTACTGGAAGCGGACGGGCAACCCCGACGGCAACCTCGTCGACAACGCCCTGAGCAAGAAACCGCAGGTAGTCCAGATCGACCCCACGGACAAATCGTTCAAGACAACGGGCTGCCAGCCCTGGCAGTTGACGCCCGACGCCACTCCGCCGCCCAGCACGCCACCCGCGGGTGTGCAGGGCACGCTCGGCATCCTCAACGGGCTGCTCGGCGGCCAGAACGGCCCGCCACCCCCCCATTCCTGACGAGAGCTTGCTGCGCATTGGCAAGTGACGCGGGTGACCCGCAACAGGTTGTCGTCATCGGTGCCGGCGTCAGCGGCTTGACGTCGGCCATCTGCCTGGCCGAGGCGGGCCGGCCCGTGCGGGTGTGGGCGGCCGCGATGCCGCGTGAGACGACTTCGGTGGTGGCGGGGGCGGTATGGGCGCCCCCTCGCCCGGCCGAACGCGCCGCGGCGACCCTGGATTGGACCGCACATTCCCTGCGGGTGTTTCGCGAACTGGCCGGCGACCCGGCCACCGGAGTGCTCCTGGCACCGGCGCTGGCCGTCGGTGAATTCATCGGGGCCGAGGCGACCTCGCCCGCGGCCAAGCTGATCCCCGACCTGCGGCCGGCGGATCCGGCCGACGTGCCGGACGGCTTCGGCGCCGGGTTCCGCGCCAGCATGCCGATGATCGACATGCCGCACTACCTCGATTACCTGACCCGCCGGCTGGCCGCGGCCGGCTGCGAGATCGAGGTGCGATCGGTCCGGTCGCTGGCCGAGGCAGCCGACGCCGCGCCGATCGTGGTCAACTGTGCCGGGCTCGGCGCGGGAGCGCTGACCGGTGACGACTCCGTGCGGCCGGTTTTCGGCCAACACGTCGTCCTGGCGAATCCCGGTGTGCGGCAACTGTTTATCGAGTTGAGCCACGGCCCGGAATGGACCTGCTTCTTCCCGCACCCGCAGCGGGTGGTGTGCGGTGGCATCAGCATCCCCGGCCGCTGGGACACCACCCCAGATCCCGAGGTGACCGACCGTATCCTGCAGCGGTGCCGCCACATCGAACCGCGGCTGCGCGAGGCCGAGGTGATCGAGACAATCACCGGGCTGCGTCCGGCTCGGCCGGCAGTGCGGGTGCAGGCCGAGCCGATCGGGCGGGCCCGGTGCATTCACAACTACGGGCACGGCAGCAATGGCGTGACGCTGTCCTGGGGTTGCGCGCGCGACGTAGTGCGCCTGGTCAACGGAGTTGCGGCGTGAGCATCGACTACAGGCTTGACGACCACGTCGCGACCATCACGATCAACCGTCCCGAGACGCGCAACTCGCTGGACATGGAGCACTTCCGCGATTTGGCCCATGCGTGGGCGGCGTTCCGCGACGACGATCGCGCCTGGGTCGCGGTGATCACCGGCGTCGGCCGGGACTTCTGCACGGGGGCCGACCTCAGGAAATTCATCCCGGAACTCACCGGGGACCTGCCCAGGCCCGAGGGCTGGAACAAGGACGACGCGATCCACGCCGTCTTGCATCGGTTCCCGGTGTACAAGCCGATCGTCGCGGCCGTCAACGGCACCTGCGTCGCGGGCGGCTTCGAAATGCTGACGTCCACCGACATTCGCGTCGCCGTGCCCGGGGCGCGGTTCGCGGTGATGGAGCCGAAGCGCGGCCTGTTCGCCGGCGGTGGGAGCACCGTCCGGCTGCCCCGTCAGATGCCGTACCCGCTCGCGATGGAGCTGCTGCTGACGGCCGACATGGTGGATGCGGAGCGGGCCCTGGCCATGGGGCTGATCAACCGGGTGGTCCCCGCCGACCGGCTGATGGACACCGCGTATGACTACGCTGAGCGCATCGCAGCCAACGCCCCGCTCGCCGTCTCTGCGACGAAACAGTCGGCCGTCGAGGGTTTGGCACTCGACCTCGGGGCGGCCTACGACAACGAAACACGGCACAGCGACCGCGTTTTCGAGACAGAGGACGCCAAGGAGGGGCCACGCGCGTTCGCCGATAAGCGACCGCCCCGCTGGCAGGGCCGCTGAAGGTTCGGGCGCGCCTAGGCGCGCGTGACGTCGCGGATCACCAGCGACAGCGCCCAGCTCACGATCGACAACAGGATGGCGGCCCAGATCGCCGTCCACCAGAAGTGGTCGATCTGCAACCCCCAGTGCGTGGTGTGCGCGGTGATCCACGCGGTGATCCACAACATCAGGGCGTTGATCACGATGTGGACCAGACCCAGGGTCAGGATATAGAGCGGGATCGACAAGATCTGGACGATCGGCTTGATGAACGCGTTGACCAGACCGAAGATCACGGCGACGACGAAGATGATGGCGACCGTCTGCAGCGTGGTGTTGCCGCCGACGAATCTGATCCCGTGCATGAAGAGGGTGACGATCCACATGGCGAGGCCGGTCAATGCGGCGCGAAGCAGAAAAGGGCCCATGCGAATGATCCTGCCACGCGGCTCAGTTCAGGTTGTAGAAGCGCTGCGCGTTGAGGCCGCCGATCTTCTCCCGCGCCTCCTCGCTGATGTCGGCGCGGGTGCGCAGGTGCTTGGTGCTCTCCGGCCATTCGCCGTCCCAGTGCGGGTAATCGCTGGCGAACATGATGAAGTCCGCGCCGAGCACGTCGATCACGCCGGGCAGGATCGGTTCCTCCGGTTCGCAGGTCACAAAGATGTTGCCGGCGGCCAGGTATTCATGCGGATCGCGGCGCCAGCCGCGCTCGATCCAATCGCCGCGTTTCTCGTAATGCTCGTGCAGGCGATCGATGAAGAACGGCACCCAGCCCGCGCCCGCCTCCAGGAACGCGACCCGCAACCGGGGATGCCGTTCGAAGACGCCGCCGGAGACCATCGCCGTCATCGCCGTCATCTGGTCGAACGGAAAGCTGATGCAGTGCACCTGGATGTAGTTGGTGAACCGGTCCACCCCGATCTTCGGCAGGTGAATGCCGGGGGCGCCGTGCACGCCCAGCGGCATCTCCAGGTCGACGGCGGCGGCGTAGAAGGGGTCGAGGTCGGGGTGGTCGAGGTTGCGGGTCTTGAGCGCGGGCGGCACCAGCGCCGCCACCAGCCCGAGCTCTTTGGCCTCGGTCATCACGTCGATGGCCGCCTGGCCGTGCTCGACCGGGGTCACGGCCACTCCGCGCAATCGGCCACCGGACGAGGCGCAGTAATCGGCGATCCACTGGTTGTAGAGGCGCGAGAATCCCGCGGCGAATTCGGGGTCCTCGAGGCTGGGCGCGCACAACCCCATGCTCGGATACAGCACCATCGTGTCGATGTGATCGCGGTCGGCGTCGCCCAGCACGCCCTCGGGTGATCGGCAATTGATGTCAGGGGCCTTGCTGATCCCGTGCTCGGGCGGACAACCGGCTCCCGGACCCTGGTCCTCCGGGTAGTTGCGGCCCTCCAGCGTCAATCGCAGTCGCCCGTCGCTGCTGGGCTTGACGTGTTCGGGCCAGCGCTTGATCGCTTCGATCGCCAGCGAGGAGTTCTCGGCGACGTGTCCATCGGCGTCGATGATTCGCATGTATCCGGAACTTACTCTCGCGCATCGCCGCCCGGTACTGCACGATTGCTCAGGTGAGCGCACAACGTCCCGAAAACAAGTTGACGGCCGATCAGCGCAATTCATTCATCGCGGCGTTGCTGGGCTGGACGATGGACGCCTTCGATTACTTCATCGTCGTGCTCGTCTACGCCGACATCGCCAAGACTTTCCACATCAGCAAGGCCGAGGTCGCGTTCGTCACCACCGCGACCCTGCTCATGCGCCCCGTCGGCGCGCTGATATTCGGGCTGTGGGCCGACCGCGTCGGGCGGCGGCTTCCGTTGATGGTCGACGTGATCTTCTACTCCGTCGTCGGGTTCCTGTGCGCGTTCGCGCCGAACTTCACCGTGCTGGTGATCCTGCGTGTGCTGTACGGCATCGGCATGGGCGGCGAGTGGGGGTTGGGCGCGGCGCTGGCGATGGAGAAGGTTCCCGTCGAGCGGCGCGGGTTCTTCTCCGGGCTGCTGCAGGAGGGTTACGCCTTCGGTTATCTGCTGGCGAGCGTCGCCTCGCTGGTGGTGATGAATTGGCTGGGCTTCTCGTGGCGCTGGCTGTTCGGCCTGAGCATCATCCCGGCGCTGGTCAGCCTGATCATCCGCTATCGGGTGGAGGAATCCGAGGTCTGGGAGGCCGCACAGGACCGGATGCGCCTCACCAGCACCAGGATTCGCGACGTCCTGCGCGACGCCGCGATCGTCCGTCGATTCATTTACCTGGTGCTGCTGATGACGGCGTTCAACTGGATGAGCCACGGGACGCAGGACGTCTACCCGACGTTCCTGGGGGCGACGACCAATCACGGCGCCGGCTTGTCCAGCGTGACCGTCAAGTGGATCGTGATCGTCTACAACCTCGGCGCCATCAGCGGCGGCCTGGCCTTCGGCACGCTGTCACAGCGGTTCGGGCGCCGCTACACCATCATCTTCTGCGCGTTGCTGGGCCTGCCGATCGTGCCCCTGTTCGCCTACTCGCACAGCGCGGCGATGCTGTGTCTCGGCTCGTTTCTGATGCAGGTCTGCGTGCAGGGCGCGTGGGGCGTGATCCCCGCGCACCTGACCGAGATGTCGCCGGACGCGATCCGTGGCCTCTACCCCGGCGTGACATACCAGCTGGGAAACCTGCTGGCCGCGTTCAACTTGCCCATTCAGGAGCGCCTGGCCGAGTCGCACGGCTATCCCTTCGCGCTGGCGGCGACGATCGTGCCGGTGCTGATCGCCGTGGCCTTCCTGACGTTGATTGGCAAAGATGCCACGGGGATTCGCTTTGGTACGGCCGAAAGTGCTTTCCTGCCAACAGAAATGGCGTGAATTCAGTCGACTCCGGTGAGCATGCGCCGCAGCAGGTGCATCGCCACCGTCGTCGACCTTTCGCGGACGTCGGAGCGGTTGCCGGGCAGCCGCAGCGTCCGGGTATCTGTGCGGCCGTCCGCCAGTGTCACCGTGAAGCACACCGTGCCGACCGGCTTTTCCGGCGTCCCGCCGCCGGGGCCGGCGATCCCGGTGATCGCGACCGCGGTGTCGGCCCCGAAACGTTGCAGCGCGCCTTGTGCCATCGCCTCGGCCACGGGCTCCGAGACCGCGCCGTGTTTGTCGATCAGGGCCGGGTCGACGCCGAGGATGTCCGCTTTCGCCTCGTTGGAGTAGGACACCACGCCGCCCATCACGTAGTCCGACGAGCCGGCACGATCGGTCAGCCGCGCCGCCAGCAGCCCCGCGGTGCACGATTCCGCCGTGGCGATCCTGCGGCCCGACAACAGTTTTGCGACCAGATCGTCGACACTCGAGCCGTCTTCGGAGAAGATCTGCTGGCCGTGCCTTTCGCGCAGCAGCTGGGTCAGCTGTTGATAGGCGTCCGCAACGACCGGCTCGTACCGGGTGACCATTTCAACCTCGCCGCGCCGCAGGCAGGTGGTGATCTCAAGCGCGTCGAAACCGTCGACCGTCTTCTCGGCGTCGCGCAGCGTTTCCGCCAGCCCCGACTCCGGCAACCCGAACATGCGAATCATCTTCTGCTCGTAAGTCGTTCGGCCCACGATCGCTTCTTGCGCGGCCGGGGTTTGGATGGCCCGGCGCCACATCGGCTGCAGCTCGCGCGGCGGCCCGGGAAGCACGATCACCGTCGGCTTGCCCGGTACGACGACGCCCGGCGCGGTGCCCACCGGGTCGAGCACCTGGGCACCGGCGGGGACCATCGCCTGCTTGCGGTTAGCCGCGCGTACGGCCTCGAAGTCGACGCCCTCGAAGCGCGCCATCAGGTGTTTGAGGATGTCGGCGATCTTGTTCTCGGTTGTCTCGTCGAGGATTAACTCGCGGCCGCAGAAGCGGGCGACGACCTCGACGGTCATGTCGTCGGCAGTGGGCCCGAGGCCGCCGCTGGTGATGATCAGGTCCACGTCCTGCTCGGCCAGGAACCGCAGCTGCGCCTCGATGTCGGACGGGCGGTCGCCGCAGATGGTGATGTGGGCCAGTTCGACGCCCAGCTCCAGCAGGCGATCGGCGATCCAGGGGCCGTTGGCGTCTTGGACGCGTCCGGTGAGGACTTCGGTTCCGGTGACAACGATGCCCGCGCGTGCGCTCACCGGCATGAGCCTACTGAACAGGCCTCACGCCGCGGCGAGGCTCCGCAGCCTCGCTACGTCGACCGCGTTGAGGTCTCTACCGTCCCGGTTGACCGGGCTGACCCGGCTGGCCGGGTTGACCGGGTTGGCCGGGCTGGCCCGGCTGTCCCGGCTGACCGCCGGGGCCGCCGCCCCCGCCGCCGTCACCGCCTCGGCCGCCGTCACCGCCTCGGCCGCCGTCACCGCCTCGGCCGCCGGCACCGCCATGGCCGCCGTGACCGCCGTCTCCCCCCGCACCGCCGCGCCCGCCAGGTGCACCGGGCGCGCCAGGCTCGCCGGGCTCGCCGCTCGTAGGCGTTTCGCTAGTCATTCCGTTGGCACCTGCCTCTCTGTGGAGCCAGACCAGCCTATTCTTCCCGGTTCGCGAGACGCCAGCCTCAGCTGCGGAAGTGGACCGATCCAGTGACGGACGCCAACGGCGGGTAGCGAGACAATGAACCGATGATCGACTTAGAGGTAGTGCAGGCCGACGTCACCAAGCTCGAACTCGACGCGATCACCAATGCCGCCAATACCCAACTGCGGCACGGTGGCGGCGTCGCCGCGGCTATTGCGCGCGCCGGCGGGCCCGGCGTGCAGCGCGAATCGACCGACAAGGCGCCGATCGGGCTCGGGGAGGCCGTGGAGACCACCGCTGGCGACATGCCGGCGCGCTATGTCATCCACGCGGCGACCATGGAGCTCGGCGGCCCGACGTCGGCCGAGATCATCACCCGGGCGACCGGCGCCACCTTGCGCAAGGCCGACGAACTCGGCTGCCGCTCGCTGGCCCTGGTGGCGTTCGGTACCGGCGTCGGCGGTTTCCCGCTCGACGGCGCGGCGCGGCTGATGGTCGGCGTCGTCCGCCAACACACGCCGACCTCGCTCGAAAAGGTCGTGTTCGCGGTCCACGGTGACGCGGCGGAGCGGGCGTTCCAGGACGCGCTGCGGGGTTAGCCGCCGGACAGGTGGCGCTCGACGGACGCGACCTTCTGCGTCATCGCATCCCGGGCCGAAGCCCGTGAGTCCACCTTGATCACCGTGCTGACTCTGGGCGCCCGCTCGGCCACCGCCTCGACCGCGCGCTGCACGACGGCCATGGCTTCCTCCCAGGTATCGCCCTCGATCACGGTGAACATCGCATCCGTCTTGTTGGGCAGGCCGGATTCGCGGACCACCCGAACCGCTTCGGCAACGATCTCTCCGACGCCCTCGCCCACGCCCAGCGGGGTGACGGAAAACGCGACGAGCACGGACACGTCACGAGCCTACCCACCGTTTCCGAGCCCGGCCTGGCAGCATCGAGAGCCATGCGGGTTCTGGTGCAACGGGTCTCGTCGGCATCGGTATCGGTCGACGGCCAGGTGGTGGGCGCTATCCGGCCGTCCGGCCAGGGCTTGTTGGCTTTCGTCGGCGTCACTCACGACGACGATCCCGGCAAGGCGCGACGGCTGGCCGAAAAGCTCTGGTATCTACGCATTCTCGCCGATGAGCGGTCCGCCGCCGACGTCAACGCGCCGATCTTGGTGGTCAGCCAGTTCACTTTGTACGCCGACACCGCGAAGGGCCGCCGGCCGTCCTGGAACGCGGCCGCCCCCGGCGCAGTGGCCGAACCGCTGGTCGAAGCGTTCGCCGAGGCGTTGCACGCGCTGGGCGCCGACGTGCAGACCGGCGTGTTCGGCGCGAATATGCAGGTCGAATTGGTGAACGACGGACCGGTCACGGTCATTCTCGAGATTTGACGGCGTCACCGCAGGTACCTTGGTTGATGTCGGCTTGGTGGCCGATTCTGACGTGAGGGGGCGACCATCGGCACTTCGCCTGAATTCGGGTCGCTTCGCTCCGACGACGACCAGTGGGACATCGTCAGCGGCGTGGGCTACACCGCGCTGCTGGTGGCGGGATGGCGTGCGCTGCACGCCATCAGCCCGCGGCCGCTGGTCCGCGACGAATACGCGCAGGTTTTCATCGCCGCGGCGCAGGACCCGTATCTGACGGGCGTGCTTGCCGATCCGGGAACCTCCGAGGACGAGACGGCCTTCCCGCGCCTCTACGGCGTGCAGACCCGGTTCTTCGACGACTTCTTTGCCTCCGCCGGCGAGGTGGGCATCCGACAGGCGGTGATTATCGCCGCGGGATTGGACTCCCGCGCATACCGCCTTGACTGGCCAGCCGGCACAACGGTTTTCGAGGTGGACTTGCCGAAGGTCCTCGAATTCAAGGCGCGCGTGCTCGGCGAGCATGGCGCTACTCCCAAAGCCCGCAGGATCGAGGTCGGGGCCGATTTGCGCACCGACTGGTCGCGGCGGTTGGAAACGGCAGGCTTCGACACCGAGACTCCCAGCGCCTGGTCGGTGGAGGGCGTGTTGCCCTATCTGACCGACGAAGCCCAGAACGCGCTCTTCACCCGCATCAGCGGGCTCAGCGCGCCGGGCAGCCGAATCGCCATAGGCGCGCTGGGATCCCGCTTGGACCGCGAGCAGCTCACCGCCCTGGAGACGGACCACCCCGGGGTCAACATGTCCGGTGATGTGGACTTCTCCGCCGTCACCTACGAGCCCAAGGGCGACCCCGCGGAATGGCTCGCCGCGCACGGCTGGGCCGTCGAACCCGTCCGCAACACACTCGACCTGCAGGCCGGCTACGGGATGACCCCGGCGCAGGTCGACGTCAAGATCGACGCGTTCATGCGCTCCCAATACATCACGGCGACGCGGTCTGGGTGAGCCCAATGGTGCCGCTCACGAGGCTCTCGCCCGCCGACGCCATCGCGGAGATCGGCGCCAGCACACCGGGGCCCGGGATCGGCGCCTTCTTCGACCTCGACGGCACGCTGGTGGACGGCTTCACGGCGGCGGTTCACGTCGGTGATCGGATCCGTCGTCGCCAGGCCGGGCTCGGCGAGCTCCTCGGTGTGTTCGAAGCCGCGCTGCGGTTCCGCTTCGGCCGGTTGGAGTTCGAGCACCTCATCGTGCGGGCGGCCGGTTACCTGCGCGGGGAATCGCTCACCGCGCTCGACGAGCTGGGCGATCGCCTGTTCGTCGAACGCGTTGCCGCGCGCCTGTATTCGCACATGCACGACATCGTGCAGGCGCACCAGGAACGCGGGCACACCGTCGTGCTGAGCTCGTCGGCGCTGTCCATCCAGGCCTTGCCGGTCGCACGCTTCCTCGGCATTTCCAACGTGCAATGCAACCACTTCGAGCTCGACGAGCACGGACGGCTGACCGGCGGGATCGTCAAACCGATCGTGTGGGGGGCCACCAAGGCCGCCGCGGTGCAGCAATTCTGTTCGGCCAACGGCGTTGCGCTGGAGCGCAGTTACTTCTACGCCGACGGTGACGAGGATGCGGCCTCGATGTCGGTCGTCGGGTGTCCGCGGCCGGTGAATCCCCGCTCGGGGCTCGCCGCGGCGGCCGCCGCGCACGGGTGGCCGGTGATGTGCCTCGCGTCGGCCCGGCGTCGCCGAGTGCGGCGGCGGCGTTAGGGCGTCAGCAGGACCTTCACCTCGTCGCCGGACCGCGCCTGGGCGGTCGCGTAGCCCTTGGCGGCCTCGTCCAACGACAGGGTCGTGGTGAAGACGCCGTCGACGTCGAGCCGCCCGGATTGCAGCAGGGGGATCAACTCCGGCCAGGTGCGCTGCACCGGTGCCGTGGTCATCCGCAGCGTGATGCTGCGAATCAGGCAGCCCAGCGCGTTGAGCGGAAACGGATTCATATCGTGCACACCGACAACCGAGACGGTGCCTCCCGGCCGCACCGCATTGAGGGCGTCGGTCAGGGATGCGTCGGTGGCGACGGCGTCGATCACGGAATCGGCGCCGCGTCCGTGCGTGGCCGCCAGGATGGCTGCTACCGCCGGCGGCTTGACCGGCGTCGCTCCCCACGCGGCGGCGCGGTCCAGCCGCCCATCGACGCGGTCGACGGCCAAAACCGTTGCGGCGCCGCGAAAGAATGCGCAGCGCAGGGCGCACAGGCCCACCGCCCCCAGCCCGATCACCGCCACCGTGCCACCGGCTGGAATATCGGCTCGCTGGGCCGCCGCCCAGCCGGTGGCAAGGTTATCGGTGAGCAACAGCGCCTGCTCGGTGCTGATCCCCTCAGGCGTCTTGAGCAGCTGGAAGTCGGCCGCGGGCACGGCGAGCAGGTCGGCCTGCGCGCCGGGAAGCACGCCGCCACCGAAGATCTGAAATCCGGAAAAGCACATCACCGGGTCGCGCGTGGCGCATCCCGGGCAGGCGCCGCAGCCGGTCACCGATGACACCATGACCTGGTCGCCGACCTTGACGGTGCGCACGTCGGGCCCGACTTCGACGACGGTGCCGACGGCTTCGTGGCCGAGCGTCATGGGCGCGGCGAGCGGATAGTCGCCCTCGTAGAAGTGCAGATCGGATCCGCAGATTCCGGCGGCGGTGACCGAGACGATCGCTCCGTCGGGACCGGGGAGCCCCGGATCGGGGCGCGTGTCGACCTCGATGTTGCGTGGCCCGTCGAGGACTACCGTTCGCATGGTGGTGTGCTCACTTTCTCCGTTGCACAAGGAAGTTCGACCAGTCGGGCGCGCGCACCGCGGCCCAGTACTCGTTGAGGCGCCACGGGCTGACCGTGTGGATCTCCCCCTCGGCGTTCTTGAAGTAGGAGTGCTTGACGGCGGGGTGCGACCACACCATCTTCTTGATCTGGGTCTGCGTGCGTTGGTGCCAGTCGGTGGCGGCCTCGGCCTTGGGTTCCACCGAGTGCAGCTTCTCCTGCGCCAGCCGCTGGAGGCACTGGCCGATGTAGCGCATCTGGAGTTCGGACTGGAAGATCAAACTGCCGCCATGGGCGAGATGAGTTCCGGGCCCGTAGATGATGAAGAAGTTCGGGAATCCGGGCACCGTGATGCCGAGGTAGGCGTACGGCCGGCTCCCCCACATCTGGTGCAGGTCAATCCCATTGCGGCCGGTCACTTTTAGCGGCCACAACACATCGGTGTGGCGAAACCCGGTCGCGTAGACGATGACGTCGGCCTGGTGCGCTACGCCGTCCTCCGTCACGACGCCGTGCGGCGTGATCTCCTGGATCGGCGTGCGCACCAACTCGACGTTGTCGCGTTGCAGCGTCTGCAGCCAGCTGCCGTTGTCCTGCAGTGTCCGTTTCCCGGTGGCGGGATAGTCGGGCAGCACCTGGTCCAGCAACTCGTGGCCTTCGCCGACCTGGCTGGTGATCCACTGGGAGAACATCATTCGGGCGGCGGCGTTGATGTCGCTGACGGCGTACTCCTGATCGGCGTAGTCGGGGTCGCCCTCCGCGGCGTCGAGTCCCTTGTCGGCACCAGGCCAGAGCACCAGGAACCGATACCACCGGCCATAGCAGGGCAGATGCCGCATCGCCCAGCGCACCCCGTCGCCGACCTCCTCGTGGTACATGGGGTTCGGGAACATCCACTGGGCGGTGCGCTGGAACACGGTGAGCTTCTCGACCTGGCCGGCGATCGCCGGTGCGATTTGGAAGCCGCTGGCGCCGGCGCCGATGAGCGCGACCCGCTTGCCCGTCAGATCAACCGAGTGATCCCACGCGGCCGAGTGAAATGACGGCCCCTCGAAGGTGTCGGCGCCGTCGAATTCGGGGACATTGGGCCGGTTCAGCTGACCGACGGCCGTCAGGACGGCCCGCGCGTTAACCGTGCTCGTCTGGCCGTCCGGGCCGCGCAGCGAGACGCTCCACAACCCGTCGGCATCGTTCCACTGCGCCCCGTCAACCTCGGTGTTCCACCGAATGTGGTCGGCCAGGCCGTGCTCGTTCATCACCTGGGTGAAATAGTCCTGCAGCTCGTATTGCTCAGCGAAGAAGTGTGTCCAGTCGTTGTTGGGTTCGAAGCTGTAGCAATAGAAATGGTTTGCGACGTCCACGCGGGCGCCGGGATAGCTGTTCTCCCACCATGTTCCGCCGGGCCCGGCGTTTTTCTCGACGATGGTGAAGGGAATATTGGCCTGTTTGAGCCGGATGCCCGCCAGCAGGCCGGATTCCCCGCATCCGACCACCAGAACGGGTAGTTCGGCGGTGGACTCCCTCGGCAGGGCGGCCGGACGGCGTGGGTCGACGCCGTCGAGATCCATCTCTTCCAGGATCAGGGGCAGGTAGTCGTCGGTGACGTGTTCGCAGGCCGCCCAGTCCATCATCTCCCGAATGAGTTCGAGGCTCAGCGGCTCGGGTTCGGGACAACCGCGGTCCCGGTAGTCGGTAAGCACCGGTAGTGCCGCCGCGCGGGCCCGCGCCTTGTCCTCCTCGGACATGAAGCCCTGAACCTCGTTGAGGAAGATGCCCATGGGCTTGAAGTCGCGGATGAACCGGGGGTCGCCGGTGATGTGGACGAGCGAGAGCAGCAGCGTCGGGATGCTGACGTCCTCGAGCGCGGCCGCGATCTCCTCCGTCGGCGTGGTGAAGGGATGGCCGGCATAGCGGCTGCGCATCAAGCCGATCCTTCCGATAGGCGGGGCTGCGAATTACGCTACTGAGCGTTTCGTAATTGCCGGCATCACGCTACCCCGTTGTGACGGAGGGGATCAAGGATCGGCGCGCGGTCCGCCGGGTGTCAGCGGGTGATACCGCTATGGCGTGCCATTCGTTCCGGGGGCGCCGAAGAACCCGCCGAGGCCGCCGGTGCCGCCGTGCCCGGTGGCGCTTCCGTTGCCGCCGTTGCCGCCGAAACCGAATATCGAGGGGGTGGTGGCGCCGGACATTGTCACCACGGCGCTGCCGCCGTTGCCGCCGTTGGCAGGTCCGCCGCCGGTGCCGGCGCTGCCGCCGGTGCCACCCTGGCCGAAGAACCCGAGGGCGGCGCCACCGTCGCCGCCGTTGTTGAAGCCGTTGCCGGCGGGTGCGGCGCCGCCGTTCCCGCCATTACCGCCTATGGCGCCCCCCAGCGCGGCGGCCAGGCCACCGGCCCCGCCGGTGCCGCCGTTGCCAACGGGCGCTGCGCCGCCGGCTCCACCCACACCGCCGCCGGCGATGCCGACCAACGCGGCGGCTTCGCCGCCGGCGCCGCCGGCGCCGCCCGTCCCGATGTCGCTGGCGGCGCCGCCGGCCCCGCCGTTGCCGCCGACGGCTGCCCCCCAGCCGACGAAGTCGGGGGCGGCGGCGGCGCCGCCGGCGCCGCCGGCCCCGGCCAGTCCGGTGGTAGCGGCGCCGCCCACGCCGCCGAGGCCGCCCTGGGTCAGGTCGATTCCGAAGAAGCCGCTGGACCCGGCGGCGCCGCCCCCCCCCCCCCCCCCCCCCGTACCCCCCGCCCCCGTAGCCGCGCCCCCCGCCCCCCCCCTGCCCCCCCAGCACACGGGG
>NZ_LZIC01000128.1 GCF_001667185.1 Mycobacterium sp. 852002-50816_SCH5313054-b | reverse complement strand
GGACCGCACCGGCGCCAGGGCAGTGGCCTTGTTGGACTTGGCGTTGCCGACGTGCCAACGCCCCCGGACGCGCCATTGCCACCCTGGCCGCCCGACCCGCCGGTGCCGAAGAGCAGACCGGCATTACCCCCTGCGCCCCCGGACCCGCCGGAACCGCCGCCGATGGAGGCCGACCCGCCCGTGCCGCCGGCGCCGCCGTTGCCGACCAGTCCGCCCGCCCCGCCGCTACCACCCGCCAGACCGGAACCGGTCGGTTCGGAAAATCCGTTGCCGCCGTTGCCGTACAGCAGCCCGCCGGGGCCGCCGTTGGGGCTGGCCGCCGTTCCGTCGGCGCCGCTGCCGATCAGCGGGCGCCCCAGCAGCGTCTGGGTCGGCGCGTTGATCGCGCCCAGGATGTCCTGCTCGAGCGTTTGCAAAGGCGACGCGTTCGCGGCCTCGGTCGCTGCATAGGAGAAGCCCGCACCGTTCAGCGCGCGCGTGAACTGGTCGTGAAACGCCGAAGCCCGCGCACTCAGCGCCTGGTACGCCTGTCCGTATTCGCCGAACAGGGCCGAGATCGCCGCCGACACCTCATCGGCGGCGGCCGCCTCGATCTGGGTCGTCGGGGACAGTGCTGCCGCGCCGGCTGCGTTGAGTGCCGTTTGGATGCCGGTCAGGTCCGCCGCCGCGGCCGCCATCGCCTCCGGGCCAGCGATTACAAACGACATAGCAGTCCTCCGTACGGTTCTCGCGCCGGCACGGCAGCAACCTGACCCGCCACGGCCTCCAAAGGCCGATTGTCAGGCGACGGCGCTCGATTCCGATGCGGGACCGACTACTGCAATTTGAGCGCGTACGCGGCGCCGAGTACTGCATCGACGCCGAAAGCGCGCGTCAGCTGCCCTGCGCATCATCCCGGCGGGCGCGGAACGTCCGCTGACCCCGACCTTGCTGCAGGCGCGGTAGTGGTGGCTTTCGACGGTGCCGACGGCTGTCACCGCCGCACGAGATGGCAGTCCTCCGGACGCTATTCGCGTGGAGGCCGCAGGGACGTGCCAGCACCGACCCGAAGGGCGATTACCTGGCGACAACGGCGGCGCGGAGGGAGGCCTGGGTGGCCCAGCTCGGCCCGGAACGGCGACCTTCCGCCGGCGGCTTGCGTTTCCACAACGGCCCCGAGGCCATGTGTTAGGCGATCAAGCGCCGGGTGCGATCAGCGAGGGACCGCCACAATTCCAGGCAATCAGGCTAAAAGACTACGGCGAAACCGGGGCTCGCTCCCGCCAAGCGGCCTCAGCCGCTCGCGCCGCGCATCATCTCGCCCAGCGCGGAACGCCCGCTGACGCCGGCCTTGCTGCTGGCGCGATAGACGTGGCTTTCGACGGTCCGCACCGAAAGCGACACCGCCTCGGCGATCTCGCGATTCGATAATCCCTGTGCCACCAGCACCGCGATCTCGCGCTCCCGGTTGGAGAACGGCGGCGCGAAGGACGCCGCCCGGATCGCGGGGCTGGTCGCGCCGCCACATACGGTCGCCAACCGGTGCGCGCGCGCCGCCGCGGTCAGTGCGCTGCCCGCCCGGCCCGCCCGCCGGTGTGACGTGGCGGCCTGCCCCGCTGCGTCGGCGGCGGTCAGCAGGTCGCCCATGGTCTCGAATTCGGCTGAGGCCCAGTCGAGTTCACCGGCGTCATCGGCGCTCACCGCCGCCGCGTAGCGTGCCGCCACCGCGGCTCGCGGCCCGTCCACCCGCGTGGCCAATTCCGCTAGCCGCGCGGCCGCGCCGGCATCGTCGAACTGGGCGGCGGTCTGCAAACAGCACACCTCACGGGCGAATTGATCGTGCTCGCACGCGAACTCCGCCGCCTCGCGGGCCAGCCGGCGCGCCTCGGTGGCCCGCGAGCGGACCGCGGCCAGCCAGGCCTCGGCCAGCAGTTGGGTGGAGGTCACGTACACGTAGGCCGGATGCCGGTGTTCCTGGGCCTTGCGCAGGGCACGGTCGGCCCCATCCGCATCGCCGGAGCGCGCCAGCGCCTGCGCGCGCAGCAGGTGGAACCGGTGGAAGCTGTTCACCACGTGGAAACTGTTCGCCATCTCGGCATCGATTTCCTCGGGCAGGTGCCGCAGCGCCGCGTCGAGGTCACCGGCGGCCAGCATCACCATGCCGAGGATCTCCGACGCCACCGCTCGTACATCCGCCGGCTCGTCGCGCTGGGCGCGGCGGTTGCGTTCGGCCACCTCGGCTGCTTCGGCGATGCGTCCCGCGGCGACCAGGGCGAACGTGTGAAACTCGGTCAACGTCTGGCGCAGGAATTTGCCCTGCTCGCTGAGCGTGAGCGCCTGGTCGGCCTCGACGGCCTTCGCCACGGCCTGATCGGATTGACCGAGTTCGCCGTAGGCCATGCTCTCGGCGCTATAAGCCATCGTCGCGCCGTACCGGTCGAGGTCCTGATAATCGATATCGGCCATCGTCGCGAGGACCTCAGTCGGCCGCGCCGCCAGCGCGAGCTGATTGGCGCGGAAAACCAGCACTTGTTGCCGCCGCGCTCCGTGCGAGGCCTTGAGCGCGTCGTCGATGAGCCGCCAGGACCGCTCCGGTGATCGCAGCCCCCACAACAGATTTGACGCACGCATCACCACGTCGTTGATGAATGCGGACTCGGTCGCCTCGTCGACCTCGACCCCTTCGAGGACTTCCAGGGCAAGCTCTCCCTTTTCCAGCATGAACAGGGAGTAGGCGAGGGGTATCCGCGCCTGCGCGCCGATACCGGTTGCGGCGGCGGCCCTGAACAGCCGCTCCGCCGTCTCGAAATCGAGCAGCGAACTCGCGGCCGTGGCCGCCGACAACAGCACGTCCGGCTCGGGCGGGAGGTCGGACTCCAACCACAGCAGCCCCCGCTTGACGACCTTTGCGGCGCCTCCGCCGTCCTTCATCGCGGTGGCAACTTGGCCGCGAAGGCGGCGCAACCGCGAAGAGCCGCAACGATTCAGGCGGACCTCGGCATACAGCGGGTGACCGATGTACACCTCGCTGCCCGACATCCGGATCAGTTCGCGGTGCTCGGCATCTTCGATGGCGTCCTGTTCGGCGATCAGCCTCAGGCAGTGCCAGTCGACGGGTTCGGAAACGGCCACCAGATCCACGACGTCGCACACATCGCCTGGGATGGCGCCGATCTGCACATCCACTAGTTCGGCGAGGGATCCCGAGATCGCGGTGTCCCCGAGCCAGCGCACGGCGCCCCGCTGGGCCACCATCCGTCCCGCTCGGTACTCCTGTTCGACGAGCTGACGGAGGAACAGCACGTTCCCGCGGGTCAGATGCCACAGTTTGTCCGCGCACTGCCGATCCGGGCACGTCCCGAAGGCCGCCTCCAACAGGTCGTCAATTCCGTTGCGGGTCAACGGTTCTAGTTCGCGCCGCCGCAGCATTCCGTCCTTCCACAGCGCCGTCACCGCGGCCGGGGCGTGCTCGCCGGTACGGATCGTGAGGATCACGGCGGCCGCCCGCGACTGAACGAGTTGGTGCAGGACGAGCGCGGAAAGATCATCCAGTAGATGGGCGTCGTCGACGAACACCACGAGGCGATCCGGTTGCGTGCCGGCGGTCAGTGTCTCAATGACCCTGCGCGCCAACGCAAACGGCTCGCTCTGTACATCGTCGGTCCACTGCGAGAACGCGCCGAGCGGGATCGGGCTGCTCGTCGCGGTGGCCGAGATGCTTCGAACGGTCCACCCGCCCGCCGCCGCTACCAACACGGCCTCGCGGGCCAGTCGCGACTTGCCGACTCCGGCCTTGCCCGCCAGCGCCACCCCCCGCACCGCATCATCGGCGATCGCGCGCGTGATCTCGCCGATCTCACGGTCGCGGCCGATCATGGGCCAGTGGTCGAGCACAGCAAAATGTTAGCCAGGCATAGTGGTTTTCGTCTCGATAACCGGGTGTTCTGGCCGTTCAGTCGGTCACGCGCGATTCGCTCCGCTGGGAAGTGGGCGCGTGGACGGCGATCCAGTCGCGCAGGTCATCCGGCGGCAACGGCGGGCTGTGCACGAAGCCCTGGGTGATGGTGCAGCCGTACCGGCGCAGCGCGCGCAGGGTGACCTCGTCTTCGACCCCCTCGGCGACCAGGTCGGCGCCCAGGCTGCGGGCCAACGCCACGGTGGAGCGCACGATCGCAACCGATCGCGGGTCGTGGGCCAGCCGCGACACGAAGACCCTGTCGAGTTTCAGCTCGTCGACCGAGACGTCCTGCAGGCGGGCCAGCGACGACCATCCCGTGCCGTAGTCATCCAGCGAGATCCGGACGCCGAGGGCCTGCAACGCGGCGACGGTGTGGCGGGAGCGCGCCGAGTCGACGAGGGCGCTTTCGGTGATCTCGACGATCAGTGAGTCGGCCGGCAGGCCGTGGGTGCGCAGCAGCCCCTCGATCGTGCTCACCAGGTCCAGGTCAAGCAGGTTCGTCGTCGACAAGTTCACCGCGACGGGCAGCGCCATGCCCTGGTCGCGCCAGGACCGGGTTTGCTTGAGGGCAAGGTTGATGGCGCGGTTGGCGACCTGGCGCATCAGCCCGGCGCGCTCGGCGGCGCACAGGAATTCCTCCGGCAGCAGCAACCCGCGGTGGGGATGGCGCCAGCGCATCAGCGCCTCGACGCTGTGGACGCTGCCGTCGCTCGCATTGATCTTGGGCTGGTAGTACACGGTCAGCTGCTCGTCATCCAGCAGGGCGACGCGCAATTCCTCGACCAGGTTGGGGTCGTTGTCGCGGTACATCTCGTACGCCGAGTCGTACACGGCGATCTTGCTGATGGCGGATTTCGCGTGGGGCATCGCGATCTCGGCGCGATTCAACAGCTCCTGCGGATGGTCGCAGTGGTCGGGGCATAGCGCGATGGCGATGCGGGCGTCGATTTGCACGGTGATCGGATCGAGCGCGAACGGCTCGCTCAGGGCCTCCAGCAACCGGCCCGCCTGGGCGCGCGCGGCGATGAGGTCCGACCCCTCGGCGAGCAGGATGGCGAATTCGTCGTCGTTCACGCGCGCCAGCAGATCGTCGTGACGCACGCAGTGCGCCAGGCGGTTTGCGACGTGGCACAACAGCTCGTCGCCGAACCGGGCGCCGATCGAGTCGCTGATCTCGTCGAATTCGTAGAGGTGCAGCAACAGCAGCGCCCGCCGCGACGGCGCCCCCGGCACCGACAGGGGCCCCGCCGACGCCGACTCGGACAGTCCGGTCAGGGCGGTCGCCAGCGACCGCCGGTTGGGCAGGGCGGTCAGTTCGTCGGTCATGGCCTGCTTGTGCCTTTCGGCCAGCATGCTGACGTCCCGGAAGGTCGCCGAGAATCGCGCCGCGACCGCGATCAGGCTCAACGCGGCCAGAGCCGTTGCCAGCCTTGAGTTGTGCCCGACCACGGCGACCGTAAGCGCCACGACGGTGCACACCACCGGCACGGTGTAGGAGCCCACTCCGCGTTTCGGTGCGGGCGCCGTCGACGTCCACGGCGCCCAGCTCGCCATGGCCACCAGGAGCGATGCGGCGGGCCACAGCGCGTCGAGCGTGGTGCCCACCCGGTAGGTGCCCTCGGCCGTCTCGAAGAGATACGCCGTGTCGGCGACGGCAAAGGCGATGAACCCCACGACCAGCAGCCCCCAGCGGATCCCCTTGCGCCAGCCCAGGATTGGCAGCATGCCGGCGGTCAGCGCCAAGAGCACCAGGTCGCCCCACGGGTAGATCAGCCCGACCAGCACGGTCGCCGGCGCGCGCACCGCGGCCGCATGGATCGGCCCAGCCCGCAGGGCCACGCCCACCGCGGCCGCGGCCAACGCGCACACCAGCGCATCGAGCCGGATCGGCAGCGGCACCGACCTCAGCCGTGACCGCATGAGCAGCAGCAGCCCGGCATACAGGAAGGGGTAGAACGCCAGATACTCCGGATCGGCCGCCGAGGGCGACTGGCCGTTGGGCACCCACGTGACGTAGACGATGTCACCGATCGCCGACACCGCCATGCCGATCGCGATCAAGACCCAGGCGAGGCGGTCGGCGGTGACACGGTAGGCGCGAACGACGATCAGCCCTGCCGCCGACAGGTTCAGCGTCGGATACAGGAATTTGGCGAAGAACGCGTTGCGGGCGGCAGCGGGATCCACCACGCTCGTCAAGGCGAAGGCCGCCACGCCAATCCCCAACGCCGCCAAGGCAATCCGGATTGACGTCGGCGGCCACCGCATGCCGGCCGGGGTGTCGTGCATTCGCTCCCGCGGTGCGGTCGCGGCCTCGGCGATCGGCGCCAGCGATCGTGCCAGTTTGGTCTGGGTGCCGAAGGCGCCCGCCGGGGCCGGCCCGGCGCCCCGGTCCACCCCCGCTGAGACCGATCCCGCCGACTGCGCGGGTTCGGAGAACGCGTAGGGGAAGGGCAAGTCGGGCACGAAGCCTCGAATGCATTGTCCGCCTTCGCGTTTGGCGGCATACATGGCCAAGTCGGCGCGCTGCAGGAGCTGGTCGACGGTGCAATTCGACGCCGCGGCGGCCACGGTGAAGCCAATGCTGGGCCTGACCTCGATGGGGACACCGTCGATCACGATCGCCGCGCCGAACGCGTCGAGAACGCGGTCCGCGGCAGCCTGGCATTCCTCGACCGAAGCCTCGATGAGGACGGCGAATTCGTCGCCGCCGAGGCGCGCCACGGTGCTGGTGCCGCCCAGCGCGGCCGTGAGCCGGCCGGCGACCCGGACGAGGAGCTCGTCGCCGGCCGGGTGTCCCAGGGCGTCGTTGACCGCTTTGAAGTTGTCGAGGTCGAGGCACAACACCGCGATGGGCCCACCGTCGCGGCGCTGCCGGGCGACTGCCTGTTCCAGGCGATGCAGGAAGTGCGCCCGGTTGGCCAGGCCGGTCAGGCTGTCGCGGAACGCTTCCCGGGCGACTTCGGTGAGCAGGCCCTGGTTTTCGACGAGCACGATGAACTGCCGCGCGAGCACCGCGGCGACGAGGATCCCCAGCGCGGCGAGCAACGGCCCGTGCGCCATCAGGGCCACCGCATGACCCAGGCCCACCGCGGCGGCCAGCATGAGCGGCAGGTAGGGCAGCCACAGCAGGGCGGGGGACATGATCTCGGTCCGCGGATGGTCGTTGCCGGTTTCGTGGACGCTGGCCAGTCCCGCCAGCGCGAGCAGCCCGAATCCGGCCACCCGCCCCACGTCGGTCACATCGCCCAGGTGATAGCTGCCTACCCCAGTCTGGAAGACCATCGCGATGTCGGCGGCGGCGATGGTCGCGATGCCGCCGGCCAGCAGGCCCCGGCTCGGCAGGTCGTTGGAGCGGACCCGCGACAGCATCAGGATCGCCGTCGTCAAGATAACGACGTCGGCGAACACCTCGATGAGTGTGGCGAGCCGCGAGCCGGTGTCCTCGCGCAGCTGCTTGTCCAGGACGAACACCCAGGAGATGACGAACAACGAGGTCGCCACGATGAGGCCGTCCAGCACCAGCCGGCGGGGGCTGTGGCGGGACAGGTGCGACAACAGCGCCAGTGACGCCATGGCGCCGAGCGGGTACAAACTGAACACGGCCTCGGCCACGGCGGGGTGGGTGGCGTGCTCGATCTCCGGACGCACCTCGTAGCCCGACCAGAGGACCTCGCCCGCAGCCCAGCCCACCAGGCCGATCAACAGCGCCAGCCAGCCGAATCTGCGGCGACCGGTCGAGAAACGGGCGGCATAGCCGGCACTTGCGCCCGCCACCAGCAGACATAGCGCGAACGCGGCCTCGTCGACCGGCCGCGTCCCGTACGCGCCGCGCCACCTGAACAGCGACGAGGCCACCACCAGCAGCGTCGCGACACCGTAGACGGTGACGAGGAGCCAACCCGCGCGGGCGGACAGCCCCAACCGCCGCCACGGATTTCCCGCCCGCCGTGTCATAGCCGCTCCAGCCGATCCCGCGCTTTGCGGTGAACGTTCACCGCGCGCTACAGGAGAATAGCCCGCCGCGGCCCGTCAGGGGTTCTACCTGGCAATTTTCAACGCGGAGTCAGTACGACGATCGGGATGGGTCGTGTCGTGCGGCTCTGGTAGCCGTTGTAACGGTTTGCGTTGTTCTTGTTGACCATGTCCCACAGCCTCGCGTAGTCGGAGTCGTCGGGGCCGACCTGCCGGGCGGTCACCGCGATCCGCCTGGGGCCGGCGTTGATCTCGCAGTCGGGATGCTTGCGCAGGTTGTGGTACCAGCCGGGGTGGTGCTCGTCGCCGCCTTTGGAGGCGACGACCAGGTAGGAGTCGCCGTCCTTCGCGTAGGTCAACGCCGAGGTGCGCTGCTGACCGGTCTTGGCGCCGGTGGTGTGCAACAGCAGGCTGGGCGGCATCCCCGGGATCCGGTGACCGATCCTGCCGTCGGTTTTGCGGTAGATCGTGTCGTGCAGGCGCAGGAACGGCATCAGCACGAACTGTTCTAGTGGAGTCAGGTTGCTCATGGGCTCAGTCTTGCTGATTCGCGTCGATGCGTGCCACGGCGTCCCGCAGGATCTGCGCGGTGGCTTCCCGGTCCGGGTCGCGGCGCACCAGCATCCCCTTGGCCACCGAGAGCTTGTCGCCGTTACGCCGTGGCAGCACGTGCAGGTGGATGTGGAACACCGTCTGAAAGGCGGCTCGCCCGTCGTTGATCGCGATGTTGGTCGCGTCGGCCAACTCCGTCGCGCGGGCGGCCCGGGCGATCCGCTGGCCGAGGCCGACCATGCCGGCCAGCGTCTCGGCCGGAGTGTCGGTCAGGTCGACGGTGTGCCGCTTGGGGATCACCAGCGTGTGGCCCCGGGTGAACGGACGGATGTCGAGGATGGCGAGGTAGTCGTCGTCTTCGTGGATCTTCAGGGCCGGGGCCTCCCCGGCGACGACCGCGCAGAACACACAGGGCATGTCGCCCACGGTACTGACCGACGGGAGCCGCGGGATACGCTGCCGCAGTGGACGCTCGCGACGTGGCCTTCGCCGGCGCGGCCGCGCAGGCGCGGATGCTGGCCGACGGTGAACTGACCGCACCGGAGCTGCTGGAAATTTATCTGGAGCGGATCGCGCGCCTGGACAGCGAGCTGCGCTGCTACCGCGTGGTGTTGTCCGACAGCGCGCGTTACGAGGCGGCCGAGGCGCAGGACCGCCTCGACGCGGGGGAGCGGCTGCCACTGCTCGGGGTGCCGGTCGCGATCAAGGACGACGTCGACGTCGCCGGCGAGGTGACCACGTACGGCAGCGGCGGACACCGTCCCGCGGTGACCTCCGACGGGGAGGCGGTCCGCCGGCTGCGCGCGGCCGGCGCGGTGATCATCGGCAAGACCAACGTGCCCGAGCTGATGATGTTTCCCTACACCGAGTCGCTGACGTTCGGGGCCACCCGCAACCCCTGGAACCTCAAGCGCACGCCGGGCGGCAGCAGCGGCGGTAGCGCCGCCGCGGTGGCCGCCGGGCTGGCCCCGCTGGCGCTCGGGTCCGACGGCGGCGGCTCGATTCGCATCCCGGCGACCTGGTGCGGCGTGTTCGGCCTTAAACCGCAACGCGATCGGGTGTCGCTGGAGCCGCACGACGACGCCTGGTACGGGCTGAGCGTCAACGGCCCGCTGGCCCGGTCGGTGCAGGACGCGGCGCTGTTCCTCGACGCGACGTCGACCGTCCCCGGCCCCGAGGGCGAGTTCGTTGCCGCGGCCGCCCGCCACCCCGGCCGGCTGCGAATCGCCTTGAGCACCAAGGGCCCAACGCCGCTGCCCGTCCGGCTCGGCAAGGCGCAGCTCGCGGCGGTGCACGAGGCCGGCGCGTTGTTGCGCGATCTGGGCCACGAGGTCATCACCCGTGACCCCGTCTATCCGCCGTCGGCCATCATGACCAATTACCTGCCCCGCTATCTGCGCGGCATCAGTGACGACGCGGACTCGCTAGCCCACCCCGAGCGCCTCGAGGCGCGCACTCGCAACCTGGCGCGCGCCGGTGCGATGTTCTCGGACCGGCGGATGACGGCCCTGCGCGACTCCGAGGCCGAGGTGAGCGCGCGAATCCAGTCGATCTTCGACGACGTCGACGTCGTCGTGACGCCGGGCAACGCGGCGGGCCCGTCCCGCATCGGCGCCTACCAACGCCGCGGCGCGATATGGACGTTGCTGGCGGTGGCCCAGCGGGTCCCGTACCAACAGGTCTGGAACCTGACCGGGCAGCCCGCCGCGGCGGTGCCGTGGGACTTCGATGGCGACGGCCTGCCGCTGGCGGTGCAGCTGGTGGGCCGGCCCTACGACGAAGCGACCCTGCTGTCGCTGTCGGCGCAGATCGAGGCCGCCCGGCCGTGGGCGCACCGGCGGCCGCCGGTGTCATAGGGGATTGCCAGTGGAGGACGGGGCCGCCGACAACATCGAGGATCTGCTCGAGGGGCTCGAGGGCGCCGCGCGCACCGAGCGGGCGGAACTGGTGCGGTGGCTGCTGGAGCAGGGCGTCACCGCCGATGAGATCCGGAGCACCAACCCGCCGCTGCTGCTGGCCACCCGCCACCTCATCGGGGACGACGGCACCTACGTCTCCACCCGGGAGATCAGCGAGACCTACGGCGTCGACCTGGCGCTGCTGCAGCGGGTGCAGCGCGCCATCGGCCTGGTCCGGGTGGACGACCCCGACGCGGTCGTGCACATGCGCGCCGACGGCGAGGCCGCCGCGTTCATCCAGCGGTTCGTCGAGCTGGGCCTGGATCCCGAGCAGCTGGTGCTCGTGGTCCAGGTGCTCGCCGACGGCCTGTCACGCGCCGCCGAGGTCATGCGCTACACCGCCCTGTCGACGATCATGCGCGCGGGAGCCACCGAACTGGAGATCGCCCAGGCGTCCAAGGCGCTGGTCAGCCGCATCGCGCCCGAGCTCGGCCCGATGATCCAGCAGATGCTGTTCATGCAGCTGCGCCACATGATGGAGACCGAAGCGGTCAACGCCGCGGAGCGGGCCGCCGGCAAGCCGCTTCCGGGAGCGCGCCACATCACCGTCGCCTTCGCCGACCTCGTCGGCTTCACCCGGATCGGCGAAGCGGTATCGGCCGAGGAGCTGGGACACCTGGCCAACCGGCTGGCCCACCTCGCCCGCGACATGACCGTCCCGCCGGTCCGATTCATCAAGACGATCGGCGACGCGGTCATGTTCGTCTGTCCCGAACCGCAACCCATGCTGGACGTCGTCCTGAAGCTGGTGGAGGCCGTCGACACCGACAACGACTTTCCGCGGTTGCGAGCCGGAGTCGCCGCCGGCATGGCGGTGAGCAGGGCCGGCGACTGGTTCGGCAGCCCGGTCAACGTGGCCAGCCGGGTCACCGCCGTGGCGCGCCCGGGCACCGTGCTGGCCGCCGATTCGGTCGTGGAGGTCCTCGACGAAACGGCCGGCTTCCAGGGATCGTTCGCCGGCGCGCGCAAGCTCAAGGGCATCAAGAGTGAGGTGAAGCTGTTTCGGATCCGCCGCGGGGACGGTCCTTCCGCATAGGCAGGCCCGGGCGACTCTAGGGGGCGTTTGACGCTAAGGTCGCACGCGGCTGGTTTCCTACCCCGTTTCCCAGCGCTTCGAATCGGTCGCTTCCGGGCCTGCTTCGCTACCAAAAATACAACTCCGAACAGCCCCGGACAAGGGCGCCGAGGGCGGGCGCTACGCACGGCCGACCCAGAACTGTTCGCCCCCGGTGAACGGCATTCCATTACCTCTGTAACGGTGTAATCATGTAATCATGAAATCGCATCACACACACGGGCGGCGTTACGGCCGCCCCGGGGGCTGGCAGCAGGCCCAGCAGCCCGACGCCACCGGCGCGGCGGAATGGTTCGCCGGGCGCCTTCCCGAAACCTGGTTCGACGGCGACCCCACGGTCATCGTCGACCGCGAAGAGATCACCGTCATCGGCAAGCTGGCCGAACCCGAGAACTCCGGGGAAGAGAGTGAGGCCCGCGCGCAGGGCCGGGTCTCGCGATTCCGCGAGGAGACCCGTTCGGAGCGCATGCGCATCGCCGACGAAGCGCAGGATCGCTACGGGCGCAAGGTTTCCTGGGGCGTGGAAGTCAGCGGCGAACGAATCCTGTTCACCCACATCGCCGTACCGGTGATGACGCGCCTCAAGCAGCCCGAGCGCCAGGTGCTCGACACGTTGGTCGACGCCGGCGTCGCCCGATCCCGCGCCGACGCGCTCGCGTGGTCGGTCAAGCTGGTCGGCGAGCACACCGAGGAGTGGCTGGCCAAGCTGCGCGACGCGATGTCGGCGGTCGACGATGTGCGCGCCGAGGGCCCCGACCTCCAGTCGTAGGCCAATGACGCAGTGCGCCTTGGCTACTCGTTCTCGACCTTGGCGAGGATCTTGTCGATGACCTGCCCGCCCTGATCGCTGATGTGGTAGCCGCACGCGTTGACGTCGGCCACCACGTTGTTCGCAACGCCCATGGCGCGCTGACACTCCCAGCCGTCGGCGCCCTCCTGGGTTTCCAGCATGGTGATCTTCGGTGGGCCGCCGTTGAGCTGAGCGAACGTCCACCTGAACGTCTTGGTCTTGTTGGTCACGGTCACCGTCTTGCCGGAGCAGGCCTTCCACTTGTCCGCCGAAGCCTGCAGGAAGGCCTTAGCTTTGTCGGCGGACGGGAATGCCGCCGCGGCCTGGTTGACCCAGTGGTCGTAGTCGTCGCCCGGTTCGGAGGACACCAGCCCGCTGATCCCGGTATAGCCGGTGCCCGCGTACACCGGGTCCTGGCTGGTATAGAGCGACCCCAGGCAGTTCGGCAGCGAAAGCGTCACCGTCGAGGTGTCCGTCGATGTGATGGGCTTGCCGGGCGTCATCGTCGACGAACCCATGATGGTGTTGATGCCCGACGGATCCAGCAGCAGGGCGCTGAGCCGGCCGGGCGGAATTGGATCCGGGGGCGGCGGGGCCGGCGCGGGCCGGGTCACCAGCCAGATGCCCACGCCGCCGCCGGCCAGGACGACCAGGGCGACGACGGCGGCGACGATGGGCCACGGGTTGCGTTTGGGCTTGGGCGCCGGCTGATTCCAGGACGCCGGGCCGGTGAATTGGGCTGGTGGTGGTCCGCCCCAGTCACCGCTGCCGCCCTGGTACGCCTGGGGGCCCGACGGCACGGGGCCGCTGTGGGGGGCCCACGGCCGCGGGGTCTGGGCCGCCTGCGGCATCGGGCCCGAGCGGGGCGCGGT
>NZ_LZIC01000127.1 GCF_001667185.1 Mycobacterium sp. 852002-50816_SCH5313054-b | reverse complement strand
AAGGCGGCGTGGTCGAGCACCCGGACGCCGAGGATTTCGAGAACGCCGTCGCGCTGCCCGCGGACCCCCCGCTCAGGCCCCCCGGGCCGGCGTGATCGCGTGCGTCAGGTGCTGGCTGACGTCGCCCACCATGTCGATGAGCGTGAGATCCCGGTAGGAAAACCGCCATTGGCCGTCCACGCGCTCGAATCGGTCGTGGTAGCGACCCGTGACGATGGTTTGCAGTGGTAGCTCGTCGGTCTGCTGCAACACGGTGTAGTAACTGCGGCAGCTCGCGGTGCCGGCTTGCTCGTCGATCTCGACGATCGGATTGGTCGTCACGTGCTTGGTTCGCGGCGTCCCGTCCGGGTGTATCACGATCAGCGACTGCCAGATACCCAGCAGCCCGGCCGCGTCGATCGTGTCGTGTGCGGCGTCCGAGCCGCCGATCCGGATGCGGGCGTGCTCGAACAGCGCGGCCGCTCCCGGCAGGTCGCCGGTATCGATGCATTCGGCATAGCGATAGAGGAGGTTGGTGATCTGGGTGTCCGCCAGCATGCGGTTAAACGTAACGCCTGGGTCCGGCCCTTAAGCTGAGGCGGTGGGCGAATTCGACCCGAAGGTCAGATTCACACAATCCCCGATAGCCCGACTGGCCACGGCCACGGCCGACGGCACGCCGCACCTGGTACCGGTGGTATTCGCCGTCGGCGATTCGCCCGGCGGCGGGGACGTCGTGTACACCGCCGTCGACGCCAAGCCCAAGACCACGCGGCGGCTGCGGCGCCTGGCCAACATCGAGCGCAATCCCCAGGTCAGCCTGCTCGTCGACCACTACGACGGCGACTGGGCGCGGCTGTGGTGGGTCCGGGCCGACGGTGTCGCCGCGATTCACTATGACGGCGCGGCGATGACGACCGGACTTCGGTTGCTGCGCGCCAAATACCCTCAGTACCAGTCCGTTTCGTTGGATGGCCCGGTGATCGCGGTCACGGTGCGCCGCTGGTCCGGCTGGCACGCCTGACCCCGGCGACACGCGCCGGCCTCAATTGTGGCCGCCCGGTGGCCTTGTGTTGGGCGGCAGTTGGGGGAAAAGTTGCTTACAGCGTCCTGTGGCCCAGACCACACCGCGCCACAGCACGCCGCAGCGCTGCAGAACTGGAGGAAAGTCATGGCGGACAAGGCGAACGCTTCCCACGGCGCGGGGGCCGCTCCGACCGCGAACGGTCCGGGCGATGTTCGCAACGTGGTTCTGGTGGGTCCCTCGAGCGGCGGCAAGACGACCCTGGTCGAGGCCCTGCTGGTCGCCGGCGGCGTGCTGACCCGCGCTGGCTCGGTCACCGAAGGCAGCACGATCTGCGACTACGACGAGGCCGAGATCCGGCAACAGCGCTCCGTGGGCGTCGCCGTCGCGTCCCTTTCGCACGACGGCGTCAAGGTCAACCTGGTGGACACGCCGGGGTACGCCGATTTCGTGGGCGAGTTGCGGGCCGGCCTGCGCGCCGCCGATTGCGCGCTGTTCGTGATCGCGGCGAACGAGGGCGTCGACGAGCCGACCAAATCGCTCTGGCAGGAATGCAGCCACGTCGGGATGCCCCGCGCGGTCGTGATCACCAAGCTCGACCACGCGCGGGCGAACTATCAGGAGGCGCTGGCGGCCGCGCAGGACGCGTTCGGCGACAAGGTCTTACCGCTCTACCTGCCGATGCCTGACGGCCTGATCGGTCTGCTGTCGCAGCAGCGTTACCAGTATTCGGACGGCAAGCGGACCAGCCAGCCGCCGGACGAGTCCGACGCCGACCGGATCGAGGAGGCGCGCGGCACCCTGATCGAGGGAATCATCGAGGAGTCCGAGGACGAATCCCTGATGGAGCGCTACCTCGGCGGGGAGTCGATCGACGAGTCGGTGCTCATCGCCGACCTGGAGAAAGCCGTCGCCCGCGCGTCCTTTTTCCCGGTGATCCCGGTGTGCAGCGGCACCGGCGTCGGCACGCTGGAATTGCTGGAAGTCGCCACGCGGGGATTCCCGTCCCCGATGGAACACCCGCTACCGGAAGTCTTCACGCCGAACGGCGCCGCGCACGCGACGCTGGCCTGTGACGCCGGCGCGCCGTTGCTCGCGGAGGTGGTGAAGACGACGTCGGACCCCTACGTCGGCAGGGTGAGCCTGGTCCGGGTGTTCTCCGGGACCATCAGGCCCGACACGACGGTTCATGTGTCGGGCCATTTTGCGTCGTTCTTCGGCGCGGCCAACGGCAACGGGCATTCGCACCCCGATCACGACGAGGACGAGCGCATCGGGGTGCTGTCCTTCCCGCTGGGCAAGCAGCAGCGTCCGGCGGCCGCCGTGGTGGCGGGCGACATCTGCGCCATCGGCAAGCTGAGCCGCGCCGAAACCGGCGACACCCTGTCGGACAAGGCCGAGCCCCTGGTTCTCAAGCCCTGGACGATGCCGGAGCCGCTGCTGCCGGTGGCCATTGAGGCGCACGCCAAGACCGACGAAGACAAGCTGTCGGTCGGGCTGGGTCGACTGGCCGCCGAAGACCCGACGCTGCGGATCGAGCAGAACCAGGAAACGCACCAGATCGTGCTGTGGTGCATGGGTGAGGCCCATGCCGGCGTCGTCCTCGACGCGCTGGCCAACCGGTATGGCGTCACCGTGGACACGGTCGACCTCCGCGTGCCGCTGCGAGAAACGTTCGGCGGCAAGGCAAAAGGGCACGGCCGCCACGTCAAGCAGTCGGGCGGGCACGGCCAGTACGCGGTTTGCGACATCGAGGTGGAGCCACTGCCGGAGGGCTCGGGATTCGAGTTCGTCGACAAGGTGGTCGGCGGTGCGGTGCCGCGCCAGTTCATCCCGAGCGTGGAAAAGGGTGTGCGCGCCCAGATGGAAAAGGGCGTGCACGCCGGTTATCCGGTCGTCGACATCCGGGTCACGCTCTACGACGGCAAGGCGCATAGCGTGGACTCGTCGGACTTCGCTTTCCAGGCCGCGGGTTCGCTGGCGCTGCGGGAGGCGGCGGCGGCGACGCGGGTGGCCCTGCTCGAGCCGATCGACGAGATCTCGGTACTGGTGCCCGACGACTACGTCGGCGCGGTGATGGGCGACTTGTCGGGGCGTCGCGGCCGGGTGCTCGGCAGCGACACCGCCGGCCACGAACGCACCGTGGTCAAGGCGGAGGTGCCTCAGGTCGAGCTGACCCGCTACGCGATCGACCTGCGTTCGCTCTCGCACGGGGCGGCGTCGTTCACCCGCTCCTTCGCCCGCTACGAGCCCATGCCGGAGACCGCGGCCGCCCGCGTGAAAACCACGGCGTGACACCCCTATTCGCCTAGGCCCCGCCGCCGAACTGGTCGGCCACGGCGCGGCGGTCCAGTGAGCCTTTCGCGGTATGCGGCAGCTCGCCGGCCTCCCGGACGGTGGCGGGCACCTCGAAGGCCGCGAGGCGCTCCCGGCAAAACACCGCGAGCTCGGCCGGAGTGGGCGCGGGCGATTCCCGCGGAACGATCACCGCGGCCACCGTCTCCCCGTACATCTTGTCCGGCAGCCCGTACACGGCCGCCTCCAGGACGTTGGGGTGGGTGGCCAGCACGCCCTCGACGCGTTCCGGCGAGATCTTCTCGCCGCCCCGGTTGATCAGTTCCTTGATCCGGCCCCGGATGACCAGGTCCCCGGCCGCCGACAGCGACCCCAGATCGCCCGTGCGCAGCCACCCGTCGGTGAAGTTGGCGGCGGTGATCGCCGGGTCGCCGAGGTAGCCGCGTACCACGGTGGGCCCGTGCAACCAGACCTCGCCGACGGCTTCGGCCGGCAGGGGCTGGCCGTCGGGCCCCGCGATCCGGATCTCCGGCCCGGTCGACCCGCCGACGAGACCGCCTGTGGCCGCCGGGTTTTCGGTCTGGCCGATGCCCGTCGTCGCCACCTGATGAGTCGCCTCCGTCATGCCGAACGCGCACACCACCGGCGCCGAAAACGTCTCGTGCAGCGACTGAGCCGTTTCCGGGGTGAGGGGGGCGCTGCAGCTGCGGATGAACCGCAGCGCCACGCGTTCGCTTGCCGGCCGCTCAGTCCTGCTGCGCTCCAACAGGATCTGATGGATCGTCGGCACGGCCGTGTACCAGGTGGCCCCGACGGCGTCGACGTCGTCCCAGAAGGTGTGCGCCGAGAACCGCCCACGGGCCGGGAGCAGCACCGTGCCCCCGGACGCCAGGGTGGACAGCAATGCGGCGATCAGCCCGTGACCGTGGTAGAGCGGCATCACCGCCACCGTCGCATCCTGGGGGCCCAGCCCGTAGCCGGCGATGATGGCCTGCACCGAGCTGGTGATGTTGTCGTGCGTCCACGGGACCATCTTCGGCAGCCCCGTGGTCCCGCCGGTGAACATGATCATGGCGTCGTCGTCGCGCAGCCCCTCGGGTGCCGAAACGTCTCGCTCGGGCGGCGTCGCGGCGTCAAGGTGCACCGCCGGCATGCCCTCGCCGCCGACGGTCACCGCGATCGGCCACCGGCGCAAGCCCGGTTCCCGCTCATCGCCGGGCCCGTCGCCGTCGACCAGCACCGCCCGCGCGCCCACCGCCTCGCTTCGGGTGCGCTGCTCGCCGACGGGCAGCGCCGGGTCCAACGGGACCGCGATCAGCTCGGCCCGCAGCGCCGCCAACAGGCCGACGACGAACTCGGCGTTGCTGCCGGCGCGCAGCGCGAGGCGATCACCGGCCCGCAGCCCATTCCGCGTCAGCTGGGCGGCCAGGTCGTCCACCAGTCGCACCAGGTCGCGGTAAGTCACCGGGAGGCGATCGGGCGTGGCGACGAGCGCCGCTGCGTCCGGCCGCCGGCTCGCCGCCACCTCGACCAGATCGGCGACACCGTGATTGCTCGTCCTCATCGCCCAACCCCTTTCGCTGCGTGTGAATGGTCCTGCTGGAACCATGCCGTGACGCCCTGGGGTCCGTCCAATACCGATCCGCTCACTATCGATAGGCGCGGACTATCGATAGACGGCGTGAATCGCTGCATAGCGGCTTAGTCTTGGACAGCCGCGCGCGCCGGCACAACAGTGATGGCTTAGGCAATTACGGGCAGATCCGGAATCACGCTCACAAGGAGGCCGCCACCATGTCCACCGTTTCGGCATCTCCCACCGACACGACTCGCTTGACCGACGGCTTCCACCTCGTCGTCGATGCGCTGAAGGCCAACGACGTCGACACCATCTACGGCATCGTCGGCATCCCGATTACCGACCTCGCCCGCACCGCGCAGGCGTCGGGAATCCGCTACATCGGCTTTCGGCAGGAGGCCTCGGCCGGCAACGCGGCCGCCGCCGCCGGGTTTCTCACCCGGCGGCCCGGCGTGTGCCTCACGACATCCGGGCCGGGGTTCCTCAACGGCCTGCCCGCGCTGGCGAACGCGACCGCGAACTGCTTCCCGATGGTCCAGATCTCGGGTTCGAGCAACCGGGCGATGGTGGACTTGCAGCGCGGTGACTACCAGGAGCTCGATCAGCTCGCCGCCGCAAGGCCTTTCGCGAAGGCGGCCTATCGGGTGGGCCGGATCGAGGACATCGGGCGGGCCGTGGTGCGCGGCATGCGTGCGGCGGCCTCCGGGCGGCCGGGCGGGGTCTACCTCGACATCCCCGGCGAGATTCTGGGCCAGGCCATGGACGCCTCCGCCGCAGCCGCCACGATTTGGCGGGTCGTCGACCCCGCGCCCCGGCAGCTGCCGGCGCCGGAGGCCGTCGATCGCGCGCTGGAGGTTCTCGGGCGGGCGCGGCGGCCGCTGATCGTGCTGGGCAAGGGCGCCGCCTACGCGCGGGCCGACGACGTGGCCCGGAAGTTCTTGGAGGCCACCGGAATTCCGTTCCTGCCGATGTCGATGGCCAAGGGGCTGCTGCCCGACTCGCACCCGCAGTCGGCCGGGGCCGCGCGCTCACTGGCAATCGCCCGCGCGGACGCGGTCTTGCTGGTGGGCGCCCGGCTGAATTGGCTGCTCGGCCACGGGGAGTCGCCGCAATGGTCCGCCGACGCGAAGTTCGTGCAGATCGACATCGCGGCGGCGGAATTCGACAGCAACCGGCCGATCGCGGTGCCACTGGCCGGCGACGTCGGCTCGGTGCTGTCGGGGCTGTGCGACGCAGTGGCCGCGCATCCGATCGTCGCGCCGGCGGAATGGATCGACGAGCTGGCCGAGCGCAGGACCCGCAACGAGGCCAAGATGCGCCAGCGGCTGGCCGAAGACCCCCACCCCATGCGGTTTTACAACGCGCTGGGCGCAATTCGCGCGGTGCTGCAGGAAAACCCGGACGTCTACGTGGTCAACGAGGGCGCCAATGCGCTGGATTTGGCCCGCAACGTCATCGACATGGAGCTGCCGAGGCACCGGCTCGACACCGGCACCTGGGGCGTGATGGGCATCGGCATGGGATACGCCATCGCCGCCGCGGTGGAGACCGGCAAGCCGGTGGTCGCGATCGAGGGTGACAGCGCGTTCGGGTTCTCCGGCATGGAGGTCGAAACGATCTGCCGATACCGGCTGCCGGTGACGGTCGTCATCCTCAACAACGGCGGCGTCTACCGCGGCGACGAGGCGCCGGCCGGCTCGGCCGCCACGGGGTCGGACCCGGCGCCGACCGTGCTGAACGCACGGGCGCGTCACGAGCTGATCGCGGAGGCGTTCGGCGGCAAGGGATACCACGTCAGCACACCGGCGGAGCTGCGCGCGGCGCTGGCCGAGGCGATCGGCTCCGGCGGGCCGTCGGTCATCGACTGCGAGCTCGACCCGGCCGCCGGAGTGGAAAGCGGCCACCTGGCGAGCCTCAATCCGACCAGCGCGGCCACACCCCCGATCAGCGCCGGCGCGTGATGCCCAGCAACTGCGCTTCGAAGAACTCGCCCAGCGCCAGCTCCTGAGCGCACGCGGTGAGCGCACGCGCGACGGGCGAGCCGGGGCCGGAAGAGTTGGTGGCCAGCGCGATCTCGGCCTTGAGCACCGGTTCGACCATCTCGACCGCGCGAATCTCCGCGCTAAGCGGCGAGGTCCAGAGCCAGGTGTGCGGGACGATGCACGCCCAGTTGCCCGTGGCCACCTGCGCCAATAACGAAGCGACGGAGTCGGTTTCGACCTGCGGGGTGACGGTGATCGCGTGGCCGGCGAACGCTTCGTCGATGATCTGGCGGTCGCGCATTTCGGCGCTGAGCAGCGCCAGCGGCAGTTGCGCGGCCTCCGGCCACGTCAGCGTCGACGCCCCCGCGGGCAGCATGTTCGCCGTCGAGAGCAGCACATAGTGTTCCTGGTAGAGCGGCACCAGGTTCACGTCGTGCGCGTCGTCGGTGGCGGTGTGCACGATGGCGGCGTCCAGGTCGAACTCGCGCACGCGCCGGTACAGCTCGGTGGCGGCCAGCCGGGAGAGAATCTGCACCTTCGCCAACGGATGCGCCGAACAGAACGCGGAGAGCACCAGGGACGCCGTCGTCGAGGCGGTCGGCACCGTGCCCAGCCGAAGCGTGCCCGCGATGCCGGACCGCACGGCGTGCACCTCGGCCTTGAAGGCATCGTGTTCGGCGAGAATCCGTTTGGCCCACACGACCAGTCGCTCCCCTTCGGGCGTCAGGCCCTCGAAGCTGTGTCCGCGATTGATCAGCGTGACGTTCAGCTCCCGTTCGAGCTTGGCGATGGCGGCGGACAGCGCCGGTTGCGAGACGTAGCACTTCTCGGCCGCCCGGGCGAAGTGGCGCTCCTGGGCGACCGCGACGAAGTACTCCAGTTGACGGAAAAGCATTTCGCTGAGGCTAACGCGCGCCTAGCACCCCAGCCAATCGAGCGTCTCCGACACGCTGAGCACGTTCACTCCGATGGCACGACACTCCGCGACGCCGCGCTCATACAGGCCGGAGATCGCGTCGGAAACCAGGACAAGCCGGAAGTCGCGTTCGGAGGCCTCGTAGATCGAGGTGCGAGGGCAGTTGGGAAAGTTGCAGCCCGCGAAAACCAAGGTATCGCTGCCGCTTTCGCGCAGATGTTGCTCGAGGGCGGTGCCGTGGAAGGCGCCCCACCGAGGTTTGTACATCACGTGCTCGGCGGCGCCGATCTGTTGGAATGCACCGGCCAAGAGCAATTGGTGTTCCAAATCAACGGATTTGGGCAGGAGTTCGGTGACAATCTGCGAACCGGCGCTGCCGGGCAGGGCAATTCGAGCGCCCGCCTCGATCGACCCGCGCCGCACCAGGTCAACGTTCGACCCATCCGGCAGATACAGCCGGACGACGTGCACGATGGGCAGTCCCCGCCGCCGGAAAGCCGCCGCCAGCTGCGCCATCGCCGGGATCGCGGCACGCGTGCCCGCGACCGGCATCGGGGCATCAGCACCGGGGGTGGCGGCGGTGTCCATGAAGTCGCGCTGCACGTCGATCAGGATCAGGGCGGCCGCAGCCGCCCTCGGACGCGTGTAGCGATCGTTTGCGGTCATGTCCGCCCCTCGCCGGGCCTGCCCTGGTCTGCTCGGGCTCATCCGGTGATCTCACCGTTATCGTGGCGACCCAGCGAAGCCGCCGATGTTTGCTGAAAACCGTAATGAGCCGACAGCCAGTAGAATATCGTTGTGTCAGTTGAACCATCGCAAAGGGTAGGCGCCATGCACCGAGCGTTTCGTTATCTGTTCGTTATGGTAGCGATTGCCGGCATGGGCGCAGTGGGGAGCGCCGCGCGCGGCGTGGCGTCCGTCCCCCTGCCCGAGCCGGTTCCCGGAGTTGCCGCGATTTCGCCCGCTAACGGAGCGATGGTGGGCGTGGCCCACCCGCTGGTCGTCACGTTCACGGCGCCGGTCACCGATCGCGGTGCCGCCGAACGGACCATCCACGTTTCGTCGCCGAGCGATACACCGGGACACTTCGAGTGGGTCCAGAACGACGTCGTCCAGTGGGTGCCGAACCACTACTGGCCCGCGCACACCCATGTCTCGGCGGGTGTGCAGGCCCTGACGACGGGCTTCGACACCGGCGACGAATTGCTCGGTGTGGCCAGCCTGTCAGGGCACACCTTCACCGTCAGCCGAAACGGCGAGGTGCTGCGCACGATGCCGGCGTCGATGGGTAAGCCCAGTCGCCCGACGCCGATCGGCTCCTTCACCGCCCTGGAGAAGGAGCGCACCGTGGTGATGGACTCGCGGACGATCGGCATCCCGCTGAGTTCCCCGGAGGGATACAAGATCACGGCGCAGTACGCGGTCCGGGTCACCTGGAGCGGCGTGTATGTGCACTCGGCGCCGTGGTCGGTCGACTCGCAGGGCCACGCCAACGTCAGCCACGGATGCATCAACCTGAGCCCGGACAACGCCGCATGGTATTTCAACCAGGTCAACGTCGGCGACCCCATCCAGGTCGTCGCCTGATCGCAAGATCTAGCCGGGCAACCCGCTTTTGATCGCGGCGTCCTGCTTGCGTCCGACATCGATCGCGATGGCCGGATCTATCGGATCGTTGGGCGCGCTGTCGAATTCGATGTTGACGACGGCCTTCCCCTCGCTGAACAGCAACACCGTCACCGCTTGGGAGTTGTCCGGCGAGTTACCGGAAATCATGAAGCCGTTGGAGCCGATGTCGACCGGCTGCCACGTGCCGACGACCTTCCCCGCATAGTTGGTCTTGGTGTTCTCGATGGCCGCCTTCGCCACAGCGCGGTCGGCGACGATCAGGATGGTGTCGCCGATCCGGCGGCTGTTGTCGGGGTTGGCGAAAAGCTGTGCGACACCGGTCGCATTGTTGGGATTCAGGACGGGGGGCTGGGGGGATTTAAAGTCTCCGCCGATGTCACTGGGTTTGATCAGCAACGAGCTGTAATCGGCGGCTTGGCCCGGCGACGGGGCGGTGACCGTGCTCGAACCGCTCGACGAAGTGGCAGCACCCGTTGTCGTCGATGACGTGGGCGCCGACGTGTTCTGGTCGTCGCTGCAGCCGGTAACCACGGTGCCGGCCACTATGGTGGCGACCGCCCAGCCGGCGGCGGTCCTGGCGAGCTGCATGGCGTTCCTCCCGCGTCGATCCACAGTTCAGCCGCCTGACGCTACTGCGAAATGCCGGCGGGAACAAGGGTGCGGCGCCGGCAGCGACCCGCACATCGCCGCCGGTCGGCCCCGGTTCGCGCCTATGCTGGCGGGGTCGGGGGAATGCGCGGGGTAGGAGGAACGATGGCGTCTGCGGTGGCGCGTGCCGTCCGGTTCGACCGTTACGGGGGCCGTGACGTCTTGTACGTGGCGGACGTCGAGATGCCGTCGCCGGGCCCGGGCGAAGTGGTCGTCGAGGTTCGCGCCGCCGGGATCAATCCCGGCGAGGCCGCCATCCGAACCGGCGCGCTGCACGATATGTTCCCCGCTACCTTTCCCTCCGGTGAGGGCAGCGACCTCGCGGGGGTCGTGACCGCCACGGGACCCGGAGTGACGGAGTTTTCCGTGGGCGACGAGGTGCTGGGGTTCAGCTTCCGCCGATCCAGCCACGCCACCCACACCGCCGTCCCAGTGGATCAGCTGATTCGCAAGCCACCCCGAATGAGCTGGGAGACAGCGGGTTCGCTCTACGTGGCCGGTGTGACGGCGTACGCCGCCGTCCGCGCGGTCGACCCGCAACCGGGCGAGACCGTCGCCGTTTCGGCTGCCGCGGGCGGGGTCGGCAGCCTGGTCGTGCAGCTGTCGGTCCTGCGCAAGGCGCGGGTGCTGGGCATCGCGGGGCCCGCCAACTTCGACTGGCTGCGTGCCCACGACGTCACCCCGGTCGCGTACGGGGACGGACTGGCCGATCGGCTGCGGGAGGCGGCACCCAACGGCATCGACGCGTTCATCGACCTGTTCGGGCCCGAGTACGTCCAACTCGCAGTGGATCTCGGTGTCTCGCCCGAGCGCATCGACACGATCATCGCGTTCCAGAAAGCCGGCGAGGTCGGCGCCAAGACCGAAGGCAGCGCCGACGCGTCGACGACGGAGGTGCTCGCCGAGATGGCCGACCTGATCGTCACCGGCGCCATCGATTTCGAGGTCGCCGCCACCTATCCGCTCGACCGGGTCGCCGACGCCTTCGAAGAACTCGAGAAGCGGCACACCCGCGGCAAAATCGTTCTGCTGCCGAACGGTTCGCCTTAGTCGCCGCGCGTCAGGCCATCCCGGCCTGCACGATCTTGACGATCACGCATACGACCGCCACCAGATAGCCGCGAGTCGGGATGGAGCTGGTCACCGGTTGCCGGCCGGTCCGAAGGATGCCCGCCGAGCGAGCCGGTGACCACCGCGATCGGCATCCGCGAGACGTACAGGTTGGCGCGCTCCTGCGGGGTCAGGGCGGCACGCGCGCCCAGCTTGGCCGCAAACTGCCGCGAGACGTTGGAAAGACGCTGTGTAACAACAAAAGCCATGATCTTCTCCTGACGCAGGTCCGATCGGCTCGTGGCATCCGCGGCGACCCTCCAACGCGCTGTCACGCGCGGGGTCGCACGGGCACCCGAGAAGTCAGGCGGCAGAAGCAATGCCGGAACCGGATCGGGACAAGACGGAATTCGGATAGGGACTATCGCCGGGACTCATCTCGCCCTCACCTCCTCACCGCCGGGACACACGCGGGTGCCATTGCGTTCACCTGCACGGGAGAGGCACGAATGGCCGACGCCAAAACCGCCGGTCACACCCCTCTCGTCGGAGCTTCGGCACTGCACGGCGTATCCGGAACATCACCGATGGTCGCGACCCGCTTCACCCGGGTTCGCCGCGCTTGCGATCACGAACATCACCGATGGTCGCGACCCGCTTCGCCCGGCTTCGCCGCGCTTGCGATCGCTCCTAGTTCCAGAAGCCACTTGGGCTCAACCCTTGGGTCCGGGAAGAGCTGTCCTGACCCGGGGCGTCTCTCGACGTTCGGGGTCAGTGGCCTATATCCATGCAGACGCCTCACCTACCGAGGTGCTTGCTCGTCCCATCTTGCACGCAGCCCCGGTGCTCGTCAAACGCGTTTACGCAACCTTGACGTCGGTTTGCGTTAACCAACGCCCGCCAGGGCTCTCCGTCGACCCGCCCGTCGAGGCCTACCCTCGACGGCATGGCCAATACTTTGCAGGCGCCCGGCGTCGCGACGGTGCTCGACCGGATGTACGCCGAAACGAAAGATCAGATGTCGAGGCTGCGGGAGCGGGTCGGTGATTTCGACCGACCGATGAGCGCGCAGGAGCGCGCCGACGCCATGAGCGAGTTCTACATCCCGGTGACGCCGGAAGCCGGCCGCCTGCTCTACGCGCTGGTGCGCGCCACCCGGCCGGCGACGATCGTCGAATTCGGCATGTCCTTCGGAATCTCCGCCGTGCACCTGGCGTCTGCGGTGCGCGACAACGGCACCGGCCGGGTGGTGACCACCGAGCTCAGCGCCCCCAAGATCGCCGCGGCCAAGCAGACATTCGCCGAGACCGGCCTGGATGATGTGATCACCATCCTCGAAGGCGACGCGCTCACCACGCTGGACAACCTCGACGGAACCGTTGAGTTCGTCGTGCTCGATGGGTGGAAGGACCTCTACCTGCCGGTGCTCGAGCTGCTCGAACCTCGCCTCGCGACGGGCGCGCTGATCGTCGCCGACAACGCCAGCGCCGCGGACATGCGGCCCTACCTCGACCGGGTTCGCCACCCGGACAACGGGTATGTGAGCTTCAACTTCTCCGTTCGCGAGAGCGACAGCATGGAAATCAGCTGCCGCACCGGCGATTAACGCCTAGCGCAGGGATTCCTCGAGCCACGGCGTCAGCCATTTCACCCCTTCCGGGGTGAGGTGGACTCCGTCGCTGCGCACCTTGATGCCGTCGACCTTGGCGGTGTAGACGCCGTCGGGGCACAGCTTTTTGTTCAGGTCGAGGATCTGAACGCCTGGGTGGCGGGCAACGGTTTTGCGCAGCATGGTGTTCCACAGGTTGGCACGGTCGGGTTGATCCTCGGGATACAGGCGACCGTCCGGCTTTTCGCCGCCCCGGCTGTAGGGCACGGTGGCCACCACCACGCGAACACCCGTGGAGCCCACGATGTTCAGTGCGCGGTCGAGTTCGCCGTTGAGGTAGGCGTCGAAGGTGGGATCGCCGATGTGCGTCCATTGACCCTCGTTGACGCGGTCGACGGTCTCCCAGCGGCCGACTATCAACAGTGCGACGTCCGGCTGGTCCTGGCCGACCTGCGCCGACCATCGGATGGGCCAGCCGTCGCATTCCGGCCTCTGCTCAAGGGTTTGGCCGATATACCGGTACGGCGTGCCGCGCACCAGGCTGCAGCCGATGACGGTGTGGTCGAGGAAGGCGAACCCGGGTGTGGGCGGGAGGTAGTGCATCCAGGTCCACCCGATCGAATCGCCGAACACCGAAACCGTGAACGGCCGGTGCGGATCGCGGGGCGCGGGGTGGCTGCCGGCGGGTGGCGAGGGAGAGACCGCCGCGACGGCCGACACACCCGGCGGCAGGCCCTCGCGCAGGCCGGAACCGGTGCCCACCGGGATCACCAGCAGTGTCATCGCGGCGGCGCTGGCCACGGTCGCCGCGGCCAGCGGCAACAGCGGCACCCGCGCCGGCCGCCAGCGCCGGATCGGCTGTTCGATCAGCCACCAGGACGCGGCGGCGACCACCACGGTGGCGGCGCACCGGGCGGCGAACAGCGGCAGCCCCGCCCATCCGGTGCGTTCGCCGTTGAGCGCCAAAAAGACTGGCCAGTGCCACAGGTAGACGCCGTAGGAGATGGTGCCCAACCACACCATCGGGCGCAGGGCAAGGACGCGGGCGATCGCTCCGCGCTGCTCCATGGCGACTGGGGCGACCACGAGGACGGAGGCGATTGCAACCCCGATCAGCAGGCCATGGTGAAACTCGCCGGCGTCACCGGTCGCGTAGTGGGTCGCCGCCCCCAGGCCGGCCAGGCCGAGCAGTGGCAGAAAACGTGCCACCCGCCGTCCCCACCGGGTGCGGACCAGACACCAGCCGCGGTTCATCGACGGCCAATCCCGCACCAGCAGTGCCGCTGCCGCGGAGCCGGTCAACAACGCCTCCGCGCGGGTGTCGGTGCCGAAATAGATCCGGTCCCGCGTGGCGTCAGAGGCCAGCACGATGGCGACCGCCGCGGAAACCAGCGCCCCCAGCGTCGCGATCACAAAGGTGGCGAACCGCACCCCGCCCACGGTGGCCCGCCTGAAGTAGCGTTTGGCGCGCGCGGCCGACAGCAGGGTCACCGCGATCAGCAGCACCGGCCAGACGAAGTAATACTGCTCTTCCACCCCCAGCGACCAGGTGTGCTGAAGCGGCGACGGCGGGGCACCCTGGGTGAAATAGTCCGTCTTCTGGGCCACGAACCGCCAATTCGCAACCCACAGGAAGGCCGCGATCGCGTCGTCGCGTAACCCGGTGAGCGACTGGCTGGGAAGCAGCTCGCGGGCCGCGCCCACGCTGAGCACCATCAGCAGCAACGCCGGCAGTAGCCGTCGCGCGCGCCTGATCCAAAAGCCGGTCAGCTCAATGCGACCGGTGCGCCGGAGCTCATCCAGCAGCAGCGAGGTGATGAGGAAGCCGCTGAGGACGAAGAAGATGTCGACACCGATGAAGCCGCCGCCCACGCCGGGGATGCCGCCGTGCCCGACGAGCACCAGCGCGACCGCGATCGCGCGCAGCCCGTCCAGCGCCGGAATCCCGCTGCGCCGATCCGGTTGATCCCAAATTGCGAGGCGGCCGACGCGGCGCACCGGGGCTACCCACCGTGGCCGCGGAGCAGAACGCGCCGGTGCGGGGTGCCTCCCGCCCGGCTCAGTGTCCGGTGTTAACGCGCCCTGACCGACCTGTCGCCCGGCGCCAAATTTGATGCCGATACGTCGCTGCCCCTCCTCGTGATCGGAGCAAGCCTAATTGCGACGCAGCCGGATTCAGCAGAAGACACGCGAGGACGGGCGCTGCAAGGCGCGGCCTTTTAGGGCGCGTAGCCCAAGGTGCTCTTGACCTCTAAATACTCGTGGAACCCGAACTCGCTCCACTCTCGGCCGTTGCCACTGTGCTTGTAGCCGCCGAACGCCGAGTTCATGTCGAAGGCGTGATTGATCGTCACCCAACCCGCGCGGATCTTGCGGGCCACCTCCCGGGCCTTGTCGAGGTCGGTGCCCGAGACGTAGCCGGCCAGGCCGTAATCGGTGTCGTTGGCGATCTGCACGGCCTGATCGATGTCGTCATAGCCGAGGATGCACAGCACCGGACCGAAGATCTCCTCGCGCGCGATCGTCATGTCGTTGGTGACGTCGGCGAAAACCGTCGGCTTGACGTAGTAGCCCGTGTTCAGCCCGGCCGGCCGGCCCGGGCCGCCGGCGACGACGGTCGCGCCCTCGTCGATGCCCTGCTGGATCAGCCCCTGGACCTTTTCGAACTGCGCCCTCGACGCCACCGGCCCGATCGCGGCCTTGTCGCCCGGGCTGCCCACCTTGACCTGCTCGGCGACGCCACGCGCGATGTCGATGGCCTCGGCCATCCGCGAATTCGGGACCAGCATGCGCGACGGCGCGTTACAACTCTGCCCGGAGTTCGGCATCATGTTGAGCACGCCGGCGCGAACACTGTCGGCAAAGCCCGCGTCGTCGAGGACGATGTTGGGGCTCTTGCCGCCGAGCTCCTGGGTCACCCGCTTCACCGTCGTGGCGGCATTCCTGGCCACCTCGACACCGGCGCGCGTGGACCCGGTGAACGACACCATGTCGATGTCGGGATGGCTCGCCAGCGCGACGCCGACGCCGGGGCCGTCGCCGTTGACGAGGTTGTACACCCCGGCCGGAACGCCCGCGGCATCGAGAATCTCGGTGAAGATGTGGGCCGAGAAGGGCGCCACCTCGGACGGTTTCAGGATCATCGTGCAGCCAGTGGCCAGCGCCGGGTACACCTTGACCGCGATCTGATTGAGCGGCCAGTTCCACGGCGTGATCAGCCCGCACACGCCGATCGGCTCCTTGGCGATCAAGGTCGCCCCGTGTTGTTCGGAGAACGGGAAGTTCTTCAGCACGTCGATCGCGGTCACCAGGTGGCCCAGCCCGAGTTGGACCTGCGGACCCGCGGCCAGCGAGGGCGGCGCGCCCATTTCCTCGGTGACCGCGTCGGCGAGGTCGCCTGCACGTTTCCCGTATTCGGCGAGGATGGCCTCCAGCAGATCGAGGCGCTGTTCGCGGCTGCTCTGTGACCAGCCGGTGAAAGCGCGGCGGGCGGCGTTGACGGCCACGTCGACGTCGACGGCCGAGCCGAGCGAGATCTTCCCGGAGACCTCCTCGGTCGTCGGGTTTTCGACATCGAAGGTGTTCGGCCGCACCGGGTCTACCCAGCGCCCGTCGATGTAGAACTTGAGGTATTCGCGCATGACTCCTCCTTTTAGCAGCCTTTAACTTACTGGGTGCCTTCGGCGTACCAGGTGCGGAATTCGTCGTACTTCGGCATCTCCTCAGAATTGGCCTTCGGGTCGATGCAGACGTGGACGACGGCGGTCTTGCCGCTCGCGTAGGCCCGCTCGATCGCCGGGCCGATCTCCTCCTCCTTCTCGACGTACTCGCCGTGGCAGCCGAAGCCCTCGGCAATCTTGTCGAAGCGCACGTCCTTGCTCCAATGCACGCCGGGCTGCGGCGATGGCTGGGGGAAGGTGCGCTTGTAGACGCCGACCTCGAGGCCCCACTGATGGTCGACACCGACCACGCACACCAGCGGGAGTTGCTGCCGCGCGGCCGTTTCCAACTCAGCGATGTGGAAGAGGAACGCCGAGTCGCTGGTCAGCAGCATCACCGGCCGCTCGCCGCCTTCGGCGATCGACGCTCCGACTGCGTACGGCAGGCCGGTGCCGAGGTGGCCGAAGTTCTGGTTCCAGATGACGTCGCGCGGTTTGGCCTGCGAGTAGGTCCACTGGAAAATGACGGTCGCGCCCCCGTCGCGGACCAGGATGCCGTCCTTCGGGAAGGCTTTGGTGGCCTCGACGACGAACCGCGCCGGGTGTACCGGTGTCCGGCCCGTCGGCGCGTTTTCCGCGAGTTGCGCCAGCTCCGCCGCGTCCTGCTTGATCCAGCGGTCAAGATCGGCCGACGCCTTCCGCGGATATTCACGGAGTGCTTCCACCAGCTGGGGCACCACACCGCGAAGGTCGCCGACCAGAGGTACGTCGATGGGACGGTTGACGCCGATGGCCACCGGATCCTGTTCGACCAGAACCCATTTGCGCGTTGGGTCGTTCTCGGCCCAGTGCCGGGTCCTGCCGTAGTGGCTCGGTTCGCCGAGCTCCGTGCCGAGCGCGACGCACACGTCGGACTTCACCACCGCCTCGACGGCCGCCGGCGAAAAACCGTAGGCGAAGGTGCGGTCCTCGAGACCCTCGATGAACGACGTGCCACCGGAGGTCTGGATCACCGGGCACTGCATCAGGGCGGCCAGTTCCCTGACCGCAGCACCGGTGCGTGAGGTGTGGACGCCGTGCCCGACCAACAGGATCGGACTCTGGGCCGCACGGATCAGCTCGGCCGCTTCGCGCACCTCGCGCTCACCTGCCGTCTGATTGACGAGCCGGTATCGGTTGGGCGGCAGCGGATCCGGCACCTCGAGTTCCTCGAGGATGACGTGCGACGGGTACTCGATGTACGCCGGGCCGGGGGTGCCGGACATGGCGCGGCGGATCGCCTCGTGGATGATCTCGTCCGTCTGGTTGGCGTACTCGATGGATGCGCTGTACTTGACGGACGGCGCGACAAGGGGCTCCTGCTGGACGAACTGGATGCGTCCCCGCCGGACCCGGCGCTCGGTGATGCGGGCCCGCTGGCCGCCGAGGAAGATCACCGGCGAGTTCTCCACCAGCGCACACTGGATCGCTCCGGCCATGTTGGCCATCCCGGGCCCCAGCGTGCCGATGCACAGGCCGGGCTTACCCGTCATCCGCGACGCCGCCTCGGCCATGAAGCCGGCGCTCAGTTCGTGATGGGGAGCAACCACCGACCACCCGCGAGCGTCGGCTTCGGCGAACATGTGCACGAAGTTCGGATCCGGGATGCCGAACAACGTGTTCACGCCCTCGGCCTCGAACAGGTCGAGGATGCGCTTGTAGACGGGCACGGCCATGGTCAAAATTCCTTTCCATCGCGAGCTGGGGGCACCACGCTCGCGCCGAGCTCTTCGAGCACTTGTGCGGTGTCGGCACCGAGTTCCGGCGCGGGCCCGGCAACGCGACCGGGTGTCCGGGAGAACCAGGTGGGCACGCCAGGAAAACGCACCGGCCCGTGCGGGGTGTCCACGGTCTGGAACATGCCGACGGCGTTCAGATGGGGGTCGTCGAACAGCGCGCCGGGCGTGTTCAACGGCGCGGCCGGTATCTCGAGTTCTCCGAACAGCGCCAGCCACTCGCGCGTCGAGCGCTGCTTCATCGTCTCGGCGACCAATCCGTAGATGGTGTCGATCTGGTGGGCACGCTGTTCCAGCGTCGAATACAGCTCGCTGGCCCACGGTGGCCGCACGGCGTTCATGAAGGCGTCCCAGTGCTTGTCGTTGTAGATCAGCACGGCGATGTGGCCGTCACTGGTGCGATACGGGCGGCGATTCGGCGCCACGGTTCGCGGATAGACCGCCGGCCCCAGGGGCGGGTCGAACATGGCGCCGTTGGCGTGTTCGACGAGGATGAACGAGGCCATGGTTTCGAACATGGCGACCTCGACTTCTTGTCCCTCGCCGGTGCGCTCGCGGTGATACAGCGCCATGGTCGTCGCGTAGAGCGCCGTCAACCCGGCGACCTTGTCCGCCATGATCGTTCCGACGTAGTCGGCCTCGCCGGTCAGTTGCTGTTGCACCGCGGGCAGGCCACACTCGGCCTGGATGGTGTCGTCGTAGGCGGGCCGGTCCCGTTCGGGTCCGCGGCGCCCGTACCCGTAGCAATTGGTGTAGATGATCGCCGGGTTGATCGCGGCGACGTCGTCGTAGGCGAAGCCGAGCTTGGCGATCGCCTTGGCGCGCATCGAGTGGATGAACACGTCGGCGGTCTCGACAAGCGCGCGCAGCGCCTGCCTTCCGGCGTCGGTGTGCAGGTCCAGCACGACGCTGCGCTTGCCGCGGTTGACGTTGACGAACACCCCGCTCATGCCCGGTGCGGGACCGACGGAGATGTAACGGGTGTTATCGCCCTGCGGCGGTTCGACCTTGATCACGTCGGCGCCCATATCGGCCATGATCTGCGTGCAGTACGGCCCCATCACCATCGCGGTGAGGTCGACAACCCGCACACCGGCCAGTGGTCCCGTGCCCGCTCGGCTAGCCATGAAGCACGCCTCGGTCGCCGGAGCGCTGCGCGAGCTCGAAACTGTAGCGGATGTGCTGGTGGTGACCGTCCGGAACGGCCGGAAATACCAACGGCGCCGCGATGTTTCGGATCGCGTCGAGGTGTTCGCCGACGTCCTCGACCGTCCAGGCCGGCCGATGCACGCCGGGGCTTTCGGCCATCACCGCCCGCGCCACCCGGCCCGCCAGCGCGATGAACACCTCCCCTGTCACCGAACAGCTTTCGTGTGCGAGCCAACCCACCACGGGCGCAACGAGTTCCGGACCCATCGGCGGGTAGGCCGAGGTGTCGATACCGTCGGCCATCCTTGTCACGGCGGCCGGCGCGATCACGTTGCACCGCACGCCGTCGGCCGCGCCTTCGAGCGCCGCGACATTGGACAGGCCGATCACGCCGGCCTTCGCGGCGGCGTAGTTGGCCACGTCGTGGTTTCCGTACAGGCCCCCGATGGAGGAAGTCAGCACGATGCGCCCGTAGCCCGCCTCGCACATCACCGGGAACGCGGGCCGCACCACGTGGAATGCGCCGCGCAGGTGGACGTCGAGCACGGCGTCGAAATCCTCGTAGCTCAACTCCTTCAGCGAGCCGCGGCGGACGTTGCCGGCGTTGTGGATGAGGACGTCGACGCGGCCGTACCTGTCGAGCGCCGCGTCGATGATCGCCTTGCCGCCGCCCGCGGTGGTCACCGAATCGGTGCTCGCGACGGCTTGACCACCGGCGGCGACGATCTCACGCACCACCTCGTCGGCCGGGCCGGCATCGGTGCCGGCCCCGGAGAGGCCGGCACCGGAGTCGTTGACGACGACCGTCGCGCCGCGCGACGCCAGCAGGATGGCGTAGGAGCGGCCGAGCCCTCGGCCAGCTCCGGTGATGACGGCGACGCGCCCGTCGAATCTCAGGTCCGACATCTAGGTTCCGAGGACCAGGCCATCCAGATCACCCTTGTCGCGCCATTCCCTGAGCAGGTCGTCGAACACGAAGAAGCCGGGCGAGTAGGGCTCGCCGAGGAACGAGCGGATGCCCTCTCCCCCTCCGCCGCCTTCGTTGTTGTAATAGCCCGGCGTGCAGGTCACCTCGAACGCGGAGTTGTCGATCGCGAGTTCCCGGATCGTGGTGACCCAATTGTCCTGACCCTCCTGACTCGGTTCGACGGTGGCGACGCCACGCTTGATGGCTTCGGAAATGATGTAGGCGATGTGTTCGGCCTGCTGCTCGAACATCGCCGTGGTGTTGGCCGAAACGCCACCCTGGAGGAAGCCGGTGTGGAACTGGTTGGGGAAGCCGCGCGTGGTCATGCCGTGCAGCGTCTTGTAGGTGTCGCGCCAGTGATCGAAGAGTGACAGGCCGTCACGGCCTTCGATCGCTTCCATCGCATAGCGGCGGCTGATCTCGGTGGAAATCTCGAAGCCGCTGGCGAAGATCACGCAATCGACCTCGTACTCAACGCCGTTGGCGACTATGCCGTTCTCCGTGAGCCTTTCCACGCCCTTGGACTCCGACACGTCGATCAACGTGACGTTGGGGTTATTGAAGGTCGGCAGGTATTCGTCACTCGAGCACGGCCGCTTGCAGAGGAACCGGTAGTACGGCTTGAGCGCTTCCGCGGTATCAGGGTCCGCGACGATGTCGGCGATCCGGCGTCGCAGCCGTTCCATGATCTTGTAGTCTTCCTCCTCGCGGATCGCCATGATCTGCTCGATGCCCAGCGAAGCGGGGTCTTCGCTGGCGGCAATCCGCGCAGTCATGTTGCGTCCCAGCTCGGTCCAAAAGTCGCAAACCTGATCCGCCGCATCGAACACCACGCCCTCGAACGGCGACCACCGGTGGAAATTGCGCTTGCGCTCCGCCTGCCATCCGGGCCGCAGCGACTTCACCCATTCTGGGTTCGTGGGTTCGTTTCCTCGCTCGTCCACCGACGACGGCGTCCGCTGAAACACGAAGAGGTGCTGGGCGTCTCGGCCCAGGTGCGGAACCAGTTGCACGCCGGTCGCGCCCGTACCGACAAGCGCCACCCGCTTGTCATGCAGCTTGTGCAGTCCGCCGCCGGCGTCCCCGCCCGTGTAGTCGTAGTCCCAGCGGGCCGAGTGGAAGACGTGGCCCTTGAAGTCCTTGAGGCCGGGGATCCCGGGCAACTTCGGCCGGTTGTAGGAGCCCTGCGTCATCACAACGAAGCGGGCGCGGATGTCGTCACCGCGATTCGTCTGCAGCCGCCAGCGTTTGCTCGAGTCCTCCCAGCGCACCGTGCGCACCTGGGTAGAGAAGATCGCCCCGTCGTACAGTCCGAAATGTTTGGCGATCCGGCGGCAGTGCTCGTAGATCTCCGCACCGTCGGCGAACTTCTTGCTCGGCATGAAGTCGAGCTCTTCGAGCATCGGGATGTAGCAGTACGCGTCGTTGTCGCACTGGATTCCGGGGAAGCGGTTCCAATACCAGACCCCACCGAAGTCCCCGCCCATCTCGATGACATGAACATCGTCGACGCCGGACTTCTTCAGGTAGCTGCCCGCCAGCAGGCCGGCGATGCCACCGCCGAGAACCGCTACCTCGATGTCCTCGGTGATCGGCGAGCGCGGAGTTACCGGCGTGTGCGGATCTACCTCCGAAAACTCGGCGAAATCGCCGGTGAGTTCCAAATACTGCTTGGATCCTTCGGCACGCAGCCGCTTGTCGCGCTCGTGCAGGTACTTCTCGCGAAGCGCGTCGATGTCGATGTCTTGTGGGACGTCGGTTGGTCCACAGCTGTCGAAGTTCGTCATCGAATCTCTTTCGGCTCACCGGTGCCCATGTACTTCGACAGTTGGTAGTGCAGGTTGACGGTGCTTCGCTCCCGATAGGGATTGGGCTTGGTGCCCGGGAAGCCAAGCGATTTCATGCCCTGCTGGACCGCCGCCATGTTGGAGAAGTCCTGGGGCAAGACCGAGCGCCATCGCGGGTCGCCGACCGGTGTGTACTCCCACTCCGTTTGGGGCTCTTCGCCTTTCGGGTACAACTCGAAGACCGATACCTCGAAGATGCACTTGTCGGGGTTGTAGCTCGGGTCCGGCCGCGCGCCGTAACACAGCGCAACCGTCAGACCCTGACCGATCTGGAAGTTGGGGAAGATCTGCCACGCGGTGCCGGCCTGCCCGAGGATGTCGGGCGGAATCGTCGGCCAGATCACGCCGCGGGCCTCGTCGTCGCGGCGCGCGGAAGCCAGCCAGTGCTCGAGGACCTTGTCGGCCGGCGTGCCCTCGGGCAGTTCGTCGACCAGCCGCTTGGCGGCATTCACCAGCGTCTCGGTGGTCGAGGTGTTGGTCTCCTCCATGGTGTAGATCTGCATCTGCGCGGTCGACACGCGCGGATCGGCGCCGGTGCCGAGGCGGATCTTGGACTTGGTCGCCGCGAGATCGTCCGGCGCGTCGTAGCCGATGTTGCTGTGCCTGCCCTGCGCCTTGGCCCAGCCCTTGAATTCGCCGAACTGGTTGAACTCCGGATGGGTTGTGTAGACGTGGTAGGTCTCGTTGAACGCCTCCAGCGCAACCTTCCAGTTGCAGTCGAAGGACAGCCATTTGCGCCATTTGCAGCGCATGTTTTCCAGCCCGAACGGGTCGAGGATCTTCGCGGCGGGAAACAGGTAGTCGGCCAGCGGCTCGCAGTCGGGGTCCATGTTGATCCACAACCAACCGCCCCAGGTGTCGACCTTGACCGGTCGCAGGTGGGTGTTGTCGGGGGTCAGCGCCTCCTGCCAGTCCTGCTGTTCGCGGATGTGCGTGCACGCGCCGTCCAGGCCGTAGGTCCAGCCGTGGAAACCGCAGACGAAGGACTTGCGGGCGCGCCCGCGGGCGTTCTTCGCGCCCTCGGGTGTGTCGATCAGCCGCCGGCCGCGGTGCATGCAGACGTTGTGGTGGGCGCGAAATTCGTTCTCGGCGCAGCGCACGACGATGATCGAGTCGTCGAGAATGTCGTAGGTGAGGTAACTGCCCACCTCGGCCAGCTCTTCGACGCGGCCGACCTGCTGCCAGACTTTCCGCCACAGCTTGTCGCGCTCGGCGCGGGCGTAGTCCTCGCTGATGTACGCCTCGACGCCGATGGTCATCGGCCTCGAGAGTTCTTCGGACGCGGCTGCTTTCACATCCTTGGCCAGATCGGTCATCACGGCCTCCTCATGTCCGCGCGGAAGGACTCGTCTTTGAGGAACAGGGAGGTGTTGTCGGCCGCGAGATGGCTCCATCTGAGGTCGAGCCCGCCGTCGACCAGCAGCGTCTGGCCCGTGACGTAGCTGGACAACTCCGAGAGCAGGAACAGGATGGCGCCGGCCTGTTCCTCGGGGCGCCCACGCCGGCCCATCGCGATCGCCTGCCTGTCCCGATCCGGGTCCTCGTCGACGTAGGTGCGCGAGGCCGCGGTCTCGGTGACGCCCGGCGCCACGGCATTCACCCGAATCCGCGCCAGCGCCAGCTCGAGCGCCATGGTGCGGGTCATCGCGGCGATGGCGGCCTTGGCGGTGCCGTAGGCGATGTGAAACGGCGCGGTGTTCATGCCGCTGATCGAGGAGATCGACACGATCGATCCCGGAAGCTGCTGGTCGACCAGTTCCGCGGCGACGGCCTGGCTCATGAAAAACGCCGTCTCGAGATTGTCGGTGAAGATCTTGCGCCAGTCGGTTCGCGTCACCCGGGTCGACGGCATCCATGTCGACGGCTCGGCGCCGCCGGCGACGTTGACCAGACCGTACAGGCTGCCGTCGGCCCGCCGTGCCCGGTCGATGACCGCGGCGATGCCGTCCTCCGTCGACGCGTCCGCCGCGACGGGCACGACCGCCAGGCCCTCTTGCGCCAAGGGGGCGATGTGCTCGTCGAGATTTTCTTTCGACCGGCTCACCGCGATCACGGTGGCGCCCGCCCGGGCCGTCATGGCCGTGACGGTGGTGCCGATGCCGCCACCGCCGGCGCCGGAGACCACCACGATGCGACCGCGGAGCCCCAGAAAATCCTCGCGATCGTCCATGCCCTGCTTTCCCTGCCTCAGACAACGCCAGCCGCCGCGATCCGCTAGTTTGTCTGGACAAAATACTACGTTCTGCCCTTTGGAGAACACTATTCCCATCGGTGGAGCTGGCTGTCAAGGCCAAGACGGGACGAGTTAACAGCTATTGTCTGGACTAGAAGGAGTTGATAACGTCCAGCTCAATCGGCTGACGGAAGGACCTCGGCAGGGCATGTCCATTTCACGGGCCAGCTCAACGCAGCCCTCGCGCTATGCGGTGGCGCAGCCACTCGATGTGGCCGAAGGCTGGGAGATCGAGCGGGTCACCGCGCCCAGCCGGCTGTTCGGCGCCAACGGCTTGCGCACCGGCCCGGACGGTCGCATTTACATCGCCCAGGTGACCGGCAGCCAGATCAGCGCGCTGGATCACCGCACCGGAGAACTGCGGACCGCCAGCCCCAAGGGCGGCGACATCGTGGCGCCCGACGACGTCGCGTTCGACGCCCTCGGCAACCTGTATGCGACCGAGGTGATGGACGGCCGGGTCAGCGTCCGTGACACCGGCGGCCGAACGCGAGTGCTGCGCGACGACGTGCCGTCTGCCAACGGCATCACCTTCCATCGGGGCCGGTTGTTCGTCGGCGAATGCCGCGAGGGTGGGCGGCTACTGGAGTTCGACTTGGCGGGCGGACCGCCGCGGGTGCTCCTGGAGAACGTACCGTCACCGAACGCGATGGAGGTCGGGCCGGACGGCCTGCTGTACTTCCCGGTGATGGGCGCCAACGAAATCTGGCGCGTCGACCCCGACGGCGGCGAGCCGCACTGCGTCGCGCGCGATCTCGGCGTGCCCGACTCGGTCAAGTTCGACGCGCAGGGCCGCATCGTCTCGACGCAGGTGGCAAGCGGACAGGTGCTGCGCATCGACCCTCGCAGCGGCGAGCAGCAGCTGCTCGCCCAGCTCAATCCCGGGCTGGACAACTGCACCTTCGTCGGCGACGACCTGTTCGTATCCAACTTCACCGGCGAGATTACCGAGATATCGCCCGACGGGACAATGAGATCCGTGCTGCCGGGCGGCCTCAACTGGCCGATGGACCTGGCGGTGGGCCACAACGGCACGCTGTACGTCGCCGACGGCACCTACTTCTACGCCGTCCTGCCCGACGGCTCCCTGCACACCGTGGGAATGTTGTTCAGCCCCGGCTATCCCGGGTTCGTGCGCGGGGTCGTGTCGAGCGGACCCGGCGAGTTCGTCGTCACAACGTCGGGCGGTCAGGTCGCCCGTTACCGGCCGGAGGCGAGCGAAACCAACGTGCTGGCCGACGGTTTCGACCAGCTCTATGGTGTCGCCCTGAGTCCGAGCGGTGTGGTGTTCGCGGAGCTGGGCACGGGACGGGTGCTGTCGCTGCGCTCGGGTGGCGTCGAAGAGCTGGTGACCAGTCTGCGTGAGCCGGTCGGTGTCGCGGTCGACTCAGACGGGGCCTGTCTGGTGGCGGAGGCCGCCGCCGGACGAGTGGTCAGGGTGGACGGATCGCGGGTCGACACCGTGATCGCGGATCTGCAACGCCCCCAGGGCATTTGCGTGCGCGACGGCGTGCTCTACGTCGTCGATGCCGGCGCGAAGGAGTTGATCGCGTTCGATATGAACACCGGGGTCCGGCAGACCGTCGCGTCGGGGTTACCGGTCGGCCCGCCGCCGGGTGTGGTGCCCAGGCCGCTGAAAGGCATGCCGCCGTTTTCCGGTCCGCAGGGCCCGTTCGCCGGTGTCGCCGCCGGCGATGGGACCCTCTATGTCTCGGCCGACGGTGACGGCAGCGTCCTGGCAATGCGCCGATCCCGGGACGGCCGCTGATGTCGCAAGCCCTCTCCAGCGAGCACCGCTATCTACAGATTGCGCGCACGCTGCGCAAAGAGATCGTCGACGGCGTCTACCCGGTGGGCTCGCAACTACCGACCGAACACCAACTGTGTGAGCGATTCGCGGTCAGCCGGTACACGGTCCGCGAAGCGCTGCGCCGGCTGCGCGAGGACAACCTCGTCGCGTCGCGGCCGCGCGCGGGCACCCGTGTGGTTCCCCGACCGGCGTCCAGTTCCTATGCGCAGGAGACGATGTCGATCGACGACCTGCTCGCGTTCGCCGCCGGCGCGCAATTGACCATCGAATCCAACGAGATGGTGACGATCGATGACGAACTCGCCGCGCGGACCGGGCTGGAGGTCGGCACGCAGTGGCTGTCCGTGCGCGGCTACCGGCGGGCCGACGGCGCGTCGGTGCCCCTGTGCCGAACGGAGTACTACATCAACCGCACTTTCGCGGCGGTCGGCAGGCTGCTGCAACGCCACACCGGGCCGATTTTTCCGTTGATCGAGGACCTGTTCGGGGTGAGCATCGCCGAGTTGCGCCAGGAAATTGCCGCGGTGCAGCTCCCGCCCGAGCTGGCCGACGGCCTCGGGGTCGCGGCGGGCACGGCTGCGCTGCAGATGCGGCGCACCTATAAGACCTCTGACGGCGAGGTCGCTCAGGTAACGATCAACACCCACCTCTCGTCCAGCTTTCGGTATGCGATGACCATGCGCCGCGTGAATGATTAGGCCCGGTGCAGTGATAGACGCGGCACGCGCGGCGGAGGCATACCGACGTGGACTGTGGGTGCACACCACGCTGGCCGATTCGCTGCGCGCGGCAGCGGAAGTCTCACCGCAGCGAACGGTGCTGGTGGACGGGAAGACTCGGCTGGACTGTGCCACGCTCTATGAGGAGGCAACCGGGTTGGCGGGCGCCATGCTGGCGCGGATGCCCGCCGGAAGTGTCGTGTCATTCATGCTGCCGAACTGGCACGAGGCCGCCGTTATCTATCTGGCCGCGACGCTGGCCGGGATGGTGGTGAACCCGATCCTGCCGTCGCTGCGCGACCACGATCTGCGTTTGATCCTCGAAGACGCCGAAGCCGCAATGGTCTTCGTGCCGCACCGGTTCGGCGGGCACGACTACGCGGCGATGCTCGAACGCGTCACGGCGACAATGAGATCCGCGCCCGAAGTGGTGGTGCTGCGCGGCGAAGCCGGTCCGCACACGCCCTACCCGACTCTGTTGGGCCATCAACGGGGCCCCGCGACGCTGCCGCCCCTGGATCCCGACGCCGTGCGGATGGTCCTCTACACGTCCGGCACCACCGGCCGCCCGAAAGGCGTGCTGCACAGCCACAACTCGCTGCATGCGCTGATCTGCCAGATCCGTGACAACTGGGCGATCTCGCCGGGCGACGCGTTTTTGGTCCCCTCGCCGATCGCCCACATCGGCGGCTCGATCTATGCGTTCGAATGCCCGCTGCTGCTGGGCACCACCGCGGTGCTCATGGACCGCTGGGATCCCGCGACGGCCGTGGCGCTGATGAACGCCGAGCGGTGCACCCACATGGCCGGGGCGACACCGTTTCTGCAGCAGCTGTTGTCCGCCGCCGAACACGCCTGCACCCGGTTGCCCGACTTGAAGGTCTTCATCTGCGGCGGCGCCTCCGTGTCGCCCTCGCTGATCCGCGGCGCCGCCGAGTATTTCACTCAGGCGGTGGTCACCCGGGTGTACGGCTGCACGGAGGTGCCGGTGGCGACGGTAGGCGCACCCCGGCGCGACGAAGCAGGTTGGGCCGCAACGACCGACGGGAGACCGGGGATCGCCGAGATCAAGCTCACCGCGCACGCCGCCGCACCCCCCGGCGACGGGGAAATCTGTGTGCGCGGCCCGCAGATGCTGCTGGGCTACCGGCATCCCGAGGACGACGCCGACTCGTTCGATGCGACGGGGTTCTTCCGCACCGGTGACCTGGGGCGCTGGACCGACGACCATTACCTGGTGGTGACCGGTCGGGCCAAGGACGTCATCATCCGCAACGGCGAGAACATCTCCGCCAAGGAAGTCGAGGACCTGCTCGGCGCGCACCCGGGGATCGCCGAGATCGCGGTCGTCGGGCTACCCGACGAACGCACCGGGGAAAGAGCTTGCGCGGTGATCGTGCCGGCGGGCGCGGCGAGGCCGGACGTCGCGAGCCTGGGTTCGCTCCTGGCGAGCAGGGGTGTCGCGAAATTCAAGACGCCGGAACAGGTGGTCATCTGGGAAGCGCTGCCGAAAAACGACGCAGGGAAGATACTCAAGCATCAGATCCGTGCGGCGCTGACCCGCGGCGATCGCAAGCGCGGCGAAGCCGGACGTGGCGGGCCGCCGCGTGGAGACTAAGGATGGGTGAGATGCAGGTTGCAATCGTCACGGGCGCCAGCAGCGGCATCGGCCTGGGGTGCGCAACAAAACTCGCCGAGCAGGGCATGGCGATCGTCGGCGCGGGCCGCGACGCGGGCCGCCTGGCCGAGCTGGAAGCGTCCGTCGGCGATCCGGATCGGGTCGCGACGCTCGCGGTCGACCTGACTCACGACGACGCGCCGCAACGGATCGTGGATCTCGCGGTCACTCGGTGGGGCCACATCGACTTCCTGATCAACAACGCCGGGGTTGGCAGCCCCAAGCCGCTGCACGAAACCGACGACGAAACACTGGACTACTTCCTGGGTTTGATGCTGCGGGCGCCGTTCCGGCTCGCCCGTGACGTGCTGCCGCATATGCGGCCCGGGTCGGGAATCGTCAACATCACGTCGACTTTCGCGGTCATCGGCGGGCTTCGCGGCGGCGCCTATTCCGCGGCCAAAGGCGGGCTGACCGCATTGACCACGCACATCGCCTGCCAGTACGGGGCATCGGGCATCCGCTGCAACGCCGTCGCTCCCGGTGTGACGATGACGCCGATGGTCGAGAAACGCTTGGAGGACGCGCAATTCCGCAAGATCAACACCGAGATGACCCCGCACCAGCGGTTGGGCACCATCGACGACATCGCCAGCACCGTCGCGTTCTTGTGCTCGCCGGGCGGAAGTTTCATCAACGGGCAAACGATCGTCGTCGACGGCGGCTGGAGCTCGACGAAGTATCTGTCGGAGTTCGCCTTGACGTCGGAATGGATCGCGCCGTGAACCCCTCGAGGAGGTCGCAATGAAGTGTCGTGCCGCTGTGATCCGCGGGGTGGGCAGGGACTGGGAGATCCACGAGATCGAACTCGATCCGCCCCGCAGCGGCGAGGTCCTGGTGCGGATGGCCGTGGCCGGAGTTTGTCACTCCGACGATCACCTGTTCACCGGCGATGTGGTGCCCACGCCGGAGGCGCTGGCCGCGAGCGGTCAACCGGCGCCGGACTGGTTTCCGTTGCTCGGTGGTCACGAGGGTGCGGGTGTCGTCGAAGAAGTCGGGCCGGGCGTGACGGCGGTGCGGCCGGGGGACCGCGTGGCGCTTTCGTTCATCCCCGCGTGCGGCAACTGCCGGTTTTGCGTGAACGGTCAGAGCTACATCTGCGATATCGGTGCGAGCCTGTTCACCAAGGAGATGCCGACCGATGGCACGTGCCGCCGGCATCTCGGCGACGAAAACCTTTTGGCCTATGGCCAACTCGGCACGTTCGCCGAATATGCGGTGCTGTCGGAGCGGTCCGTCATCAAGATCGACGACGCGATCCCGTTCCACGCCGCCTCCCTCGTGTCGTGCGGTGTCAGCACCGGCTGGGGCTCGGCGACGATATCGGCGGGCACCGAACCCGGCGACACCGTTGTCGTGATCGGCACCGGTGGTGTCGGGATGAACGCCCTGCAGGGTGCGCGCGCCGTCGGCGCACAATATGTCGTCGCCGTGGATCCGGTTGACTCCAAGCGTGATTCGGCAAAGTTCTTCGGCGCAACGCATACCGCCACCTCCGCCGAGGCGGCGATTCCGCTGGTCAGAGAGATCACCGCGGGCGTCATGGCCGATCGCGTGGTCGTCAGTCCCGGCGTCGTGCGCGCGGACCTGATTCCGTTGGCGATGTCGCTGCTTCGCAAGGGCGGGATATGCGTGCTCACCGGGATCACCCCGTTCACCGAGCCACCGGTTCCGTTGGTGCTGCAGGAGATGACGCTGTCGGCCAAACAACTCCGGGGAGCGCTGTACGGCGGGATGAATCCCCGCACGAGCGTGCCGATGCTGCTCTCGTTGTATCAGGCCGGCGCGTTGAAGCTCGATGAGCTGGTCACCCGCCACTACCAGCTCGATGAGATCAACGAGGCGTTCGCGGACCTGCGCGACGGCCGCAACATTCGCGGAATCATCGAGTTCGCCGGCGCGTAGTGGCGATCGCGAGCGCGGCGTAGCCGGGTGAGGCGGGTCGCCACCATCAGGATCAGTGGCAATCAGCGGGATTCGAAGTGGCGCCGGATGCCCGCCAGCATTTCCACGTGCGCCTTGACCGCCTCCCGAGTGGTGAGCCGGGCCAGCGGCCGCGGTGCGGCTATCCGTATCCGCTCGGTGATCCGGGTGCCGCCGTCGTTCGGTGCGAAGCTCACCGTTCCGCGCAATCGCACGCCCGGTGACTGGTCGGCCTCCGTCGTCACGTCACCCTCGGCGCGGACGTGCAGCAGCGCCCGGTAGGTGATGCGCATGGTGAACGGCCCCAACGGGATCCGGTCCACCACCCGGTAGCCCTGCAGGTAACCGTCCGGCGTTTCGGTGCGCGACGTGGCCTGCACGGACACGATCAACGGGTGCACGAGCTTGATGTTGTCCAGGTCCACGTAGAAATCGCGAACCGCGTCCGGCGGCGCGGGCACGTCTTCGCTCAGCGTCTTTTCGGTGTGGACGACCCACCAGCTCATCGGTACCACTCCGCAACGAGAACGCCTGTGCGCCACCAGACCAAAGCGATCAGCACGCCCAGCACCAGCACGCTCGCCGCGGCCTGGACCAGGTTGCGCCCTTCCTTCGGCGGGTAGACGTAGGCCGCGGCCACCACGACACCGGTAACGAGCCCGCCCAGGTGCCCCTGCCAGCTGATCGCGGGGGCGACGAACGTGAAGACCAGGTTGATCACGATGACCATGACGACCCAGCGGACGTCGAGGGCCAGCCGCTTTCCGACCACGAACGTGGCGCCGAAGAGGCCGAAGATCGCGCCCGACGCGCCCGCCGTCGCGGAGTTCGTCGTCAGCAGGTAGACCAGGACCGAGCCGCCCAGCCCGCTCAGCGCGTACAGCGCCCCGAATCGCAGTCGGCCCAGCCAGCTTTCGAGGGGCGGTCCCACGACATACAGCGCCCACATGTTCAGCAGCAGATGGGTCGCGCCGTAGTGCAGGAACGCCGACGTCACCAGCCGGTACAGCTGGCCGTCCGCGACGGCCGGTGGCCACAGGGAGAGCTGCTTCTCCAAATTCCCCGTCGCCATCTGCGCGATGAACACCATCACGTTGACGGCAATGAGCGCATAGGTGACCACCGGCCTGCCCGCTCGCTCCCGCCCGCCGAAGCGGGTCCGCGGTTGCCGAATCGTTTTGGCGCCGTCCTGCACGCACTCCACGCACTGGTGACCGACCGCGGCGCTGCGCATGCAGTCCGCGCAGATGTAGCGTTCGCAGCGGTTGCAGCGGAGGTACGTGCGGCGCCCGGGATGCCGGTAGCAACTCGGGGCCTCGGCCGGTGACTCCGGCGCGCTGGGTGCGCTCATCGGATCATTCTCACCCGTGTCGCCGTGTTTCGCGGGGCCCGGCCGTGCCCTACTGTGTTTTTCGTGGAGTCACCGACGTGACTGGAGTCGGCGCCGGCGTCGTCGAGCGCTACCTGGACTGCCTGGCCGGACACGATTGGGACGGCCTGGCCGCAACGATTGCCGACGAAGGCTTGGTGCGCGAGGGCCCGTTCTGCGATGTGGTCGAGGGCAAGCAGCACTACGTCGCCTACCTGCGCAAGGTATGCACCACTCTCCAGGGCCACCGGCTGCAGGTGCAGCGGGTTTCGCACGTCGACTCCCGGGTCTCATACGCCGAGTTGACCGAGGCGTTCGAGATCGACGGGGTCGCCGCGACGTGGCCCGAATGCATCCTTTTCGAGCAGGGCGACGACGGCCTGATCTCTCGCGTCAGCGTGTTCTTCAAGCAACCCGGCACCGGCCCCGGCTAAGACGCCGAGCGTCGACCTGTTGTCGGGATTTCGGCTCGATTCCCCAAACAACTCGACGTCCGACCCGCGAGAGGTTCCTTCCCTCGGTCGCGGAATTGCCCTAACGTGTCAAAGATGGAGGCGGACGGAACCCCGGAGTCGGTGCCGGTCGAGAAATTGCACTCGGGCGACCCGATCACCGATTGTGGTCAGCGGTACATAGTCCTCGAATCGAAAACCATCGGCGACAGCTGTGTGGTTCTCGAGCTCGAGTCCAGGGTGGACCACCAGCTGCAGGTCATCGAGAAGTCTTTCCCGGCGGGCTACCAGGTCGGCAGGGCGAACCACCGGATCTTGTAGCCGAATTCCCGCAGCCACTCATGCGCGAGTAGCCGGTTGACGGCTGCTGCGCATTTGTGTTTCGGCGTCCGCATACTGCCCGGCACTCGAAATGTCTTTTCCGCCAACGCGGTCCGGCGGCCAGGCGATCCCGATCATGACGCCGCGGACCGCCACGATGCCGAGCAGCGGTTCTTCGGCAGGTTTGGGCGGGCTCCAACCCGGTAACCTTTCTGCGAGGAGCGATTTGCACCCCCTGGTCACCGAGCGAATTCCGACGCGCCACGCTCGCCGGCGTCATCGTGTGCCGTCCATGCAGCTCAGCTGTGGACAGGCCCGTGACACGACAGGATCATTAGGCGCGGCAGACGTAGGTGAAGGGTGACGGAATGAAGATTCCGGGCGTGGCCAGCGTTGTCGCTGGCGTGACCGGCGGGGCCGCGCAGGTGGTGCGGGCCGGCGTCTCCACCGCGGCCGGCGCCGCGGGGGCGGTGCAGATGCTCGCCAGCCCGGTGGTCGAACTGGCCGGTCCGGTGGTTCAGTCGATGGCCCGCACGACGGGCCGGGCGATCGGCGTGGGCTCTGAATCCGACGGCTCCCGCGACGACGTCAGCCCGCCGGTGCGCTGGCAGAGCGGGCGGCGGGTGCATTTCGACCTCGATCCGTTGCTGCCTTTCCCGCGCTGGCACGAGCATGCGTCGGTGGTGGAAGAGCCGGTTCGCCGCATTCCCGGAGTGGCGGCCGCCCACGTCGAGGGCGCGCTGGGCCGCCTCGTGGTTGAACTCGAGAGCGAGGCCGGCAGCGACGCGGTGCTCGACGAGGTGCGCGAGACGGTGTGCCATGTCGCCGCCGACCTGAATTTGACGGGACCGCGGTCGGCGGCGCCCCGGACCGCGCCGTTCGCGGACCCGGGTAATCCGTTGGCGATCCTGGTTCCGATGACCGCGGCGGCGATGGACGTCGCGGCGATCGGTGCGGCGGTCACCGGTTGGCTGGGTCGGTTGCCCGTCGCGCCGCGCAGCGCACGCGCCGCGGCTGCCCTGCTCAATCATCAGCCCCGGGTGGTGGCAGTGCTGGAGTCGCGGCTGGGTCGCGTCGGCACCGACATCGCCCTCAGCGCCTCGACGGCGCTGGCCAACGGGCTGACCCATGCCGTGGGGACGCCCCTGATCGATCTGGCTCAACGCAGCCTGCAGATCTCCGAAGCGTCGGCGCACCGGCAGCGATGGCGAGAGCGCGAGCCCGAGCTGGCTTCCCCGAAGCGGCCGCAGGCGCCGGTGGTTCCGGTCATCTCCTCGGCGGGGCCCAAAACGCAGGCGCCCCGGCACAATTGGGCTGCGGCCGCCGCGGGTGAGGTTTCCCATGTCGTGGTCGGCGGGGCCATCGACGCGGCCATCGACACCGCGAAGGGATCGATGGCCGGGCCGGTGGAGGAGTACGTCGATCAGGCGGCGAACGCCTCGCTGATCGCCGCGGCCGGCGCGCTGCTGGCCGGCGGTGGAACCGAAGACGCGGCCGGCGCGCTGCTGGCCGGCGTGCCGCGAGCGGCCCACGCGGGCCGGCAGGCATTCGCCGCCGTGCTGGGCCGCGGGCTGGCCAATGCCGGACAACTTGTCCTCGACCCCGGCGCGCTGCGCCGGATGGATCGGGTGAAGGTGGTCGTCATCGACGGAGCGGCGCTGCGGGGCGACAACCGCGCGGTGTTGCGTGCGCAGGGAGACGTGCCGGGCTGGGACGAGGACCGGGTCTACGAGGTCGCCGACGCGCTGCTGCACGGCGAGGAGGCACCCGAGCCGGACCCGGACGAGTTGCCGGCCACTGGAGCGCGCCTGCACTGGGTCCGGGCGCAGGACCCGGCGGCGACGCCCGCCCAGGGGCTCGAGCACGCCGACCTGGTGGTCGACGGCGAACGCGTCGGCAGCGTCGACGTGGGATGGGAGGTCGACCCCTTCGCGATCCCGCTGTTGCAGACCGCCGCCCGGACGGGAGCGCGGGTGGTGTTGCGCCACGTCGCCGGCACCGAAGACCTGACCGCCAGCGTCGCGGTGAGCCACCCGCCCGGCACCCCGTTACTGCAGCTGGTCCGCGACTTACGGACGGATCGCGGACCGGTATTGCTGATCACCGCGCTGCACCGGGACTTCGCTTCGACCGACACGTTGGCGGCGCTGGCCATCGCCGATGTCGGCGTGGCCCTCGATGATCCGCAGGCGGCGACGCCGTGGACCGCGGACATCATCACCGGCACCGATCTGGCGGCGGCGGTTCGGATCTTGTCGGCGCTGCCGGTGGCCCGGGAGGCCACGGAATCCGCGGTGCGCCTGGCCAAGGGCGGCAGCACCCTGGCCGGCCTGCTGCTGGTCACCGGTGACCCCGGCTCGGCCAACCCGCTCGCCGTGCAGCGCTGGCTCAACCCGGTCAACGCGGCGGCCGCGGCCGCGTTGATACAGGGAACCTTCTCGGCCAGCAGGGTGTTGCGGCTGGCCGATCCCACGCCGCAGCCGCTGACCGCGTGGCACGCCCTGGACCCCGAGATCGTCTACTCCCGCCTGACCAGCCGCACCCGCCCGCTTGCCGTCGAGCCCGGAATCGCGCCCTGGCGACAGGTTCTCGACGACCTGTCCTACAACCCGGTCGTCGCGCCGCTGCGGGGTCCGGCCGCCCGGGTGGGGCGGCTGCTGGCGGCGACGCGGGCCGAGCTCGCCGACCCGCTGACGCCGATCCTGGCCGTGGGAGCGGCGGCGTCGGCCATCGTCGGCAGCAATGTCGACGCGCTGCTGGTGGCCGGCGTGATGACCGCCAACGCCGTCGCAGGCGGGGTGCAGAGGTTGCGCGCCGAGGCGGCGGTCGCCGAGCTGTTCGCCGAGCAGGAAAAGCACGCGCGCCGCGTCGTGCTCCCCACGGTGGCGACGGCGCACCGCCGGCTCGAGGCTGCTCGCACGACGGAACGAACGGTGACCGTGAGCGCGAAATCGCTGCGCCCGGGCGAGATCATCGACCTCGCCGCGCCCGAGGTGGTGCCCGCGGACGCACGACTGCTGGTGGCCGAGGACCTGGAGGTCGACGAGTCCTTCCTCACCGGCGAGTCGCTGCCGGTCGACAAGCAGGTCGAGCCCGTCGCCGCCGCCGACTCCGACCGGGCCAGCATGCTGTTCGAGGGCAGCACCATCGTCGCCGGGCGCGCGCGGGCGATCGTCGTCGCCACCGGCGCCGGAACCGCCGCGCAGCGCGCGCTGACGGCGATCGCCGATGTCGAGTCGGCCGCGGGCGTGCAGGCCCGGTTGCGGGAGCTGACCAGCAAGGTGCTTCCGCTGACCCTGGCCGGCGGTGCCGCGGTCACCGGCTTGGCGCTGGCGCACCGTGGGTCGCTGCGGCAAGCGGTCGCCGATGGCGTCGCCATCGCCGTGGCCGCCGTTCCCGAGGGCCTGCCGTTGGTGGCCACCCTTGCCCAGCTCGCCGCCGCCCAGCGGTTGTCACGGCGTGGAGCGCTGGTCCGCACGCCGCGCGCCATCGAAGCGCTCGGCCGGGTCCAGACGGTGTGTTTCGACAAGACCGGCACGCTCACCGAGAACCATCTGCGCGTCGTTTCCGCGGTGCCGCGCGGGACCGGCGTACAAGACCCGCTCCCCGAAGCCGGCGACCCGCAGGCCGCCGAGGTGCTGCGCGTCGCCGCGCGGGCGTGCACCCAGCCGCACAACGGGCAGGGCCACGCGCACGCCACCGACGAGGCCATCCTGACGGCCGCCAATTCCCTTGATGGCCATGGCGATTCGGAATGGACGGTGCTCGCGGAGGTGCCGTTCGAATCCAGTCGCGGCTACTCCGCCTCGATCGGCAGCGCGAACTCGGCGGACCCGATGCTGATGGTCAAGGGAGCGCCGGAGCAGATCTTGCCGCGCTGCCGGTCCGCCGATGCGGACGCCGATCAAGACCACGCGGAGTCGTTGGTGATGCGACTCGCCGAACAAGGACTACGGGTCCTTGCCGTGGCGCAGCGCCGCTGGGACGGCGGGACCACCGAGGAGACAACCGATGCCGATAACGTCGACGCCGCCGCGCACGAGTTGGACTTGGTCGGCTACGTCGGTTTGGCGGACACCGCGCGGGCGTCGGCGCGGCCGCTGATCGAGACGCTAGTGGAGGCCGGTCGCAGGGTGGTGCTGATCACCGGCGATCACCCGGTGACTGCCCGCGCGATCGCCCGCCAACTCGGCCTGCCGTCGGACGCGCGGGAGATCACCGGCGCCGAGCTCACCGCCCTCGACGAGGACGCGCGGGCCAAGCTCGCCGCCGACGTCCAGGTCTTCGCGCGCGTCAGCCCGGAGCAGAAGGTGCAGATCGTCGCGGCGCTGCAGCACAGCGGGCAGGCGGTCGCGATGGTCGGCGACGGGGCCAACGATGCCGCCGCGATCCGGATGGCCGACGTGGGCATCGGGGTGAGCGGTCGCGGTTCGTCGGCCGCGCGCGGCGCCGCCGATATCGTCTTGACCGACAACGACCTTGGCGTGCTGATCGACGCGTTGGTCGAGGGCCGCGGGATGTGGGGCGGCGTGAAAGATGCGGTCAGCATTCTGGTCGGCGGCAACGTGGGTGAGGTGCTCTTCACCATCATCGGCACCGCGCTGGGGACCGGTCGCGCGCCGGTGGGCACGCGTCAGCTGCTGTTGGTGAACCTGCTGACCGACATGTTCCCCGCGCTCGCGGTCGCCGTTACCCCGCAGTATCCGCAGCCCGAAGAGGACGAGGACGGCGCGGACCGTGACGCGGAGGAAATGCAGCGCGCCTTCCAGCTCGCGGCGCTGTCCGAACCCTCGCCGTCGCTCGACGCGCCGCTGATGCGCCAGATCGTCACCCGCGGCGCGATCACCGCCGCCGGCGCGACGACAGCCTGGGCCATCGGCCGCTGGACCCCGGGCACCGAACGCCGCACGGCGACAATGGGTCTGACCGCGCTGGTCACCACGCAGCTCGCGCAGACGCTGCTCACGCGCCGCCACAGCCCGCTGGTCATCGCCACGGCGCTGGGCAGCGCGGGCGTCCTGGTCGCCATCGTCCAGACCCCCGGCGTCAGCCAGTTCTTCGGCTGCACCCCGCTGGGGCCCGTCGCCTGGTCCGGTGTGATCGGCGCAACGGCCGGCACCACCGCCGTGTCGGTGCTGGCGCCCAACTGGCTGGCCAACCGGGTCGCCGCGCTGGAACCCAAGCAAATTGAGTCCTGGGCGGGCTCAGGTCGATAGCTCGTTGCGCACCACCTTGCCCGCGGGATTGCGCGGAATGCTGCCGACGACGTTGATGTCCCGCGGCTGTTCGAAGCGGGACACCCTGCCCTTGAGGTAATCCCGCAATGCCGACGGGTCGATGCTGCGTCCCGGCCGCGCGACCACGAAGGCGGCCAGTCGATGACCGAACCGCTCGTCGGGAACGCCGATGACCGCGTTGTCGGCGACGTCGGGGTGCTCGGCGAGCGCGTTCTCCACCGCGCGCGGGTAGACGTTCTCGCCGCCCGAGATGATCATGTCGTCCTCGCGGCCGACGATGAAGAGCCGTCCGGCATTGTCGAGATAGCCCATGTCCCCGGTGCTCGTCATGTTCTCGACGACGGCCTTGGCCTCCCCCGAGCCCTCCGTGTAGCCCTCGCTCGCCAGCTCGCCGCCGACGAAGATGCGTCCGGTGACGCGCGGCCCGACCGGTCGATCGTTCTTGTCGAAGATGCGGACCGGGCAGCCGGCAACCGGTTTCCCGACGGTCTCCGGGGCCTCCCGCAGGTCGGCCGGCGTCGCCAGCGCACCGATGCCGACTTCGGTGGAGCCGTAGCCGTTGTAGAGGATGTCGCCGTAGGCATCCATGAACCGCTGGCCCAGGGTGGGATCCAACCGGTCTCCGCTGGACAGCGCGACGCGCAGGTAGGGCAACGGGTTTCGCGCCCGCACCCGCTCCGGGAGGTCCAGGATGCGCGCGAGCACCACCGGCACCGCGGTGAACGCGTCGGCGCGGTGCAGCGATGCCTGCGCCAGCGCGGCCTCGGCGTCGAAGTGGCGATGCGTCAGCACGGTTCCGCCCAGCGCCACCGTCAGCATCAGCATGCCGAGGCCCAGTCCGTGAAACATGGGCATCGCCACGGAGATTCGCGAACCGGTGCGCAGTCCGGTGCGATCGAGGATCGTCACCCAGACGCCCACCGCCGAACGCAGCTCCGGCGTGCGGGGCACGCCCTTGGGCTTGCCGGTCGTGCCCGACGTCAGCAGAACGATCCGGCCGGGTGCGGCCACCCGGGGTCTCGGGCCTTGCGGTCCCTCGTCGCGCGCATCGACCGTGGCCGGATCGACGAGGGTGACCGATCCCTGGGCGGCGCGCGCCCGCTCGGCGAACTCGTCGTCGGCGACGATCGTGGTGATCCGGGGTGTGCTCAGCGCGGCGGCCAGCGCGTCGGTGCGGAAGTCCGTGTTCACGAGCACGACGTCGGCCCCCACCAGGGCCACGGCGAAGAACGCCTTGACAAAGCCCCGCCCGTTGCGGCACATGACGCCGACCGCGCTGCCGGGCCCCTCGCCGACGTCGGACAGCTCGCGGGCGAGCGCTTCGGCTTCCGACCGCAGCTCCCGGTAGGTGAGGGCGCCGTCGTCGTCGACGATGGCCGCCCGGTCCGGCCACCGAGCCGCCGTGACGCCCAGCAGCGTGTAGGGATTCGTCCCGCCGCGTCGCGCCTCGCAAATCACCCGCAGCACCGCAGCCGGGGAGGGCGGGCCGAGCAGTCCGGACCGCAGCAGCGCCCGCGCCGCGGTCGCGATCACGCCGTCCCGGGACGCGATCACGAGTGGGCCTCGCGCGCATCGGAATCGGCGAAGAAACGGCGGTGCCACAACCGGGCCGCGCGCTCGGCGGGCCCGGCCAGCAGCACCGACGCCAGCTCGGCCGGCCACACCCAGGGCGGTTCGTTGGTGCGGGGCCGCTCGATGACCGCTTTGGCGATGGCGTCGGCCGCTTCGTCCGGAGACATGCCGGGCAGCCGGCCCAGGATCGGCGTGGGTGCGATCATTCGGGTGCGGACCAGCGCGAAGTAGACCGTCGTGACGTCCACGCCGTCCACCTGCAATTCCGGTGCCACGCTGCGCAGCCAGCGGTCGAACGCGCCCTTGGACGCCTGGTAGGCGCCCCACTGCGGGCCCGGGACGACGCGCACCCCGACGCTCGAGACGTTCACGATGTGCCCGGAGCCGCGCTCGCGCATGGCCGGTAGCAACCCCAGCAGCAGCCAGATCGGTCCCAGGTAGTTGATGTCGATGGTGCGCTGAAAGTCGTGCGGGCGGTCGTACTGGTCGTGCAGCGACCGGCGCAACGACTTGCCGGCGTTGCTCACCACGATGTCGAGCGGGCCGTGGTCCTCGGTGATCTGCTTCGTCAGCGCGCCGACGGCGGCCTCGTCGGTGAGGTCGGTCGGATAGGCGACGGCCCGGCCGCCGCCCGCGTTGATCGCCGCCGCGAGGTCCTCCAGTTTTTCCGCCGAACGGGCGACGACGAGCACCGTCGCCCCGGCGGCGGCCATCGCGCGGGCCGTCGCTTCGCCGATTCCATAGGACGCGCCTGTCACCACCACCGTCTTGCCCGAAACGGTCTCGCGCAGCTTGTCGGGGTCCGAGGCCCGCGCCGGGTTGGCCACCCGGTCAGTGGCCGCTGCCAGGACTCGCTGGAAGGGCTGTGCAATCACGTTCACGTTCGCTGCCGCATTCACTCCGAATTGCGCGCCGAGGGTGCGGCTCTGGCTTGACCGTGCGCCTCGACTCGGGCTCACAGCTAGCAGACCACACCGGGGTACGGGCCCGCCCCTTGGCCCGGCGTTTTCGCCCCATCCCGGCCGCCGCGAAGCGAGCCGACGGGCCGTTTTACTATTCTGAAACAATTGCCAGAAAAATCACTGTTTAGGCAACGGTTTACATGGGCACAATTGCGGCATGATCGCACGTCAACTCCCTCGTTTCGTTGGTTCCGCGGCGGTCGCGGCGGCCGGCCTCAGCGCCTCGGTCCTCGCGCCTGCCATCCCCTTGGCCTCCGCCCAATGCCCTGACGTCCAGGTGGTGTACGCCCGGGGTACCGGCGAGCCCCCCGGCCTCGGCGCGACCGGGCAGGCTTTCGCCGACAACCTGCGCTCGCGGGTGGGTGGAAAGTCCTTCGACGTGTACCCGGTCAACTACCCGGCCAGCAACGACTGGGAAACCGGCCTGGACGGCATCAGGGACGCCGGCGCGCACGTCGTGTCGATGGCGCACGACTGCCCCAACACCAGGATGGTGCTCAGCGGGTTCTCCCAGGGGGCGGCCGTGATGGGCTTCGTCACCTCGGCCGCCGTGCCGGACGGGGTCGATCCCGCCACCGTGCCCAAGCCGCTGGACCCCGCCGTCGCCGACCACGTCTCCTCGGTCGTCCTCTTCGGGATGCCGAATGTGCGGGCGATGAACTTCCTCAACGAGCCCCCGGTCGCGATCGGGCCGCTGTATCAGCCCAAGACCATCAAGGTGTGCGCCCCCGAGGACCCGGTCTGCTCCGATGGGATGAACTTCGCCGCGCACGACACCTACGCCTCCGACGGGCAGATGATCGACAAGGGCGCCGCCTTCGCGGCCAGTCACCTCGGCGGGAACGGCGCCAGCCCGGCCGGGGCCACTAGCGGAGGCTTCGGCAGCTGAGCCGATTCGTGGCCTAATCGCCGATGAAGCCCTTGTTGCGCATCAGGTGATCCGCCAGGAACCCGTTGTGCGGGATTTCGGGAGCCCCAGAGAAGGTCGGGTGCGGGCCGCGGTAGACGTTGGTGATCGTCGGTTCGTCGAGCAGCTCATCGAGCAGCCGGTCGTCGCCGGTGATGGCCGTGACGACCAATGAGTGCCGCAGCGGCTCGATGCCGGCCGCCCGCGACCACGACGACACCCACACGCACGGAAACGGCAACTCGACGTTGAGCTTGTCGACATCGGGTTCGGCCAGCAGGTGCACGGCCGGGCGCAGCGCGGCGTACCCGTCCCCGACCGCGGCGACCACCTGATCGGCGCCGAGCAGCGGCGTCGTCCCGGCGGCCTTGGCCGCCAGGTAGTTCGCCAACGCCCGCGCCTGCTCTAGGGGCTGGGTGGGCAGGATCGCGCGCTCGTCGTCGCTGGGCAGCGGGGGGATCGTCGCGAGCCGCTCGGCGATCGCTTGGGCCAACGGGGCGGGGTCGCCCTCGTAGAGCACCGCGCTGGCGTTGACGCACGCCATGCCGCCCAGGTTCGCGATCGAGTCGACGACCAGGTCGAGGTGGTCGCGCCAATCCCGGTCGGCGGTGATCAGGATCTTGGTGCGCCCGGGTCCGTTCACCACCACCGCGGGGTCGCCGGCGTACTTGTCCACCACGTCCTGGCCACCGTAGACCATCGCCACGTCGGCCGACCGGACGATCTCGTCGGCTCCGCCGTGGTCGGTGGGCAGATACGCCGCGTCTTCGGGACGAAATCCCGACTGCCGCAAAGCGTTTACCAGCCGATGCGCGGTCAGCGGCTCGCGGCGCGACGGCCGGACCGCCACGCGGTATCCCAACGCCAGCGCCTGTGGCCACAGGCCGTGCACGCCCGGGCCGTTGCCGGCCGCGTGCACGGCGAATACCTCTCCGCGCCGGGCCCACACCGCGCCGCCGCGGGTGGCCTCCTCGCGCCAGTCGAGCGCGGCGCCCACGGGACGAGCCGCCCGCACGGCATCGAAGGCGGTCGCGACGGCATCGGCCACGCCGCGCGCCCCGGCGCGGGTCACCGCGATCGGCAGCCCGGAGATGGCGCTGGCCAGACGCACGTAGCCCTCGAAATGGAGGCCGCCGATGTCGGCGGTGGAAAACCGCTCGGCCGCTTTGCCGAGCGCCGCTTCGCGCTGCGCGACGGCCAGCGGCCGGCTCTTGCGCTGCGTAGCGATGGTGCGCGAAACATACAGCGGCGGAACAATGCTCAGCTCGGCAACAGCGACGCCCGCAGTGCTCATGATGATCTCGCGGTTGCGGGTGCGGTAATCGCCGCCCGGACCGAGCGCGTCGATGCGCACCAAATCGGTTGCGGGAAAGGCTGGTTCGGGCCCCATCGTTCAGTACACGCCCTCGATGACGGCCTCGCCCTCGAAGGTGGTGACCGGCCGCACCGCGCTGACGGAATCGCTGAGTTGACCCGCCGGGCCGGGCATTCGGATGGCCAGGTCCCGCTCCAGGTTGTTCGGGATGAACATTCCCTTGCTGATGTGGTTCATCACCACCTGGCCCGGCTGCCCGTAGGGCACGCGTTCTCCGGTGTCGGGATCGACCACCCAGAACACGACATAGGGCGTCCGCGGGTCGAACACGAACGAGCCGTCGTCGGCAATTCGGGTGACCGCTTGCGAGAGCACCATGGTGCTGCCGAAGGCCATGGTGATGGTCGTGTCCGGGAAGATCTCGCGAAGCAAGTCGAGGGTGTCGGCGTCCACATGCGCACCGCTGAGCAGCAGGTAGCGGATCTTGTCGTTCACCAAGTCCACCACGCGATCGTTGCGGGCGATGGCCTCGAGCAGCGGCGGAGTCGTATGCAGATTGGCGACGTTCTGCGTCTGGAGCACGAATACGGCCTGCTCGATGACATGGTCGACGTAGGCGGCCACTTCGGCGGCCGCGTTGCGCGCGGCGACCTTTTTCACCCAGCGCGGGTCGAGGTCGATCGCGTGGAAGACGGCGCCCAGCCGCCCGGAGACCAAGCGGGAGAAGTAACCGACGCCGTGCGGGCCGCCGGGCATCAGGCACAGGAAGCCTTGGCCGCGGACAAAGCCGCCCGTGGCGAAGTCCTGGGTCTGCCACTGCACCACCTGCGCGATCCAGTCCGGCATCTGCACGGTGCGTTTCGGCGCCCCGGTGGTGCCGCCGGATTCGAAGATCTGGGGCACCGGCGGGGATGACCCATAGCCGCGCGGAACGAGATCCTCCACCGGCACACCGCGCAATTCGTTGACGAGGTTGGGGAACAAGCGCAGATCCGCGAAGCTCTTGACATCGGTCAGCGGGTCGAAGTCCAGCGTCCGGGCGGTCCTTAGCCAAAACGACGAACCGGTGTCCCCACCGAAGTGCCAGGCCATCGCGGCGGCCAGATAGGCCTCGGGGTCGTGAATGGGAACCGCTCGGGGAACCTCCAGCAGCGAAAAATCGCCCATGCCAACGATCCTGTCACAGGACCGGCCCGGCAACGGGGTGCGTCCGGCGCCGGGCACACGGGCGGTGAACGTTGCCCCACTTGGCGGGGAACGCCTTGTGGCCAACCGGTTTCAGCCGCCGCGCGCCTGCCGGACGACCTCGGTGATGGCCTCGTTGAAGGCGTGATAGGCCTCGTCGTAGCGGCCGTCGCGTTCGGCGAACCGCAGGGGCTTGACGCGGTCCACGATGATTTCGTCGGCATCCGGTTGCGTCTCCAACAGGCTCATCGTCTCCGCGATGTACTCGTCCAACGGCATCGCCCTGGGGTCGCTGGCGTCGAATCCTTGCCCCCGCTGCAGCCCCGTCTGCAGGTGCGGTGGAACGATTTCGATCACCTGGACCGCAGTCCCGCGGAGCTGGAAACGCAGCGACTCGGTGTAGGAATGCAGCGCCGCTTTGGTCGCGCAATACGTCGGCGTGACGGCGCTGGGCACGAAGGCCAGGCCCGACGTGACGTTGAGGATCGCCGCCCGGGGCTTCTTCAGCAGCGAGGGCAGCAACCCCGCCGTGAGCCGGACCGGGCCCAGCAGGTTGATCGCGATCGTCAGCTCCGCCACGCTCGGGCCGGTGGTGGTGAGGTCCTCGAAGCGCTGGACGCCGGCGTTGTTGATGAGGACGTTGAGGTCCGGGTAGTGGTCGGTCACCTCGGTGGCGAAGCGGCGGATGTCGGCGGAATCGCCTTGATCCAGCGACAGCGTATGGATGCCTGGGTTGGCCTCGGCGACGGCCCGCAGCGGCTCCCGCCGCCGGCCCGCGATGATCACCGTGTTGCCGAGCCGGTGGAGCGCCTCGGCGAGGCCGCGACCGATTCCGCTGCCGCCCCCGGTCACCAACACCGTATTGCCCGTCATCCGCATTGCCGCTCCCCTCCGTCCAATCAGTACTGTCTCACTTTCGTCCTTTCGGGGACCGCTGGGTAGAGCCGACGACGGTGCGGACGACCTGACGCAGCCAGCGGTGCGCCGGATCTTCGGCGACGCGCGGGTGCCAAACCGCGTAGAACTGCACGTCACCCAGCTCGCGGGGCGCGCCGAGCACGCGGACGGGCGCCGAGCCGGCAATTTGTTCGACCTGTCGAGCCGGAGCGGTCAGCACCAGCTGGGTGCCGGGCAGCACGGCGGTGCCCACGACGTGGTACGGCACCACGACGGCGACGCGGCGGCGGACGTCGCGCGCCTCCAACGCCTGGTCGAGGCTGGGCTGGCCGAGGTCGATGCTCACATGCGGCCACCGCAGGTACTGCGCCAATGACACCGAGGCGCGCGTGGCCAGCGGGTGCTCGGCGGCCACGACGCAGACGAACCGGTCGGTGAAAAGGTGCCGGCTGCTGTATCCGTCGGGTGCCGCGCGGCCGCGGATCACCAGGTCGGTCGTCCCGGCGTCCAGCCTGTCGAGCACGCGCGCGTCGAGAGGCTCAATGGTCACCGTCGCGTTGGGCGATCCGGTCAGGATCCGCCGGATCAGCTCCGGCCCGAACGCCGAGGCGGTGTAGTCGCTGACCGCAAGGCGAAACGACGGGGCCGCGGTGGCCGGGTCGAAGATCTCGGCGGCGAAGAGCTGGTTGAGCTCGGTGACGACGGTCGCCAATTGGGCGCGGATGCGTTCGGCGCGCGGCGTCAGCGAGTACCCTTCGGGCCCGCGGACCAGCAGCTCGTCGCCGAAGTGCCGTCGCAGCCGCTGCAGGGCCCGGCTCATCGCGGGCTGGCTCAGCGCAACCCGGTCGGCAGCGCGCGAGACGTGGCGCTCCTCGAGGAGCGCCACCAGCGGCGGCAGCAGGTTCAGGTCGACGCGCTCCATATGCGTCGGGTGCATGCCAGTGATGCTAACTATTCATTTCACAAATATGCGAGTGCGGCGCAAAGTCGAAGGCGAAAGCATCCGCGACGACAGTGAGGAAGGCCGATGCGCTACATCGCCTTGGAGGAAGCGTTTTTCATTCCGGAGTTGGCCGACCTCCGGCCGGCCCACCGGCAACTGATGCAGCTGTTGCGACCCGAATACGGCGAGCGGTACGAACGTCGGCTGCCCGATTTCACCGAATACCGCCTTTCGGAAATGGACGACGCCGGCATCGACATCCAAGTGCTCTCGCTGACCTCGCCGGGTCTGCAAATCGAGCTGGACCCCGAACGGGCGCGCGACAACGCGCGGTTCGCCAACGACTACCTGGCGAAAGTGATTGCCCAACAACCGGATCGGTTCCGGGGGTTCGCCGCGCTGCCACTGCAAGATCCCGCCGCTGCCGCCGGGGAACTGGAGCGCGCCGTCAACCAGGACGGATTCTGCGGGGCACTGGTCAACGACTGCATCAGCGGCCCGGGCGGACGCTATCTCGACGCCCCCGCATACGACGAACTCTGGTCCGCGGCGGAATCCCTTGGCGTGCCGCTCTATTTGCACCCCGGCTCGCCACCGGCCGATCGCTGGAGCGTCATCGACGGCCGACCGGAACTCTACGGGGCGACGTGGAGTTGGGCGGCCGAGGTGAGCGGGCACGCGTTGCGGCTACTGTTCGGCGGCGTGTTCGACCGGCATCCGGGAGCGACGCTGATCCTGGGCCACATGGGTGAGTTCTTGCCGTTTCAGCGCAGCCGATTGGACTCCCGCTACGCCACCATCACCACAGCCTCTCCGCTGCAGCGCGCGCCCTCCGCGTACCTCGGCACCAACATCGTGTTCACCAACAGCGGGGTGTTCTCCCCGGCGGTCATGCTGGGAGCGGTGCTGGAAGTCGGCGCCGACGCCCTGATGTTCTCCGTCGACTACCCCTACGAGTCCTCGCGCGAGGCGGTCGAGGGATTCGAGCGGACGACGCTGTCCGCCGCCGACCGGGACAAGATCGCCCACGGCAACGCCGAAAGACTGCTGCGCATCGGCTAAGCCGCGCCGTTGTGGAGCCGGCGCGGGTCGACGCCCGCGCGGCGCCAGGCCCTGGCCGCCCAGGGCAGGTAAATGAACGCCACCGGCAGCCGGTTGATGAGCGGATTGAGCGCGCGCACCACGGCGGTGAACCGCTGGAATCGCTTCTCCTTCTTGGCATCCCATTCCAGTTGGCACACCTCGCGCATCTGCCGCGGCAGCGTCCCGACCAGGACCAGGCGGGTGTAGGCGTTGAGCGGCGCGGACAGGATCTTCCAGAGCGGCTTGGGAATCCGGCGCGGGCCCGGTATGCCTTTTCGGATGTAGCCGGTGCCGTACAGGACGGTCTTGTGCGGGACGAACCGCGCGAGCATCTCATCCCAGTAGGCGACGAACTCGTCATAGGTCTGCGGCTGCCCCCGGTCACTGACGCCGTAGAGGCCGTACCAGACCTTGCCCTCGTTGAAGATCCGTTCCTTTTCCGCTCGCGACAGCCGGCGGATGAACGTGTCGGTCGTGTAGATCACCTGGTCGACGAAAGTGGCGTGCGCCCAATAGAACAACTCCGGGTTGAGCGCGTGATATCGGGAGCCGTCGCTGACGGTGCCCTTGATCGGCTTATGGAAATCCCGGACCTTGCGTCCCCACTCGTGCGGGTCGTCGGAGTAGACGGTCTTCATCAGCGGCGGCGCGGTTCGCTTGGCCCGGCCCAACGTGTCGCTGAAAATCACCGAATGATCCAGCACGCCCTGAGCGAGCTGCTCGATGCAATTCTCGACGCCTGCCGTGCGCTGGAACCCGAAGAATTGGGTGCGGTGGTCGCCGTAGAACTTCCAGATCAACGATTCGGGACCCAGGCGGGGCGCGGCCTGCGCCATCGCGTCGTCAACCGGCATGGGCACGGCCTCGCGGACACCCGTGTCGAAATCCCGCTCAGCCCACTGCGCTGTCACCTGTGTCCCCTCGCCGCCGCCCGCGCATACAGAAGTTGTGAACCAGAGAAACAAATGCGTATCTTTGTGTCAAATTGTCGTGCCGAACGTGCCGCGAAGGTTGTGATCCATGCCGAACCCCAGCCTTGACGGCGACCTCGGCGAAATGACCGATCTCGAGCGCACCATCCTGGATACCGCGCGGTCGGTCTTCGAGACCTACGGCGTGCGTCGCGCGAACATCGAGGACGTCGCCGCCCGGGCCGGGGTCAGCCGCAGCACCATCTACAGGCGTTTCCCGAGCAAGGACGTCCTGTTCGAGCACGTGGTGCGCCGTGAGGCAGACGCCTTTTTCAGGACGCTCGACCAGGCCACCGCGGGCTGCGACCCCCAACAGGCCGTGATCGAGGCGTTCACGCTCGGGGTGCGCCTGGTCCAGGACTCGCCCCTGTACTCCCGGATCGCCGAAAGCGAGCCCGAGCTGCTCGGCATGTTTTCCCGGTCGCAGGCCTTCCCGATCCGCCAATTCGCCGACGGGATCGCCCGCACCCTCCGGCGCTGCGGCGCCGACGTCGCAGAGCCGGACCTGGCCAACATCGCCGACATCCTGCTGCGCGTCGCCCTGGGCATCATCGTGTTTCCCACCGACCGGCTCGACATCTCAAACGAAGCGGCGGTGCGGGACTATGCGGCCCGCTACCTGGTCCCGATCATCGGCGGCTAGCTAGCCGGGTTCGGGTTGCCGGGTTGTCGGCGCCCTGAATTAGCCTGATAGCCGTGGCTGGGTTTTCTGGCACACCACGCACCCGATACGCCAGTTGCGGCGACACGGACATCGCCTACCAGGTGTTCGGCGATGGCCCGATCGACCTGCTGCTGCTGCCCGGGCCGTCGATTCCGATCGACTCGGTCGACGCCGAGCCGTCGATGTACCGCTTTCACCGGCGGCTGGCGTCGTTCGCCCGGGTGATCCGGCTCGACCAGCGCGGCATCGGGCTGTCGTCCCGCGTCCCCTCGATCGACATGATAGGGCCGAAGTTCTGGGCGAAGGACGTCGTCTCGGTCATGAATGCGGTGGGATGCGAGCGGGCCACGATCGTGGCGCCGAGCTTCACCTCGATGACCGGGCTCACGCTGGCGGCCGAGTACCCCGAACGCGTGAGCAGCCTGGTGATCATCAACGGCGCGGCCCGCAGTTTGTACGCCCCCGACTACCCGATGGGCGCCAAGGTTGAGGACCTCGACCCGTATACGACCCTCGCGATCGACCCGGACGCGGTTGACCAGGGCTTCGACATGCTCGGCATGATCGCGCCCAGCGTCGCGCGCGACGACGCCTTCCGCGCCTGGTGGGACGCCGCCGGCAACCGCGCGGCGTCGCCCAGCATGGCGCGCGCGATGATCCTGAGCATCCGGCATGCCGACGTCCGCGACACCCTGCCGAGGATCACCGCACCGACGCTGATCCTGCACCGCGTCGACGCCGACTTCACGCCGGTCGCCCACGGCCGGTACCTCGCCGAGCACATCGCCGGGTCGCGCTACGTGGAGCTGCCGGGCGACGACACCCTGTACTGGGTCGGCAACACCGGGCCGATGCTCGACGAGATCGAAGAGTTCATCACCGGCATGCGGGGCGGGTCCGAAGCCGAGCGCCTGCTGACCACGATCGTGTTCACCGACATCGTCGGGTCGACCGAACGGGCCGCCGAACTCGGCGACGGCCGGTGGCGTGACCTGCTGGACAACCACGACACCATCATTCGCCACGAGCTGCAGCGGTTCGGGGGGAATGAAGTCAACACCGCGGGCGACGGATTCGTCGCGACGTTCCCCAGCCCGAGCGCCGCGCTCGCCTGCGCCGACGACATCGTCGATGCGGTGCGGGTGCTGGGCATCGAGGTGCGGGTGGGCATCCACGCCGGCGAAGTCGAGGTGCGCGGCGCCTTGAAGAAAGACATCGCCGGCATGGCCGTGCACATCGGTGCGCGGGTGGCAGCGCTCGCCGAAGCCAGCGAGGTGCTGGTCTCCTCGACGGTGCGCGACATCGTCACCGGCTCACACCACCGGTTCGCCGACCGCGGCGAGAGCGCGCTCAAAGGCGTCCCGGGTCACTGGCGCCTGCACGCCCTGCTGCGCGAGCGCGCCGCCGTCCGGCGGTAACCAACCCGACATCTTCAGACGGTCGACGCACCCGTCGGCTCGGCTAGGCTGGTTCCTGGCTCGTGGCAACCTCGACTGTTGTTCTACAGCTTCGCTTTTGATCGAAGGAGTACGCGTGACCGACGTGCATATCTCGCTGCCGCCCGCGTTGCACCGAGCGCTGGATCTGCTTGCCGATCCGCCGGCGGATCCGGACGTCAGCAAGGGCTACCTGGATCTGCTCGGCGCCGGATCGGCCGAGGGCGACGCCGTCCCCAAGAACACCGGCCCGATCCAGGCGGCATGGGCCTCACCGATCGGGTCGATGCTGTACGACAACGCCCAGGCCCTGTCGCGCCGGCTGATCAGCGCGTGGGCAGTGCCCCTCGAGTGGCTGAACATCCCGCAGGGCGGCGTGGCGCTGGACGTCGGCTCGGGTCCGGGCAACGTCACCGCGTCGCTGGCGCGCGCGGCCGGCCCGGAGGGGCTGGCCCTGGGTGTCGACATCTCCGAGCCCATGCTCGCCCGCGCCGTGCGCAATGAGGCGGGCCCACAGGTCGGCTTCATCAGGGCCGACGCCCAACGACTTCCCCTGCGCGACAACACCGTTGACGCGGTGATCTCGACCGCCGTGCTGCAGCTGGTTCCGGATCCGGCGGCGGCCCTCGCCGAGATGGCCCGCGTGCTGCGGGCTGGCGGCCGGCTGGCCGTCATGGTTCCCACCGTCGGGCCGGCCGCCCGGTTTTGGCAAAAGCTGCCGAACGTCGGGGCGCACGTGTTCGACGACGACGAAATCGGCGACATCCTGGAACGCAGCGGATTCGTCAGCGTGCGCGTCAAGAATTACGGCACGTTTCAGTGGGTGCGCGGCAAGAACGGCTAAGGCTCAGTCGCGCTGCATGGCCGGGTGGCCGCGGGCCAGTACCGGCAGCAGCCACTCCGGCGGCGCGACCCGGAACAAGGCCGCCGCGACCCGGTTGACGCGACCGGGGACGACCACGGCCCTGCCGGCCGCGAGCCCGTCGATGCCGGCCAGCGCGACCTTGTCGGCGGGAACCCACATCACCCGCGGCAGGGCCGATTCGGCTTCCTCCTTCGAAAAACCGGCCGCCTCCCCGAATCCCGTATCGACCGGTCCCGGGCACAGGGCGGTCGCGCTGACCCCGGTGCCGCGCAGCTCGCCGCGCAGGCTGTGGGTGTAGGACAACACGAACGCCTTGGCGGCGCCGTACGCCGCCTGGCCCGGCAGCGGACCGAAGCCGGCCACCGAGGCGACGTTCAGCACGGCGCCGCGGTGGCGCTCGACCATGCCGGGCAGGAACCGGCTGCACAGGTCCACCACGGCGGCCACGTCGACCTCGACCAGGTTGACCTCTTGCTCCGGAACGGATTTCGCGACGAGCCCGAGCGTCGAGAGCCCGGCGTTGTTGATCAGGATGTCCGGAACCAGGCCGAGCGCCGCGACGCGCTCCGGCAAGGCCGCCCGCGCGGTGCGGTCGGACAGGTCGGCCGGCAGCGGGTGCGCCTGCGTGCCCAACCCGCCGGCGAGCGCTTCGAGACGGTCGGCGCTGCGGGCCACCAGCACCACCTGATAGCCGCGCCGGGCGAGGATCTCGGCGAACTGTTCGCCGATGCCCGACGACGCTCCGGTGACGATGGCGGCCCGGTCGTCGCCCGGGGGTGGCAGGGCCATGTCAGCCCTCGCTCGCCTGGGCGAGCGTGGCGAGCCGGTCGATCGACTCGCGCAGCATCTCAGGTGTGGTCGAACTGGCCCTCTCGAACCGGGTGCTGTCGGTCAGCGCCGTCCAGTCGTAGGTGTGGGTCACGCTGGTGAGGGTGGCGTTGATCGGGTGGAGTTCCCAGCGCCAGAGGTGGCCGGGCGGCGGCTTTTTCGGTTCCGCCGGGCGCCACGCGATCGTGCTGCCCTCGATGAATTCCACCACGTGGTTCTCTCGCACGGCGCCGTTGGTCAGCGTCGTCTTGAAGACCTCACCCACCCGCCGGACGCGCTGCCCCGGAGCGGACGAGCCGAGGTTGTTGTTGCCGTCCCAGCTCGGCTGCTGAGCGGGATCGGCGATCAATTCGAAGATCCGTTCGGCGCTGGCCGAGATCACGCGGGTTGCGCTCACGATGCGTTCCGGTTCCATGCCGCTATCCAAACACGCCCGCCGTGGCGGTGCCGATGTGACTTTCGGCGGACCCGTTGGGGACCTTCGGCCGTCGAAGCGCCCCCGGGCCAGCTGCGATTGTGGTCTTGCCGGGTTCGCCCGGCGGCCTGTCCGAAGTGCAGCAAGCCCATTTTTGGGTGAGGCCCCCACGGCCTGCTTGACCCACGTCAGAAGACGGGGATCTGCCTTCGGACAGGCCATTTACCGTCGGCGGGCCGTTAACCAACCCGGAGCGCCTCGACCGGTCCGGACAGCGCCGCCTTCATGTAGCGGGTGTCGTCATCGGCGAGCACCTCGGCATCGCCCCGCTCGATGCCGTCGGCGATCTGCCGCGCCACCTGCCGCGGGTCGTTCTTGGGCACGTCGAAACCGGAGGTCATCTCGGTCTCGGTGAAGCTCAGGTGCGCGCCGGTGACCAGGGTGCCCTGCTTTTCCAGTTCGATGCGCAACGAGTTGGTCGCTGACCACAACGCCGCCTTCGAGTCCCCGTAGCCGCCGAAGCCGGCCACCCAGGACAGGATCGAAGCGATGTCGACCAGCGCCCCGCCACCGTTGTCGGCCAGAATCGGCGCGAACGCCTTGGCGATCCGAAGCGCGCCGAAGTAATTCGTCTCGAACACCGCCCGCACTTCCTCGATGTCGCTGCTGAGCAGACTGTGCGCACCGATGATGCCGGCATTGTTGACGACGATGTTCGCGTCGGTCGCCGTAGCGGCCAGCGCGGCAACCGAATCCGGCTTCGTCACGTCCAGCGCGACGCTGACCACCCGCGGGTCCTCGCTGGGCTTGGGCGACCGCGCCGTGGCGTAGACCTTGGCCGCGCCCCGGCGCAAGAGCTCGTCCACGACGGCCTTGCCGAGCCCGCGCTGTCCGCCGGTGACGACGATCGTCGACCCCTTGATGTTGACCATGATAGTGACTCCTTGACGTAGGTAAACCCATTTTGTATCTGTCACCGTAATTGACCGCGACGACATAAGCAAGTATGTTTTGGGTATGTCTTCACCATGGTGTGCGTCACAGCGGTACCAGCTCGTCCCGGCCCCCGGCGGCCTCGCCCTGGTTCAGGACTTCCTCAACACGGCGGGCATCGAGGGGTACGGGCCGGACCTGTTGGCCGACAGCGCGCTCGCGGACGACTGGGTAGCCGGCGCGGTGCGGGCGTGGTCGGCCGCGCGCGGGTTGCACGCGCAGCCGCCGCCGCTCGGCGACGCGGACCTGTCCAGGCTTCGGGCGCTGCGTGAGACGATCGCCCAGCTGGTCGCCGGCGAACCGCCGACGGGACGCGGCACGGGCCCCGTCGCGGTGTCCCTAACGCTGTCGAAAACGGGCGAGGTGCGGCTCGAACCCACCGGCGCCGGGTGGCGCTGGCTGGCGTCGGCGCTGTGGGGAGAGGTCTTGCTCGGCCAGCAGGACGGCACCTGGCGGCGGATCAAGCGATGCCACAACCCCCAGTGCGCGTCGACGTTCTACGACCGCTCGAAGAACAACAGCGGGGTGTGGCACGACGTGAAGACGTGCGGCAACGCCGCCAACCTGCGGGCTTCCCGGGCCCGGCGACGCCAACGCGACAGCACGGCCCAGCGCCCGGCGCGCGGGTAGGACCCCGGCCTGCGCGTGGGCCGTCAGCAGCGCTCGGCGCCCCTGGACATGATGCGCGGACCGGAATCTCCTTGGCGCCGAACGCCTTTCAGCATCGCCTGTAGGGCGTAGCACGCACGTGCCGCAATCGGGGCGACCACATCGTGGTTGGTTGGGCGCGGGCCCATCCGGTCCTGCAGTGTTGCCACGGTTCTAACCCCTTGTCCGTACGGCCAGTTCGCCGATTCATTGAATTGCACCCGGGCCGTTTTACGGGCGCGCCGCGCCGCGGTAAACGTCACGAAAAGGCATCTTGTGGCGTCACCCACACTCGCGGCGCAAAGCCCGGCTCGTCACACCCTGCCCTTGAACCGGCGCAGATAGCCGAACAGCCGGTGCGCCGGCACCGGCTTGGGCCAGTCGTCGGCGCGAAAGTACGCGTCGGTACCGCCGTCGACGAAGACCACGCTGCCGCAAAGGAAGTCGGCGGCATCCGACAGCATGAAACACATCCAATCGGCCAGCTGCCGGGCGTCGCCAAAGCCGCCGACCGGGACCGGGAACGACCGGACGGCCTTGGCCTGTTTGGGGTCGGCCAGCTGCTCCTCGAGCAAGGGCGTCATGATGGCGCCCGGCGCGATGGCGTTGAGGCGCACCCCCGAACCGGCCCATTCGGGCAGCACCGCATGGCGCCGCACCCAGCGGGCGACGGCGATCTTCGAGGCCGCGTACATCATCGTCGGCGCGGCCGGGCCGAAGGGCCGCACGGACCGCAGTGCCTTGTCGGCGTCGTGCGCGAGCAGCGCTCGCACGGTGCGCCGGGGCACCACCGGCACCGTCGTCGTGGAATTGCTGGAGACGACGACGGCTTTGGCGCGTTCGGCCGCTGCCAATGCGGGGCGCAAGGCGGTCAGCAGCTCGACCACCCCGAAATAGTTGACCTGGGCGATTTGGCGGGGCCGATCCCGTCCCGGGCTCGGGCCCAGACCGGCGGCCAGCACGGCGCCGTCCAGCCTGCCGACGCAGGCCGCCAGGACACCGTCGGCCGCCGCTGTGCGGCCCTGCGGCGTAGACAAGTCGGCGACTATATCGGCGTCTCTGATGTCCACGCCGATCACGGTGTGCCCGTCGGCCTTGAGCCGCTGTGCGGTCTCGTGGCCCATCCCGGAAGCCGATCCGGTGACCGCATAGGTGCCCATTGCTGCGTTCTTACCAGCTGCCGGCCAGGCGTTAGGTAGCGGCCGCGGCGCGCTCGACGTCGAGGAGCTGCTCGCCCCGCCGCTCCTCGTCGTAGGCCTGGCGGCCACCCCGCAGGCCGAACAGCCGTTTGGATACCAGCAGGTAGATCACGGCGGCCACGTTGATCGTGAAGGTGACCAGCCGGGTCATCGTGATGCCCTTGGCGAGGTCATGGATTTCCAATGGCAAAAAGACCGAGGTCGCGATCACCGCGAAGTACTCGCCCCAGCGCTTCAGCAACCAGAGGCCGACGCCCTCGATGACCTCGATCAGCGCGTAGACGACCAGCATCGCGGTCAGCAGCGCCAGCGTGGACGGCTTGGCGGCGAGCGCCTTTTCCAGCTCGTGCACGATCGTCATTTGATCGACCTTGAACCCCGCTGCGCGAAAGATCGGCAGGTCGCGGTCCAGGGTCGACTGGATGGCCCCCCGCGCGCCACGGAATTTCCACACGGCGTACGCCGCCAGCGCGATCACCAGCGCGCGAAACAGGCGTTCCACCGCGAGCGCGCGGATGATGATGGCCTGGCGTAACGCCTTGCCGCGCACGATCATCGGCGCGTCCTCGGCGAGCCCCCGCCCGTGCGGCTCACCGACCGTGAATTCAGCGCACCGCAGGCAGCGCCAGACCTCGCCCAGCCCGGTGGTGCCGCTGAGCCGGTCGGCGAGCGCTTCCTCGTCCGGCGCGTACGTGACGTGGCCCGCCACGGCGCACGTGACCAGTTCCCATCGGTTCTTGTCGCGATCTTTGGCCATGGCCGATCATTGAATGCCGATAGCGGACGACGCAAGGGGGCGCGCGAAGCGGGCCGTTAGAAGCGCGGCTTGCGGCGCAGGCGCTGGGCGGCGGGGCTGACCGCGCCCAGCAGGGCGGTGAACTCGGCGACGGGTATCTCGTCCAGCCGGTCGACCGCGGCGATGATGTCGTTGCACAGCGCTTCTGTGCAGAAGGGCTCGGCAAGCCATCGGAACTTGTCGACGACGCGCTCCCAGGACATGGGGCGGGTGGGCGATCCCTCGTAATCGCTTTGCTCCCTGCTGAATTCCCGCCCATCGCCGGTCACCACATGCACGCGGGCCGCCGTGCGTTGCGGGTAGTCCGCGGTCAGGTCCGCCGCGGCGCTGACATCGACCCGCGCCAACAGGTCCTGAACGTCGCCGCGCAACACGCGTTCGGTCTCGAGCTGCTCGGGACCGACCCCACCGTCGAGCAGCGCCACCGCGCTCAGGTATTTCAGGTTGTAGTCCGCCTGCTCCTTGGTCAGCGGATGATCCTTACCGCCGTAGGCTCCCCCGCCGGCGAAGTCGAACGCACCCTGGAACACCTCGAGGCTGACCCGCGCGACGTCCTCGCCACGCAGGCCGTGGTCGCCGCGAAGCGCCAGGATCGCGTCGATGATGACCTGGCCGTGGATGAGTGAGCAGTATTGCTTCAAGTAGGTCTGTTCGACGCAGGCGAGCGCCCGGTCGGCGGTGCGGAAGTCAATGGACTGGTCGAAGAGTTGCACCAGCCCTTGCGGGCCTTCGAACAATGACTTGGGCCCGGTGATGCCGCGGCCGGCCAGCATCGTCGTATAGACCGCACGCATGCCGGTGATGGCGGGCGAAATGCCCTTCCAGTTCGACACCGGCTCGGCGTGCACGGCCGCCAGGGAAACGTTGTCGGCGGCGGCCGCGGCGATGGCGCTGGCGGTTTGTTCGGCGTCGAGCCCCAGCAGCTTCGCCGATCCGGCCGCGACCGACATCGCCAGTTGCAGGGCGTGATTGAGGCCCCGCGCCATGACCGGAATCTGGGCGCTGAACCGGCATTGGACCTCGTAGGCCACCGCGAGGGCCAGCAGAAAATCCGCGCCGGCAGCGTCCACGTGCTCGGCCACGGCCAGGACCGCGCCGAAGTTGTCGGCGGGATGGCACAGCCCGCCCACCGTCAAGTAGGTGTCCAGCAGATCGGGATAGCGCACCAGCACGGCGTTGAAGAACGCGGCCTGATCGACCGATACCCGGCCCCCGCCGACCTTCGTGGCGGTGGGAGTGCCGCTGAATTGATCGACGTGCGCGCGGATCGTGCCGACGAGCTCACCGTCCAGCGAACCGACCGCGCAGGCGACGCTGTCCAAAACGTTGCGTTTCAGCAATGCCCGCGGCGAACCGCTCAGGTCCGCCGCCCCGGCGCCGACGACGAAGCCGGCGAGATCGTCCACAACGTAGTTATGCGCCACGGTGTATTTGTCCTTACCCGGTCAGGATCCGGTACTGGGCGGCCATCTGCTGTTGTGCGCTATCGAGTTGCCGCGCAACGGTTTTGATGGTGTAGCGCCCCGCCGCGGCCAAGCACCAATAGCGGGGCACCAGCCCGCTGGACCCCGCGACGCGGGTGCATCTGCTCTGGGGGAGGCCCGGAACCGGCGAAGCGGCCTGTGCCGCAGTGGTTTTGGCCGCGATGTCGCTGTAGGCGTCGGCGAGGGTCTGCGCGCCGGCGGGATCCCTGGCCTGGTACAGGGTGGCCAGGTTGACGGACGCGAAATCCACACCGGCGGCGCTCAGGGCGGGGCCGACCTGGACGGGATCGTCTTCTAAGTGCAACGCCCCGGCGGTCTCGTAGGCGGCCCCGGACATCGGGGTGCTTTGGTCCGCCGGCAGCGGCAGGGTGCGGGCGACGAGACCGGTGGGGTCCAGCGGAAGCGCCGCGAACTGGTTGGCGTCGGTGGGCGCAAACGTGTCGATCAGCGGTATCTGACGGTCTATCGTGCGGGCGGCCAGCGGGGCTTCGCAGTCCGGTCCGGTGCCGCAGCGCGCGACTTGGACGAGCACGTAGGGCCCGTGCGCGGTGAACACCGACAGTTCGCGCACCGTCTGGACGCCGTCCTGGAAGGTCAGCAGCGCCGCGGCGGCGTCGGGATGGCCCGGCACGGGGATGGCCCGCTCGGGCTCGGTCACGATGGGCGTGGCGCTGGGAAGGCGGGGCATGCTCATCGCTCTGGCCTGCATCCCTTGGGCGGCCGAGGCCGCGCTGGCGGGGTTGGCGAAGCGCAGGACGGCGTTGCGCAGCGACATCTGGGGGTCCGGTCCGGGCGTTTGTCGCTCAGAGGAGAACCCGACCACGAACGGAAGGTTGAAGGCGCCGCCCATGATCGGCGTCCAGACCACCTTGGAGAGCTGCTCGAAGGCGGTGATGACGGTCGCCGCGCTGGTGGAGCCCGCAGCGCTCAGGGCGGGGTCGGCCTGCCAGGGCCCCACGACATAGGCGGCCATGCGGCGGCCTTCGACGAGCCGACCGGCTTGATCGGAACCGGCCGCACCGAGCGGGGGCGACGGGCCGGTCGGGTACTTGCCCGGGTCGAGCGAGGAGGGGTTCACCGCGGGCGACGGGTTCGATCGCGCCGGAGCCCCGGTGCCCTCGGTGGTGTGCTGACAGGCGACCAGGACGGCGCCGAGCAGCGCCGCGAAGAGAACCCGTTTCGCCTGCGGCACTGGGCCTGTCACGGTTTGCAGATCTTCCAGCCGTCTTCGAGCTTCAGCGGCAAGCTGACCGAGCCGGCGCCCAGCGCCTCGTTCTGGGCGTCCATCGCCACGGTGGCGGTATCGCCACTGACCGCGACCGAGGTGATCTTGACGGTGGTGAGCCCGTTCTGTGCGCGGCTCTTCTTGAGGTAATCCATGGTGGGCCCGGTGAACTCGGCTCGCATCGCCGAGCACATCAGTTCGGTGTAGGCGCCCCAGTTCTGGGTGTTGTAGGCGTCTTGAAACGCCATGACGGTCTGACGGATCTGGTCCTCGTCGGACGGCGGCGCAGGCGGGTTGGTCGGGGCCGCCGCGCTCGCCGACGTCGGGAGGGAGGTGCGCGGGAGCGCTGGAGTGCCGCCGGTCACCACGGAGCAGGAGGCGACGATCGCGGCGAAGGCCAGCGCCGCTGCGGCAGTGACGAACGTCGTTGTCGGTGCGCTCATTCCCCTCCGTGCCTCCCTCATTGCCGGGGCACTTTGGCGGCCGTCGCGATGACCAGTCCCGTGACGTCTGCACCCCCGGCGGCGCGGCATTGCCGAATGTCGATGATGACGTTGCCGCGCACCTGCATCCCATGCTGACAGGAGGCGTTGCCCCCGCGCAGGGTGGCCGCCAGCACGACGACCCCGGAAGTGATGGTGGGCTGGGCGAACTCCCAGGCCTGCCCGGGCGAGCCCGGCGGGGTCACCGTGACGGTTTTGCCGCCGCACAGGGCCCATTCTCCGCGCTGTGTGACGAGCGACGATCCCGCCTTGCCCTCCGGGAACGCGATGACGGCCTGGCTCACGCTGTCCTGCGACTCCGGTTCGTTCAAAGCCCGAAGGAATTGGGCGGCCACGCCGGTGTAGCCGCTGGCGGCGTACGCCGATTGCTGTGCGGGCGCCCACGCGCCGACACACTGTGGGTTGTCCAGGGTCGCGGAATCGTCGGACAACGTTGCGCTGTCGCGCTCGAGAACCAGCGGGCCTCCGTTTGCGCCGCTCGGGATCTGATCGGCCGTCAGCAGGATCGGGCGAAGCTGGGCGGCGGTGATATTGGTGGCCGGTGGTCCCTGCGCCGATGCCGACGGGGCCGCGCGCGGGTCGGCGCCCGGGCCCGCGGGCGTGCGGTCCGGCCAGATCAGCACGGTGACCGTTGTGGCGGCCACCAACACCACCGCGGCCAAAGCGGCACCGATCAACGCCCGCCGGCGCCGGCGCCGCGACGGGGGCGGTCCAGCGCCCGGCGCCAGCGTGCGCTGTCCGCTGTGCTCCCACCAGGGCGGGGACCCGATGGGATACGGGCCGACCTGCCCGCTCGGTATGGGCGGCAGCGGCGCCCGGCGCGTGGGGTCGCGCAGCGCGCCCGCGGCCGCGGCGGCGAGTTCTCCGGCCGAGCCGAACCGGGCGGCCGGGTCCTTCGCCATCGCGATGGCGATCACCCGGTCCAGCGCGGCGGGTAACGACGGCACGGCGTCGGTCACCCGCGGCGGCGGACTGAACAGATGCCCCATCATGACCGCGGCCGCCCCATTGCTGGCCGGGAACGGTGTGTGGCCGGTCAGCAGCCGAAACAACGCGCAACCCAGCGAGTAGATGTCGACGCGGCCGTCGATCGACGCGTCCGACAACACCTCGGGGGCCGCATAGGCGACGGTCGCCATCACCGAGCCGGTCGCGGTCAGCCCGACGTCGTCGAAGGCGCGGGCAATTCCGAAATCGCCCAACAGGACTCGCTCGTCGGGACCGATCGGGCCCGACAGCAGGAAGTTGCCCGGTTTGATGTCGCGGTGCACCACGTTGTGGGCGTGGGCGAAGTCGAGCGCCTTGGCGACCTGGCCGATGATGTGCACGGCGCGCTGGGGCGCCACGGTCCCGTCGCGCAGCGCGGCATCGGCGTCGATGCCGTCGACGAATTGCATCGCGATCCACAGCTGACCGTCTTCGGTCTGCCCGCGGTTATAAACCGACACGATGTGGGGGTGCTCGAGCGACGCCGCCGTGTCGGCCTCGCGAACGAATCGGGCCCGAAAATCGCGATCACGCGACAGTTCGGACGAGAGCACTTTCAGTGCGGTCTGGCGCGGCAGGATCGGATCGGCCGCGAGGTACACCGTGCCCATGCCGCCGGTGCCCAGCACCCGCTCGATGCGGTACCCGCACACCACCGCGCCGCTTGTCAGCACGTCAACACCCTACGGTCACCCCCGTATCCGTACGGCTAACCTATCCGGCGCGATCCACCGGGTGCTGCTGTGATTTCGCGATCGCCGCCGTTTCGTTGGTGAGCTTTTCTCCGATGACCCGGATCTGCCGCGCGCTGAGCGGGCACAGCGGATGCACGGCCAGCATCAGGGCGGCTTGACCATGATGGTCGAAAACCGGTGCGGCAATGGTGACCACGGGTTGCTTGCGACGACCGGGATTGTCGTCGGACAGGAAGCCGATGGTGCTGAACTCGACGAGCAGCTGATCCAGGATGTGCCGAACCGGGGTGGGCACCTCGTGGCTATCCAGCGTACCGACGACCTGGACGGCCTGCGCGAGCGCGGGCGTCGTCCAGTCGACGTCGTAGCCACGCTGCCGCGTGTGCTCCAAGACGCGTTCGAGGCGCCGGATCCGATCGCTGTTGTCGCCCGCGCCGCGTCGGACCCACGCCCGTTGTTCCTCCTCGGTGTCCCACGCGGCGAGCGCGACGCCGAACGGCGGGGCATAGGGGATCCGATCCCCCGGAATGCCCGCCGGCTGCGTTGCGGGGTCACCCTCGAAGGCCGTGACCACCAACGAGTCACCGAATCGCTCGACGACGGAGCCGGCGTAGCCGACTTCGCGGGCGATCCGCAGCGCCGCGGAACGCGCGGCGTGCGCGAGCGGGCGGGCGGTGTCCGTCCGCGCGGCCACCACGGCCAGCGCCGGACCCAGCGTGAATGTTTTCGCGACGGGATCGCGGCTGGCCCAACCGCGGTCGCACAGCGTCTTCAGGATCGCGTGTGCGGTCGCCTGAGTGAGGTCGAGCTCGCGCACGATGTCCGAGAACCGCAGCCGGGCATGTGCGGACCGCGCCAGGAGCTCGACCACGTCGAGCACGCGGGCGGTCGGCGCCGACGACGATCCGCGGATGGCTTGACTCCTTCGCGGCGAGGTTCATACAGTTACGGCGAGCATTCGAGATCATATATCGATTATTCGAGAAAATAAATGAGGATCCATTGCGCGCGGTTGTGTTGAGGGACGGCCGGTTACAGGTCCGCGAGACGCCGGATCCGGCCCCCGGGCCGGGTGAATTGCTGTTGCGGACACTGAGCACCGCGATCTGCGCGTCCGATGTGCACTTCATGGACCACCCCGAACTGGCCGTCGACGACCCGACGGGCCGTTCGCTGTACGACCCGGACCGCGACATCGTGCTCGGCCATGAGTTCGTCGGCGAGGTCATCGGGCACGGCCCCGGCTGCACTGATCAGTTCGCGGTGGGCTCGCGGGTCACGGCCATGCCGGTGCGTCTCGTCGACGGCGGGGCGGGAGGCATGCGCATCATCGGGCAGCACCCGGACGCGCAGGGGAGTTTCGGTGAGCTGCTGGTGGTTTCGGAGGCGGCGACCAAACTGGTCCCGGGCGACGTCGCCAGCGACGCGGTGGCGCTGACCGATGCTTTCGCCGTCGGCGAGTTCTACGTGAGGTCGGCGCGCATCCAACCCGGCGAGATCCCGCTCGTCATCGGCGCGGGCGCGATCGGTCTTTCCGCGGTCGCCGCCCTGTCCGGCCGCTCCATCGAACCGATCGTGGTGGCCGACTACCAGCCCGACCGCCTCGCGCTGGCACGCGAATTCGGCGCCCACGTGGCGGTGGATCCCGCCGTAAAGTCGGCGTTCGACGCGTTCCGGGAGGTTCGAGCCGAACGCGGATTGCCCGGGCCGGCGGTGGTTTTCGAGTGCGTCGGCGCCGCCGGACTCATCCAGCACATCGTCGAATCCGCCGAGATGGCCACCCGGATCTATTGCGCGGGCGGCTGGTACACCGGGGACACGCTGGACGTCACTACCGCCACCCGCCAGGGCGTCACCATCCAATTCGGCGGCGGCCCGCACCCGCAGGACTGGTATGGGACCCTGGACGCCATCGCGGCCGGACGGCTGGACCCGCTGCCGAGCGTCGGCAGAATCATCGGCCTCGACGAAGTCCCCGACGCGCTCGAGCTGGCCCGCAGATCCGACGGTCCGCCGCGCATCGTGGTTCACCCGAACGGAGACGTCGCATGAGCGAACGAGAGGACCGTCAGGATATCGCGGAGCTCCTGGTGCGCTACGCCACCGGGATCGATCGGCGTGATTGGCCCTTGTTCCGCACCGTGTTCACCGATGATTGCGAGCTCGACTACGGCGAGATCGGCACCTGGCGCGGTGTGGACGAAGTCACCGACTTCATGGACAAGACGCACGCCCTGGCGGGCCATACCCTGCACCGCCTGTCCAATCAGGCCATCACGGTCGACGGCGACAACGCCGTGGCCCGCACGTACGTCGATGCGGTGATCATGTTCGGCGACAACAAATCCGGTGTCAACGCGTGGGGATTCTACGACGACGAGATCATGCGGACCGCCACCGGTTGGCGCATCGCGCGACGCCGGTTCACCCAGGTCCGCATCACGACGTTCGGCCAGCAAGGGAGCGACACATGACTTTCGCAACCAAGTACGGACCGTGGGCACTCGTCGCCGGCGCATCCGACGGGCTGGGCGCCGCGTTCGCCGCCGGGCTTGCCGAACGCGGGGTTAACGTGGTGCTGCTGGCCCGCCGCCAGCCGGTGCTGGAGCAGGTTGCAGCGGATATCGATTCGCGATTTTCTGTCGAAACACGAATTCTCGCGATCGATCTCGCGGAGCCCGGCGCGGCATCGGCGATCGCGGCGGCGACCGCCGACCTCGAGATCGGGTTCCTGGTGTACTGCGCCGGCGCCGACCCGAATTATCAACCGTTCCTTGCCAACCCGATCGAGGCCGCCGAGGCGATGGTGCAACGCAACTGCATGGTGCCGATGCAGCTGTGCCACCACTTCGCTCCCGCGATGGTCGAGCGAGGCAGTGGCGGGATCGTCATCTTCGGGTCCGGGGCGGGTTTGGCCGGGGGGTCCAACATGGTCGCCTACGGCGCCTCCAAGGCCTTCGACATGGTCTTCGCCGAGGCGCTGTGGGCCGAGCTGCACGACAAGGGCGTCGACGTCCTGGGCCTCATACTCGGCAAGACCGATACGCCCGCGCTCAGGGAACTCGAACACAGCCGCGGGCAGATCGGCTCGCTCGACGATGTGCCGCCGGGGGCGGCCGCCGTGGACGACGTGATCGCGGACGCTTTCGACAACCTCACGAACGGCCCGACCTGGTTCGTCGGCGACGTCATGCGTGCTGCCGAGCAGCTGACCAGTTCACTGACCCGCAACCAGACCGTGCAGCTGTTCGCCCAGGCCGCGGCCGCGGCGATGGGTCCCCCGGGTTAACCCGGCGACGTCGAGAAGCCGCCCGCCCGCGACGGAACCGCGGACTCGCGCAGTGCGTCTTAGTGAATGTTGACGTTCTGCGGTTGCCCGGCGCCAGGTTTGCCAAAGTTATAGATCAGGCCAACCTAACTTTGCGAATTGCCGCGGTTAGCCAGCAAAGATGGGAGTCAGGGTCCAAACCTTTCGCCTACCCGCCACGTTGCTGGCTTCTCGTCTCGCGGGTAGGTTTGAGCGAGCGGGCCACGCTACGGCCGCGAGTCCAAGCCATCGATGATCGGCCCCCCTCTCTGAGTTGAAGGATGACGATGCTGGCCACAGACAGGCCCGCCGCCCCAGCCTCGGCGCCGGCGCGCGCGCGGCGGCTGACCCTGGTCCGCTCGGCCCTGATCACGGCGGCGTTCATCGCCCCGGCGCTGGTGGTCAGGATCGCCGGCCTGCACTTGGACCCGATCGCCGCGCTGCTGACCTATGGGGCGGCCGTGGTGGCGGCCAGCTTCCTGCTGGCGTGGGCTGCCGAAGCCGCGCAGATCGACGTCTCCGGGGGCCTGGCGATCGCGGTTCTCGCCCTGGTGGCGGTGCTGCCCGAGTACGCCGTCGACCTCTATTACGCCTACGTGTCCGGCCACAACCCGGATTACACCCAGTACGCCGCCGCCAACATGACCGGTTCCAACCGGTTGCTGATGGGGCTGGGGTGGCCCGTCGTGGTGCTGGTCAGCATCCTCGTGGCCCGCAAGGCGGGCTCCCGAATCTCCGCCCCGAAATCCGGTGCCGTGGCACTCGACCCCGCCAACCGCGTCGAACTCGGGTTTCTGCTCATTGCCGGCGTGGTCGCATTCGTCATGCCGGCGACCGGGGAGATCCACCTGGCGCTCGGGTTGGCGCTGCTCGCCTGGTTCGGCTTTTACCTTTACAAGATCGGTCATGGCGACGTGGAGGAGCCCGAGCTCATCGGTACCGCCGCCGCGCTCGGGGAGCTACCCGATCGCGCGCGGCGCATTGCCGTCGTCGGCCTGTTCCTGGCGTCGGGAGCGGTGATTGTGCTCTGCGCCAAGCCGTTCGCAGACAATCTGGTCGCGGCCGGTACCGAGCTGGGCATCGACCGCTTCCTGCTCGTCCAGTGGCTCGCCCCGCTGGCCTCCGAAGCCCCCGAGTTCATCATCGCGGTCATTTTCGCCACGCGCGGCAAAGGCACGGCGGCGATCGCCACACTGATCTCCTCCAAGGTCAACCAGTGGACGCTGCTGATCGGATCGTTGCCCGTCGCCCACATCCTCGGTGGGGGCGGGCCTGCTCTCGTGCTCGATTCACGCCAGGTCGAGGAGGTGCTGCTCACCGCCACCCAAACCCTGATGGGGGTCGCGCTGATCCTTGGGCTGCGTTTCCACCGTGCGTCGGCGGGCGCTCTGCTGGCGTTGTTCGTCGTCCAATTCCCGATCGTTTCGACCCCGGGGCGGCTGGTGCTGTGTGGGGTGTACACCGCGGTGGCCATCGCCGGGCTGATCGTCAACCGCCGCCACCTGATGAGCACCATCCGGGCACCGTTTGTCGGGAGGGCGATCCGGCACAGCGGGCACCCCCATCCCGCGGAAGACGGTCATCTCGCGGGCTGAACCGAAATTCCGCGATGACCACGGGTCGCGAATTAAGCGCACTGCCGAATTCTCTTGGCCTCGAAGGGCTATCGCGCGGGGAGAGCTGGCATGGCGAAGACGCTACGTATACGGTCCAGGTATGAATCGAGTTTCGGTGATCACCGGCGGTGCGGGCGGGATGGGTCTGGCCACGGCCAAGATCGTCGGCCGCGACCATTCCCTGGTCCTCTGCGACGTCCGACAGGACCGGCTGACCACCGCCGCCGCAACCCTGGAAGGCCTCGGGATGACTCCCACGGTTATCAACTGCGACGTCACCGACGCGGGCGCGGTGGCGGGCCTGCTCGACACCGCAAACCACCTGGGGACGCTCGCCTCGGTGATTCACACCGCGGGGGTCAGCCCGAGCATGGGCCCTGCCGACTACGTGATGCGGACCAACGCACTGGGCACAGCGAACGTCAACGAGGCGTTCTATGCGGCAGCCGGCGAGGGCGCCGTGATCGTCAATGTGGCGTCCATGGCGGCCCACATGTTGCCCGCGGAAATGGTTCCGACGGGCCAGTTTCCGCTGGCACTTCAGGACGCCGAGTCCTTCATGGACACCATGCTGGCGGCGTGCGACATCGTCCCCGAGGACGCGCGATCCGGTATCGCCTACGCCTTGAGCAAGAGCTTTGTGAGGTGGTACAGCCAGTCACAGGCGGAGAGGTTCAACGCGCGCGGATTGCGCATCGTCTCAGTTTCTCCGGGCTCGACCGACACCGAGATGGGCAGGCTCGAGGAGCAGGCCGGGGCCGGTGCGATGGTTGCCGATGCCGCGGTTCCGCGGTGGGGCAAGCCGGAGGAGATGGCCGAGCTGCTCGCCTTCTGCGCCAGCGCCAAAGCCGGTTATCTCACCGGCACCGACATCCTCAACGACGGCGGGGTGATCGCCTCGATGACGGAGCGAGCCAGGGCGGCCGCGGCCAGCGGTTGACTTAGGCAATTTGGTCTCAACGAAGCCCTGACCGCAGCTACGGGCCGTGCCCCTACCCAATCGCCAAGCAGGCCAACCACATCCGTGACCGCGCCGCCAGCGCACCCGGGGCCGGCGCGGCGCACGCATCGGCGGTTGCCATCGAGGTCGCCGAGAACCCTGCCCGATGAAAACCCCCGCGGCCCTGGTCGATTCCGGCGTCCGGGGCTGCGAACGTCTCAGGCGGGCGTCAGACGGACCGCCAGGCGCGTGGGTCCCCGCAGCAAACTGTTGGTAGACCAGCGAGTTGCACCGACCACCGATATCCGATTGACCCGCGTAACGAGCTCACGCAGCACCGCCTGGGCCTCCATGCGAGTCAATTGCGCTCCGATACACAGGTGCGCGCCGAATCCAAAGGTCATGTGCTGGCTAGGATTTCGATCGACCCGGAACCTGTCAGGTTCGTCGAATGCCAGCGGATCACGATTAGCGGCGCCAATCGACAGCATGATCCGCGAACGCGCTGGAATGGTGGCGTCACCGACCCGGTAATCGTTGAGTGCGGTGCGATAGACGTTCTGCGCCGGCGACAGATAGCGCAGCAATTCCTCGACCGCCATCGGTACCAAGTCAGGATTGGCGCGTAGCAGGTCATACTCCTCCGGGTGGGCGGCCAGCGTGTCGAACATGCCGCCAAGGAGATTGGTGGTGGTCTCATTGCCGGCCAACAGCAGAAGCATCGCGAAATAGAACAGCTCGCGGTCGGGCAGGGAGCCGGCCTGGTTCTCCGCCAGCAGCCGGCCCAGGATCGTGTCGGAGCCCTTCAACCCGCCCACCGCGAACTGCCCCGTGAAATACCGGTGCATCGCCCAGGAGCCGCGCAACGAGCCGGCCAGCTTGCGGGCACCGCGCGCCGAGAGGTCGAGATCGGTGATCTGTACCGACGCTTCCGACCACCGCCGAAAATCGTCGACGTCGGTGTCGGGAACACCCAGTAACTGGGCAATCAGCCGCACCGGCATCGGTATCGCCAGTCGCTGGACCACGTCGCAACCCGGGTTGGCCAAGACATCGCAAACCGTCTCCGCGGCCAACCGGTCGATGATCGGACGCCAGCCGTCAAGCGCGGCCTTGGTGAAGGCCGGCAGCACCTGGCGCCGCTGCCGGGCGTGTTTGTCGCCGTCCAGCGAGACCAAGATCGGTGTGCGTATTCGGGTCAGCATCGGCCCGTCAGCACTGGACAGGTTGGCGTCGTCGCGAGCGGCGGCCCGGACATCGTCCAAACGGCTCAGCACAAACACTCTGCGTTTCGGGTTGTACTGCACCCGAGGGCCGGCGTGCAATCGGCGGTAGGCCGAGTGTGGTTGGGCCGCCGTCACCGCGTCCAGCGGGTCGTACGCCGTGCTGGCCGCATCGATCGGTGCCCGCCGGCGGGCGCCCGCGGCATTGGCCAACACGGCGCCGGCCAGCGTGCGCGCCGCCGAGCCGGTGAAGCGAACCCCGTCAGTGAGCGTCATCGATCACCCGTCCTGTATGGTTACGCTCAGAACCGTAACGTAAATCTCCGTAATCGACAATGGTTATCGCAGTGGACATGACAATCGACGAGCTCGCGCGCCGCGTCGACATGACGGCGCGAAACATTCGCGAGTGGCAAACCAACGGCCTGGTGCCACCGCCACAGCGCCGCGGTCGGATCGGGATCTACAACGACGATCACATCTCACACATTGAGCGGATCAAATCGCTTCGAGCACAAGGGTTTCCGCTTGACGTAATCCGACGCGTTCTGGACCAGTCCGGTGAATCGGCACCCGAGTTACGCCGGTTGACCTCGCAAGCGCTCAGCCCCGCCAACCTCACCGGATCGATGGAGATGAAGCGGGTCGACCTGGCCGAACAGTTCGGCGCCGACGCGGAGCAGCACTTGGCAGACTGCGGGCTGATCGACGTCGTAAACGACGAGCTGCTTGTCATCACCGACACCAGAACGTTCGAATACGTCGAGAAGCTCGTCGCCATCGGCCTGCCCTTGGACAAGATCGCTCGGTCCCTCACCCACATGACCAATCACCAGATCGCGAGCATGCAGGCGTTCGTCGACCTCTACCGCGACGAAATCTGGGAGCCATTCCTGCACGCCGGGCTACCCATCGATGACTGGCCCGCGATCGCCGAGAAGACCGTCCAATTACGGTCCCTGGGAATCGGTCTCGGCATGCAGGCGTTCCGCAGGGCGATTGACAACGTGGCGGGCAGGATCGCTACCGAGGAAGCCGCGAAGATGGACGTGCCGAGGACCACTCGAAAGCGGCGCAGCACCTCCTGAGTGGTGCGACCAGTCTCGTGGCAGCAGGCGCCAGGTGCGACGGGCGTATTCCAGCTCGGTGTAGGGCCATTGGGTAACGATGCGGCCGGTAGGCGAGCGGAAGTAACTGTCGCACCGTGTCCAGATGGTGCGCTCGAGGTCTGCGGAAAGCCGTTCGTTGTAGCGCGTTTCGGCTTCCGCGCGCACGTCGAGGTATCCGCCCCGTCGCGCCACCCGACTCACCGCGCTGGCCACCAGCCGCGCGCCGGCCTCGAGGATGTAGACGATTGAGTTCCCGCCCTGGTTGGTATTGGGACCGTAGAGCATGAAGAAGTTCGGGAATCCACTCACCGCGACGCCCAGGTAGGCGCTGGGATCGGGTCCCCAGCGCTGGTGTAGGCGCTGTCCCCCGGTCCCGATGACGTCAATGCCCGGCAGGTAGCGGGACGTCTCAAACCCGGTGGCCAGCACGATCGCATCGACGTCGACGACCTGGCCGGCCTTGGTGACAACCGACGTCTCGGTGACATGGCCGATGGGGGCGGTGACAAGGTCGACATGGTCTTGCTGCAAGGCCCGGTAGTAGTCGTCACCGAGCAGCACCCAGATCGCAACGACATTCTTAGAGCGCACCGTGGCCGACGAGCGGCTTCGGCGGGCACTGACACCGGACTAC
>NZ_LZIC01000126.1 GCF_001667185.1 Mycobacterium sp. 852002-50816_SCH5313054-b | reverse complement strand
GGACGCTCGTCGTCGACGAACGCGACAGCCTGATCGACTACCCCCGCGGGGTGGGGCTGGACGACGAGGCGTTGCGCACCTTCCAGTCGATCGGGCTGGTCGAGCGGATCCTGCCCCACACCGTGCCCAACCAGATCTTGCGCTTCGTCGACGGCAAGCGCCGCGTCCTGGCCGAAATGGCCCCGCCCGATGCGCGTTTCGGCTGGCCCAAGCGCAACGGCTTCGTGCAGCCGCTCGTCGACGCCGAATTGCTGCGCGGCCTGGACAGATTCGAGCACGTCGAGGTGCGGTGGAACCGCCCGATGACCTCGTGCGTACAAACCGACGACGCGGTGACGGTTGAATGCGGCACCGACGGCGGCACCGCCACCGTCCGCGCGCGCTACGTCGTCGGGTGCGACGGCGGGCGCAGCATGACCCGCCGGATGATGGGGGTGTCCTTCGACGGGACGACCTCGTCGACGCGGTGGCTGGTCGTCGACATCGCCAACGACCCGCTGGGACACCCGAACAGCGAGGTCGGTGCCGACCCGGAACGCCCGTACGCCTCGATCTCGATCGCGCACGGAATCCGCCGGTTTGAGTTCATGATTCACGCCGACGAGACCGATGAACAGGCCGAGGATCCGGCGTTTCTGACCCGGATGCTGGCGCGGATGGTGCCACACCCCGACCGGGTCGACGTAATCCGGCGGCGCGTCTACACCCATCACTCGCGGATCGCCGGCGCGTTCCGCAGCGGCCGGCTGTTGTTGGCGGGCGACGCGGCCCACCTGATGCCGGTATGGCAGGGGCAGGGCTACAACAGCGGGATCCGGGATGCGGCCAACCTGGGCTGGAAGCTCGCGGCGGTGGTAACCGGGCGCGCCGACGACCGGTTGTTGGACACCTACGACATCGAGCGGCGCAAGCACGCGCGGGCGATGATCGACCTCTCCACGATGGTGGGCCGGGTGATTTCGCCGACGGACCGCAGGATCGCCACCGCGCGGGATCTGCTGGTGCGGTCGGCGTCAATTGTGCCCTCCCTCAAGCGGTACGTGCTGGAGATGCGGTTCAAGCCGATGCCCCGCTACGAACAGGGCGCCGTCGTGCACTCGGTGAATCCCAACGGGCCGCGCCGCGCCGAATCCCCGGTGGGCACGCTTTTCGTCCAGCCCCGGGTGGACACCCGCGCCGAGCAGGACGTGCTGTTGGACGACGTGCTGGGCGATTGGTTCGCCGTCCTGTGCTGGAACAACAACCCGCGCAAGATCCTCGGTGACGCGGCGTTCGCGAAGTGGAAAGCCGTGGGCGCGCGCTTCGTCGCGCTGCGGCCCGTGACCCAGCTGCATTGGACCGGCCACGACGACCCCGATGTCGTGGTCGTCGGCGATCGCGGCGGCGCGGTCAAGTCCTGGTTCGACGCCTATCAGGAATCGGTGCTGTTCTTGCGGCCCGATCGGTGCATCGCCGGCGCCTGCATCGCCCAGCTCGCGCCCGAGTTGAGCGCCTCGCTGCTGGACACCCTCACCCTCACGCCGGGAGGGGGTGATCTCGACAGTGACACTGGCTCTGTGCTGTATGTCGCACAGCCCGCTCCTGAATCTTCCGGGGCCGTCGCGGGACCTGCTTGACGACATCGAAGGCGCAATCGCGCAGGCGCGCGATTTCGTCGAAGACTACGACCCCGAACTCGTCGTCATCTTCTCACCGGACCATTACAACGGGTTCTTCTACAAGGTGATGCCGCCATTCTGTATCGGGATGCGCGCCAACGGGGTTGGCGACTACGGCACCCACGCCGGCCCGCTCGACGTTCCCGAAGACCTGGCGGCCGAGTGCGCGAAGGCCATCCTCGAGGCCGGCGTCGACATCGCGGTGTCGGCCGCCATGGACGTCGACCATGGCACCGTGCAGCCGCTGGAGAAGCTGTTCGGCGACGCCACCGCGCGTCCGGTGATCCCCATCTTCGTCAACGCCATCGCGGTACCGCTGGGGCCGTTGCATCGCTGCCGCGCGCTGGGTGCCGCCGTCGGCGCCCACCTGGCCACCCTGGACAAGCGCGTCTTGGTGCTGGGTTCGGGTGGGCTTTCCCACAGTCCGCCGGTGCCGACGCTCGCGACCGCGGCCCCGGAGGTACTGGAGCGGATCGTGGACGGCCGGCCGATGACTTCCGAGCAGCGGGAGGCCCGGCAGGCGGCCGTGATCGACGCGGCCAAGAACTTCGCCGGTGGCCAAAGTGACCTGCAGCCGTTGAATCCGGCGTGGGACCACCGCCTGCTCGAAATCATCGACGACGGAAACCTCGCAGATCTCGACCAGTGGTCGAACTCGTTCGTCGCCTACGAGGGCGGCTCGTCGGCACACGAAATCAGGACGTGGGTGGCGGCTTTCGCGGCGCTGGAGACCGCCGGGCACTACCAGACGACCGTGCGCTACTACAAACCGGCGGCGGAGCTGATCGCCGGATTCGCCATCCGGACGGCGGTGCCGAAATGAGCGCGGCCGCTTCGACAGTGGACGGCTTCGATCATGTGGTCGACGTGCTGATCGTCGGGTCCGGCGGCGGGGGCATGGCGGCCGCGTTGACCGCCCAGGCCGCCGGGCTGGACGCGTTGGTGGTGGAGAAGTCGCCGTATTTCGGTGGCTCCACGGCCCTTTCGGGAGGTGGCATCTGGGTGCCCGGGGCGCCCGCGCAGCGCAGGGAGGGCTACACCCCGTCGCCCGAAGATGTCGTCAAGTACCTGCTGAGGATCACCGACGGGCTGGTCAGCGAGGCGCGGATACGGCAGTACGTCCAGGCCGGGCCGCAAATGCTGGAATTCCTCGAAAACCTCTCGGGGTGGTTCGAGTTCGTTTGGAAGCCCGGCTACGCCGACTACTACCCGGAGCTGCCCGGCGGCTCGGAGCTGGGCAGCACCATCAACGTGCCGCCCATCGACCTGCGAAAGCTGGGCGTCGACGAGCAGAAGCTGCTCAAGCCCCTGGCGCTGGCTCCGAAAGGAATCTGGTTGGGTCCCAAGGAGTTGCGGACGTTCTACCGGATCAGGCAGTCGTGGGCCGGCAAAGGCGTTCTGCTGAAGCTGATCTCACGGATGGTCCGGGCGACGGTGTTCGGCGAACGGATGGCGGCGATCGGGCAGTCGTTGGCGGCCCGGCTCCGGCTGGCCATGCGGGAACGCGGTATCCCGCTGTGGCTCGAAGCGCCGATGGCGGAGTTGCTCACCGACGCCGGCGGAGCGGTGACCGGAGCGACGGTGGAAAGGGACGGCAGGACGCAGCGCGTCGGCGCGCGGCTCGGGGTCATCCTGGCGTCGGGGGGCTTCGACCACGACCTCGCCTGGCGCAAAGAGCAGCTACCGGTGGTCGACCAGGATTGGAGCTTCGGTAATCCCGCCGCGATGGGTGACGGCATCCGGGCGGGCCAGAAGGTTGGCGCCGCAACGGAATTGCTGGACGAGGCGTGGTGGTTCCCGGCGATCCAGTGGCCCGACGGCCGCATGCAGTTCATGCTCAACGAGCGGATGATGCCCGCGCAGTTCATCGTCAACGGCGAGGGCAAGCGCTTCATCAACGAGGCGGCGCCCTACATGGACTTCGGACACGCCATGATCGACGGCCAGAAATCCGGAGTCACCCACATCCCGTGCTGGCTCATCACCGATCACCGGTCGTGGAACCGCTACGTCGTCGGCGGCCACCTGCCGATACCGAAGATCCCGGGGGCGCCGGTACCTACCGGGCGCAAGGTCCCGCGGGCGTGGCTGGAATCGGGCGTCGTGAAGGCGGCGGCGAACTGGGACGAGATGGCGGCCAAGATCGGCGTACCGGCGCGGCAGCTTGCCGAGACCGCAAGCCGCTTCAACGAACTCGCGAGCAAGGGCCACGACGACGATTTCAATCGCGGGGACAGCGTGTACGACAACTACTACGGCGACCCCACCTTGGCGAACCCCAACCTGTACCCACTGGGCGGCCCGCCGTACTACGCGTTCCGCATCGTCCTGGGTGATCTCGGCACCTCGGGTGGCCTGCGCACCGACGAGTACGCCCGGGTGCTGCGTGCCGACGACACGGTGGTGCGCGGACTGTACGCGGTGGGTAACACCGCGGCGCCGGTCATGGGCCGCAGCTACGCAGGTGCGGGGGCGACCATTGGCCCGGCCATGACCTTCGGCTTCGTCGCAGCGAAACACGTTGCAGCCCATGCCGCAAAGCAGACCCTGTAGTGCTCATAGGAGGTAGCAAATGAAAATCTCACTGTTCTACGAATTCGCCCTGCCGCGGCCCTGGGCGCCCGACGACGAGCGGGTCTTGCTGCAGGACTCCCTGGACGAGGTCGAGGCGGCGGACAAGGCCGGGTTCTCCACCGTGTGGCTCACCGAGCATCACTTCCTCGAGGAGTACTGCCACTCCACCGCGCCGGAGATCTTCCTGGCCGCGGCCAGCCAGCGGACCGAGAACATCCGGCTGGGGTTCGGCATCATGCACCTGCTGCCCGCGGTCAATCACCCCGCCCGGGTGGCCGAGCGCGTCGCCACCATCGACCTGCTGTCCAACGGGCGCGTCGAGTTCGGCACCGGGGAAGGGTCCTCCGTCGGTGAGTTGGGCGGATTCGACGTCGATCCCGCCGACAAGCGCGCGCAGTGGGAGGAGTCCCTCGAGGTGGCGATCCGCTGCATGATCGAGGAGCCGTTCACGGGTTTCAAGGGCGAGCAAATTCAGATGCCGCCCCGTAACGTCATCCCCAAGCCGATGCAAAAGCCGCATCCACCGGTCTGGGTCGCGTGCACGCGGCCGGCGAGCGTACAGATGGCCGCCCAAAAGTGCATCGGCGCGCTGAGTTTCGCCTACACCGGCCCGGGGCCGCTCACCGAACGGGTCAACGGCTATTACAAGGAGTTCGAGGAGAATGGCGCGCCCATCACGCCGCAGATCAACCCGAACATCCTGGCCATCGGTGGCGACCTGTCGATGATGGTCGCCAAGACCGACGAGCAGGCGCTCGACCGCCTCGGCCAGGGCGGCGGGTTCTTCTCCTTCGGAATCATGCACTACTACCTGACCGGGATGCACAGCCCGGGCCGCACCGGCGTGTGGAAGCGTTACCTCGAGGAGGTCGAAAAGGACCCGACGCTGGCCTACGGTCCCGGCCGCGGCGCCATCGGATCACCGGCCACGGTGCGCGAATTCCTGCGGGGCTACGAGGAAAGTGGCGTCGACGAGATTATCCTGCTGCTCAATCCGCGTAGCCACGAGGGCACGATGGAATCCATCGAGCTGATGGGCAAAGAGGTGTTGCCGGAGTTCATCGAGCGCGACGCCAAGGCGGTCGCCGCCAAGGCCAAGCGACTGGCGCCGGTCATCGAGAAGGTCGAGGCGCGCCGGCCGGTGTCGAGCGCACCGCAATTCGATGAGACGTACGCGTTCGGCGGCCTGCCCACCGGCCGCGACAAGTTCACCGCCAGCGAGATCCCCGAAGCCATGGCGGAGATCAACGAGGGCCGCGTCCAGGCGGCGCAGCGCCTCAAGGAACAACAGGGCAAGTGAGACCGGGAAACCTCCCGATTTAGGAAGTGCGGTGGGACGACTCGACGAGCTGTGGCGCTACGACGGCCGCCGCGCGGTAGTGACCGGATGCGCGTCGGGCATCGGCGAGCACGTGGTGCGGCAGCTCACCGACCTCGGGGCCGACGTTGTCGGCCTGGACAAGCGCCGGCCCCCCTTCGAGCTCAACGGGTTTCACGTGATCGACCTCGCCGACCCGGATTCGATCGACCGCGCGGTCGCGTCCATCGACGGGCCGGTCGACGCGCTGTTCAACGTGGCCGGCGTCTCGTCCGGGATCGGCAACCCCCCGCTGGTGGTGGCCATCAACTTCCTCGGGCTGCGGCATGTCACCGAGGCGCTGATCGAGAAGATGCCGGCGGGGTCGTCGATCGTCAGCGTCTCCTCGCTCGCGGCCGCGGGATACCGGGACCATCTGCGGGCGGTGGCGCCGCTGCTCAACACGGCGAATATGCGGCAAGGGATCGAATGGTGTCAGGCCCACCCCGATGCGCTGGCCGGCGGCGGCTACCAATTGTCCAAAGAGGCGATCATCCTGTACACCATGCAAAACGCCGTGCCGCTTGGCGCCCGGGGCATCCGGATCAACTGCACCGGCCCGGGGGTCACCGAAACCCCGATCCTCGATCAGCTGCGCACCGCCTACGGGCAGGGCTTCCTCGACGACATACCCAAGCCGTTGGGGCGTGTTTCCGGGCCGGACGAACAGGCCTCGGTTTTACTGTTTCTGAATAGCCGTGCGGCCAGCTATATCTCGGGCCAGGTGTTGTGGGTCGACGGTGGAAACGTGGGCGCGGCGATCGCCCGTGAGCTTGAGGAAGGAGCGCCGTGGCCGGCGTAACCGATTTCCGGCGGGCCGCCCGCGACGTCTCCAACTGGGGGCGGTGGGGAGCCGACGACGAGCTGGGCACGCTGAACTTCATCACCGCCGAGAAGGTTGCCCAGGCCGCCAGTCTGGTCCGCCACGGGAAGGTATTTCCGCTCGGTGTGGATTTCGGTGCGTCGGGGCCGCAGGGCGCCTTCGAGTTTCGGCACAACCCGGTGCACGTCATGACCGTGGACGGTGGCGATGTGAACACGCTGGCCAGGTACGGCTCCGACTGGGCGCGAAACCCGTTGGCCAAGCAGCTGAGTGGATATATGACCGCCGACAATCCGTTCCGCTTCAACGACGACATGATCATCATGCCGTTGCAGGCGGCCAGCCAGTGGGACGCGCTGTCGCACGTCTACTACGACGACCAGCTCTACAACGGCTTCCCGGCGGATTCGGTGACCAGCATGGGGGCGTTCCACTGCGGCATCGACAAGGTCGACGGTAAGGGCATCACCTCGCGTGGGGTGTTACTTGACCTCGTGCGCCATCGCGGCGCGGAGGTCTTCCTGGAAGCGGGCAACCCGATCACGCCGGAGGAGCTGGACGACGTCGTTCGCACACAAGGGGTGACGGTCGGGCGGGGCGACATCGTGTTGATCCGCACCGGTTGGTGGACCAGGTTCCTCGAAACCGGGAACAAGATGGAGGGCTACTCGGGGCTGGACTGGCGCTGTGCCTCGTGGCTGCACGATCACGAGGTCGCGGCGGTCGCGGCCGACAATCTCCAAGTCGAAGACCTGGTATCCGGCGTCGATGGGATAACCTTCCCCCTGCATCTGCTGTGCCTGCGGGACATGGGGATGATGTTCGGCGAGTACTGGGACCTCGGCGCGCTGGCGGCCGACTGCGCCGCGGACGGGGTCTACGAATTCCAGCTCGTCGCCCCCCCGCTGAGAGTCGTTGGCGCCGTGGGCTCCCCGGTGAATCCGATCGCGATCAAGTGATGGAGTTCTCTCGCAGGACGATGCTGGTCGACGGGCTGGCCACCAGCTATCTGGAGGCCGGCGAAGGCGACCCGGTGGTGCTGCTGCACGGCGGCGAGTTCGGCGGCAGCGCCGAACTGGGGTGGGAACGCAACATCGCCGCGCTCGCCACGCGGTACCGGGTGCTGGCGCCCGACCAGCTGGGGTTCGGACAGTCGGCCAAGGTCATCGACTTCGTCGACGGCCGTGGCATGCGAATTCGCCACGTCGCGCGGTTCTGTGAGCTGCTGGGCGTCGACTCCGCACACTTCGTCGGCAACTCGATGGGAGCCATCAACCTGCTGAGCGACGCCACGTCCGACAGCCCACGGCTGCCGATCCGCAGCCTGGTGGCGATCTGCGGCGGCGGGGAGATCCAACAGAACCGCCATTTCGACGCGCTGCAGCAGTACGACGCGACCCTGCCGGCGATGCGTCGCATCGTCGAGGCGTTGTTCTACGATCCCGGCTACCCGGCCGACGAGGATTACGTCCGCCGCCGCTACGAGTCGAGCACCGCACCCGGCGCGTGGGAGGCGGTGGCGGCGGCCCGATTTCGTCGCCCTGACGCCGCACCGTCTTCGACCCCGTCGAGCGCGCGCGCCTACGAGAGCATCGGCGTGCCGACGCTTGTCGTCGAGGGGGGCGACGACAAGCTCCTCCCGTCGGGCTGGGCCGAGCAGATCGCGAAGCAGATCGAGGGCGCCCGCTCGGAGGTGATCCCCGGGGCGGGTCACTGCCCGCAGATCGAGCGGGCGACGGCGATCAACGAGTTGCTGCTGGGCTTCTTCGCGGTGGCCTGAGGGTCAGAACGTGTAGTCCAGCCGGGTCTGCATGCCCGCGTCCTGGTGGTAGGTGTTGTGGCAGTGCAACTGCCACAGGCCAGGGTTGTCGGCGACCAGCACGGCGAGCACTTTCTGCTTGGGCAGCACGATGACGGTGTCCTTGCGGGCACCCGGGCTGCCGTCGGCGTTGATCAGCTGGAAAGTATGCCCGTGCAGGTGAATTGGGTGGTACATCATCGTGGGGTTGTCGAACGTGATGGTGGGCCGCTCGCCCTCCCGGACGTGGAGCGGGTCCGTGTTGCTGTAGGGCCTGCCGTTGATCGTCCAGTTGTATTGCACCATGTTGCCGCCCAGCACGACGGGGAGGTTGAGGTCGGGCTGGGGCCGGCCCAGGTTGACCGGCGTTGTGGCCGTGAACATTCCGATAGTGCCGACCCGCTTGCCGAGCTCGGCCGGTTGAAAACCCGGGTCGGGTGGGCTGCCGGTTCCGGTGGACAGCAGCGCGCGGGCCAGGTCGTCCTTTCCTTCTGCGAGCGCGACCAGCGGGAAGACGCCGTCGGCCGCGGTCACAATGACGTCGTAGCGTTCCGCCATGCCGATCAGCAGAGCGTCGACCTCGGTGGGCACCACGGGATAACCATCGGTGTGGGTGACCGTCATCGAATGTCCGGCCAGTGCGACGCGAAACGCGGTATCGGAGCCCGTGTTGATGAATCGGATCTTGATGCGCTGGCCCGGCTTCGCGTTGAATGTCGTGGGCGCCGCCGGGATTCGGCCGTTGACCAGGTAGTAGGGGTAGCCGATGTCCCCCGCGTCGCCGCCGAGCAGATCGCTCTTACTGCCGCCGTTGTCGGACATGCCAGGCATCTCCGGCATCCCGGACGTCGGCGTGGTCGAGGTTGTTGGGCTGGCCGAGGTCATGGATGTCGTCGACGTCGTCGACGTCGTCGTCGGCATGTTCGAGCGACTGGGCTTATTCGGACTGGTGAGCTCACTGTAGAGCTGCTGGGGGCTTTTCCCTACGCCATCCGTCCAATCATCAAGGACAACAATCCATTCGGCGTCGTAATCGCCGTCGCTCGGGTCGTCGACAATCACCGGCAGGTAAAGTCCCATGTCGGCGTCCAGACCGGTGTGCGGATGGCCCCAGTAGGTGCCCGAATTCGGCACGGAGAACCGGTAAGTGAAGTCCTGGCCCGCCGGGATGTTCGGGGTCGCGGGCGCGGCGCCGTCCATGTCGTTGCGCAGCGCGATGCCGTGCCAATGCACCGACGTCGGATGGTCCAGCCGGTTCGAGACGGTGACGACGAGTTCGTCACCGACCTTGGCCCGGATCAGCGGTCCCGGGATGCTGTTGCCGTAGGCGAAGGTACGGGCGATCGGTCCGCCGAGGTCGACCTGGACCTGCTGGGGCGTCAGGCTGGCGGTCACGGTGCGCCCGCTGTGCGGCCGCGCCTTCTCGGCGGCGGCGATGGCCGCGGCCATTTGCGCTGCGGTGCCCGATGGTTGGGGGTTGGGTTGGCTGCAGCCCGTCAGCGCGAGGCCGCCGGCGATGCCGGCGGCCATGAAGCCGCGCCTGCTGAGCCGCGCAGCGTCGAAGGGTGCCCCGCTGGTGGGTACCACGGGCATTGAGCGCTCCTCGTTTCCGGTCAAATCGCCCCCGGGCGCCTTATACCGTGCTCGGCCGTTGGCCGGAACGCAAGTACCGGCGTGTGCGCGCTCAGATCGGCCGGTAGATCTGGTCGGCGGGCGTCGAAGGGACGCCGAGTTCGGCCGCGACGGCGTCGATCGCGCGGCGGGCTACGTCAAGATCCACCCGGCCGTCGGGAGTGAAGTACGGGCCGATGTAGCGCTCGTAGTGGCGTCGCACCTCGTCACGGGTCAGCCGGTTGAGAAACGACGCCATGTAATCGATGGCCAGGTCGGGCCGGTCGGCGAGCGTCCGGAGGGCGCGCCGGTTGGCCCGCACCACCGCTTGCACCGCGGGAGCGTCGGTCCGAAGGCGGGTCGCATCGACCGCCACTCCGACGGTGGGGATCTGAAAGTGGTCGCCCACCCACGCCAGCACGTGGAAGCCTTCCTCTGCGGCTACCTGCTCCGGTGCCAGGGTGCTGCCGACATAGGCCGCATCGATCGAGCGATCGCGCAACCGGCGCAGATCCATCTGGTAGTCACCCGGGGCCCGCGCCACACACTCCAGGTCGCGGTCGGGGTCAAGGCCGTGCTGGCGCAGCACGATTCGCGCGAAGCATCCGGGGGCGGTGTGCGCCGCGTGCACGGCGAGCCGGCGGCCGCGAAGGTCCGCCATGGAGGTCACACCGGAGCCCCCGAGGAACCAGAACAACGGGCGGTGGGTGTTCACGCTCAGCACCGTCCACCCGATGCCGTCGGTCAGCCGCGATAACAGCGCCCGGCCCAGGCCGATCGTCGCGCAGGAGCGCAGACGCTCTGTGTCCCAGACGATCCCGTCCCGCACGGCGACGTGGACGCCCTCGTCCTGAAAGTAGCCCTCCTGATCGGCGACATAGGCGACCAGTTCCTCGTGGATGCCGCGCCCGGCGTAGGCCAGGTCGATCGTGTGCATGGCCCGATCAGTCCATCGCCAGTCCGCCGTTGATCGGCAGGTAGTGCCCGGTGGTGAAACCGGACTCCTCGCTCGCCAAGAACGCTATGGTGTGGGCGACCTCATCCGGCGTCACCAGCCGTCCCATCGGCGCGGCCTCTCCGAGCTCACGCACCCCATTGGGCGTGAGCTGGCCGGTCACCGCGGTTCCGCTGACGGTGGCCGGCGCGACGAGGTTGGCGGTGATCCCGTGCGGTGCCAGCTCGAGTGCGACGTATCGGACGAACTGGTCCAGAGCCGCCTTCGCGGTGCCGAGCGCGATCATCCCGTCGCGGGGACGCCGGGACAGCCCGGTGCTGAGGAAAATCAGCCGGCCGTAGCCCCGCGAAACCATGCCCGGCACAACCGCTTTCGTGAGCATGTACGCGGCGTGCAGTTCCGCGTCCACCTTGCCGCCGAGCTGCTCCCAGGTGAGGTCGGCGAAGGAGGTGACGACGAACGGTATCAAGGCGTTGTGCACCAGCACGTCGATGCCGCCCCAGCGCCGGGCGATCTCGTCGGCCATGGCGGAGACGTCCCCGGGCACGGTGACATCGGCCTGAACGGCCACGGCCTCGCCGCCGGCCGAAGTGATGCCGGTAACCACCTCCTCGGCCTGTTGGCCGCTGGCGCGGTGGTTGACCACGACCCGAAATCCGCGGTCGGCGAGGACCCGGGCGGTCGCTGCACCGATGCCCCGGCTGGCGCCGGTGATCAGTGCGACTCGTGGCATCGGCGCTCGCCTCCGGTCCATCCCCGCGGCCGCTTAATGCGCACCGCTGGTCGCCTGGGAGGCCGCCCAGTCGCTGAAGCGGGTGGGGTAGATCGTCGGGTCCTCGCTGTCGAGGGGAACGATGGTGTGCTCGTCGAGCTGGGTGCCGAAATAGCGCGCCTCGGGGTCCCCCACCACCTGACGTGGATCGTTGGACGCGGCAAGGGCAGCCCGGATGAACTCATCCATGCCGCGCTTTTCGGGGCCGGCGATGTTGGTCATGCCGTTGGTCGGATCGCTGATCGTTGCGCCGGCGACGGCGGCGGCGACGTCCTTGGCGGCGATCGGCTGGAACGCCCCGACCGGCAGGCGGACGGTGTCGCCTTCGGTTGCCGAATCGGCGATGGCATTGACGAATTCGAAGAACTGGGTCGCTCGCACGATGGAATACGGGTTTCCCGATTCCTCGATCAGCTTCTCCTGGGCGACCTTGGCCCGCATGTAGCCACTGTCCGGGGCACGGTCGGCGCCCACGATCGAGAGGGCGACGTGGTGCTGCACACCGGCGGCGCGCTCGGCCGCGAGAAGGTTTCTGGTCGACGCGGTGAAGAAGTGCATCACCGGGTCGTCGTCGAAGGACGGCGAGTTGGACACGTCCACCACCGTGTGCACGCCCGCCACCGCCTCCGCGAGACCCTCGCCGGTGACGGAGTCGACGCCCGAGCGCGGCGAGGCCGAGATCGCCTCGTGTCCCAGCGCGGTCAGGTTCGCGATGACCTGCGAGCCGATGAGTCCAGTGCCGCCGATGACCAAAACCTTCATGATCGAACCCTCCCGAAATAGCCGATGAACCGGTCAGCTCACCCTTCCACTTCTGCGCGAAGCGGACCAGAGACGGCCCACGGCTTAAATCAATTGCTTGACTTAACGCGGCCCGCGCCGATTAACTCGTCGTGTGGTCAACGATCTGGCGGGCAAAGTCGCCATAGTCACCGGCGGAGGGTCGGGCATCGGTAGGGGCACGGTCGAGAAGTTTGTGGCCGAGGGCGCGCGGGTCGTCATCGCGGACGTCGAAGCCGAGAGGGGCGAAGAATTGGCGGCGGGGCTGGGGCCCGACACCTTCTTCGTGCGCACGGACGTCTCCGACCCGGACCAGGTCGGGGCGCTGGTCGCCGCGGCGGTCGAGAGATTCGGCGGCCTGCACGTCATGGTGAACAACGCCGGCGTCTCGGGCACCATGCATCCCCGGTTCCTCGAGGACGACCTGGCCGACTTCCACCGCATCATGGCGGTCAACGTCCTGGGGGTGATGGCGGGAACCCGAGACGCCGCGCGGCACATGGCCGCCCACGGCGGGGGATCGATCATCAACATGACCTCGATCGGCGGCATTCAGGCCGGCGGCGGCGTGATGACGTACCGCGCGTCGAAAGCGGCGGTCATCCAGTTCACCAAATCCGCGGCAATCGAGTTGGCGTACTACGAGATTCGGGTCAATGCCATCGCGCCGGGCAACATACCGACGCCGCTGCTGAAGACGTCCGCGATGAACATGGATGCCGAGCAGCTCGAGCGCTACGAGGCGGGGATTCGCGAGACGATGCGGGCCGACCGGCCGCTGAAGCGTGAGGGCACAGCTGAGGACATCGCCGAGGCGGCGCTGTACTTCGCCAGCGACCGGTCTCGCTACGTCACCGGGACCGTGTTGCCGGTGGACGGCGGCACTGTCGCGGGCAAGGCGATTCGGTCCAAGAAGCGCGGAGGATGACGATGCGCCAGAGATTTAAATCAAGCGCTTGACTTAAAGTAATGGACGGGGTTGACTAGCGGGATGACCACGGCAGGCAGGACCGTTCGCACCGAGCGGGCAAGCTCCACCCAGGAAGCGATCCTGGTGGCGGCCGAACGGCTGTACGCCGAGCACGGCATGTTCGCGGTGTCGAACCGGCAGGTCAGCGAGGCCGCCGGTCAGGGCAACAACGCCGCGGTGGGCTACCACTTCGGCACCAAGGCCGACCTGGTGCGCGCCATCGAGCAGAAGCACCGCGGTCCCGTCGAGCAGCTTCGCGAACGCATGGTGACCGAGCTGCTGGAATCGGGCGGCTCGGCCGACATGCGCGGCTGGGTGGCCTGCCTGGTGCGCCCGCTCACCGATCACCTCGAACAGCTCGGGAACCCCACCTGGTACGCGCGCTTCGCGGCGCAGGCGATGACCGACCCGGCCTACTACAACATCATCGTCAAGGGCGCGCTCAGCTCTTCGTCGCTGGTTCAGGTCGTCGACGGGATCAACGACTGTCTGCCCAACCTGCCGGCCGAGGTGCGATTCGAACGCAACATCATGGCCCGCAACCTCTTGATGCACACCTGCGCCGATCGTGAACGCGCGCTGGCGGCGGGCTCATCGCTGCACCAATCGTCTTGGCGCGCGGCCGCATCCGGCCTCATCGACGCGATCGTGGGCCTGTGGCTGGCGCCCGTGACACCGGACGACTAGGGGTCAGCAGATGAAAGTCACTGTCGACCAGGACATTTGCGCGTCTTCGGGTAACTGCGTAATGAACGCACCCGAGGTATTCGATCAGCGCGACGACGACGGCGTGGTCGTCTTGCTCAATCCCCATCCAACGCCCGCGCTGGCCGACGGCGCACGACGCGCCGCCGCGGCGTGCCCCGCGCTGGCCATTCGCATCGAGGAATGAAATGTCGGACACACTGACGAGCATCAAGACCGAAGCGGGTCCGCAGATCCCGGACTACCCGATGGCGCGGGATGTGGGCTGCCCGTTCGCCCCGCCGCCGGACGTCATGGCGCTCGCCGAATCCAAGCCGCTGAGCAGGGTGCGCATCTGGGATGGCAGCACACCGTGGCTCATCACGGGCTACGACCAGGTGCGGGAGCTGTTCTCCGATTCGCGGGTCAGCGTCGACGACCGCACGCCGGGGTTTCCGCACTGGAACGAGGGCATGTTGTCCACCGTGCACAAGCGCCCGCGATCCGTCTTCACCTCCGACGGCGAGGAACACACCCGGTTCAGGCGAATGTTGTCGAAGCCCTTCACCTTCAAGCGGGTGGAGGGGCTGCGGCCGAGCATCCAACAGATCACCGACGACCACATCGACGCGATGCTCGCCGGCCCGCAGCCCGCCGATCTCATCACCGCGCTGGCCCTGCCGGTCCCGTCGCTGGTGATCAGCCAGCTGCTGGGGGTGCCGTACGAAGACGCGGACATGTTCCAGCACCACGCCAACGTGGGGCTGGCGCGCTACGCGACGGGGGAGGACACCGTCAAGGGCGCGGTGAGCCTCAACAAATACCTCGCCCAGCTGGTCGAGGCCAAGATGGAAAACCCGGCCTCGGAATCAGCGCCAGACGCGGTGTCCGACCTCGCCGAGCGGGTCAAAGCCGGCGAACTCAGCGTCAAAGAGGCCGCGCAGCTGGGCACCGGTCTGCTGATCGCCGGCCACGAGACCACCTCGAACATGATCGGGCTGGGTGTGCTTGCGCTGCTGCAGAATCGGGACCAGTTGGCCGTCATCCGCGATGCCGAGGATCCCAAGATCGTCGCGAACGCCGTCGAGGAACTGTTGCGCTACCTCAGCATCATCCAGAACGGCCAGCGCCGCGTGGCCCTCGAAGACATCACCATCGCCGGCGAGGTGATCCGCGCCGGCGAGGGCATCATCATCGACCTGGCCCCGGCCAACTGGGATTCAGGTGTGTTCACCGAGCCGGGTCGGCTCTACCTGCACCGATCGGGGGCGGACCGCAACGTCGCCTTCGGCTACGGCCGGCACCAGTGTGTCGGGCAGCAGCTGGCCCGCGCGGAGCTGCAGATCGTCTTCCGCACGCTGTTCCGCCGGGTCCCGACGCTGGAGCTGGGCATCCCGTTCGAGGAGGTGCCGTTCAAACACGACCGGCTCGCCTACGGCGTCTACGAATTGCCGGTGACCTGGTGAGCCAACCTGATTACTCTCGACAGAGCCGATCCCGAATGGAGGGTCAATGATGACGACTCAAGCAAGCACCGTTTCGCTTTATCCGCCGGGAGGCTTTGGCGCACCGAAGGATCGGCGCGGGCACGCCAGTGGCAGCAACGTGGGACTGCCGGAAGGGACGGTCGTTTTTTCGGCCGACAACCACATCTCCCTGGCCGCCGACATCTTCTACGAGCGCTTCCCCGAGGAGCTCAAGGACAAGGCGCCGCGGATCTGGTACGAGGACGGCGCCTATCAGGTGGGTCGCAAGGGCCAGTCGTTCCTGCCGGGTGACTTCAGCGCGGTGCTGATGCAGTACGACGACCTGCCCGGGGCCGCCAGCACCAACATCGAGGCCCGCATCCAGGAGCTGCACGAGGACGGCGTCGACAAGGAACTGGCGTTCCCCAACGCGGTGCTGGCGCTGTTCCACTACCCGGACAAGAAGCTTCGCGAACTCGCGTTCCGCATCTACAACGAGTACATCGCGGAGCTGCAGGCGCGCTCGGACGGCCACTTCTACGGCGCCGGGCTGATCAACTGGTGGGACGCACATGGCACCCGGCAAACGCTGGAGGAACTGAAGTCGTTGGGGCTCAAGACGTTCCTGATGCCACTCAACCCGGGCAAGGACGACGACGGCAACCCGATCGACTATTCCAGCACGTCGATGGACCCGGTGTGGGACGAGATCGAAGCCGCCGGCTTGCCGATCGCCCACCACATCGGGGAGACCCCGCCGAAAAGCCCGACCGAGTTCAACAGCGTCGTGGTCGGCATGATGATCAACATCGACGGATTCCGGGAGACGTTCGCCAAGTACATCTTTGGCGGCATCCTCGACCGCCACCCGGCGCTGCGCCTCGGCTGGTTCGAGGGCGGGATCTCGTGGGTGCCGTGGGCCCTGCAGGACGCCGAGCACCTGGTGGCCTCCTACCAGCACATGTTCAACCGGCCGCTGGAGCACGACGTGCGCTACTACTGGGACAACCACATGAGCGCGTCGTTCATGGTCGACCCCCTGGGTCTGCAGTTGATCGACAAGATCGGCGTGGACAAGGTGATGTGGTCCAGCGACTACCCGCACAACGAAAGCACTTTCGGTTATTCCGAAAAGTCGCTGGCCGCCGTCGTCAACGCCGTCGGTCCGGAGAATGCGGCACGCATCGTCAGCGGCAACGTGACCCAGTTCCTGGGCTTGTAGTGACGGCCGTCGCGCCGGCGGGCGGGCTGGCGATTCCCGAAACCCCCGACCTGACGCGGATGCGCTGCGAGACCGGGACTCGACTACGGGCGGCGATGGCCGAACGCGGCGTCGACGCGCTGATTCTGCTGGGCAACAGCGCGGTGGTCTACGCCACCGGGACGAGTTGGCCGCTGGGCGACGCCGGGATGTCCTACGTCGAGCGGCCGGTGGCCGTGGTGGTCGCCGGTGACGCGTCGCCGCATCTGTTCCTGCCGTTCCGTGAAGGCGCCGCGCACGAGTCGGAGCTGCCTGCCGACCACCTGCACGGGCCGGTCTACCTCGAATTCGACGAAGGTGTGGCCGATTTCGCTCGCCAGTTGGCCGATCTGCTACCGCCCGGCGCGGTGATCGCGGTGGACGAGTGCACCGGTGCGATGTCGCGCGCCGCGAAATCGTTGTTTCCCAACGGTGGTCCCGCCGATGCGTCCGCCATCGTCAGTGCCGCCAAGGTCGTCAAGACCCCGGACGAACTGGCCTGCATCCGTACCGCCGTTCGGATCAGCGATGAGGCGATGGTTGACGTGCACAAGGCTGTAGCCCCCGGCGTCCGCCAGAGCGATCTGTCGGCCAGCTTTCTGCGGCGGGCCTTCGAATTGGGCGCCATGGCCAGCATGCTGGAGCCGATCTGGCAGGTGATGCCGCCCAGCAAGGCGGAAGGGGTGTGGACGACGCACGGCGACTTGGCCCTGCCGCTGTTGAGCACCGAGCGCGAACTGGCCGAGGGTGACGTGCTGTGGACCGACGTCAGCATCACCTATCACGGCTATTGCTCGGACTTCGGCCGCACCTGGCTGGTGGGCCGTGACCCGGCGCCGCGCCAGCGGGCGCAGTTCGAAAAGTGGCAGGAGATCATGACCGCCGTCGAGGGCGTGGCCCGCGCCGGCGTCACCGCCGGTGATCTCGGCCGGGCCGCCATCGCGGCCAACGGCGGCGGCCGGCCCTGGCTGCCGCACTTCTACCTCGGCCACGGCATCGGCGTCAATGCGGCCGAGATGCCCATGATCGGAACGGATCTCGGACAGGACTTCGACGACAACTTCGTCCTGCAACAGGGCATGGTGCTGGTGCTGGAGCCGGTGGTCTGGGAAGACGGCACCGGTGGCTACCGCAGCGAAGAGGTCGTGGTGATTACCGAGGAAGGCACGATTCGATTGACCGACTACCCCTACGCCCCCTATGGCAACTGAAGTCCTCCCCGACGACCGGGCGCTGCGCTCCGGGCGCCGTCAGCGGGCGCTCGAGCAGATGGCGGCACACGACCTCGACGTCCTGGTCCTCGGGCGCCAGGCCAACATCCGCTATGTCACCGGCGCCCCGCAGCTGTGGGTCGCCGGGACCCGACCGTTCGGACCGTCCTGCGTGCTGGTGCGCGAAACCGGTGGCATCCACCTGCTCAGCACCTGGGACGAAGGCGTTCCCGACGACATCCCCCACGAGAACCTCTATGGCATCTCGTGGAACCCGATGAACACGATGTCCGCGCTGCAGCGCATCGACGGTGCGGCCGCCGCGCGCCGCGTCGGAACCGACGCGCTCTCACCGGCTTTCGCCCAGCTCCTGCCAACCGCGTTCCCCAACGCCGAGCTGGTCGACGGGGAGCTCGCCATGCGCGCCGCCCGACGTGTCAAGACGGATGAGGAGGTGGCGGCGCTGCGGGAGGCGATCGCGGTGGCCGAATCCGGCCTCGCGGCCGGGGTGGCCGAGCTGCAGCCGGGCGTGCGCGAACAAACGCTGGCCGGCGTGATGCTGGAGGCGATGGCGGCCGGCGGCGTGAGCACGCCGTCCAATCAGGAATTCGCCTGGATCACTTCGCCGGATCACCCGTGGCGGCGGGTCAACGGTGACAACCGCAACGGGCGTGTTCACGACGGTGACCTGGTGGCGTTCTCGGCCGGCGTGCTCGCCGGGGGCTACATGGGTGAGGTCGGCCGGACCTGGCCCGCGGGCGGCGTCGGCGGTGCGGCCGCCTTGTACCGCCGCTGGGACAACCTGTGCGCCAGGCTGTTAGCGGCATGCCAGCCCGGCGCCTCGGCCAGCGAACTGCTGGCCGCCTACGAAGCCGCGGGCGAACCGGCGCCCCCGATGCCGGTGGCCCGGGGCCTGGGCATGGGCTTCGATCCGCCCGTCGTGTCCAATCACCTGCCCCGCACCGCGGCCGACGAACGCCTGGAGCCGGGAATGGTTTTGGCAGTGACCGGATACGTCTGGCAGCAAGGAGTCGGCGCGGTGTTCGGGCGCGAGGCCGTGCTGGTCACCGCCGGCGGCCCCGAAGTGCTGACGTCGAGCCCGCACTGGCAGGGATAAGGTGCGCACCCGCTGCCGCCCAGGACGCTCGCCGCGACACATAAACCGTTGCGACGACACGCCGATAACCTTCGCACCCGCTTATGTCTCGCGGACCTAGCGCGTCTTCCGGGTCAGACGTCTCAGCAAAGAAGGGGCGCAGCAAGAAGGACTCCAAGGGGAAGAGAAAGCACTAGTGGCGCAACCCCTCTCCGAATTCCCGCTGGCCGGCTATACCGTGGTCGACCTGTCCATCGGGATAGCGGGCGCCTATTGCACGAAGTTGCTGGCCGACGGTGGTGCCGATGTCGTCAAAGTCGAACCGCCAGAAGGTGATCCGTTGCGTGCCTGGTCGGCGTCGGGAGCCGCCATCCCGCCCGGCGAGGATGGAGCGTTGTTCAGCTTCCTTGCCGGGGCCAAGCACAGCGTCGTCGCCGATCCCGAGGTCGGCGACGACCTCGCCCTGGTGAACCGGCTGCTGGCCACCGCGGAGGCGGTGGTGTGGTCGGGTGGTTCGAGACTGGCCGACGCCCCGGACTTCACACCGGCCGCCATCCACGACCGCCATCCGCACCTGACCGTCATGTCGATCACGCCGTTCGGGCTCGAAGGACCCTGGCGACACCGGGCGGCCACCGAGTTCACGCTGCAGGCCTGGTCCGGGGGAATCATCGGACTCGGACGTGGTGAGCCCGACCTCGCGCCGGTGTTCGTCGGCGGGCAGGTCGGGGAATACCTGGCCGGGGTCTACGCCAGTGCCGCCCTGCTGGCAGCGCGGTACGACCGAATCGGCGGTGGCCGCGGACAACTGCTGGACCTGTCGATGCTCGAGACGCAGATCCTTTGTCTGACCTACTATCCCGTCACCTACTTCGAAATGCTCGGGCGCCCGTGGCGCGACGCCAGGCGACTCACGGTGCCTGGTGTGGCCCGCGCCAAAGACGGACTGGTGAACCTCGGCTGTGGCACCGCGCAGCAGTGGTTCGACCTCTGCGCGATGGTGGGACACCCCGAGTGGATCGACGAGGAATCGCCGCTGACGATCACCGAGCAGGCCAACATCCACGCCGATGAGGTCTACGCGTGGGTCGAGAGCAACACCGTTGACGATATCCGGGAGCTGGCGACGGCGTTCCGGATCCCGAACGCGCCGGTCGCCAACGGCGCCAACATCGCAACGCTCGACCACTTCCGCGAACGCGGATCGTTCGTGCGCAACCCCCGCGACGGATTTCAGCAGCCGGGGCATCCGTACCGCATCGGGACCGCCCGGCTGCGTCCGCCGGGCCCCGCGCCGCGACTGGGGGAGCACACGTCGCGCTACCGGACGGCCGGCGCCGGTCCCCGGCCGGCGCCGAGAACTTCGTATGAACGCCCAAACCGACTGCCGCTGAGCGGACTTCGCGTAGTGGACATGACAACGTTCTGGGCGGGCCCTTGCGGCACCCACTTCCTGGCCATGCTCGGCGCCGAAGTCATCCACCTGGAATCCGCCCGCCGCCCCGACGGCACCCGCCTGATCGCCGGCCTACCGATCACCGAGGCCCAGTGGTGGGAGAAGTCGCCGATCTTCGCGGCGCTGAACACCAACAAGAAGGGGCTGACGCTGGACCTGCAGAGTCCGCGCGGCCGGGAGCTACTATGCCGGCTCATCGCGACGTGCGACGTCGTCGCGGAGAACTTCACGCCACGGGTGCTGGACCAGGTGGGGCTGGATTTCCCTGCAATTCAGGCGATCAAGCCCGACGCGGTCCTGTTGCGGATGCCGGGGTTCGGCCTGGACGGCCCGTGGCGCGACAACCCGGCGTTCGCCTATGTCATCGAGGCCGCGGCGGGCGTGAGCTGGCTGACCGGCTATCCCGACCGCACGCCGTATGACCCGTATTCGATCGGCGATCCCAACGCGGGTATGCATGCGCTCAATGCGTTGCTGCTGGCGCTGGAGCATCGTCGCCGCACCGGCGAGGGCGTGCTGGTGGAAGCGGCGATGGTGGACGCCGCGCTCAGCATCTCCGCCGAGCAGGTCATCGAGTACTCGGCTTACGGCGCGCTGCTGGAACGGGCGGGCAACCGGGGTCCGACCGCGGCGCCGCAAAACCTCTACCGCAGTGCCGATATCGACGAATTCGGCCGCCTGGACAGCTGGGTCGCCATCGCGGTCGCGACCGACGACCAATGGGCGCGCCTGGGCAAGGCGCTCGGGTCGCCCCGGTGGGCGACCGATTCGCAGCTGGCCACCGCGGCCGGCCGGGCGGCGCAGCACGATCTGATCGATGAGCACCTGGCCAAGTGGTGTGCGCCCCGCGGCCGCGACGAGATCGTCGCCACCCTTTGGGAGGTCGGCGTGCCGGTGGCCAAGGTCATGCAGCCGCATCGCCAAACGGAATTGGAACAGCTGGCGTTTCGACACTTCTTCGAAGAGGTCGATCACCCGGTGAGCGGTCCGGCGAGGCTGAGCACCGTGCCGATGAGGTTCTCCGCCGGGCCCGACGCGTTTCACACCCGGCACGCGCCGCTGCTCGGCGAGCACAATCGGGAATTGCTGACCCAGCTGGGTTTGACCGACTCGGAGATCGCCGACCTGGAAGCCGATGGCGTCATAGGGCAGGCGCCGGCGGTGCGCGCCGCGACGTGACCCGACGGCCCCCGGGGTGTCACATCGGTGACCGCTGCGGAGTCTAGAGGGTATGAACTCCCTACTGCATCGAAGCGTATTGGCCCTTTTGGGCGTCGGCGGCGCCGTGACGGGCGGGTGGGCCTATGCGGCGCCGCGCCACTGGTATGACACCTTTCCCGGTTTGGGGATGAGCTGGCTGCCGCCACTCGGCCCGTACAACGAGCACTTAGCCAAAGACGTCGGGGCGATGTTTCTGGCGATGGCGGCGGTCACCGCCGTGACGTTCGTCCTGGCGGCCAACCAAACCCTGGTCAGGGCCACCGCGGTGATGTGGCTTGTCTTCAACACGCTGCACTGCGTTTATCACCTGTCGATGCTGCAGATGTACGACACCCGCGATGCGACGGTGAACGGAATTCTGTTGCCCCTGGCCGTGTTAGCGGCGGCGGCACTGTTCATTCCGGTGCGCTCTGCGGCCGGCCGCTAGTGCTTCCAGCCCTCGGCGGCCTGGTCGTCGAACGTACCGTCAATGCGCTCGAACCTGCGCTTGATCGAGCGCCGGGCCGCCTCGTGTGGCAGGACGTACAGCCGGTTGGCCAGGATCGCATCGGCCGTCAGCCTGGCGACCTCGTCGACACTCACGCCCTCGTCCTGCGCGGGCAGCGGACCGAACGCGCCCTCGGGCGATGAGGACAACCCGTAATCCGCGCCGCGGATTCGTTCCGAGTTGGAGACCAGCTTGGTCTCCACGACCATCGGGCACAGCACCGATACGCCGATCCCGTTGTCCTTGACCTCGCGCGCCAGCGTCTCCGCCAGGCCCACAACGCCGTACTTGGCAACGCCATACGCCCCCAGGCCGGCGTTGGGCACGAGTCCGGCGAACGACGCGGTGAACGCGATGTGGCCACCGGTGCCCTGCTCGAGCAGTCTCGGCAGGAAGGCCTCGACGGCATGGATCGAGCCCCACAGGTCGATGTCGATCACCCAGCGCCAGTCGTCGTGCGTCATCTGTGCGATCGGGCCCGCGACGACGATCCCGGCGTTGCTGAACAGCACGTCGACCTGGCCGAGCAGGCGAAAGGCTTGTTCCGCGAGGTGAACCATCTCCTGGAGATGCCGCACGTCGCACATCACCCCGTGCGCGTCAAAACCCTGGCCGCGCAAGTGGGTCACGGCCTGTTCCAGCGCCGGTTGGTCGACATCGGCGAGCACCAGCCTGGCTCCGCGGCGGGCAAACTCGGTGGCGGTGGCCAAACCGATGCCGCTCGCCCCACCGGTGACCACCGCGGCGCGTCCTTCGAATCCGTCCATACGACGGCACCCTATTTCAGGCAGCTACCCGCATCGATGGGCAGGGTCACCCCGGTGACGTAGCGGGACTCGTCGGAGGCAAAGAACAGCACCGCGTTGCTGATGTCCACCGGTTCCACCCACGGCACCGGCAGCGTGTGGAACATCTGACAGATCGGCGCCATGTCGTCGGGGCCCGGGTTCTCCAGATCCGGACGGAACATCCTCCAGGTCCCCTCGTTCATGATCATGGCGGTGCTCACGTGGGTGGGATGCACGGAGTTGACGCGAATCATGTGCTGCCCCAATTCAACCCCGAACGCCCGCATCAGCCCGACCACGCCGTGTTTGGCGGCGACGTAGTGGCCGGTGTGCGGGTAGGCCTTGAGCCCGCCGACGGAGCTGGTCAGGATGATCGACCCGCCGCGGCCGCCGGCAAGGATGTGGGGGACACCGGCTTTCACCGATTTCCACACCCCGGACAGGTTGACATCGATCATCTCGGTCCAGTCTTCTTCGCTGGTCTTGTCCAGCGTTTGACCGCCATTGCCGATGCCCGCGTTGGCCACGATGATGTCGAGCCGGCCCAGCTGCTCCACGCCGCTGTCGACGGCGGCCTTGAGCGCGTCGTAGTCGCGCACGTCGACCTCCGCCGTGACGATGCGGCGGTTATGGCCCTTGACGAGGTCGGCCGTCTCCGCCAGGTCCTCGGGCGTCGACGCGGGAATCGCCGTGTCCGGGAGGCCGTCGCGGATCGGTTTGCAGATGTCGACCGCGATGATGTCGGCGCCCTCTTGCGCCAACCGCACCGCGTGGCTGCGGCCCTGACCGCGCGCCGCCCCGGTGATGAAAGCGACTTTGCCTTCGACACGTCCAGTCATTGGCTCCTACCTCATTTCCTCAACGGCTCAGCCGAGAACGGCCGGCATGGTCTCCCATCCCCGCACGGTGGAAGTCGGGGACAGCTTGGCCGCGGTCAGGTCGACGTCCCATTCGGGGAAACGCTTCAAGATCTCTTCGAGCGCGATGCGGCCCTCGAGGCGGGCCAGCGCCGAACCGAGGCAGTAATGGGTGCCGACACTGAACGTCAGGTGCTGGCGCGGTTCGCGGCGAATGTCGAAAACGTCCCCGTCCGGCCGGAATTGGCGGTGGTCACGGTTGGCCGCGCCCACGAGCATCATCATGACGCTGCCCGCGGGCACGCGTTGGCCGTAGTACTCGACGTCGCGGGTGACATAACGGGCCACGTGCGGCGCCGGCGGTTCGAAGCGCAGCAACTCCTCGATCGCCGCGGGGATCAGCGACCGGTCGGCGACCAAGGCGCGCCGCTGCTCCGGGTGTTCGGCCAGCACCTTGCCGGTCCACCCGATCAGCCGGGTGGTGGTCTCGTTGCCGGCGCCGGAGACCACGCTGATGTAGATGAGCAGTTCCTCGCGGGTGAGTCGGCGGACGGCTCCCGTCTCGTCCTCGAACTCGGCGCGGAGCAGTTCGGTCATGATGTCGTCGGAGGGATGCTCGGCCCGCCAATCGATGAACTGGCCGAAGAATTCGCCGTTCATCATGTGGTCGGCCGTGGCATCCATCGGCTTGCCCGCTTCGGTGCGCAGGTTCGCGTTGGCGCGATCGCGCGCGGCCTCCTGGTACTCCTCGGGAATGCCCAGCAGCATCCCGATCACCCGCATGGGCATCTGCGCCCCGAGGTCTGCGACGAAGTCGAACCGGTCCGTGCCGACCAGCGGATCCAAACTGCGAGCACAGAATTCGCGGATCTTCGGCTCGAGGTCGTTGATCTTGCGCGGCGTGAACATTCGGGACAGCAGCTTGCGGTGGACGTCATGGATCGGCGGATCCTCGAACAAGATCACCCCTGGCGGAATGTCGATGTTCGCCTTGATCAGCTCGAGGATCGCGCCCCTCGCCGAGCTGAAGGTTTGGTAGTCGACCAGCCCGCGGTCTACGTCGTCGAACCGGCTCAGCGCGAAGAAGTCGTGCTGCTCGTTGTAGTACAGCGGCGCCTCCTCGCGCAGCCGCCGAAACATCGGGTAGGGGTCGGCGTTGAGCCCTACGTCGTACGGATCGAAGTGGATTTCGCTGGGCGCGCTGAGTGTCACGGGTGGTCAATCGCCTCTCGCCGGAACCGCGTTCCCCCGGGATCGCGGATCTTGCCGCATGTGACTCTGTCATCACCCGCCAACGGGTGTCAACGACGAATCCGTTTCAGCTAGTTCTGATTCTAGATATTAGAGAATCAGATTCTCGGATGGCAAACGCCGTGCGTTATTTGCTCAGGTTCGCATGCCGAACGGGCCCGGGAAGGGTCAGCCGACGAATCCGCGTGAGCAGAAATCCCACACCTCGTCGGCGGTGATGGGGTGGACCGTCGCGTCGTCGGAACCGCCGCTGGATTGCGCGATGAACATGACGGTCTGCATGGCCATGGCGGCGATCCGCCGGGGGTTGACGTCCGCGCGCAGCTTGCCGGCGTCCGAGGCCGCCTCCATGAGCTCGGTCAGCAACGCCAGCAGCGGCGCGTGGGCGATCTTGACCTCCGCTGGATGCGTGACCAGCAAGCGCGGCGCAAAGTCGGTGAACAGCGGCCGCTTGGCCGTTGGGTCGGGGCGTGACGCCTCGTACAGCAGCTCGATGGCGACCTTCAGGCGCTCCAGCGGGTCGGCCTGGCTCTCGGTGGCCGCGCGGATCTGGTCGGCCGAACGGCTCAGTGCGTCTTCGAACAGGGCGAGCAGCAGCTCATGCTTGCCGTCGAACTGCAGGTAGAAGCTCCGCAACGACTGGCGGGACCGGTCGACGACCTCCTGGACGGTAAAGTCCGTGCTGCCCTTTTCGATGATGATGGCCTGCGCCGCGTCGAGAAAGCGCTGGACGCGCTGTGCTGCCCGCAGTTTCGCGGTTTTGATGGATCGTTCGACCGCGCGCTGCTTCCAGGCGGGCTCTTCGCTTGGACTCGTCACGGTCGGCTCAGATGATTGCCGCGTGGGGAGAACATGGTTGGACTCTACCGGAGAACGCCGTGCCATCGGTGTGCTCGACCCCCTATGGACGCCGTGTCGGAGATTGTAACTTTCTCACCACGAGAATACTATTCTCTTAGACGCGTGTATGGAAGCGCAATCGCAAGAGCATAACGCGCCGTGCCGGAGAATCCGGAAACCGCCATTCAAGGAGTGCAGTGCAGCTGACCTTTGACGCCGACGTCGAGGCGTTCCGCGCCGAGTTCGTGGCCTTTCTGGACGCACACCTCCCCTCGGAGGCCGAGGCGGTCGAGCGACCGCGCTCGAGTTCGCACATCCCGGAATGGGCCCGGCGCTGGCAACGGCTGCTCTTCGACAGCGGCTGGCTGTTGCCCGGCAATCCACCAGCATTTGGGGGCCGCAACGCCACGCTGTTGCAGCAATATGTGTACCTGGAGGAATTGGGCCGCCGGCGCATCTATCAAAGCTTCAATCCGCAGGGCGTGGGCATCATCGCGGCGTCGTTGTTGACGTTCGGCACTGACGAGCAGAAGCGGCGCTGGGCGGTGCCGATCCTGCGGGCCGAGATCACCGCGTCGCTGGGGATGAGCGAGCCCGGCGCGGGCTCGGACCTGGCGTCGTTGAAGACTCGGGCGGTGCTCGATGGAGACCACTTCGTCGTCAATGGGCAGAAGGTGTGGACGTCGGGCGCGCACGACGCCGACGTGCTGTTGGCGTTCGTGCGCACCGATCCGGACAAGCCGAAACACAAGGGGATCAGCGCGTTGATGATTCCCGCCGATGCCCCGGGTGTGGTGCGCCGCCCCTTTGCGTCGATGTGTGACGACGACGAAATCGACTTCAACGAGGTGTTTTTCACCGACGCGCGCGTGCCGGCCGAGAATCTGGTGGGTGAATTCAACGAGGGCTGGCGCGTGGCGACCGGTTCGCTCGGCCACGAACGGGTCATGCTGTGGATGGGCTACGTCGACTTATTGCACGAGCTGACCATTGATTTCAGTCCGTCGGGATCGCTCGAGCGGGACCGCTACGCGACCCTGGTGATGGATTCCTATGCGCTGCGGCTGCTGGGGTCCGCGGCCCTGGCGCGCGCGGCCCGCGGGGAAGAGGACGTGCCCGCGCAGTCGGTGCTCAAGCTGCTCGGCTCCGAGGCCCTGCAACGCGCCTCCGAGGACGCGCTCAACGCGGCGGACTCCGACGGGCTCACGTACCACGCGGTCACCGCGCCGTTTGCTCCGCTGAACCTCGACAGCCACTATCGCAGCTGGTTCGACCGCTACGCGCGCAGCTTCGCCGCGACCATCGCCGGCGGCACGTCCGAGATTCAGCGGAACATCATCGCCGAACGGGTGCTCGGCCTGCCGCGCAACTAGCGGGCGTCCGACCAGGCGTAGTAACCGATCGCGACGAGACCCGCGGCGATCGACACCGCCCCTAATATCATGCCCGCGAGGGCGATTCGTGGATTGTTCGCTTCGCCGCGCTGCACCCGTCTGCGGGCGACGTCGCCGGTGATCACCGCGGCTATGCCGAAGGGCACCCCGATGAGCAGCCAGCAGGTGAAGAGCGCGACGAGGCCGACGAGCAGCGAAGCAACGCCGACTTCGTTTCTGGGTGCGTCGGGCTGACTCATCGCGTCCCATCCTCGTGGTTGCCAGACGAGTGTACGCGCAGAAACGCGGTCCGCCGTTACAGCTGAGCCAGCCGTGGCGCAAAGCCTTTGGCTCGCAGTATCGTTCCGGCCTCGCGGGTCAATTCCCGGCTGCTGCCCAGCAGCGCATCGAGGATCAGCGCCCGCTTGACGTGGCGGTGCAGCGGGTGCTCGGCGGTGAAACCGATGCCGCCCAGCACCTGCTGACAGTGGCGCGCGGCGGTCAGCGCGGCCTGACCGGCCGCGGCCTTGGCGAGCAGGGCGGCCAACCCGTCCGCGTCGTCCGGCGATGCGGCCGCAGTCAGGGTCGCCTCGGCGCCCTCGATCGCGACGAGCGTCTCGGCCAGCCGGTGCCGGATCGCCTGAAAGGAGCTGATGTGCCGACCGAATTGAACGCGATCCAGGGCGTGCTGGCGCGCCAGGGACAGCATCGCCCGGCTCGTCCCGATCAGCCACCAGCCAACCGCCCGGCGGCCGGCGGCAAGCGCGGCCTGCGGCATGGGATCCCCCTGCGCCGCACGGTGTATCGGCAGCTCGCCGTCGAGCGCCGAGCCGGAGCCGTCGCTGCGTTCCCAGACCACCCAGGAGCCGCCGGCAAACGGCAGCGGCAGGGCGCCGCCGGGCGCGCTCAGCACGACATCGTTGAGGACCGGCGCGTGCGCGCCGGTTTCGCCCAGCAGCCGGAACACCAAAGGGATTGCGATGTCAGGTATTTCGTCGAGCATGTCGCCCCAGCCGAGGTCGGACAACGCCGCGTCGAGCTTGGCGCCGCTCGCAGCGGTCATGGTGGTGCGCAGGGAATCGGCCAGCATGCGCAGTGCCTCGGGATCCACGATTCACTCCTTCCCGAGGTCGAGCAGCCGGCGGGCGATGATGTTGCGCTGGATCTCGGCGGTTCCGCCATAGATGGTGGCCGCGCGCGAGTACAGGTACTCCGAGCGCCACGGCGTGTCGTCGAGTTCAAGCGTCGCGGGCAAAAGATCGCGCACGGTGTCGTAGAGCCGTTGCTCGGCGGTAGCCAGCAGCACCTTGTCGATGGAGGTGTCGGCCCCGAGGCGCGCACCCTCACCCAGCCGGCGCTGGGTGTCACGGGACCGGCAGCGCACGGTGTGCAGCGCGAGATAGGCTGCGCCGAGCGCGGATTCGTCCCGGCCGTCGGCTACTGAGCTCTCCGCGATGAGTTCGTCGAACCGCGAATAGAGGTAGGCGATCCGCTGCCAGAAGCAGGTGGAACGCTCATAGGGCAGCAGGTCCATCGCCAGTCGCCAGCCGTCGCCCGGGCGGCCGAGCATCCGGCCCGCCGGGACCACCACGTCGTCGTAGTACACCTCGCAGAACTCGTCGACGCCGTGCATGGTGCGCAGCGGACGAATCGTGATGCCCGGGGTGTCCAGGTCGACGAAGAACGCCGTAATTCCATCGTGGCCCGGCGCGGTGCGGGTGAGCAGGACGCAGCGCGTCGAGAACTGCGCGAAGCTGGTCCAGACCTTCTGCCCGTTGATGATCCAGTTGTCGCCGTCGGGGGTGGCGCGGGTGGTCAGCGAGGCGAGGTCGCTGCCGGATCCTGGCTCGGAAAAGCCCTGACACCATTGCTCGCGACCGCTCAGCAACCGCGGCACCATTTCGGCGGCGAGTTCGGCCGGCGCGTAATCGATCATCGTGGGCGCGAGCACCTCGAGCATCGAGTACGGACCGGGTTCGGCGAGGCGCCGACCGACGACCTCTTCGCCGACGATCGCCCGCAGCACGGCGGGGCCGCCCAGTCCGCCGACTTCTTTCGGCCAGCCGTAACGCATCCACTCGGCGTCATACAGCGCCCGGCTGACCCGGGCGAATTGCCGCATATGGCCCTGCAGCGAGTGGTCGGGCCCGGGGGTCAGGTCGTTCTCGTCGAGCCACGCGCGCAGGCCCGCCCGGAACTCTTCGACATTCACGGCGCGGGCTTTCAGGGCTGCGGGCGGCCGACCGCGTGCGGGCGCCCGGAATCGTGCACGCCGCTGCGGCGAATGAACGTCATGGCACGGGTTTTCAGCCGCCACCCATCGGGGGTGCGGGAGTAGGTGTCGCGGTAGTAGCCGATCCGCATGTCATGGGTGGCGTGGTCGATGAAGCACAACGGCTGGGTGCCGCTCGCCGAATCACCGTCGATGTTTTCGACCAACGCAGTTCCGGTGAGGAACAAGCCCTTTGGGGCCGCGGCCACCAGCTCGGGAAACCTGTCCAACTGGTAGGTGGAACCGAACGCGCTGTAGGTCCCGTCGGGCGTGAAGACGCCGGTGAGCCCGTCGATGTCTTCCTGGGTGATGGTGACGGCGTAGCGGGCCAGCAGCTGCTGGATCTCGACCAGGTCGTCAGTTCTGGTGGGTTGACTTGTCGACATAGACCTTGCCGCCTTTCATGACGAAACTGACATTCTGGGTAACCCGTATGTCTTCCAACGGGTTTCCCGGAACCGCGATGATATCGGCGAGCTGGCCCGGCGCGAGCCGTCCCCGGTCGGTGGCATTGATCAGCTCGGCGGCGGTCACCGTGGCGGCCCGCAGCACCGCCAGCGGCGGCAGGCCCCAATCCACCAGGGTGACCAGCTCGTCGGCGTTGCGGCCGTGCGGGATCGCGGGGGCGTCGGTGCCCACCGCAATCTTCACGCCCGCCTCGTAGGCGGCCAGTATCGAGGTGCGCGCCTTCGGAAACATCTCGGCCGCCTTGGCCTGCAGCTCCGGCGGCGCGTGCGAGACGTCCATCGCGTCGCCGTCGGCCAGCCGCCGGGTGCTGACCAGGAAGGTGCCGTGTTCCACGAGCTGCGCGATGGCCTCGTCATCGATCAGAAAGCCGTGCTCGATGCAGTCGATGCCGGCGGCGACCGCATGCTTGACCGCGTCGGCTCCGTGCGTGTGCGCGGCGACGCGCAGCCCGCGCCGATGCGCCTCGTCGACGATCGCGCGCAATTCTTCGTCGGAATAGTGTTGCGCGCCAGGCGGTCCCGTCATGGACATCACCCCGCCCGAGCAGCAGACCTTGATCAGCTCGGCGCCATGTTTGATCTGGTAGCGCACCGCCTTGCGAATTTCGTCGACGCCGTTGGCGATGCCTTCCTCGACCGTGAGGTCCAGCACGTGCGGCGCGAACGCGGCGAACATCGTCGGATCCAGATGCCCGCCGGTCGGGGTGATGGCGTGTCCGGCCGGTACCACCCGCGGTCCGTCGATCCAGCCCGCGTCGATCGCCTTGCCCAGCGCCACGTCGAGCAGATACCCACCGGTCTTGACGAAGAGCCCGAGGTTGCGCACCGTCGTGAACCCGGCGCGCAGCGTGCGGCGGGCGTTGCCGACCGCACGCAGCACCCGTGTCGGCGGGTCGTCCTGCACCTGGGACAGGCCGGGTTTCTCCCCGCGCCCGCCCATCAAAAGGTTGACCTCCATGTCCATCAGCCCGGGCAGCAGGATTTGGTCGCCCAGGTCGATCAGGTCGCCCTCTGAGCTGCCGCCGATTCCGGTGATGCGGTCGCCGTCGATGTGCAGGACGCCGGGCCGAACGATCTCACCGGCGTCAACGTCGAGCAGCCCGGCGGCCTTGAGCGTCAGCTGCGATGAGCCGCTTGCGCGAAGAGCGCCGGACAATGTCAGATCACCGGTTCCCTGATGAGTTCCACCCACGCGGCGCCGCTGTCCGGCACGCGCGGCTGCTTCCACGCCTCGATCGGGAACGACACCATGACGAGCGATTGCATGATGTGCATGAGGGTGCGGGCGTCCTCGGGCAGGTCGTCGAGCGGGAACTTGTCGCAGTAGGCGATGGCGTCGTTGAGGCGGGGGAATGCCGCATCGTAGAACGCCTGCATCTCGGTCATGGTAGACGCCAGCCGCTTGGCGTAGCGCTCGGGCTCGGTGGCCAGGTCCCAATCCAAATAGGGCTCCAGGTCGGCGAATTCAGACGGTAACTTTGCCATTGCCCTGGTACTCCTTCGCCCAATTCGCTACATAGTCACCGGTCGTCTTGTGGAGATGACGGATCAGGACTTCCTGATCGCACAACAGGAAGTTGCTGACGACCTTGGTGCCGATCATGGTCTGGGTCGCTTCCAGCGTGTTGGCGTCCTGCAGCGCGTACTCCTTGAAGGTCACGGCCGCCAGCTCCTGGGCCAGGCGTTCCCGCGCGTTGCGCGGCGGAACGAAATACAGCGTGCACTCGAAGATGTGCTTGTCGACGGCGGTCGGCCAGTAGTGGTAGGTCAGAAACCAACCCGGCTCCCAGATCAGCAGCATGAAGTTCGGGTAGAAGAGCCACGAGTCGATGCCCCACTGCGGCACCCGCTTCACGTTGACGCCCGGCGGCATCTCCAGGTTCTCGATGATCTCCGGCTTGTCCCACGGACCGAACAAACCGCTGCGCAACACTTGGTCCAACGGCTTGACCATGGACATGTCCGGGGGCGGCGCCTGACCGCCCCAGGTCGACTGCAGGCTGTGCGGGCCGGCCAATTCGTAGTGCAGGGCCTCATAGCCGTACTTTTGGATCTTGGCGGCCTCTTCCTTGGTGTACTGCCCCTGGTGCAGGATCGGCGCGTGATAGAACTCGATGAACGCGTCGATGAACAGCTTCCAGTTGCTGCCGACCTCGGCACGGTAGGAATAGGTCTCCGTCATCTCGCCGAACGGATAGCCCTCGATGCTCTTGGCCAGCGGCCCGAGGTAGTCGGTGAGCGGTGCCGCGTTGTTGTCGAAGTTGATGAAGATGAAGCCTTCCCACACTTCGCAACGGACGGGCACCAGGCCGTACTGGCCCTTGTCGACGCCGAAGAACTCATCCTCCTGCTGGACGAAGGTGAGGTCACCGTCGAGGCTGTAGCGCCACGCGTGGTACTTGCAGGTGAACTGCCGGCAGGTGCCGGCGGTCTCCTCGTGCGGAAAATCGTTCCACACCAACTTGTTTCCGCGGTGGCGGCAGACGTTGTGGTACGCCTTGACCGCCCCCTCCTTGGTCTTGACGACGATGACCGACATGCCCTTGCCCGCCGAGGGCAGCTCCTTGGTGAAGTAACTGCCGGTGCGCGGCACCCGCTCGACCCGACCGACGTTGAGCCAGGTCTTCTTGAAGATCGCCTCGCGCTCGGCCTCGAAGAATGCCGGGTCGATGGAATCGGTGTAATCGACCGGCGCGGTGCCCAGTTCGGGGTAGTTTTCGGTCCAGCTGCCGGCGGCCGGCTTGGGGAAGTGGGGCAAGGCTCTAACCTTTCTCGTTCTCGAGCTGTACGCCAAAAGCGTTGATGGCCATCGCCAGCGCGATGTAGCCGCCGATGGTGAACACCAGGTCCATCCGCTGGCGTTCGTCAAGCCGTTCACCAAGGGTGGTCCACGTCTGGTCCGAGATATTCGACTTCTCGTCGAGCTCGTCGACGGCGGTGAACACCGCGCGCTCGAACTCGTCGTCGGCTTCGCCGGATCGCGCGGCCGCGATCTCGGCGTCGGTCAGTCCTGCCTTCGTCGCGATGTCCACGTGGTGTGACCACTCGTAGGCGCATTCGCGCCGATGGGCGACCCGCAGGATCGCCAGCTCGCGGATGCGCGCCGGGAGGGATGACTCGAGTAGCAGGTATCCGCCGAACCGCAGGTATGCGCGCGCAAGTTTCGGGTGGCGCGCGAGCGTCGACATGAGTGTGCCGGCATCCCGGGGATTACGCCGTTCGGGCGGCAGCATGCCAGACAGCGATTGCTCGACAGCCTCGTCCCACTGGTCCGCGGGCAGCGGCGTCAGGCGCATCCGCGCGTCTCCTCTCGGCGTTCTGTCTGGTAACTCTCAACCTAGGAGAATCAGATTCTCATTTCCAACCAATAGGTTTGCATGATTCGCTTGGTTGGTCAATGCCGGCGAGCCGCGATCCGCATCCGCCACCCGGTCGGGGAGGCGCAAGCGGCCGCGCGCTTGTCGGCCGCGCCTCGCGTGGCCAGCGGGCGGGGTTCGGTCGGGTAATCCCAGCGTTTCTGTTGGCGCTTCGTCGGTCCGAAGGGGGCGATTCACCTGGCTTTGTAGCTGCTGGTCAGGATGCAGCGGCCGGCCGCAAGAGCCGGTGGATGTTGATTCTCGCTCCGCGAGAAGATAGTTTTCAAACAGTGATCTTGGCGTTGCGTGGCGGTTGGCCGAGGCTAAATGGGAGCAGCGCGTCCGAACGGCTCACAGGGATCTTTGGAGAGGACTGGCCATGAACAAAGAAGACATGATGCTGATCAGCGTCGACGACCACACCGTCGAGCCGCCGGACATGTTCAAGAACCACCTGGCGAAGAAGTACGTCGACGACGCGCCCCGGTTGGTGCACAACGCCGACGGCTCCGACATGTGGAAGTTCCGCGACACCGTCATCCCGAACGTGGCGCTCAACGCCGTCGCCGGCAGGCCCAAGGAGGAGTACGGCATCGAGCCAACCGGGCTCGACGAGATCCGGCCGGGTTGCTACAACGTGGACGAGCGGGTCAAGGACATGAACGCCGGCGGCATCCTGGCCTCGATCTGCTTCCCGTCGTTCCCCGGCTTCGCCGGGCGGCTGTTCGCCACCGACGACCACGACTTCTCGATCTCGCTCGTGCAGGCATACAACGACTGGCACATCGATGAATGGTGCGGGGCGTACCCCGCGCGATTCATCCCGATGGCCATCCCGGTGATCTGGGATGCCGAGGCGTGCGCGGCCGAGGTGCGCCGGGTGTCGAAGAAGGGCGTGCACGCGCTGACCTTCACCGAGAACCCGGCCGCGATGGGCTACCCCAGCTTCCACGACGAGTACTGGAACCCGCTGTGGAAGGCGTTGTGCGACACCAACACCGTGATGAACGTGCACATCGGATCCTCGGGCCGGCTCGCGATCACGGCGCCCGACGCGCCCATGGACGTGATGATCACGCTGCAGCCGATGAACATCGTGCAGGCCGCCGCGGACCTGCTGTGGTCCAAGCCGATCAAGGAGTACCCCGACCTGAAGATCGCGCTCTCCGAGGGCGGGACCGGGTGGATCCCCTACTTCCTGGAGCGGGCCGACCGCACGTTCGAAATGCATTCCGCGTGGACCCACCAGAACTTCGGCGGCAAGCTGCCCAGCGAGGTCTTCCGCGAGCACTTCCTGACGTGCTTCATCAGCGACAAGGTGGGCGTCGCGCTGCGCAACATGATCGGCATCGACAACATCGCCTGGGAGGCCGACTACCCGCACAGCGACTCGATGTGGCCGGGTGCGCCCGAAGAACTGTGGGACGTGTTGTCCATCAACGACGTTCCCGACGACGAAATCAACAAGATGACCTACGAGAATGCGATGCGCTGGTACTCGTTCGACCCGTTCACTCACATTTCGCGCGAACAGGCGACCGTCGGTGCGCTTCGCAAGGCCGCCGAGGGGCACGACGTGTCCATCAGGGCGCAGGGCCACGAAAAGGATTCCCGAGGCGGCTCGTCCTTCGCGGATTTCGCGGCCAACGCGAAATCCCTTACCGGCAACACGGACTGACCGTACCCTCGGACAAGCCTGTGCGCCGGTGCCTGTAACCGATTGAAGGAGATCTAGCTGTGCCCGGCGCAGGAATGAACTTCGAGCTGACCGATGACCAGGAGCTGATCCGCCGGTCGGTCGCCGAGTTGGCGCGCAAGTTCGACGACCAGTACTGGATGGAAAAAGACCAGGCGCACGAGTTTCCCACCGAGTTCTACCAGGCCATCGCCGACGGCGGCTGGCTTGGCATGACGATCCCCACCGAGTACGGCGGGCACGGCCTCGGCATCACCGAAGCCACCATCCTGCTCGAGGAGGTGGCGAAATCCGGCGGCGCCATGAACGCCGCCAGCTCGATCCACCTGTCCATCTTCGGCATGCAACCCGTGGTGGTGCACGGTTCCGACGAACTCAAGGCGCGCACGCTGCCCAGGGTCGCGACCGGCGAGGTGCACGTCTGCTTCGGCGTGACCGAACCCGGCGCCGGGGTCGACACGTCGCGCATCACCACCTTCGCCAAACGCGACGGCGATCGCTACATCGTCAACGGCCGCAAGGTGTGGATCTCCAAAGCCATGGAGTCCGACAAGATCCTGCTGCTCACCCGCACCCGGAGCTACGAGGAAGTCACCAAGAAGACCGACGGGATGACGCTGTTCATCACCGATCTCGACCGCAGCCGCGTCGACGTGCGCCCCATCCGGAAGATGGGCCGCAACGCCGTGAGCTCCAATGAGTTGTTCATCGACAACCTGGAGGTGCCGGTAGAGCACCGAATCGGCGAGGAGGGCAAGGGGTTTCAGTACATCCTGGACGGCCTGAACCCGGAGCGGATGCTGATCGCCGCCGAGGCGCTCGGCATCGGCCGGGTGGCGCTGGACAAGGCGGTGAAATACGGCAACGAGCGGGAGGTCTTCGGCCGGCCCATCGGCATGAACCAGGGCCTGCAGTTCCCGCTCGCCGACTCGCTGGCCCGCCTCGATGCCGCCGAGCTGATGCTGCGCAAGGCCACCTGGTTGTACGACAACGGCAAACCCTGTGGCCGCGAGGCGAATACCGCCAAATACCTGTGCGCCGACGCGGGCTTCACCGCCGCGGACCGGGCATTGCAAACCCACGGCGGCATGGGATACGCGGAGGAGTACCACATCGCGCGATACTTCCGTGAGGCCCGGCTGATGAAGATCGCACCGGTCAGCCAGGAGATGATCCTGAATTTCCTGGGTGCCAATGTTCTGAAACTGCCGAGGAGCTATTGATGACCTCGCCGGAGCGTTCATGTTTCTTGCCTCCGATGCCGCGTCGTACATCACCGGGCAGGTGCTGCCGGTGGACGGCGACATGGTGATGTGAGCGAGCCCGACGGGCCCGTGCTGCTGTCCGAGGATCGCGACGGCGTGCGCACGCTGACCCTGAATCGACCGCGCCGCAAGAACGCGATCAACCCCGAACTGTGGATCGCGTTGCGGGACGCCCTCAACGAGGCCGGTCACGACCGTAGCGTGCGCGCGCTCGTGATCACCGGCGCCGGGGGGAGCTTCTGCTCCGGTGCCGACATCTCGGTCCCCGACGACGTGCATCCGAAACACAAGCTGCAGCGCCTGACCGACGTGGCACTGGCGTTGCACGAGCTCCCGATACCGGCGGTCGCCAAGGTGACCGGGGTGGCCGTCGGCGCCGGGTGGAACCTGGCTCTCGGTTGCGATCTGGTAGTCGCGACGCCGGAATCCACGTTCTGTCAGATCTTTTCCAAGCGCGGCCTCTCGATCGACCTGGGTGGTTCCTGGCTGCTGCCGAAATTGGTTGGACTGCAACAGGCCAAGCGGCTCGCGCTGCTCGCCGAGACGATCGACGCCGCCGAGGCCCATGGCCTGGGGCTGGTGACCTGGGTGGTGCCCGCCGCCGAGATCGACGCCTTCGTCGACGATCTCACCGAACGGCTGGCGGCCGGCCCACCGATCGCGCTTGCGCACACCAAGGCCCTGCTGAACGAGGGCGCCGATCGCACCATGCGCGACGCGCTGGCCAACGAGGCCCGCGCCCAGCCCGGCAATTTCGCGACCGCGGACGCGGCGGCCGCCTATGCCGCCTTCGCCGAGAGACGCGAGCCGTCGTTTACTGGTCGGTGGGCGTTATCGAGATCTGATGGAGAACAAACGGAGTGAAGATGCGTGAGACGGTCATCATCGAGGCGGTACGGACGGCGGTAGGGAAGCGCAACGGAGGGTTGTCCGGCATGCACGCCGCCGACCTGTCCGCGGTCGTCCTCAACGAGGTACTGGAACGCGCCGGCGTGGGCCCGGACATCGTCGACGACGTGATCTGGGGATGCGTGTCCCAGGTCGGCGACCAATCCAGCAACATCGGCCGCTACGCCGTCCTGGCGGCCGGCTGGCCGGAAACCATCCCCGGAACCACGGTCAACCGGGCATGCGGTTCCAGCCAGCAGGCGCTGGATTTCGCCGTCCATGCGGTGATGTCGGGTCAGCAGGACGTCGTCGTAGCCGGCGGTGTCGAGGTGATGAGCCGCGTTCCGCTCGGCGCGGCAAGGGCCACCGGCATGCCCTACGGTCCGAAAGTCCTTGCGCGCTATGACGATTTCTCCTTCAACCAAGGCCTGTCGGCGGAGATGATCGCGAAGAAATGGGGATTTTCCCGCGGGCAGCTCGACGAGTACTCGGCTCAGTCCCACGAGCGGGCGGCCGCGGCCCAGGACGGCGGCGCCTTCAACGAGCAGATCGTTCCCGTGTTCACCGATGACGGGACCGTGATTGCCGACGAAGGCGTGCGCCGCGGCACCACCGTGGAGAAGCTGGCCGGGCTCAAGCCCGCGTTCGTCGACGATGGCGTCATTCACGCGGGCAATTCCTCACAGATCTCCGACGGGGCGGCGGCCCTGCTCGTGACCACGTCGGAGATGGCGGTCGAATTGGGGTTGACGCCGCTGGTCCGCTACCGCGCCGGCGCCGTCACCGGGGCGGACCCGGTGCTCATGCTCACCGGGCCCATCCCGGCGACCGAGAAGGTGCTGACCAAGGCCGGCGTCTCGCTCGCGGACGTGGGGGTCTTCGAGGTCAACGAGGCGTTTGCGCCGGTCCCGCTGGCGTGGCTGGCGGAAACGGGCGCGGACCCGGGACGGATGAATCCGCTCGGCGGCGCCATCGCACTGGGCCACCCGCTCGGCGCGTCCGGCGCGGTGCTGATGACGCGGATGGCCCACCACATGCGCGATAACGGGATTCGGTACGGCCTGCAGACGATGTGCGAAGGCGGCGGCACGGCCAACGCCACCCTGGTGGAGCTGGTCTCCTAGCGCTCGCCGCAAACGGTCGTTCTGAGACCCTTGTCACAGCGGGCAAACCAACCTACTGTGTGTTCAGTAGGTTGATCGTTACCCAGGGAGCCCTTTTGCCCGTCGCCCGGCGATACGACACGCTGCTCGCCAAGGGCGAGGACCGCAAGCAGCGGATCCTCGACGTCGCGCAGCGCCTGCTCACCCGCAACGGCTGGCGCAACACCACCCTCGCCCAGATCGCCGGCGCGGCCGGGGTCACTCCCGCGGGCCTGCTGCATCACTTCGAATCCAAGGAGCAGTTGCTGCACGCGGTGCTCGACGCCCGTGACGCCGACGACGACTCACACGCCAACCGGACCGGTGACCTGCTGGTCGAGATCGCGCGGGTCGCCGATCGCTTCACCCGGGCGCCCGACATGGTGGGCACGTTTACGGTGCTGCTGATCGAAAACATCGATCCCGATGCCCCGTTGCACGACCGGATGCTGGACCGTCAGCGCCAAGCCATCGACATCGTCGGCGAGCTGATCCGGCGCGGCCAGGCCGACGGCCGGTACCGCACCGACATAGACCCCGCCGTCAAGGCAGTAGAGATTCTCGCCTTCGTCCACGGAATGGAAACAATATGGTTGCTCGACCCTTCGATACCGCTGACCGACGCGTTCAAGGAGTACGCGGAGGCGCTGGCACGGGACTTCGCCCCGCCGAAGAAGAGCGGCAGGACATGAGGTACCGGCTCGACGTCGTCGCCTCCAGCGTCGTCGACGTGGTGCGGTTCGCCGGGGGCTGGCTCTTCGACCGGGCGATGGCGGGCTGGGACGTCACCGTGCTGCTCACCGACCTGGCCGACCACCCCGACACGCGGCCGCTGCAGATCATCGGCGCCCAGCCGCTCGACCTCGAAGACGCCCTGGCCGTGGTGGACTCGCGGCCCCGGCCCCAAGCGCTGGCGGCCGCGGCCGACCTGTTCGGATGCGACTCACGGGTGCGGCAGGGCGTCTTGCAGGCCCTCGATCACGGGGTTACGGAGGTGACGCTGTGGGGGGAAAGCTGGCCGGCCGAGCTGGATGAGAGCGTCGGCCTGGTTCAGCACCGGCTGAGCACGGCCGCGAACATCTTCAAGGCCCAGGCGCTCGCGGCGGCGGCCGCGCCGCACGGCTCGATCGGTTACATCGAGACGTTCCGAAGCGGGCTGCTGGCGTGGCCGTCGGTCGCCGCCGACCTGATTCCCGCGAGCTAGGCAGCGCCTCACCCTCGGGGGTTAGACCCGTCGTTTGACGACGACCAGCCCGTGTGGAAATGTAATATTCATCTCTGAGAGGCTCATTCTCACTGCTGAGATTCGAACGGAGCGACACGGTGAACGACTTCGCCAAAATGGACTTCTTCCGCGGCAAAGAGCTCATCGCCGACCCGTACCCCTACTACGAGGCGCTGCGGCAGCAGTGCCCCGTCACGCGGGAGAGCCACCACGACGTCACGATGATCACCGGCTGGGACGAGGCGTGCGCGGTGCTCAACGACGCCGAGACCTGGTCCTCCTGCGTCTCGGTGACCGGCCCGTTTCCGGGTTTTCCGGTGCCGATCGAAGGGGACGACATCACCGAGCTGATCGAGCAGCACCGGGACGAGCTGCCATTCAGCGACCAGCTGCCCACGCTGGATCCGCCGACCCACACCAACCACCGCTCGCTGCTGATGCGGCTGATCACCCCGAAGCGCCTCAAGGAGAACGAGGACGCGATGTGGGCGCTCGCCGACCAGGTACTCGACACGTTCCTCGCGCCCGGGCACGGCGACTGGATCAAGGGCTTCGCCGGCCCGTTCACGCTGCTGGTCATCGCCGACCTGCTGGGCGTTCCGATGGAGGATCGCGACAAGTTCGTCAAGGGCATCGCCGAGCACGCGGGTGGCGGCGTCGGGGGCACCGGCAAGGAGTCGCTGTCACACAGCCCGCTGGAATTCCTCTACGGCCTTTTCTCCGATTACATCCGGGACCGCCGGCGCGAGCCCCGCGACGACGTGCTGACCGGCCTGGCCACCGCGACGTACCCCGACGGCTCGATCCCCGAGGTCGAAGACGTGGCCCGCGTCGCCAGCAACGTCTTCTCGGCCGGCCAGGAGACCACCGTGCGGCTGCTCGGCGCCGCGCTGCAGACGCTCGGGGAGCGCCCCGACATCCAGGCGCAGCTGCGCAAGGACCGCAGCCTGATCCCCAACTTCATCGAAGAGTCGCTGCGCCACGAGAGCCCGGTCAAGGGCGACTTCCGGCTGAACCGGGTGCCCGTCAATGTCGGCGGGGTGGACCTGCCGGCGGGCACCACCGTGATGGTGGTGCAGGCGGCCGCCAACCGGGACCCGCGCCGGTTCGAGGACCCCACCACGTTCGACCCGGCCCGCAAGAACGCCCGCCAGCACATTTCGTTCGGGCGCGGCATCCACAGCTGCCCCGGCGCACCGCTGGCGCGCGCCGAAACCCGGGTGGCGATCGAGCGCCTGCTCGACCGGACGTCCGACATCAGGATCGACGAGGGCGTGCACGGTCCGGCGAATGACCGCCGCTACCAATACGTTCCGACCTACATCCTGCGCGGGCTGACGGAACTGCACCTGGAGTTCACCCCGGCATGAGGGTTTGGGTCGACGACCAACGCTGCCGCGGCCACGGCGTGTGCACGACGCTGTGCCCGGAAGTGTTCAGCCTGACCGACGATGGCTACGCGGAGGCGATAACCTCCGAGGTGCCAACGGAATTCGAGGCCGCCACTCGGGAGGCCATCCAATGCTGTCCCGAGCAGGCCATCAGCGACCTGACGAAGGAGACGTAGTGCCCAAAGGATATGTCATCCTCACCGAGGCCATCAAAGATCCGGAGGGCATGAAGGCCTACGGCCAAGCCGCGGGGGCGGCGATGGGTGGGGTCAACATCCTCGCGGTGGACACCGCTCCCAAGGTCCTCGAGGGCAGCTGGCACGGTGATCAGACCGTCGTGCTGGAATTCGAATCGGTCGATGCGGCCCGGGCGTGGTACGAGTCCGAGGCTTACCAAAAGGCGGCGAAGCTGCGGCAGGCGGCGGCCGACTGCAACGCGGTCATCCTCGCCGGGTTCGAAATGCCTTCGGCCAGTAGCTGATCGCTACTCCACGATGGAGATCGCCTGGCGCGGGCACTGACGCACGGCCTCGCGGACGTCCGCCTCGGTCTCCGGCGTGACCTCCGGCTGCAGGACGGTCAGCATGTCGTCGTCACCGAGGTGGAAAATCTCCGGGTTGATGCCCATGCAGACGCCGTTGCTTTCGCAAAGACCCCAATCGACTTCGATTTTCATGCGGCCCCCTCTACCGAAGCACCTTCACCGGCACATTCTTCCAGCCGGCGACGTTTTGCATGTTCACCCGCGTGCACCCGGCCCAGTCCACCTCGTAGCGCGGCATGAAGTCGAGCAGCCTCTCCAGCGCGATCCTGCTTTCCATGCGGGCCAGTGCCGCGCCAAGGCAGCTGTGAATCCCGTACCCGAGACCGAGGTGCTGCGCCTCGGTCTGATCGCGCTCGATGTCGAAGGTGTCGGCGTCCGTGAAGGCGTCCGGATCGCGGTTCGCCGCAGCGCCGCAGAGGAACACCGGCTTTCCCGCAGGAATCACCCCACCGCCGACGTGCGCCTCCTTCAGGGTGTAGCGGACGTTGTATTGGACCGGCCCCTCGTAGCGCAATAGCTCTTCCACCGCACCGGGGATCTTGTCGCGGTCTTCCTGCAGCTTCTGCCACTGGTCGGGGTGGCGGGCGAATATGACCGCCGCGTTGCCGAGCAGCTTGGTGACGGTTTCGGCGCCCGCCCCGCCCAAAAGGGTCGCGAATCCGGTGATTTCGATGTCGTCGAGTTGGCGCGACTCACCGTTCTCGCCGGGGATCTCGGCGGCGATCAGCCGGCTGATCATGTCGTCCTGCGGGTTCTCGCGCCGCTCCTGGATGAGGCCGAAGTAGTACATCGCGGTGTCGATGTTGGCCTGCATCCCGGCTTCGCTGATCTCGATCTGTCCCGGTTCGTGATGCAGGCTGGTGTCGATCCAGTGCCGCACCTGCTGGCGGTATTCCTCAGGCACCCCGGCCATAGTGGTGATGACTTCCACCGGGAACGGTCCGGAGAAGTCCTGGACGACGTCGAAGTGGTCGGGATCGGCCGCGCCCAGGTACTTGTCGATCACCTCGATGACCGTCTCGCGCTGCGATTGAATCGCCCGCGGGGTGAACGCCTTGTTGAGCAGGCTGCGCATGTGCCGGTGCTCCGGTGGGTCCATGAAGATGATCGACTTCTGTTCTGCGGAGATCCCCCGCCGCACCATTGCGAGGTCGCAGCCGCGAGCCGAGGAATACGTCTCGAAGTCCTTGAACGCCGCCGCGACGTCCTCGTGACGGGTCAGCGCGTAGAAGTCCTCCTTCTCGTCGTAATACAGCGGCGCGTCCTCGCGCATCCGCCGGTAGATGTCGAACGGGTTATTGAAGTAGTCCTCCGAGAACGGATCGAAGACAACCTTCGGCTTGGTCACTGCATGCTCCTCATCGGCGGGCTGAAACCGTTACAGCGGATTGCCTGACTGTAACGCTAACGGTAGCGGTTTCGTTTCAAACCGGAAAGACCAAAACGCCCCCACCTCAGACCCTCCTGGCCGCATGTAACACGGGACCGACCACGTCGATGACGCCGTCCAGCGCACCCAGGTCACTGCCCAGTTCGGCGGCGATGCCACGCGCGACGGCCACGTCTTTGCCGACGAATTCGCCGGCTACCTCGACGAACGACGCGACCGAACCCCTGGCCGAGACGATGTCCAGCACCCTGCTCGTGGCGCTGCCATGCGCCAGCGCGTCCAGCAGGGTCGATTCCGGCACGCCGAGGCGTTCGCCCAGCCGGATCGACTCCGCGAGCAGCCCGATGTGACCGGCGAACAGGGCATTGTTGACCACCTTCACCTTCTGGCCGGCGCCGAGCGGCCCGACGTGCACGATCGGATCGCCGTAACAGCCCAGCACGGTTCTCACCCGTGCCACGGCGTCGTCGGCGCCGCCGACGAACAGGGTCAGCCTGCCGGCCGCGATCTCGTGCGGGCCGCCGCTGACGGGTGCGTCGACGACATCGAGGCCGCCGCCGGCGCGGCCGGCGATAGCGTCGATCGTTTTCGGGCTTGCGGTGGTGTGCACCACCACTGTCGAGCCCGGCGGCATCGCGGCGAGCAGGGGGCCTTCCAGACATACCTGCCGTACCTGTTCGTCGGTGAATACGCAGACGATCACCACGTCGGCGTGCGTACCGGCGCCGGCCACGTCGCTCACCGCGCGGGCGCCCAGCTGCTGGAGGTCGCGGCGCCGTTCGTCCGTCCGCCCCAGCGCGCGGACGTCGTGGCCGGCCTCGACGAGGCGGCTCACCATCGGGAGTCCCATCCGGCCGGCGCCGATGAACCCGACCCTCATTGGGTCCTCATCGTGGGTGTCCCATCGCGGCAAGCGTGGCGTCCGCCGCATCGAGCACGGCGCCGGGGTCGGCCGAGGCGCGCTCGGCGAGTTCGGCGACCAGGCGGACGTCCTTGCGCAGCAGAGTCCCGGCCAACCCGGCCAGGCGTTCCAGGCCGCCGGCCCCGCCAAGGGCGTTGAGCGCGAAGCTGTTTGCGCTACCACGGGACACGACCTCGGTGAGCCGTTCCGGGGAGACACCCAGTGCTTCGGCAAGCGAGAGGGCGGCGGCCGCCGTGCCCAGGTTGGCGGTGAACAACAGGTTGTTGAGCAGCTTGGTGGTCTGCCCGGACCCGAGGTCGCCGAGGTGAACGACCGGGTCGGCGTAGGTTTCGAACACCGGACGGCAGCGCTCGACGACTTCGGCGTCGCCGCCGAGCATCACCAGCAGGCGCCCTTCCGACGCCGCCCCACCACCGCCGCTGACCGGCGCATCGACGACCGAAACACCGCGGGCGCCGGCCTTTTTGGCAAGCCCGCGGCACGTGTTGGGATGCACCGTGCTGTGCACCGCGATGATGCCGCCCGGTTCCATCGCCGCCAGCAGCCCGCCCGCGCCGGAGGTGATTTCCTCGATGTCGGCGTCGCCGACCACGCACAGGCAGACCAGGTCACTGGCCGCCGCGAGTTCGGCCGGCGACGCGGCTACCTCGGCGGGGGTGTCGGCGAACGGCTCGAGGGTCGCGGGCCTGCGCGCCCACAGCGTCGTCTGGTAGCCGCCCTCGACGATCCGCCGCGCCATCGGACCGCCCTGGCTGCCCAGTCCGATGAATCCGACCCTCATCCGGCCTCCAGATCATCTTGCGTGTCAACCGTTTCCGCTCGGGCTGCCACGCATTCGTCCGCGAACGACAAGACTTCCGCGTGATAGTCCGCGGCAGTGTGGCCGAGGCTGATGTTGTGCCCGGCTTCCGGTTGCCTATGCACAACGAACCGAGTCGCGCTGGAGAACAGGGCGGTGATTTCGGCTACCGCCGAATCATCGGCCTGCCAGACCTTTTCGTGCTCGGCGATGCTGAAATGCACTGGGACGCGCACGGCGGGCGCGAGCTCCGGGAACGTTTGACGGGCCCAGTTCGACACCATCTTGTCCTCGTAGGCCGGCGCCGACGGGGACACCGTCGCACCGCCGAGGACCTCGGGTGGGTACAGCTCCTCCGGGCTCCACAGCAGGCCGCGCATGCCCGGCGGGCGGCTTTCGCGGGTCGCGGTTTTCAGTATTTCCCGGGCCGCGGGGTGGTAGTGCCGACCCGTGCCCGCGAGCTCGATGCCCAGCAGCTCGGCGCCGCGCTCGTCACCGGCCATCCGCATCGTCAACTCGCACCCACCCGAATGGCCCATCACGAATAGTCCAGCGCCCCTTGGCCCTTCGCCGAGGATGCGATCGATCGCCCCATATGCCAGGTTGACGCGCTGCTCGCCCTCGACCATTGCCTCGGGATAGGGGGCCGAGCTGCCATAGCCGGGCCGGTCGAGCGCCACCACGGTGAATCCCGCCGCCGCGCCGGTCCGGAGCAGCGAGTACGACGGGTGGCCCGGGCAGTCGAAATATATGGCGGTGGTGCCGCCGCCGTGAATGGCCACGATCACCGCCTTGGGCTCGGCCGCCTCGGCAACCAGCGCCGACATTGGCACGCCGTCGACGATCACGAGGCGGGGACGGGGCGCGGTGCTCATGCGTCCGCCCGCAACAGCAGGACGCCGCTCGGAGTGAGGCCGCCGCTACTGACCACGCCGACGCGGGCGCCGGTGACCTGCCGGTCGCCGGCCTCCCCGCGCAGCTGGCTGACCGCCTCGTGCAGCAGGCCCATGCCGTGGGTGCGGCCGTGTGACAGCTGGCCGCCGTGGGTGTTGAGCGGCAGCTGCCCGTCGCGAGCGATGTTCTTGCCGCCGTCGAGAAACTCTTTGGCCTCACCGATGCCGCAGAATCCCAGCGCCTCGATCCAGGACAGGCAGTTCATCGTGAAGCCGTCGTAGAGTTCGGCGACGTCGACGTCGGTGGGGCGCAGCGACGTGCGGGTCCACACGTGCGCGGCTTGGCCCAGCACCTGCGGCTCGTGGGTGAGAGTGCTTTGGTCCCAGTCGATTCGCTCGATGATCTGCGTGCCCACCGCCTCTACCAACACGGGTGGCTTGGCCAGGTCGCGGGCGGCGTCGACGGCGGAGACGATGACGGCGATCGCGCCGTCGCACGGCACGTCGCAGTCGTAGAGGCCGAACGGTGTGGTGATGGGCCGCGCGTTGAGGTAGTCGTCCATCGTCATCGGGGTCCGATAGACCGCGGTGGGGTTCAGTTCGGCGTTGGCGCGCTGGTTCAGCGCGATCCAGCCCAGCGTCTCTTTCGTTGTGCCGTAACGGTGGAAGTGCCGCTGCGCGTTCATCGCCAGGGTGTGTGCGGCCGAGGTGGCGCCGAACGGGAATGTCCAGCCGGCCATGCGGCCCATCGATGGGGTGACCTTGCCCTGCTTCATCAGCTCGTTGTGGGTGGCTTCCCACAGCGTGCGGAAGCACAGCACGTGCCGGGCCAGGCCGCCGGCGACGGCAAGCATGGCGGCGATCACCGAACCGCCAGGACCGAAGGTCTCCATGGCACCGTTGTGCCAGGTCGGGCGGATTCCCAGCGCCGCCTCCAGGGCGGTCACCCCGCCCTCGCCGAAGCCGCCGACATTGATCGCGCCGGGGTAGGTGGACAGGCCGTCGATGTCGGCGAGCGTCAACCCGGCGTCGGCGATCGCGGCCTCGCAGGCCTGCATCGTCAGCGACAGCGGCGGCTCCATCAGCCGCCGCCCGATCGGTGACATGCCGATTCCGGTGAGCGCCACCTTGTCTTCGAACTTCTCCGCCGTCAGCATGGGGCGGACGTGCTCCCCGAAGCGTTCGGGCTCGATCTCGTCGGCCGGCAGCGGGCCGGGTGCGGCATCCGGAACCGACCGGAACAACGGCAGCCAGACGTCCTCGATCTGCTCGAAGACGACCTCCACCTGTTGACCGAGCTCGAGCCGATCGGGTTCGCATTCAACGATGTTGGTGGTCAGCCGGACCCGCGGGTCTTCCGCGATCGCCACCTGGGCGACCACGTACGGCGCCGGCATCCCGGGCAGGCTGAACCGATGGTTGATGGTGAACCCGGCGAGCGTGGCCCTGCCGGAGACGGCCCGCACGCCCACGTCACGGGAGCGGCAGTACCGGCACACCGGCGCCGGCGGATGGATCAGCGATGCGCAGGCCCGACATTCCTGAAACCGCAGCGTGCCGTCGGCTCCTGACTTCCAGAAGAATTCGTTGTCCAGCGTGAGCAGGGGCAGCGGTCGTCCCGGTGCTGCTGACACGTCACCTCCGGAAATCGGCTGGCTCGTCCGAAAAACCGAACTGGGTAGGCCCGTTATGCAAATCAGAGAATTACGTTACCACTTCTTGGCGCGCACGATCCATCGGAGCGGCGACGGATCAGCGCGTGAATCCCCACTCCGCCTCGTTCTCTTCGGTCTTGAGTTGCTCGGCGGGATCCTCCGCCTCTGTCAGCGGTAGCTGAGGGGCGCGAGAAATGCGCTCGCCGAGCTCGGCGATGGCGTGCACGGGGCAGTCCATCAGCGCGCGCATGACCGCGTCGCGATCCGATTCCGCGACGGTGCCGTCGCCGATCAGGGACGCGTAGCCCCAGTCGTCGAGCGAGAAATATCCGGGCGCGTACTTGGCGCAGATCCCGAAGCCGTCGCACACGGTGCGGTCCAAACGAATCCTCATGGTTGCCTCACCGCTTCCGCCTCGTAGGGACGGTCGGCGCGGAATGCGCCGCGGGCGCAGTCCGGGCAGGTGCCGTCGAGGTGTGCGGCGACCTCGCCGGGGAACTGATCGAGCAGGCTGGCGGCCACGTTGGTGGCGGCGTCCAGGGTCGCGCAAGCGCCGCGCCCGCGCAGCAGCACCGACCAGCGGCGCAACCGTTCCACGTCCTGGGCGGTCGCGGCGCCGTCGCGCAGTGCGCCGGCGGCGGCGGCCATCGCCGCGGTTCCGTTGAAGCAGGACCCACATTGCCCGGCGTTCTCGCGGTCGAAGTAGGCCAGCACCGACGCCGCGACCGCGACGGGGCAGTCGTCGGTGATCACCGAGATCGCGCCGCAGCCCAGGCCGCTGCCGATCCGCCGCATCGTCTCGTGGTCCAGCGATGTCTCCAGGACGCCGCGGTTGAGCAGGCCGGCGAAGTAGCCGCCCATCAGGGCCCCGCGGACCCGGTCCGGCGAAACCTTATGCAGGGCAAGCAGTTCGGTGAATGCCAGGCCGTGCGGAAGCTCGTAGAGCACCGGCGGACGCCCGGCACCGGTGATGGTGGCCAGGAAGGTACCCGGCGACAGTGAGGTGCCCTGGGCGCGGAACGACGCCGAACCGTGGCGCTGCAGGTAGGGCAGGTTGGCCAGGGTCTCGACATTGCTCACCAACGTGGGCCGCTCGCCGACGCCCGCTTCGAATGGGCGCGGCGGCTTGTCCGTCGGCTTGGCCGGGCCGCCGTTGAGTGCGCGGACCGCGGCGGTCTCCTCGCCGGCGACGTATCCGGGTTGCACCGTCGACATGCGGACGTCGACGCCCCCCAGGGTGTCCGGCTCGAGCTCGCCGAGCGCCGTTTCGACGCTGTGCGCCGATTCCGGATCGGACACATACACGTAGGCGCGGCGGGCGCCCACGATGGCCGCGGCCAGCCGCAGCCCATCGAGGACGAGGTGCGGGCGGTTGCGCAGCAGCCAGCGGTCCTTGATCGAAGCGGGTTCTCCCTCTTCGCCATTCGCGACGACGACGGCGCCACCTGCGATGCGGCCGTTGTCGCGCACCGCACGCAACTTCACCGCCAGGGGGAAGGCCGCACCGCCGCGGCCGACCAGCCCGCTGGATTCGACCTCGCCCAGCAACTCGTCGGCGCCGGCGAGCGGGCGGTATCCGCCGAGGCGTCGATACGCCGCCAGGTCCTCGCGCTGTCCGGCCAGCAGCCGTGGTTCGAGCCCGGGCGGCGCGGCGGTGGTGATGATGGTCGTGGATTGGGTGGTGTTCACGGCTGACCTGCCATCGTCTTAGTTAGGCTTGCGCACATGCGAACTGCGGTGGTGCGCGTCAACGTTGATCCGGAAAGCGCGTTCACCGCCGCGCAGCTACGCGATGGCATGGCCGCGCTCCTCGAGCTCGCGGGCGAGGCGGGCGCCGACGTGGTCCACAACGACCTCGCGGCCATGCCCGCGGGCCGCCGCGAGGTCGAACTGCTGATTGCGGCCGAAGACGGCGACGCGGCCAGCAACGTCGCAATTGAGTTGTGCACCAGAGTGTTCGGCGCCGGACCGGTCGCCGGCGTGGTGACCTTCGTCAGCCGGGGAACCGACGATGACGCGCACGGGGTGTTGTCCGGCTTCGGGCTCACCGGTGAGATCGAGCGAACCCCGGGCGACGACGGCTTCGACATCGTGTACGTGACGCTGCGCGAGGAGGACCTCGAACGCATCCCGGAAAGCCGGGTCCACACGGCTCTCGAGGCGTCGCTCAACTGCGAGGTTCACATTCGTACCGTGTAGAGCCATTACGACCCCAGGAACTCGAGGATCGCGGGCGCCGCCTGCACCCACGTGTCGAACATGTTGAAATGCTGCACCCTGCCCGCTGCGCGGTCCTCGGACGCGCGCTCCCAGGCGTCCTCCGGCCACGGCGGGTCGATGAGCTTCGAACCCTTGATCAAGCAACTGACCTCGAGCGACGTCCGCTTCGGGTGATCCATGTCGTTCTCGCCGCCGCGAATGATCAAGGTGGGCACCTTGATCCGGTCGAACATCTCGTCCTCGACGCCCGGAATCGTCTGTCCCGGCTTGGACACGAATGCGTTGAGCCAGCGCAGCATCACCTTGAGGAACTCGTCTTTGTCGAAGTCGAGGAACCGCTGCTTGTTGTCCGGGTTCTGCTCGATGCGGTCGCGCCACTCCTGAACCTTCACCACGCCGTCCATGCCGGTGCCGCGCACCGCGAGAATGCTCGGGATGATGTAGAAGGAGCCGAGCACGAAGCTTCCGTAGATGCCGCCGACGATGTTCCACACCACCAGCTTGGTGACCAGCTCGGGGTAAAGCATCGTGGTCAGCATCGAATCCCTTGCGCCGCCGGATCCTCCGGCGAGGATGCAGCGTTCGAAACCCAGCCCGGTCACCAGCTTCTGCAGCGTCTCGGCGCGCATGTGCGATTCGCTTTGCCCGTAGAACTGCACATCGGAGGCTCCACAGTTGGGCCGGTCCCACAGCAGCACTCGATAGCCGCCGGCGGCGAGCGCGTCGGCAAGCGGACGCAGGCCCTCGATCTCCTTGCTGAACCGGCCGCCCGGGGTCAGGGCGATGAGATCGCCTGATTCGCCGAGGATTTCGTAGACGACGTTTCCGCCGTTGATCTCGATTGAAGGCACCCGATTCTCCTGTGGTTAGGCCTGCACCAGAACGTCGTTGCCGACGACGCGCACCGGATAGGTGCGGATGCTCCATTCGGGCTTGACCGCGGTGGTACCCGTCGCCAGCTCGAAACCCCATTGGTGCCAGGGGCAATAGATGAACTCCAGGTCGCGCACCATGACCGAGTCACCGGGGGCGGTCTCGTCGACGATCGTGCGCCCGCGGGGGCGTCCCGAACACAGCGGGCCGCCCTGGTGGGGGCAATAATTCGCGATGGCGTAGAAGCTGCCGTTGACGTTGTAGACTCCGACGCCGTGCCGCCCGATCGGCACGAGTTTGTGTGTGCCCGAGGGGATTTCGTCGACGGTGGCAACGACATGCTCGCGGCCCTGGGCGAGACGCGGCTCGGGCCGTTTGGTTTCCTCCGTCAATTCAGAACACCCTGGTCTGACCCTCGAGGACCGGGACGGTCTCGGGCAGGTGATAGGTCGCGATGCCGTTTTTGTACATCACCGCGTCGCGGGCCGCCTTCGGAAGGTGCTTGACCAACCAGCGCGGGTCATCGAACGTCCAGTGCGGGTAGTCCGAGGAGAAGAGCAGGATTTTCTCGCACTCCATCCATTCCAGCGCGCGGGTCAACTCCGTCTTGTCCTCGGGGTAGTCCAGCGGCTGGGTGGTGAACTTGATGTGGTCTTTGACGTACTCCGACGGCTTGCGCTTGATGTCCACCCGCGACTTGCGCGCTTCGTAGATCGAATCCATGCGCCACATCAGCGGCAGGATCCAGCTGAATGCGTGCTCGACGAACACGATCCGCAGCGTCGGGAAGCGGTCGAAGACGCCGTCGAAGATCAGGCTCATCACCTGGTTGGCCGCCAGCAGCGAGTAGGTCACCATGAAGTCGTGGTTGTAGCTGGGGAACCCCACGGGCGGGATGGGTAGCTCGTCGAACTGGCTGCGCGACAGGTGGCAGCTGACCGTGATGTCGTGCTTGGTCGCGGCGGCCCAGATCGGATCGTACTTGGGATGACCCCAGGACGGCTTCGGCTCGGCCTTGATCAGAATCTGCGCCATGAAGGGGTGCCCGGCCCAGCGCTCGATCTCGCGCACGGACGCTTCCGGCTCCTCGATCGCGAGGCAAATCGAACCGCGCCACCGCTCGTGCCAGTTGTTGTGGCTGTCGAGCCAGTGATTGGCCTGCCAGTCGTTCAACGCGTACGACATCGCGTGCTGCGCTTCGGGTAGGCGGGCCGGGTAGGCGGCGGGTTCCAGGATCGCGATGTCGGAGCCCGCCTCCATGATCAGCTGGCGGAACGCCATATCCGGGTCGCTGCAGGGAAACTCGCCGTTGGGCGGGAACGAATCCACGCGCATCGCGTAGCTGTGCGCGTAGTCCGGGGCGTCGTAGAAGATCATCTCGCCCACATGGCGGTTGAGGAAATACTTGCTGCGCCAGGGCTCGGGGATGTACTGGACGAGCTCGCCGCGCTTGGGTGAGGGGTGGACGTCCGAGTCGACGCACCGGACGGCGATGCGCTCGGCAGCGGGAACCCGCTCCTGCGAATGGGTCAACGTCATCTGAATCTCCTCAGTCTGCCGTGTTAGCTCTACTGTGCGCCCACTCCGGCGGGGATGTCTATGCCGTACAGCCGCGCCGCATTGCGCCAGCACACTTTTTCGCGCTGCTCGGCCGATAACGCCGTCGGCAGCTTCTTGGCATCGCCGAACTGCCAATGCGGGTAGCTGGAGCCGAACATCACCATGTCCTCCTTGCCGGTGAAGCCGAACCATGCGCCGGCGAACTCGACGTCTCCGGGGCCGTCGAGGCTGCCCTGCACGAAATAGACGTGGCCGGGCAGGTAGTCGCTCGGGATGCGCGGCGCCCACGGCGTCTGTTCCAGGTGCGGCCGGCCGAAGGTGTCCATCCGCCAGATGAACGGCGTCACGAAGTCCGCTGCGCCGTCCGCCCAGACGAATTTGAGTCCGGCGAAGCGCTCGAAGACGCCCTCGGCGATCATGTTCATCAGGTGATAGATGTAGTTCAGCGCCATGAAGCTGACGTACTGCTCGTAGGTGCGGGTGTTCCCGGACGGCGTCGGCGGGAACATGATCCCGTTGCCCACTTCGATGTGCGCGGCGACCGCAAGGCCCGCGTCGGCCGCGGCTTCCCACAGCGGCCAGAACTGCGGTTTGCCGTAGACCTCGCGCGACTGCAGCGGCACACCGATCTGGACCACGCGCGGATGCCCGCGCCATTTCTCGATCTCCCGCAGCGCCCCGGCGATGTCGTCGGGGTTGATCCGGATGGTGCCTCGGAACCGCTCGCCGAACTCGCTGGAGTCCAGCCAGTCCGACACCATCATCTCGTTGTGTGCGGCATGCAGAGCGCTGCCCAGGTGCCGGTCCGGCATGATCCCGCGCCCCATCGGATGCAGCACCGCCACGTCGACGCCACGCTTCGAAAACAGTTCGTGGGCAACGAATTCGGGATCCGAACCGGGGTACTGACCGTCCGGGCCCTCGGTGTTGGGCGCGTACTCGCCGCCCGGAGCGCCGTACCAGTCCATCTCGTAGTCGGGAAAGCCCCGGCTCTTGAACGGCTCGCGCAAGGCCTTGCGCAGCGCCCTGTTGGACGGGAAGAAGATGTGCACGCTCGCGTCGATGAGCGGCGTGCGTGTTCCGTCGGCGTGTTCGATCACAAGAGCCACCCTTCGGCTCCGGCAGCCCAGCCAGTCCGGCCGGGGCATCTGATAGGTAAGCTAACATTTTTGCGGATCGTCAATCAATGGATTTTCGGTAAGCGTTTCGATTAGCCATCGGCCCTGGTAGTCATCAGTATTGCGGTCACTTAGGTAAGTAGCGTTCTTGCTAAACGATAATAGCATTCTCGGCCGCTGCGTCGGGATCGGTGGGTTAGCCGGGGACCTCGCCCACGGTCACGCCGGCGGCCGTTTCCAACGGCTTGATGACCGTCGTGAAGTCGGAGTCCGGGCCCTGGTCGCGCGCGACCGCCTCCCAGAGCCGGCCGATCGCCTCGGCGATCTGCCCCGGCACGCCCAGCGCGCGGGCCTCGTCGAGATAGAGTCGCACATCCTTGACCATGAGCCCGGTGGCAAAGCCGTAATCGAAGGTCCGCGGGAGGATCGCGCGCGGGAACTTGTCGCGGCTGGCGCTGGTGCCGCCCGACCCCGCGTTGAGCACGTCGATCATCACCCCGGGGTCCAGACCGGACTTGACGCCCATGACGACAACCTCCGCCGTGGCGGCCAAAACGTTGGCCGCCAGCATGTTGTTGGCGAGCTTCATCGTCTGCGCCGAGCCGGGCTTGTCACCGACGTAGAAGGGCTTGCCGAGCGTTTCGAGTACGGTTCGTACGACGTCGAATTCGTCGCGCGGCCCGGACACCATGAGCGCGAGCGATCCGTTCTCGGCCCCGCCGACGCCGCCGCTCACGGGGCTGTCGATCGCCACGATGTCCCGTTGGGCCAGCCGGCCATGGATCTGGGTCGCCGCCCGGCTCCCCACGGTCGACAGGTCGACGTAGCGCTTGACCCGCGAGCCCTCGATCACCCCGCCGTTGCCGGTCGCCACCGCGAGCGACGCGGCCGGCGACGGGAGGCTGGCCATGACGGTTTCGGCGCGATCGGCGACGTCCTTCGCCGACGTGGCGGCGCGTGCCCCGAGCGCCACGATCCGATCGAGCGCGTCGCCGCGCGTGTCGAACGCGACGACGTCGTGGTCGTCCCGAACGAGGCGAACTGCCATGGGAAGGCCCATGTTTCCCAAGCCGATGAAGCCGATCTGCATCGCAGCCCTAGCCCTCGTCCACTTCGGCGAACGCCTCACCCGCGATGCGAAAGCTGTCGACGGCGGCGGGCACGCCGGCGTAGATCGCGACCTGAAGGAATATTTCGCGGATTTCGTCGCGCGTGACGCCGTTGGTCAGCGCCGCCTTGACGTGGGTGCGCAATTCGTTGGGGCGGTTGAGGACCGAGATCATGGCCAGGTTGAGCATGCTGCGAGTCTTGAGGGCCAGCCCCGCGCGCCCCCACACCGCGCCCCAGCAGTATTCGGTGACGAGGTCTTGCAGAGGCTGGGTGAAGTCGTTCGCGGTCGCCAGCGCCCGGTTGACGTATTCCTCGCCCAACACCGCGGAGCGGATTTCAAGTCCTCGTTGGTAGGTTTCGCGATCCAATGGTCTCTCCTTTGACGGCTCCGGGCGCTCTCCTGATATGACCTTCGTATAGCAGCACGGAGCCGCAGGGGAGAAGAGATGACCGGAGCAACCAGTGACGTCTGGCAGGTGATGTCGACCGCCCGCACGATCCGGCGGTTCACCGACGACCCGGTCGACGACGCGACCCTGGCGCGCTGCCTCGAAGCGGCTCGGTGGGCTCCCTCGGGCGCCAACGCGCAGGGCTGGCGGTTCGTGGTGCTGCGGTCACCCGAGCAGCGGGCCGTGGTGGCCAAGGCGGCGGCCCACGCCCTGGAGGTGATCGAGCCCGTCTACGGGATGAGCCGGCCCGCCGACGGCGACAGCAGCCGCCGGGCCCGCACCTACCGCGCGACCTACGAATTGCACGATCGTGCGGGCGAGTTCACTTCCGTGTTGTTCGCGCAGCAGCACTACCCCACGGCGTCCGAGCTGCTGCTGGGCGGGTCGATCTTTCCCGCGATGCAGAACTTCCTGCTGGCCGCGCGCGCCCAGGGCCTGGGGGCGTGCCTCACGAGCTGGGCTTCGTACGGAGGCGAGCAGCTGTTGCGCGAAGCCATCGGCATCCCCGACGGCTGGTTGGTCGCGGGCCACGTGGTGGTGGGGTGGCCCAAGGGCAACCACGGGTCGCTGCGCCGCCGCCCGCTTGCCGAGTTCGTCAACCTCGACCGCTGGGGCGAGCCGGCCGACGAGCTGATGGCCACCACCTAGCGCTTTCGGGTACCCGTTAGTCGCTTTTCGAGATTACCGCTTCCATGTTGGAGAATGTTATTCTCGCGACGGCGGCGACGACAGGAGGGCGGCCCGGATGCTGTTGGAGTTCGATGCCGATCAGCGGCTGTGGCAGAAGACCGTTCGCGACGTCGTCGCCAAGCAGTGCCCGCCGTCGCTGGTGCGCAGCGTGGCCGAGGACGGCGTCGACCCGAGCCCATTGTGGAAGTCGTATGTCGACCAGGGTTGGACCGAGCTGAACGATCCGGCCGGCGCGGTGGAGTTGGCCATCGTGCTCGAGGAGTTGGGGCACGCGACCGACCCCACCCCCTTCCTGGCGACCATGAGCCAGTACGCCCCGCTGGCCGCGGATCGGTTCGACCCGCACGAGGCCGGCACCGCCGTGTACGGCGGGGTCTGTGCGCACCGGGACGCCGACGGCTGGGTGCTGGACGGCACGGCACGCCACGTCCTCGACGGGGACCGGGTCGACCGGCTGGCCGTGGTGACCGACGCCGGGGTGTTCGTCGTCGCGGCCAACCAGGTGTCCGCCCGCCGCTCGGCGGTGTTCGACCCGGTCCTTCATGTCGCCGACCTGTCGTTCGGCGAAGTCCGGGTGCCCGACAGCGCCCGGCTCACCGTCGACGCCGAGCGCGCGCACCACGTCGCATTGACGGGCATGGCAATCACGATGGTCGGGGCCTGCCAACGCATCCTCGACATGGTCCTCGACCACGTCCGCAACCGGCAGCAATTCGGTGTGCCGATCGGCTCCTTCCAGGCCGTCCAGCACAAGGCCGCCGACATGCACGTCGCGGTCGAACGAGCCCGGGCGCTGGCCTACTTCGCCGCGCTGACGATCGCGGCCGACGACCCCCGGCGCCGGCTCGCCGCCGCCATGGCCAAGGCGTCGGCGGGGGAGTGCCAGTCACTCGTGTTCCGGCACGGCTTACAGCTTTTCGGCGCGATGGGATTCACCTGGGAGAACGACCTGCAGTTCGCGCTCAAGCGCGCCAAGTCGGGCGAGCTCATGCTCGGCGGCGCCGCAGAACACCGGGCGCGAATCGCCGAGGAGTACCGTGCAGCTGACTTTTGATGCCGACGTCGAGGCGTTCCGGGCGGAGTTCGCGGCATTCCTCGACGAAAACCTGCCTGACGCAAGCGAAACCCTGGAGCGCCCCCGGTCGGTCTCCCACATGCCGCAGTGGGCGCGCGACTGGCAGCGCCTGCTGTTCGACAACGGCTGGCTGCTGCCGAGTCAGCCACCGGAATTCGGTGGCCGCAACGCGTCGGTCATTCAGCAGTTTGTCTATCTCGAGGAGCTCAGCCGCCGCCGGATCTACCACAGCTTCAACCCGCAGGGCGTGAACATCGTTGGGGCCTCGCTGTTGTCGTTCGGCAGCGACGAACAGAAGCGGCGCTGGGCGGTGCCGATCCTGAGGGCCGAGATCACCGCCTCACTCGGGATGAGCGAACCGAGCGCGGGCTCGGATCTGGCGTCGCTGCGCACCCGCGCGGTGCGCGATGGCGATCACTTCGTCGTGAACGGCCAGAAGGTGTGGACCTCCGGGGCACACGACGCCGACGTCTTGTTGACCTTCGTGCGGACGAACCCGGATGCGCCGAAGCACAAGGGAATCAGCGCGCTGATCATCCCCACCGACAGCCCGGGTCTGGTGCGCCGGCCGTTCCCGTCGATCTGCGGTGCCGACGATCTCGACTTCAACGAGGTGTTCTTCACCGATGTGCGGGTACCGGCGGAGAACCTGGTCGGCGAGCTCGATCAGGGCTGGCGCGTGGCCAACGGGTCGCTGGGGCACGAACGCACGATGATGTGGCTGGGTTTCGCCGATCGCCTGGACAACATGATCGACGACTTCCGTCCCAGCACCGATGTCGAGCGCGACCAGTACGCCAGCACCATCATGGACAAGCAGGCGCTGCGCCTGCTGGGTTCGGTGGCCCTGGCCCGTGCCGCGCGCGGCGAAGACGACGTGGCGGCGATCTCGGTGCTCAAGCTGCTCGGGTCCGAGGCCGAGCTGCGTGGCATGGAGCTTGCGCTGACGTCGGCGGGCTCCGACGGGCTCGTTCACCCGGGCTTGACCGGACCGTATGCGCACATGAACCTGGACCACTACTTCGCCAGCTGGTTCGAGCGTTACGCCCGAAGCTTTTCGGGGACGATCGCCGGCGGCACCTCGGAGATTCAGCGCAACATCATCGCGCAGCGAGTGCTCGGCCTACCGCGCGGCTGACGCCGTGCGGCGTGCTAGCGCTGTCCGTGAGCAACCGCCTCCGTGTGATGTGGGTGCGTGGGCGCAGACTCCGTGCCCGGCAATGCGATCCGGGGCACGCCCGGGGTGCCCAGCCGGCCGGCCAGCCATGGCAGTGCGGTGCTGAAGACCGTCCCCGCGGTCGGCCAGTCGTGCTTTCCGGGGTGGGCAACCACCGCGCAGTCGATGCCGCTCGCCCGGCCGAGCGCACACAGCGAACCGGCGGCCGCGGCCTGGTTTCCCGGGTCGGCGGCGGCACCGCGCCCGGCGAGGGCCATGGCGGCGCTGTCGACGGTCGTGACATCGCGGCTGGGTGTCGGCGAACCACCCGACGAGATCGCGAACCAACCGGACACTCCGGTGTAGCGGCCGTGGCGGTTGATCACCGTCGTCGGGTCGAACGCCGCCCACGCGTCAGCGTTGCCGCCGAACAGGCTCGCGATGGTTTGCGCCTTGGTTCCCGTGTTGGGGGTCAAGTCGCCTTCGATGTCGACGAACGCGCTGAACAGGTTGGGGTGCATGACGGTCAGGTCCACGGCGCAGGTCCCCCCCATCGACCAGCCCACCACGCCCCAGCGGGAGGGGTCGGGGCTGACCCCGAAATTCGAGACAAGGTAGGGCACAACGTCTTTCGTCAGATGGTCGGCCGCGTTGCCGCGGCTTCCGTTGACGCATTCGGTGTCGTTGTCGAACGCCCCGCCGGCGTCCACGAACACCAGCACCGGCGCGTTGCCGCCGTGCGCGGCGGCGAAGGCGTCGGCGGTTTCCACCGCGTTGCCGGCCCGCACCCAGTCGGCGGGCGAACTGAGCATGCCACCGATCATCATCACCGTGGGCAGTTGCGGCGGCGGGTAGCTCGCGAACCATGCGGGCGGCAGGTACACGAGTTCCTCGCGGTGCTTGAAATGCGATGCGTCGGAGGGGATCTGCACCGGCACCAGGCTGCCGTGGGCCGGCTTGCTGCCCTTCGCCGCCATCGAGACGACGGTGGCTTTGTCGGTCTGGTCGGGCAGCGGGCGCGAGGTCAGCTGGTTCCAGGCGCTCTGCACCGTCTGGAAGTACCCGACCCATTGGTTGAGCACCAGCAGCGAGCACAGCAGGCACAGCGGCACCGCCACGATCGACAGTCCCCGCCGCCACCAACGCACGCCCCGCCAGCCCAGGATCAGCACGGCCGTGGCCATGCCGACCAACGCGATCCACACGTACAGTTCGCGCGGCGCCGGGCCGGTGTTCAGACCGGAGGTGGCGACGGACCAGTGTGCCCCGGCCGCCGTCACGCCTCCCACGACGGCGGTCAAGGGCAGCCACAACAGGCGCCAGCGGCGTGATCGCCACCCGACCGCCAGCGCCAGCGCGACGACGGCGACGACCTCGACCGTCAGCGGCACCCAGCCGTGGATCAGCGAGATGTGGTTACTCAGCGGCAGCTGCATCGTGGTTCCTCCTCCCAGCGGCGGGCGAGCCTGTGGGAAAAGGATCAAATGCGGGCCTCTACGAAGCCTCCAAGGATTCTTGGAGCCCCGGCCACAGCAGGCTGGCGACGCGGGTGACCGGCGAGCAGACGCAGAATCGCATGATAGCTGGCCGTTTAGTGCGATTCTGTGTCTGCTGGCGAGGCAAGTCGTCAGTCGATGACGGCAGCTTCTTTGCGCTCGGTGATCGGCCTGGCCAGTTCTTGCTCGTCGCAGGCGCGTTGCAGTTTGTCGAGCGTCTCGTCGAGGCCGGCTCCGACGCGGCGGCCGGGCGTGAAGGTGGCGGGCAGCTTGCGCATCCCCTGGATGACGCCGATGGTCTCGTAGTGGACGGTGCCCTCGGGGTCACACCGGTAGTCGGGCATCCGGTCGAGAACGGCCGTGAGCATGGACTTGAACACGGTGCGCGCCACGTTTGATCCGGCGCAGCGGTGTAGGCCGAGCCCAAAGCTGAAGTGCCGGTTGCCTTTGCGGTCGAGGACGATCTCGTCCGGATCGTGAAATACCGCAGGGTCGCGGTTGGCCATCGCCCACGAAATCCAGAGCCGCTCACCCTCTTTGAACTTGATGCCGTCGAGCTCGACGTCGTCGGAGAAAGTCCTGCCATCACCCGGCGCCGGGGTGAAGTAGCGGAGAAACTCTTCGGTGGCGGGGTCGAGCAGCGTTTCGCGTTGCGCGCTGAGCAGTTCCCGATGGCCGGGGTTCTCCGAAAGCCATTCCAGCGAATGGGCGGTCAGCGCCGTGGTGGTGTCGAAACCGCCGCCGATGATCAATCCGAGATTTCCGATGATTTCCAGATCGGGCGCGGGCTCACCGTCGATCCGCATTTCGAGCAGGGCATTGACCAGGCCGGGCCGCGGGTTGTTGCGGATCTCGATCATGTTGTTGATCAGGTCGATCCCCATCTGCCGGTGCATCTCGGTGACCCGTTGGATGTCCGGGGAGTGTTCCGGGGTGTACACCGCGGCATGTGTTGGCTCGCTGTACATCTGCCAGTTCTTCAGCGGGATGCCCATCATCGCCAGCGTCAGCACGGCCGGCACGATGTTGGCCAGGTCGTCGACGAAGTCGATGCGGCCTTCCTCGATCTTCTCGTCCAGGCAGGCGCGCGTCACGTCGTCGATGAACGGCTCCCAGCGCTTGACCGCGGCCGGCGACAGGTAGGGGTTGAGTACGGAGCGGTAGGTTTTGTGTTCGGGGTTGTCCATCTCCAGGATGCCGCCCCGGATACCGTTGATGCGGCTGGCTGTCGGGATCGAAATGCCCTTGTAGCCACGGCGTTCGTTGTTGACGTCGTGATCGTTGGAGACCGCCGGGCAACGGGCGAGCTCGAAGACCTCGTGGCTGCCGGCCGCCACCCAGTGCCCGCCATACGTGTCGCTCCAGGCCATCGGGCACCGGGCCTGCATCTCCTCGGTGATGTCCTTGAACTTCGAGCGGTACTCCGCGGAGTGCCGATCGAAGTGATACCGGTTCCGCTTACGGTCGCTGTCGCTGTCGCTGACGACGTCGTCGACGCTCAAGACACTGTCTCCCTTTACGTTTCATCCGTGATGATGATGGCCTGCTCCGGGCAGGAGTGGGCGGCTTCGCGGACCCGGTCCTCCTTGTCGGCCGGCACCACCTCGTCGATCGCCGACGAACTGCCGTCGATGTCGCTGAGCTGGAAGGAATCCGGAGCGATCATCGAGCAGAGGGTGTGGCCCTGGCAGCGTTCCGGATCAACCCAGACCTTCACGGTGTCTCCTTTGAAATTTTCTGTGGCTCACTTGTCGTGGTCGTACCACTTGAGGTAGCCGCCGGCGTCGACGCGCAGTTGCACGCCCGTCACGTACCTGGCCTCCTCGGAGGCCAACCACAAGACGGCATTACTGATGTCCTCGGGTTCGATATAGGGGATCTTCATCGCCTGCTGCACGCCGAAAACCGGCTCGGCGTCGGCCCGCGTCGGGTGTTCGAGGTCCGGCCGGAAGGAGCGGTACATCGGTTCGCTTTGCAGCATGGGGGTGTTCGTGTTGGTCGGATGGATGACGTTGGCGCGGATCCCCAGGGGGGCGAGCTCGGTCGCCAAGTCGTGGACGTAGTGCGACAGCGCCCGCTTGGAGTGGATGTAGGCCATGCCGCCCGGGTCGTTGCCGGGGTTGTCCTTCTTGGCGGTGTCCATCAGGGCGGCGGTGGATCCGGTGGCGATGATCGAGGCGCCCGCACGCAAGTGCGGCAGCGCGACCTGGATGGCGTTGATGGTGCCGATCAGGTTGGTGTTGATGACGTCGCACCACGCCTGCAGCGGCGGCTGGCCCTTCATGCCGGCGACACCGGCTTGCGCGACGACGATGTCGAGGCCCCCCAACTGGGCGACCCCGTCGTCGAGCGCGGCGCGTAGTTGTCCGGCGTCGCGGACGTCGGCGCGGGCGATGACGACGGCTTGGCCGGTTTTCTCGATGAGCCGGGCGGTTTCGTCGAGGTCCTCCGGGGCGGCCATGGCGTAACCGATGGTGTCGATGTCACGGCACAGGTCGACGGCGATGATGTCGGCGCCTTCCTCGGCCAGTCGCACGGCGTGACTGCGGCCCTGGCCGCGCGCCGCGCCGGTGACGAAGGCGACCTTGCCCTTGACGCATCCTGGTGCGCCGTCTGCCACAGTCTCTCCTCGGGTGTCGATGCTCAGGTGTTGCGGCCGCCGTTGACGCCCAATATCTGGCCGGTGATGTAGCCGGCCTCCTCGGAAATCAGGAAGGCACACGCCGCCGCGATGTCTTCAGGCTTGCCCATCCGGCGCACCGGGGTCCGGGCGATGGTCTCCTCGATGTCGCCGAGGAACCCGTGTTGTTCGGCGGCACGCAACATCGGGGTGTCGATGAATCCCGGCGGCACGGCGTTCACGGTGATGCCGCTGGGCCCGTATTCGAGCGCCAGCGATTTGGTCAGCCCGTTGACCGCGGACTTGGCCGCCACGTAGTGGCTCATGTAGGGAGCACCCGAGTGGGTGCTCGACGACGAGATGTTGACGATCCGCCCCCACCCGGCCTCGACCATGTCGGGCAGCACCGCCTGAATCGTGTGGAAGACGCCGTTGAGATTGACGTCGATGACGCGCCGCCAGTCCTCGAAGGTGATGTTGGCGAAGCGCTTGAAGCCATCGAGGCCCGCCGCGTTGACCAGAACGGTCACCGGCCCGAGGTGGGCGCGGATCGCGGCCAGCGCCGCATCCACCTGCGATCGATCGGTGACGTCGGCGGTGAAAGCCAATTCGGCTTCCGACGGTGTGAGGTCGATCGTGGCGACATCAAGACCGTCGGCGCGCAGGCGCTGCGCGACTGCTTGACCGATGCCGGAGCCGCCACCGGTGACAACCGCGGTCTTCACGTTCCCGACACCCAGCTAGCCCCGACTCCACATGCGGCAGTTTCAGTCACAAAGAATCTCCCTTGCAATTATGAGAACCTTACTCTCGGCGCGGAGCGCCGTGCAACACGGGTCTAAAACCACATTCGGCCTGCAGCGAGACGCGCGCCGCCTCGACAACTGAGCAATAACGCCGCTGGTTGGCGGCCCTGGTCCATTCCTGAGAGTTTCTTGAATTATCGAGACCCGAATGTAAGATTCGCCGGAGACGAGAATCAAATTATCGTGACCGTCACCACATACGTCGGATGCATAGGGAAGTAGGGATGCCAGTGCAGGACACGGCTGACACCGCCTTGGGGACCTCCTCAGTGACCACCGCGGATGCCGCGCCCGAGTCACCGGCCGACCGCCGGCTGTTGATCGACGGCCGGCTCGTGACCTCCGACCAGACATTTCCCTCGATCAACCCCGCCAGTGGTGCCGTCGTCGGGCACGCTCCGGACGCCGGCGTCGAGCAGGCCGAAGCGGCGATCGCGGCGGCCCGCCGTGCCTTCGACAGCACAAGCTGGTCGACCGACGTCGCGTTGCGGGCGCGCTGCCTCGACCAGTTGCACCGGGCGCTGGTCGACCACGCCGAGGAGCTTCGTGAGTTGACCATCGCCGAGGTCGGCGCCACCCGGGCGCTCACCCAGGGCGCTCAACTCGATGACCCCATCAAGATCGTGCGTTTCTACGCGGACCTGCTCCTCGCCTATCAGTTCTCAGAAGACCTCGGCGAGGTCGAGTCGCGGGGGATGCGGCACCACCGTTGGGTGGAGAAGGAAGCCGCGGGCGTGGTGGGGGCGATCATCGCCTACAACTATCCGAACCAGCTCGCGCTGGCCAAGCTGGCCCCGGCGCTGGCCGCCGGATGCGCCGTGGTGCTCAAAGGCGCGCCGGACACCCCGCTCATCACGCTGGCCCTCGGCGAGTTGATCGCCAACCACACCGACATCCCACCGGGTGTGGTGAACGTACTCACCTCGTCGGACGCCGCCGTCGGCGTCGCGCTGACCACCAGCCCCGACGTCGACGTGGTGACCTTCACGGGATCGACCGCGGTCGGCCGCCGGATCATGGCCGCCGCCAGCGAGACCGTGAAACGCGTCTTCCTGGAGTTGGGCGGCAAGTCGGCGGTGATCATGCTCGACGACGCCGACTTTGCCAGCGCCGCCATGTTCGCCGCCTTCAGCATGGTGACGCACGCGGGCCAGGGGTGCGCGCTCACATCCCGGCTGCTGGTGCCCAAGTCGCACCACGACGAGATCGTGGAGCTGATCGCGCAGAACTTCGCCAAGGTGCGCCACGGCGACCCGGCCGATCCGAAGACGTTCATGGGGCCGCTGATCAACGAGAGCCAGCGCGACAAGGTTGACGGCATGGTGCAGCGCGCCGTCGCCGCGGGGGCAACCCTGGTGACCGGCGGCAAACGGGTGGATCCCGGCTACTTCTATGCGCCCACCTTGCTCACCAACGTCGATCCCGACAGCGAGATCGCCCAGGACGAGGTCTTCGGGCCGGTTCTGGTCGTCATCGGATTCGACGATGACGACGACGCGGTGCGCATCGCCAACAACTCCATCTACGGGCTGGCCGGCGCGGTGTTCAGCCGCGACCAGGACCGTGCGCTGGCGGTCGCGCGCCGGATCCGGGCCGGATCGTTTTCCGTCAACGGCGGCAACTACTTCGGGGCCGACAGCCCGTTCGGGGGCTTCAAGCAGTCCGGCGTCGGCCGCGAGATGGGCGTCGCCGGGCTCGAGGAATTCCTGGAGCGCAAGACGATCGCCGTCCCAGCCGTTCCAGCCGCGGGGGCCCGAGCATGAGGCCGCTGGAAGGCATCCGCGTCCTGGAAGTCGCCATGTACGGGTTCGTCCCGTCGGCGGGTGCGGTGCTGGCCGAATGGGGCGCCGACGTGGTCAAGGTCGAGCACGCCGTGACCGGCGACCCGCAGCGCGGACTGCGGCAGACCGGCATGTTGCGCGTCGAAGGCGACCCGAATCCCAACATCGAACACGCCAATCGGGGCAAGCGCAGCATCGGGCTGGACATGTCGGTGCCCGAGGGCAAGGAGGTGCTCTACGAGCTGGCCCGCCGGTCCGATGTCTTCCTGACCAGTTTTCTGCCCGGCGCCCGGCAGAAGTTCGGCATCGACGTCGATGACATTCGCGCGGTCAACCCGACGATCATCTACGCGCGCGGCAGCGCGCTCGGCCCGCGCGGCGAGGAGGCGACCAAGGGCGGCTACGACATGACCGCATTCTGGTGCCGGGCCGGAACCGCGGCCACCATCACTCCCGCCGGGATGCCCGGCATGATCGCGCCGCCCGGACCGGCCTACGGCGACACCATCTCCGGCACGAACCTCGCCGGCGGCATCGCCGCGGCGTTGCTCAAGCGCGAACGCACGGGCGAACCGTCGGTCGTCGATGTGTCGCTGCTCGGTAGCGGCCTGTGGTCGATGGGGCATACGGTCGCGCTGACAAAGCATCTGGGCCAGCGGATGGAGGCACCGCCGCCGGGTGTGCATGGCGCGCCGAACAATCCGCTGGTGGGGCTCTACACCACCTCCGACGGCCGTTACATCTCCTTCGTGATGATGCAGCCGACCAAGTTCTGGGCGGACGTGTGCCGGCACGTCGACGTGCCCGAGCTGGCCGACGATCCGCGCTTCGCCACCGTCGAGACGATCGCCGCCAACACCCCGGATGCCGTCGAGATCTTGACCAAGGTGATCGCAACCCGCACTCTTGCCGAGTGGAGCGAGCGCTTTGCCACGCTTGCCGGGCCTTGGGCCCCCGTGCAGGACACCTTGCAGGCGGTCGACGACGCGCAGATCCGGGCGAACGAGTACCTGGTTCACGCAGGCGAACTCGACCTGGTCGCCAACCCGGTCCAGTTCGATGTCACGGCGCCGCACACCGGGCCGGCGCCCGGATTCGCCGAGCAGACCGACGAGATCCTGTTGGAGATCGGACTCGATTGGGACCGCATCATCGAACTCAAGACGGCCGGGGCCGTGACGTAAGTGCGACAGGGACCGGAGCTTTATCAAATGTTTGAGCCGAACGGCGCTTTTCACCCCGGCGGGCCGCCCGATAACGGTTTTAAATTTTCCATTCCACCAGGACGCGGCATGAGTCATAATCGCCGGACGCTTCAAGACGTGGGGCCGCTCGTTTTGGAGCGCCAACTCACGCGACAGAACGGAGGTCTGGCGTGAGGATGGTAGCGGTTGCCACACCGGAGGCGGACGCCGGAAGGTGGCTGCCCGCTACGCATTTCGCCGCCGGCGGCAGGTGTTCATGGCTGCCGCTTCAGCCGAATTTACAGCAGTCGACGACGAGGAACAAGACGGCCCGTCTCGAAAAGTTGGAAGGGCGTCGGTTCGATGGCGACTAAGCGAGCCGGCCCGGAGCGCTGGACCGGCGGCATCTCACTCGGCCGGGGCTCCAAGCCCATGGAGGCGGTCGGCGGCTTGTTCGCCATGTCGGCGGACGCGATCAAGTTCTGTTTTCGCCGCCCCTTTCAGTGGCGGGAGTTCTTGGAGCAGTCATGGTTCATCTCACGGGTCGCGCTCGCGCCGACGTTGCTGGTGGCCATCCCGTTCACGGTCCTGGTCAGCTTCACGCTCAACATCCTGTTGCGCGAACTGGGTGCCGCGGATTTGTCCGGGGCCGGTGCTGCTTTTGGGGCGGTGACCCAGGTCGGCCCGATCGTGACTGTGCTGATCGTGGCCGGCGCGGGCTCCACGGCGATGTGTGCGGACCTGGGTTCGCGGACGATCCGCGAGGAGATCGACGCGATGGAGGTGCTGGGCATCAACCCGGTGCAGCGACTGGTGACGCCCCGCATGCTGGCCGCGGGCCTGGTGGCCCTGCTGCTCAACAGCCTGGTGGTCATCATCGGCATCGTGGGCGGCTACGTCTTCTCGGTGTTCGTCCAAGATGTCAATCCGGGGGCGTTCGCCGCGGGGATCACGCTGCTTACCGGCGTGCCCGAGGTGGTCATTTCGTGCGTCAAGGCAGCGCTTTTCGGCCTGATCGCCGGATTGGTCGCGTGCTACCGGGGGTTGACGGTTTCCGGCGGCGCCAAGGCCGTCGGCAACGCCGTCAACGAGACGGTGGTGTACGCGTTCATGTCGCTGTTCGTCGTGAATGTGGTTGTCACCGCCATCGGCATCCGAATGTCGACCAAGGGCCACTGAGGAGGTGTAGGGACAAACCGTGATCACGCTACGCGCCACCTATCCGCGCCTGACGCGACAACTCGACAAGCCGGTCGCCACCCTGAGCCGAATCGGCGATCACACTCTGTTCTACGGGCAGGCGCTGGCCGGGGTTCCTTTCGCGGTCCGTCATTACCGGCGGGAAGTCATCCGCCTCATCGCCGAAATCAGCATGGGCGCGGGAACTTTGGCCATGATCGGCGGCACGCTGGTCATCGTCGGTTTCTTGACGCTGGCCGCGGGCGGCACGCTGGCGGTGCAGGGCTACAGCTCGCTGGGCAACATCGGCATCGAGGCGCTGACCGGGTTCTTGGCGGCCTTCATCAACGTTCGCATCGCGGCGCCGATCGTCGCGGGAATCGGTTTGGCTGCGACCTTCGGCGCCGGCGTGACCGCGCAGCTGGGCGCCATGCGGATCAACGAAGAGATCGACGCGCTGGAATCGATGGCCATCCGCCCGGTTTCGTATCTGGTCAGCACCAGGATCGCCGCCGGGATGATCGCGATCACGCCGCTGTATTCCATCGCCGTCATCCTGTCGTTCTTCGCCAGCCAGTTCACGACCGTGGTTTTGTTCGGCCAATCGGGTGGGCTGTATCAGCACTACTTCTCGACGTTCCTCAACCCGATCGACTTGTTGTGGTCGTTTTTGCAAGCGGTTCTGATGGCGATCACGATCTTGTTGATCCACACGTATTTCGGCTACTTTGCTTCGGGCGGACCGGCCGGCGTTGGCGTGGCGACCGGCAACGCGGTGCGAACCTCGTTGATCGTGGTCGTGTCGGTGACGCTGCTCGTCTCGCTGTCCATCTACGGCACCAACGGCAACTTCAACCTGTCGGGCTAGGGAGGGTGGTGAATGGACAGTGACGCGTAACCTCGGGCCGGGCCCCATCCATCGTTCCGAAACCACCAGTGCCGCGCGACCTGTCGCCGCGTCACCCGGGCGCCATTTCGGCGTGCAGTCCTACGCGCGGCCCCTGGCGGGGCTGGTGACCATCGTCCTGATCGGCCTTGTCTTCTTCCTCGCGGTCGGCCTCTTCCAGGGCTCCTTCACAACGAGCGTGCCCGTCACCGTCGTCTCGCCGCGCGCCGGCCTGGTGATGAACCCGGACGCGAAGGTGAAGATGCGCGGTGTCGAGGTGGGCAAGGTCGCCTCGATCGATGTGCGTCCGAACGGCGAAGCCGTCCTGCACCTTGCGATGCAACCGTCGCAGATGCATCTGATTCCGGCCAATGTGCTCGTCGATATCGCGTCGACGACGGTGTTCGGCGCCAAGTTCGTTGAGCTGGTACCGCCGGCCGAGCCGTCGGCGCAGCCGCTGCGCGCGGGCCAGGTCCTCGAGGGCAAACACGTCACCGTCGAAATCAACACCGTATTTCAGCAACTCACGTCGCTGTTGTCGACGATCGATCCGGCCAAGCTCAACGAGACCCTCGGCGCGATAGCGTCGGCGGTCAACGGCCGCGGCCACAAGATCGGCCAGATGCTGCGCGATCTGGATTCCTTTTTGGCCACCCAGGAGCCCAGCCTTCCGGCGCTGAGTCATGACCTCGAGGCCCTGCCCGCGGTGAGCGACGCCTACGCCGACGCGGCGCCGCACCTGCTCGCCACGGCCGACAACGCCGTCCGGATCAGCAAGTCGATCGTCGACGAGCAACAGAACCTGGATGCGTTCCTGATCAGCTCGATCGGCTTGGCGGACATGGGCAATGACGTGGTGGGCGGCAACCGGCAGGCGCTGACCGATGTCCTGCACCTGCTGGCGCCGACCACCGATCTGCTGAACCAGTACCACCAGGCGCTGTACTGCGGCATCGCCGGTTCATTGGGGAACCTGCACGCGCCGGACCTGCCCGAGCCGATGGTCAAGGTAACCGTCGTGCTCGGCCTCGGCGCCGAGCGTTACCGCTACCCGTCCAACCTGCCCAAGGTTGCGGCGACCGGCGGGCCGCAGTGCCTGAATCTTCCGGTGGTGCCCTTCGACGTTGCGCCGCCGTTCCTGGTGACCGACAACGGCTCCAATCCCACGCAGTACGGCAACCAGCAACTGTTGTGGAACTCCGATGCGCTCAAGCAGCTGCTGTACGGGCCGATCGACGGGCCCCCTCGCAACACCATGCAAATTGGAATGCCCGGATGACGGGCTCGCGCGGGACGATTCTCAAGTTCGGGGCGTTCGCCACCGTGATGGTTCTGCTGACCGTGTTCTTGTTCTTCATCTTCGGGCAGTACACCACCGGTTCGACGAACGGCTACTCGGCTCTCTTCACCGACGTGTCGCGGCTCAAGCCCGGACAGACGGTGCGGGTGGCCGGGATTCGGGTGGGCACGGTCAACAGCGTCAGCCTGCGCGCCGACAAGAAGGTAGTGGTGACGTTCGACGCGGATCGCAGCGTGGTGCTCACCACCGGCACCCGCGCCCAGGTTCGCTACCTCAACCTGGTCGGTGATCGCTACCTCGAGCTCGTCGACGGCCCCGGATCCACCAAGGTGCTGCCGGCCGGGACGCAGATCCCGATCGATCGCACCGCGCCGGCCCTCGACATCGATCTGCTGCTGGGTGGACTGAAACCCGTTACCCAGGGCCTTAATCCGCAAGACGTCAACGCGCTCAGCGCAGCGCTCATTCAGGTCTTCCAGGGCGAGGGCGGCACCCTGCAGTCGCTGTTGTCGAAGTCGTCGTCGTTTTCCAACACGTTGGCCGACAACAACCAAACGGTGCAGGAGCTGATCGACAACCTCAATACCGTGGTGGCCACCGTCGACAAGGACGGCACCAAATTCTCCGGGGCCATCGACCGCCTGGAGAAACTGGTCAGTGGATTCGACCAGGACCGTGACACCATCGGGACGGCGATCACCGCCCTGGACAACGGGACCGCCTCGATCGCGGATCTGCTCACTCGCGCCCGCCCGCCGCTGGCCGCGACGGTGGACCAAACGAGTCGGCTGGCGCCGCTGCTGGACAAGGACAAGAACCTCCTCGACACCTCGCTGCAGAAGTTGCCGCACAACTACCGCAAACTGCTCAGGCTGGGTTCGTACGGCGCCTGGTTCCCCTACTACCTGTGCGGACTGGCGCTTAGGGTGTCCGATCTGCAGTACCGCACCGTGGAAGTGGGCATCAAGCACCAGACCACCGGGCGTTGCGCGGAACCGAAGGATCCCGATGAATAAGTACCGCGGAGCGGGCCTCATCAAGGCCGGATTCATCGGCGCCGTCCTGATCGCGCTGCTCATCGCCGTCGGGCTGAACCCCGATCAGCTGGTGCAGCGGGCCACCACGGTCCGCTACCAGGCGCTGTTCGCCGATGCCGGCGGCCTCGCGCTGGGCAACGACGTGACGATATCGGGAATCAAGGTCGGCAGCGTGACGGGAATGTCGCTGCAGCACGGCGACGTGCTCGTCACGTTCACCGCCAAGGGCAATGTTCTGCTCGGTTCGGCCAGTACCGCACACATCAAGACCGGTTCGCTGTTGGGCCAACGGGTGCTCACTATCGACTCGGCGGGCACCGGCAATCTGCATCCGATGGCCGTCATCCCGGTGTCGCGCACCTCGTCGCCGTACTCGCTGTCCGAGGCCGTCAGCGATCTGACGACCGACCTGCAGGGGACCAACACCGAATCACTCAACCAGTCCCTCGACACGCTGTCGACGACCCTGAATCAGGTTGCGCCGCAACTGGGTCCCGCGTTCGACGGGATCAGCCGGCTTTCCCAGAGTCTCAACGCCCGCAACCAGACGCTCGGACAGCTGCTCAAGGGCGCCGCCGACGTCACCGGCGTCCTCGGGCAACGCAGCCAGCAGCTCAACACGCTGATCCTCAACGCCAACGATTTGTTGTCGATGCTGGTGGCGCGGCGGCAGGCGATCGTGCGGCTGCTGGCCAGCACGTCCGCGGTGGCCAGGCAGCTGTCCGGCGTGGTGCACGACAACGAGGCAAAGCTGGCGCCGTCGCTGGAGAAGCTGAACTCCGTGACGGCGGTCCTGGAAAAGAACCGCGACAATCTCTCCAAAGCCCTTCCGGGCCTGGCGAAGTACGAGCTGACGCAGGGGGAGACGGTTTCGAGCGGCTACTACTACAACCCGTTCATCCCCAACCTCTTCCAGCTGGAATTCTTCCAGTGGTTGTTCGACTACGCCTTCGGGTTCCGCGCCTACGGCGCCCCGGGTCAACCACCGGACACCGCTGGGCCGCGGGCGTTCTTCCCCTTCCCGTTCAACCAAGACCCGGGAGGGCGGCCATGACGGGGCTCAGGGCGATTCCGCGCAGCAAGCTCAAGGTGGGCCTGGCGATCCTGCTCGCGGGGCTTCTGGTTGTCGGCGCAGCGATCGCCATCCGTAACACCTTCTTTCGCCCGACGACGATCACCGCCTACTTCCCCACCGCCACCGCGATCTATCCCGGCGACGACGTGCGGGTGTCCGGCATGAAGGTCGGCACCATCGCGTCCATTCAGCCGCAGGGGACCCGGGCGAAGCTGGTGATGCACGTCGATCGCAACGTGCCCATCCCGTCCGACGCGAAAGCGGTGATCGTCGCGCAAAACCTGGTGGCGGCACGCTACGTGCAGCTCACCCCGGCCTACCGGACGAGTGGCCCCACCATGCACGACGGCGGGGTGATCCCGATCGAGCGGACAGCGGTGCCCGTCGAATGGGACGAGGTCAAGAACCAATTGATGCGTCTGGCAACGGAATTGGGTCCCAACAGCAAGGTATCCACCCCGTCGGTCGCGCGGTTCATCGACAGCGCGGCCGACGCGCTGGGCGGCGGCAATGGCGAGAAGCTGCGCCAGACGCTCGCTCAACTGTCCGGGGTTGCCCGGGTCTTCGCCGAGGGCAGCGGCAACATCGTGGACATCATCAAGAACCTGCAGTCTTTCATCGGGGCCCTGCGCGACAGCAACGTCCAGATCGTGCAATTCGACAACCGGCTGGCCACGCTGACCAGCGTGCTCGACGACAACAAGTCCGATTTGGACGCGGCGCTGACGGACCTGTCGAGCGCGGTCGGCGAGGTGCAGCGGTTCATCGCGGGCAGTCGTGATGCGACCTCCGAACAGGTCGCGCGGTTGGCCGACCTGACGCAGATACTCGTCGACCAAAAGATGGCGTTGAAAAACGTGCTGCACATCTCGCCGACCGCGCTGGCCAACGCCTACAACGCCTACGACCCGGACACCGGGAACATCCGCGGCGGGGTTGGCCTGCAGAACTTCACCAACCCGACGTACGCCTGGTGCGCAGGCATCGGCGCCATCGAGAACGTCACCGCCGTCGAGACCGGCAAGCTGTGCGGCCTGTATCTGAGCCCGGCGTTGAAGGTGTTCAACCCGAACTTCTTCGTCAACTTCAACTATCTCCCGATTCCGGTCAACCCGATCCTGGCCCCGTCGTTTGCCCCGCAAAACGTCATCTACAGCGAGGACCGGCTGAAGCCCGGCGGCGAGGGCCCCAGGCCCGGCCCGCCCTTGCTGCCGCCCGCCGTGTCCGCGTACACCGGGCTGCCGGGCGACCCCGTTGGACCGCCGGGTTCGGTCCCGTTGGGGCGGATACCGGGCGCGGCGATGCCGGAACCCCCGCCGGGTGAACCGCCGCCGGCCGCACCGCCGCCCGCCGCGCCGCCGGCCGCACCGGCGCCGGGCCCGGCCAACCTTCAGGACATGCTGCTCCCGGGTGAAGGAGCGCAACCATGACCGCCCGGATCGCGATACGGCGCCTGCTCGGCATCGGCTGCGCCGTCGTGCTCGCCGTGAGCGGATGCGCGTTCAACGGCCTGAACTCGCTGCCGCTGCCGGGTGCGGTGGGACGGGGTCCGGGTGCCACCACCTACCACGTGGAGCTCGCCAATGTCGTGACGATGGAACCGAATTCGCCGGTGATGATCGACGACGTCATCGTCGGGAGCATCAGCAAGATGACGGTGCGCGGGTGGCACGCCGACGTCGAAATCTCCGTGCGACCCGGCACGGTGATTCCCGCCAACGCGGTCGCGAGCGTCGGCCAGACCAGCCTGCTGGGATCGATGCACCTGGCACTGAATCCGCCGCTGGGCCAGCAGGGCACCGGGCGGCTGCAACCTGGCGCCACGATCCCGCTGAACCGGTCCACGACCTATCCGTCGACCGAACAGACGCTGTCGTCGCTGTCGGTGGTCCTCAACGCCGGCGGGCTGGGCCAGTTCGGGGACATCATCCACAACTTCAACGCCGCCCTGTCCGGAAACGAGGGAGCGGTTCGCGATCTCCTCGAGCGGCTCGACAGGTTCGTGGGCACACTCGATCAGCAGCGCGACAACCTCGTCGCGTCGATACGGGCGCTGAATCGCCTGTCCGGCACGTTCGCCGCCCAACGCGACGTGATCACCCAGGCGCTGTACAAGATTCCGCCCGCGCTGGACGTGCTCATCAAGGAGCGCCCGCGCATCACGACCGCGCTGAACAAGCTCGGGACGTTCAGCAACACCGCGACCCGGCTCGTCAACGACGCGGGCGACGACTTGGTGAGGAACCTGAAGAATCTCGCGCCGGCGCTTGGCGCGCTCGCCGACATCGGGCCGGATCTCGACGCCGCCATTGCGTACGCGCCGACGTTCCCGTGGACCCAGGGCATCATCGACCGGTACATCCGGGGCGACTATCTCAACGGGTATTTCATCATCGATTTGACGAACGCCGGGCTCCGCAAGGGCATCCTGCGCGGCACCCACTGGGAACGGATCGGCGCCGAAGCCGTACCCGGCCCCGCGGACCCCGAATACCTGCAATTCAAATACGGTGCGCCGCCCGGGGCGCCCGGCGGAGTTTCGGCGCCCGGGCCGGTGGGCGAACCGGCGCCGTTCGGGCCACCGCCGCCCTGGGGGCGGCCGCTGCCGGGACCGCCGCCGTCCGCGGCGCCGGCGCCGGTCAACCCGCAGTCGGGAGACACACCGCCGCCCGCGGCTCCGCCGCCGCCGGTGTCACCGCTGATCGCGGGCTTGACATGGCTCGGCCCTGATGCGCAGAAGGGGCCGTCGTCGCTGCCCGCAACGCCGCCATCCGGCGCCCCGGCGCCACCGGCCGACCTGGGTGCCCCGGTGCCGGGTGCGACGCCGACCCCAAGCCAGCCGACGGACGGGGGCTCGTAGATGCTGACCCGCTTCGTCCGCATCCAGTTGGCGATCTTCACGATCGTCGGGATCATCGGTGTGGTCGTGATGACGCTGTGGTACATCCAGGCGCCGACCCTGCTCGGCATCGGCAAGATGACGGTCACGTTGAAACTGCCCGCCACCGGTGGCCTGTACCGCTTCAGCAACGTGACCTACCGTGGGGTGCAGATCGGCAAGGTGACCTCGGTGGGGCTGACCCCCGACGGCGCGAGAGCCACTCTGTCCCTTGATACTTCGCCGAAGATCCCGGCGGACCTGAAGGCGGAGGTGCTGAGCATCTCCGCGGTGGGCGAGTACTACGTCGATCTGCGGCCCCGAAACGACTCGCCGCCGTACCTGCACGACGGCTCGGTGATCGCCATGAACGACGCGACGATCCCCCAGCCGATCGGCCCCGTGCTCGACCAGTCGACTGAATTGATCAACAGCATCCCCAAGGGCAAGCTCGGTCAATTGCTCGACGAGTCGTTCAGTGCATTCAACGGCGCCGGTTACGATTTCGGGTCGCTGTTCGACAGTTCGTCACGGCTCTCGGGTGACCTCAACGGCGTCGCCGACCGGACCCGGAGCCTGACCGAGGACACCGGGCCGTTCTTGGACGCGCAGGCCCAGACAGCCGATTCGATCCGAACGTGGGCGCGCAGCCTGGCCGGATTCAGTGGGCAGCTGGCGAAAGACGACCCGCAGTTCCGCACTCTGCTGCAGCAGGGGCCTGGAGCCTTGGACGAGGCGTCGCGGCTGCTCGACCAAATCAAACCGACGCTGCCGGTGCTGCTTGCGAACCTCACCACGATCGGACAGATCGGCGTGACCTATCACGCTTCCCTCGAACAGATCTTGGTGCTGCTGCCGCCGTTTACCGCGGCGATCCAGTCGTTCGTCGGCACGAAGTCGCCGACGGGGTTGGCCACGGGTGCATTCAACCTCATCATCAGTGACCCGCCCGCGTGCACGGTCGGCTTCCTGCCGCCGAGTCAGTGGCGTTCTGCGGCCGATACCCGCACCGTTGACACGCCGGATGGGTTGTACTGCAAGCTGCCGCAGGATTCACCGATCGCGGTGCGCGGCGCCCGCAACTATCCCTGCATGGGCCAACCCGGGAAACGTGCGCCGACCGTCGAAATCTGCGAGAGCGACAAGCCTTTCCAGCCGTTGGCGATGAGACAGCACGTCTTCGGCACCTACCCGCTGGACCCGAACCTCATCGCGCAGGGCATCCCGCCCGACGACCGGGTCAACTGGAACCGCGAACGGATCTTCGGGCCGGTGGAGGGGACACCGCTGCCACCGGGCGCGGTTCCGCGGGGAACGCCCCCGGGATCGGCGCTACCGCCGCCCGCGGCGCCGCTCAGCCCGTTGGCGCAAATGGGGGAGGTGTCACCCATCGCGCCGATCGATGTTCCTGCTTCCCCCGCCGGGTCACCGGCGCCCGCCGCGTCGCCGGCCGCGCCGCCCGCGGGGCCGTCGGCGGCGCCAAGTGCGTTCGGCCGCAGCGAGTCTCAGACAGGTCCGTCGGTGGCGATCGCCCAGTACAACCCGCGTACCGGCACCTACGTGACCCCGGACGGCCAGGTTTACCGCCAGTCGGACCTGGCCACTTCCAAGGCGCCGAAGACGTGGAAGGACATGTTCGCCACGTGACGCCGGCGGCGGGCCGTCAGGTCAGCTGCGCTGGGTCAGCCTATTTGGTCCAGCCTGAACGGCTGGTCGATGTAGAGCGGCTTGTTGGTGCCGCAGGCACCGCTGGGGCCCGACGTCTGTTCCCGCCCGGCCAGGACTGACGACCCAGGCATTTTCTCACCGGTGTCCGGGTTCGCGGGATAGAAATGGATGACGTCGTGGCCGGTTAATGCGGTGCCGTCGGGACACGTTGTCCAATTCGGGATGTCGCGTTTGACGAACCAGGTGGACCCCTCGTTCATGAAAATCGGTGCGGTCCAGCCTTGGTCGCTGACGACCTGGCCGTCGCAACGGTAGGCCGTGGAGCACGACGTGGTGATCGTCCACGTGCTTCGCACCACCGGCTCCTGGTGGAACACCTCGTTCGTTCGGGCCCAGTCGCCGATCACGGTGGCGGTGAATTTGCCGTTGATGGAGGGGTCGTAGGCCCATGCCGACGGGGCCACTCCCACGCCGCCGGCCACGCCGACGGTCACCAAGGCTGCGCTAATCGCCAATTTTATCGGACGCATCATGTGCTCCTTGACGCCCTAAATACCGCCATTTTCAAGCGAATCGAATTCACAGACTAACACCGCCCCCGCACGTCACGGAATGGTTTTCCCCGATGCTCAGACGGTTCGCTCATAGAACATCGAATTTATCGATGAGCCACGATCCATTGACCTTTGCCATCTCTACCTTCACGCTGCTCGACGTCACGACCGGTTCCGGCTTCGCCTTGCTCGTGGTCTTCTGTTTTATGAAGACAAGCACTACAGCCGAATTGGGGTGCAGTTCCGACACGGCGGCCTTGACGACGCTGGCCGTCGTCGTGACTTGACCGCGTTGTGCCGATGGACCCACAACCTGGTCGACGAACCGTTGGTAGTAGGCAAGATAGTCTTCGGTGAGCCGGGATTTGGCGTTGGCGAAGTCGCGTTCGAGAGTTTCAGGCGAGTAGGACAGCAACGCCACCGCGCCATCGCTGGCGGCCTTGATGACCTGGTGCGTCGCGGCACGGTCGGTCTGCAAATCCGGACGGTAGTCGAAGTAAAAAATCCTGGCAGCGTTGCCGAGAGTAGCAATCAGCAAGAGTGTCAAAAGGATTGGGCGCCACCGCGCCAGGAGATGACGCGTCCAGCGCACGATCGCGCCGGTTCGGCGGGCGGGCGTCGGCTGCCGAGCCGCCTCGGTGGGCGCTGCGTTGTCGACCGTCACGGCACGAACTCGAGTCGCGAAATCTTCAGCTGCCCTGCGTCGCGCTGGACGGTAACGACGATCCGCATCGACCGCGATTCCGGCTTAGCCTGACCGGGTTTGGTGATCTCGGATTTCGCCGCGACCAGGACCACCGCGGAATCCTGGCTCATGGATTGCACAGCGGCGGCTTGCACCGAGCCCTTGGAGCTGACCTTCGAGTCCTCGACTGCCTTCACGGCATCCTCACCGCCCATCAGGATGCTGAGTTTGAATGTCCCGGTCGTGTCGTCGACGAAGCGCTGCAGATCTTCTCTCGCCTTGGTCGCATCGATCGTCATCATCGTCACGATGGCGTTGCGGGCGGCTGCGGCGAACTCCGAGCTGCGCTGCCTTTGCTGCTCGACGCCCCGGTGATGCCATACCAGGAACCCGCTGCCCGCCAGCGAGGCGCAGACGACCCCAACCGCCGCGATCGCGGCCGTGGCCTTTCGGCTGGGGCGGCGCGGCCGGCGGCGGCGCAATGGTGCCGAACCGGTCTCGTCGGCCCCGGCCCCGCTGTCCTGGTCGCCGGGCGCGGCCTCGACCTGCTGGCGCAATCGCATTGCGCGGGCGCGCGCGGCCTCGGCACGGGCCTCCGCCTCGGCGACTTCGGCGGCTTCTGGGATCTCTGTGACCGACGGAGGCGGCGGCGCCGACGGGGCCACCACAAGTCGATCGCGGGCGTCGGTGGCCCCAGCGGGAAGCTTGCGCCGAGGCACTGGATCACCTCCTCGTCCGCGCCTACAGGAGAGCCACATTATCACTGCCAGATGGGCACGCCGGCGGCGGCGACTGTGGGATTGGCTGCCTATCTTCTCGGACCCGGAGAATTCTATTCCCAGAGGTGGGCCAAGTAATTTAAAGTGATCCCGTGCGATTCATCGTGGCAGCGGCCGCCGCATGCTTAGGCCTCTTGCAAGGCCTCGGTGTCCTGGCGGCACCGCCGGCAAGTGCCGGGCCGGTTAATTGCGATTATCCGGACTGCACGCCGGGCATCATGCCGCACCAGGTGCTCGGTGCGCCGTGCGACAACACCACGTACTACGTTTTCGGGACCGCCGACTACTACGTGTCATTCGCCACGCAGCCGGGACGCCTGATGTTCTGCGGCTCGCCGCGGCGGTATGAGCCCCGCTGGTTCCGGTCGCCGCCGATGGCCGGCGTCAAGGTCGAGGGCTCGTCGTGCGTCGACTTCCCGGAGTACTACGTCGCGCAGGCGCCGGATGGCCTGTTCCTGGTCTGCAACGCCCATGACGGAACACAGGTTTGGGAGCGCGGCGACACCTGAGTCCGATTCGCGGCGGGACTTACGGCCGTGTGTTCGGAATTTCCGGCCAATCCTGGAAGGGGCTGGGCCCCCAGTAATCGCCGTTGTGGACCGTGCCGTCCCTGTCCCGATGGTGCGCGTCGTGACACGTGGTCGGATCCCATTGGGGACCCCATGCCGGATCGAACGGCTGGCCCGGGCACCAGTGGTATCCGACGAACGGCCAGGGCGGGTTGTCGGCGTGCGCGCCGGCTGCGGTGCCCAAGCCGGCCAGTCCCAAGCCGGTGGTGGTCATGACCGCTGCGGCAGCGAAACGCGCGACTTTGCTCATGGGAGAACCGTACCCGAGCGCGCGGGAACCCGACCAGGAAAATTGCCGGAATGGGCGTCAGTCGGCGGCGTCGATCAGCCGGCGCGTGATGCGCCCCACCTGGGCCCGCAGGGCGTCGTCGTCAATGTCTGCCACCAGGGGGGACACCACCCCGACCGCGATGGCGCCCGACAGCATTGCCGCCGCGACCCGCGCGTCCTCGGCGGCGTCGTCGAGCAGCACACGATAGAGCCGCTGGACGAATTGCTGGAACGGTTCGTGCTCGCCCAGCAACCGCACGATGACCGGATCGAACTGCAGGGTGCTCGCCGCGCCGCGGCGCTCGACGGCCACGTCGATGACCCGATCGAGCAGCACCTCCCGCGCCCTGCTCCGGTGGTCATCTGCCTCCGCGGCCTCCAGCGCCTCCTCGAGCCCCCCGAGCTCGCGCTCCGTGAGGGCGATGACGATTTGCTCCTTGGTCTTGAACTGGTGGTAGACGGCGGCTTTGGTGACCCCGATGGCGTCGGCGATCATTTGCAGCGAGGTTCCACCGACACCGTGCTCGGCGATCAACTGCAGCGAGGCGTCGAGGATGCGCGTCTGCGCGGGACTGCGCGTGATGAAGCGGAACCGGCTTCTGGTCTGGGGTGAAACCACACCGGCAGCGTAGCCGATCGGCTATTGACCGCAGATAGCCGATCGGCTAGTTTCCCTGACTAGCCGAGTGCGGCCGACCGACCTGGCGCGCTGGAAGGAGTCACCGATGACCGACGTCGGCGCTGACCGTACTCCCGGCCCTCCGCGAAAGCCGTTGCGGCGCACCGATGGCGAGCTGATCCTGTTGTGGACTCTCCCCGCGACGGTGCTGATCTGGATAGGCGCGTTCCTGCTGTTCCCCGGCTTCACGCCGCCGATGTCTCCCACGATGTCGGCAGAACAGGTTGCCGCGTTCTACCGCGATCCGGCCCACCTCCCGGAGGTCCGCTACAGCATGGTCGTGTTCAACTGGTTCGGCGTGTGCCTGGTGCCGATGCTGGCCCTGATCGTCTTGCAGATTCGCCGGATGGCGCACCGGACGCCGATCTTCTCCTACGCGATGCTGGGCTGCGTGGCCGGCGGCCCCACTCTGTTCCTCATCGCGAACGTCTGCTGGCTGCTGGCCGCCTTCCGCACCGAGCGCAGCCCGGAACTGACCCAGCTGCTCAACGACTTCGCGTGGATAACCTTCACGATTCTGGTGCCCTTCCTGATCGGGCAGAGCGTGATTCTTGCCCTGGCAATCTATTTCGACGATCAACCGCGCCCGGTCTTCAAGCGCTGGGTGGCCCATTTCAACCTTCTGGTGGCGGCCGCTTTGGTGCCCGCGGCATTCGTCGGGGTGGCCCTGACGGGCCCGCTGGCTTGGGACGGCTTGCTCTCCTTCTGGGTGAAAAACGTTGCCATTGCCGTGTGGATCGTCGTGATGGGCGTCGCTTTGGCCCAGGCAGTTTATCGGGAGCGGGCCGAATACCGCCGGGGCGGCGAAGAACTCGTCGTCGCATGAGCGCGGTGATGATGACTCCGTCGGCGTCCCCGGCCACGCCGCCGCCGGGGCCGCTGCATCGCCGGATCGGTTGGCACCTGTGGCACGGCCCCAAGCGCGAGCTGTGGCTGGCCTGGGGGGTGCTCGTCGTCTTCTACAACCTGTTCTTCCCGGTGTTCTTCATCATCGCGCAGGTCCAGCCGCCGCCGCAGCCCACCTGGGACCTCGCGACGCAGGTGCACTGGTTTCACGAACGCCACCTCGGGATCCCCGTCGGCTTCGGCGTCATCTTCGCCGTCAGCGGCATGATCGCGATCAACAACGCCCTCATCGCGTACTCGATGCGGCGAATGTCGGTCAGCCCGGCGTTCGCGTATTCGTATCTGATCATCTACTCGCTCAGCGCGGTTCCCGGCATGCTGCTGCTCAATATCGCCCTGATCGTGGGGACGCTGCGACCCGAGCGAGACCCGGAAGCGATCGGTTGGCTCTACGACTTCGCCTTCTTGTCCTTCGACGGAACCATGGGGGTTTTCCTGATCGGCTCGCTGATCTGGATGCTCGCGATCCTGCTCGACAAGAATCGGGTCTTCCCCAAGTGGTTCGGCTACCTCAACCTGTGCAATGCGCTCACCGAGGTCGTCGTGGCGCCGTGCTGGATCTTCCGCCGTGGCGTATTGGCATGGAACGGCCAGATCGCGTGGTGGCTGGACATGGTCGTATTCGGCGTCTACCAAGTCACTTTCATCGTCATGTTGTTTCGCATGATCCAGCGCGAGGACTTCGGTACCGGGCCGCTACCCGCCCTCGCCCGGAAAACGGTGGCCGCGTGATGACCGAGGTGGCCGAGAAGAGCCGACGCGCCAGGTTCGTCCCGGGCCAGCCCGATATGTGGGCCTTCGTCCTGTTCGAAACACTCGTCTTCACAGGGTATTTCGGCTTCTACCTGTTCTACCGCAGCCGAAGCCCGGAGCTCTTCCTGCACTCTCAGGAGCAGCTCGACCTGCGTATCGGGGTCTGCAACACGTTGGTCTTGTTGCTGAGTTCCTGGTCGGTGGCGCGGTGTGTCCAGTCGTCACGCGCCGGCGCGTACCGAGCGGCGCTGCGCGACGTCGTCGTCACGGCCGCATTCGCCGCTGTGTTCCTCTGCTTCAAGGTGTTCGAGTGGTACCGGTTGGTCCGCATGGGAAACGGCCTGGACAGCAACGACTTCTTCACCTACTACTTCTTCCTGACCGGGATCCATTTCGTGCACCTGCTGATCGGCTTTGTGGTGCTCGGTGTGATCGTCTACCAACTTCGAAGCCGGGCCCGCCAGGAGCGGGAGCTCCAGAAAAACATCGAAACGTGCGCCACCTATTGGCACACCGTCGACTTCCTCTGGGTACTCATCTTCGCGCTGTTGTACGTGGTGAGGTGACAGGTGATCACATTCAACAAACGGCTGTTGGTTGTTTGGGTGGTGCTGGCGTCGCTCACCTTGGGATACCTGGTGATCGATCACTCGGTGGATCGTTCGGCCGGCCCCAGCGCGGCGGTCACGTCGAGCGTCATCGTGATCGCAGTCATCAAGGTGCGCATCATCTTTCGCGAGTTCATGGAAGTCAGACAGGCGCCCGCCTTGCTGTGCCGCCTGACGGACGCCTGGGTGATACTGATCGCGGTGAGTCTGCTGGCCTGCTACTTCTCCGGAATGGCGTTCCGATAGCGCGCAAAATGTCAACGCGCTAGACGCGGGTGCCCGCTCTGTCATGGAGATATACGCCGTTTGTAACGGTTGAATAACGCTTATCTCGCGCCGACTTTGGTGATTTGTCCGCGGAAATAACATTTGCCAGATCGCGTGATACGCCGACAGGCGGGTGGCAACCATGACGTTTCTGATCGCGGCACCGGCGCTGGTGGCAGCGGCGGCCTCGGAGCTGGCCGGCATCGGTTCGACGCTCGGCGAGGCTAATGCGGTCGCCGTGGTGGGAACCACCGCCCTGATGCCCGCCGCCGGCGACGAGGTGTCGGCGGCCATCGCGTCGCTGTTCTCTACCTACGCGAAGGCCTACCAGTCGCTCAACGCGCGGGCGGCGACCTTCCATCAGCAGTTCGTGCAGGCGTTGAACGGCGCGGGGAATTCGTATGCGGCCACCGAGGCCGCCAACGCCTCACCGTTGTCGAGCCTGGAACAGGATGTGCTGGGCCTGATCAATGCGCCCACCAACGCGCTGCTGGGCCGGCCGTTGATCGGCAACGGCGCGGACGGGGCGCCGGGAACCGGCCAAAACGGCGGTCCCGGTGGGCTTTTGGTCGGCGACGGCGGCAGGGGCGGATCCGGCGCTGCCGGTAAGCCCGGCGGCCGAGGCGGCGACGCGGGACTGTTCGGCACCGGCGGCCAGGGTGGTGCCGGTGGACCCGGCACCGTCGGTGCCGCGGGCACTCCAGGCGTCAACGGCGGCAACGGAGGGGCGGGCGGCGCCGGCGGCACCGGTGGCCTCTTCTACGGAAATGGCGGTATCGGCGGCAACGGCGGTGACGGCGGCAGCGGGGCGGTCGGGGGCACCGGCGGCGCGGGCGGGGCCGGTGGCCAGGGTTCGGCAATGTTGGGCCACGCGGGGGCCAATGGCACCAAGGGCCACGATGGCACCAGCCTCGGCGGGGGCGGCGGCACGGGCGGAACCTCCTCGGGCGTGTACTCGCCCTATGTCGACGTGACGCTCTACCCCGGGCCCAACGGATACGACTTCTCGTCCGCCGGCCACGCCGGAGTCAAGGACGCCACGCTCGCCTTCATCACCGCGGACCCGAACGGTCAACCGTCCTGGGGCGGCTATTCGGCGTACGACATCAACGGCGGCTCGCAGATCTCGTACATCAACAACCAGATCGCCAACATGCACAACGCGGGCATCGCCGGGGCGATCTCCTTCGGCGGCGAGGCCGGCACGGATCTGTCCGCGGTCAATGGTCAGACCCCCACCGCGCTGGAGCAGGACTATTTGTCGGTGGTCAACACGTACAAGATCTACAACCTGGACTTCGACGTCGAAGGCGCGTTGCAGTCCAACACTCCCGCGCTGACCACGCAGGCGAAGGCGATCGCGATGCTGCAGCAGCAGGAGGCCGCCAACGGCACGCCGGTGACGGTCTCGTACACGCTTCCGGTGTTGCCCACGGGTCTGGTCGCCGGGCAGGGCGGCGGGTTGAACGTGCTGCAGATCGCGGCCGCCAACGGCGTGGACGTATCCCGCGTCAACGTCATGGCCATGGACTACGGCAACGGCTTCGACCAGGCCGGCAACCCCGGCATGGGGGTGTATGCGATCGACGCCGCGACGGCCACCCACGGCCAGTTGATGACGCTCTACCCGTCGATGACCAGCCAGCAGGTGTGGCACATGCTCGGGGTGACGCCCCTGATCGGAATCAACGACGACCCGAGCGAGATCTTCAGTCTTGCCAACGCGCAGCAGCTGACCACCTTCGCCCAGCAGAACAACATCGGCGAGCTGTCCATGTGGGAGCTCCCCCGCGACATCACGGGAACGTTGGGCGCCGTCGACGCCGTCGACGGCAGCGGAATCGCACAGACCCCGTTCGAGTTCTCCGGGATCTTCGAGCAGATCGGCAGCGGACCTTAACCCGGCGTGAAGGTCAGGTGCAGTTCGCTCAGCCCGCGCAGGATGTACGTCGGCTCGTAGGTGTACCGGCGGTCGTCGGCCGGCCCGTGTTTGACCTCGTTGATTTTGATGTCGCCCATCCGGTCCAGGATGCGTTCGATGGAGACCCGGCCCTCCACCCGGGCGAGCGGGCCGCCCGGACACGAATGCACGCCACGCGCGAACGCCATGTGCTCGCGGACGTTCTTGCGGCGGAGGTCGAACTCGTGCGGGGTGTCGAACCGCCGCGGGTCGCGGTTGGCCGCGCCCGGTAGCACCATGACGACGGTGCCGGCGGGAATGTCGATGCCGCCGACCGTGGTGGCCCTGCGGGCCAGGCGGCAGTCGCTTTTCACCGGACTGTCCATCCGCAGCGATTCCTCGATGAACCCGGGGATGAGGCTGCGGTCGTCGCGCAGCTGTTGCTGTATGTCGGGCCGGTCACCGATCACCTGGAGCGCGGCGCTGAGCAGCTTGGCGGTGGTTTCCTGCCCGGCGGCGAAAAGGAAGGTGGCGCTACGGACCACGTCGATGACTTCGGGTGTGGACCCGTCCGGGTATTTCGCCGTCGCCAACGAGGTCAGCACGTCGTTGCGCGGTTCGGACCGCCGGTCCTCGATGTAGGAGCAGAACTTGTCGTCGAGCCATTCCAGCGGGTTGATGCCGACGCTCTCATGGTCGAGGGCGCCCACCCGCGCATCGGGGCGGTCGGCGCCCAATACCACGCGGAACTCCTTGTGATCCTCCTCCGGGACGCCGAGCAGATCGGCGATCACCAAGGTGGCGAACGGCTTTGAGTATTCGCTGATGAACTCGCACTCGCCGTTGACCAGAAACTCGTCGAGCTGGCGGTCGGCGAGGCGCCACATGAACTCCTCGTTCTGCTTGAGCCGGCTCGGGGTGAGCAGTTTGGCCAGCACCGACCGGGCCTTGGTGTGGTCCGGCGGGTCCATGGTCACCATGTGCTCGTTCATCGGGAAGTAGCTGCGGTGCTCATCGATCTGGGCGCTGATGTCGTCGCCCTCGGGCTGGAAGGGCAGCGGGGGAAACGGCCCGCCGAGCGCGACGATGTTCGAGAAGGTGTCGGGATCCTTGTAGACCTCGGTGGCCTCCTCGTAGCCGGTGACCGCGACGACCCCATGATGCGGCAGCCGCAGCACCGGATTCTGGCTGCGCAGGTAGTCGAAATAGGGGTGGGGATCGGGCACCAGCGATTGATCGGTGAAGAAGTCGATCGTGTCGAAGTTGCTCATGTCGTGCATGCCTCCAAGAGCGGCTCTCGGCCGAATGATCGGTCAGCGGCGAGACTCTGCGCCGCCCGAGTCAGGTGTCCATTATCCACAAAGTGCTGAGCACTTGCTTAGCATGGCGGTATTGTCAGGGTCAAGATCGCCGCGCATGGGAGGCGCGACGATCTGGCTACGATCAGGCATGGTCGACACTGGGATGTCGCGAGTGCGTCGAGGGTATGGAGTCAAGGCATGACACCTGCTTCCGTGGCCCGCAGGATCGGGGCGCCGGACGCCAAGAACCGCGGCCTGCTGCTCGACGCGGCCGAACAGCTGATGCTCGAAGAGGGCTATGCGGCCGTCACCTCGCGTCGGCTCGCCGGCCGGGCGGGGCTGAAACCCCAACTGGTGCACTACTACTTCCGCACCATGGACGAGCTGTTCCTCGAGGTCTTCCGCCGCCGCGCCGAAGAAGGGCTGCAAGCGCAGGCGCGAGCGCTGCAATGCCCCCAGCCGCTGTGGGCGTTGTGGAGGTTCGGCACCGACCCGGGCTTCACCCGGATTTCGATGGAGTTCATGGCGCTGGCCAACCATCGCAAGGAGATGCGAGCCGAAATCGCTTACTACGCGGAACGCTTCCGCGAGGAACAACGCCTGGCGGTGGGCGCCGCCCTGCAGCGCTACGGCGCCGAGCGCGAGGACGTGCCGCCGGTGGTGTGGACGGTCCTGATGACCAGCCTGTCGCGGTTCCTGGTTCTCGAGCAGGCGGTGGGCATATCCGGCGGCCACGCCGAAACCTTGGAGCTGGTCGAGACTTACCTGCGCCGGCTGGAAGGCGAGCCGCAGCCCGTTGCAGGGATGCCGCCCACCTGGGTGGTTCACCAGGTCCGCAGCGAACAGAGCGCGCCCTTGGGTCCAACCTTGGACACGACAACCTTGCCGTCGACCGACAGGTCGCATTGAATGCCGGGGTCCCCCGGTTCGCGCCCGGTAGTGACCGTGACCATCGCCCACTGATCCGGGTTCAAGAGGTTGACCGGTTGAACCCACGGCTTACCGGGGCCGACATCGGCGTGGACCTGCGGGGTGAACGCGTATGGGTTGTGGCTGTAGTCGGAGAAGACCGTCGGGTCCTGATCCTGATAGAAGATGTCGACGTAGGCCGGGTTCCTGGACGAGACGACGTACACGACTTGGTGCCAGACCGGGTCGGCGTGCGCCCGCCCGGTGTTCACCAGCAGGCCCGTCAGCGCCATCAAGATCGCCGCGCCAACGCCCAACAGTTTCTTCGCGGTGCTCGTCATGTCGCTCCTTCGGCTGCCGGGCGCGGACTGGCGGTGCGGTTCATCACCCGTTCTGCGGCCTGCCAGTGGGCGTCGGCAACCCACAGCCGTGCAAAGGATGCTATCGCTTCATCAGGGGAAACGCCGCTGATTACCCGTTTTATCTCGGCCGCCGGATGGCGGGCCAGCGAGATTGCGACCGACCGCCAGCCTTCATCGAACGAGGCACGCGGAAACACCAGATCCACCAGGCCTATCCGCTCCGCCTCCGCGGCGTCGAGGGCGGTTCCCGTCCCCGCCAGGAGCAATGCCTTGCTCTTGCCGACAATCGCGGCCAGTCGTTCGGCGCCGCCCCACGCCGGCATGATCTCCAGCGTCACCTGATTGAAGGCGATCTTGATGTCGTCGGCGGCGACCCGGATGTCGGCGGCGACGGCGAATTCGGCGCCGCCGCCGAAGGCGTGGCCGTTGAGCGCGGCGACGACCGGCGCCGGAAACGCCGCCAGCTGATCGCAGATGGACCGCATCCGCCTGGCCATGGCCGCGGCGTCCTCTTCGGTGCGCAGCGCGCTCAGCTCCTTGAGATCACCGCCCGAGACGAAAGCCCGGTCGCCCGCGCCCTTGACGACCAAGGCGCGCGCGCCCGCCGCGGCGTCGATCGCCTTCTCCAGCTGCTCCATGGTGTCCAGCGCGATGGCATTGCGCGCGTGCGGGCGATCGATGGTGAGCACCGCCAGCCCGCCATCGAACTCGAGGTCCACCATGCGTCATCGCTCCAGGGAAAAAGCCGCGAATTACCGATATTGGCATTCTCTTTCGGGGAGAATAACATCATCGCAGCAGGTCCAGAAGTTCGTCGCCGAGGATTGAGGTGGCCAGGTGCGTAACCGAATCGTGGTGGTAGCGGCCGCGGCGCTTGCCGTGGCCGGGCTGGGCGCATGCAGCCCAAAGCCGCAGAGCCCCATCTCCAGCGCAGCGTCGGTGACCGTCAACGGAAACGACGCGAACATCCATGTGGTCAAATGCAGCCAGTTGGAGTGGTACCGGACGATCGACATCGGCGGCGATTTCGCCGGGGCCAAGGTGGTGATCGATCAGCGAGCCGAGCCGCTGACCGCCGAGTCGGTCCGCATCCAAAATCTGGGCGGGTTCACCGGTATGTACTCGGCACATGACGGCGGCAATGCGGACATGAGCCTCAGTGGCGACAAATTCACGATCACCGGCACCGCCAACGGCTACAAGACCGACAAGCCGGGCGAAGCGGCTTCCGCGACGTTCAAAATCATCGCGACCTGCTGACTAACACGGCCCGAGCCTTGAAAGGTGGGGCCCCGTTGCGGTCGTCCGCCCGTAGAGAATAGTATTCTCGTAAATTGCGAAGGAGGATTTCATGGGCCAGTTGTCGCACCGGGAGGACGTCCCGTTTCCGATCTTTGACGCGGATAACCATCTCTACGAGCCGCCGGAGGCGTTGACCAAGTTCCTGCCCAAGGAGTACAAGGACTTCGTCCAGTACGTGCAGATCAACGGCCGCACCAAGATCGCGATCCGCGGCCACATCAGCAACTACATTCCCAACCCGACCTTCGAGGTCGTCGCCCGGCCGGGCGCGTGGGAGGAATACTTCAAGTACGGCAACCCGGACGGCAAGAGCAAGCGCGAGCTGTTCGGTGAGCCGATGCGCGCGATCCCGGCGTTCTTCGAGCCAGGTCCGCGGCTGGAGAAGATGAACGAGCTGGGTCTGGACCGCACCCTGATGTTCCCGACGCTCGCCAGCCTGCTCGAGGAGCGGTTGCGCGACGACCCGGTCGCCATCCACGTCCTGATCCATGCGCTGAACGAATGGCTGGATGAGGTCTGGGGCTTCAACTACCAGAACCGGATCTTCACCACCCCGGTCATCACCCTGCCGATCGTCGAGAAGGCGATCGAGGAGCTGGAGTGGGCGGTCAAGCGCGGTGCCCGCTGCATCCTGGTCCGGCCGGCTCCCGTCCCCGGCTTCCGCGGTCCGCGGTCGTTCGCGACGCCCGAGTTCGACCCGTTCTGGGAGCGGGTCGTCGAGCACGACGTGCTGGTCGGCATGCACTCCAGCGACAGCGGCTACTCCCGGTACACCTCCGAGTGGGACGGCGCCGAGCAGGAGATGCTGCCGTTCCAGACCAATGCGATGGGCATCCTCAACGAGTGGCGGCCGATCCAGGACGCGGTGGGCTCGTGGGTGATCCACGGCGCGCTCTACCGCCACCCGAAGCTGAAGGTGGCGATCGTCGAGGCCGGTTCGAAGTGGATGACCCCGTTGCTGGACGGCCTCGCGGAGGTCTACCGCAAGGCCCCGGAAGTCTTCCCGAGCGACCCCGTCGAGATGGTCAAGAGCCGCATTCACGTCAGCCCGTTCTTCGAGGACGGCATCGACGACCTGGTCAACCTCGTCGGCGTGGACCGGGTGTTGTACGGCTCCGACTGGCCGCACCCCGAAGGGCTGGCCGAGCCGACCTTCTACGTCAACGCGCTGTCGCACCTGTCCGCCGACGACCAGGCAAAGATCATGGGCGGCAACCTCGGTCGACTCGTCACGGTGTGACGTCTAGCAGGCGGCCAATCGAACCTGAGTGGCGGACCATCCCCGAGATGGTCTTGAGCGCGGCGGACCGGTTCGGCGACGCGGAAGCCGTCGTTGACGGTCCGTTGCGCTTGACATTCACGGAAGTCGTCCAGCGGATCCGTTGCGCCGCAGGGGCTTTCGCTGACCTTGGTGTCGACAAGGGCGATCGGATCGCGATCTGGGCACCGAACTCGGCCGAGTGGATCATCGCGGCGTTCGGACTGCTCACCGCCGGCGGTGTGCTGGTGCCGGTGAACACCCGGTTCAAGACCGAGGAAGCGGGTGACGTCATCGCGCGGAGCGGCGCCAAGGCCGTCCTGGTGCAAAAAGGATTTCTGGACCAGGACTACGTTGCGCCCGCGGGGATACCGGTCATCGATGTGAAGTCCGACTTCCTTTCCGGCGGTTCCCCGTTCGAGCGGGCGGTGGACGGCACCGACATCTCGGACATCATCTTCACCTCGGGCACGACGGGGCGCCCCAAGGGCGCGATGATGAATCACGGTCAAACGTTGCGCATGTACGAGGAGTGGGCGACGCTCGCGGACCTGCGCAAGGGCGACCGGTACCTGCAGATCAACCCGTACTTCCACACGTTCGGCCTGAAGGCAGGACTCGTCACGTCCTTCCTGCGCGGCGCGACGATGCTGCCCGTAGCGCTGTTCGACGTCGACGCGGTGGTGAATCTCATTGACGGCGAAGGCATCACGATGCTGCCCGGGCCGCCGACGCTGTACCACTCCTTGCTGACGGTTCCCGACAAGTCCAGGCTTGCCACGTTGCGCGCCGGCGTCACCGGCGCCGCCGACATCCCCGTCGAGCTGGTCCGGCGCATCCATGACGAGCTGCCGTTCCAGACGTTGATGACCGGGTACGGGCTCACCGAGGCGGGCAACGTGACCTTGTCGCGGCCCGGCGACTCCTTCGAGGATGTCGCGACCACCGCCGGGCTGCCGTGCGAGGGCGTCGAGGTGCGCATCGCCGACGACGGCGAGGTGCTGGTCCGAGGCTACGGCGTCATGCAGGGCTACCTGGACGACCCGGCGGCTACTGCCGAGGCGATCGACCCCGACGGCTGGCTGCACACAGGCGATTTGGGCAACTTCGACGACGCCGGCCGGCTGCGCGTCATCGGGCGCAAGAAGGACATGTACATCGTCGGCGGGTTCAACGCGTATCCGGCCGAGATCGAGGGCTTCCTGATGAAGCACCCGGCCGTCGCGCAGGCGGCGGTCATCGGGGTGCCCGACGAGCGGCTGGGACAGGTGGGCAAGGCTTTCGTCGTCGCGAAAGGCGCGGTGGGCGCCGAGGAATTGATCGGCTGGTGCCGTGAGCGCATGGCGGGTTTCAAGGTGCCGCGCACGGTCGAGTTCCTCGAGGCGTTGCCCCTCAACGCCACGGGCAAGGTCATCAAGGACCGCCTGCGTTAGACCCGGCCGCACAAAGACGCGATCTGGGCGAGCCCCCATCGGGCAGCCGGGGTCATGTCGTGAAGTAGTGACCCTGCTCGAGGTCGGCGAGCAGCCCGGCATGAATGGGCTCCCAGCCCAGCAGGTTTCGGCTGTGCGCGCCGGACAGTGTGAGGTCGAGCGATATGAAGGGGGCGAAGGTTCCGAAGTGGTCCGCGGCCCGCTCGGCAGGGATGCTCGCGGTGGGGATACCCAGGTGGCGGCCGATGGTCTCAGCGATCTCGCGTACCGGAATGCCCTCCTCGGCCGCGGCGGGCAGCTGAGATCCGATTGGGGCGTCTTCCAGGGCGAGCCGGAAGAGCGTGCCGAGGTCGAGGGCGTGAACGGCGGGCCACCTATTGTTCCCGTCTCCGACGTAGCCGGAAACGCCTGTGCCCCGCGCGATCCCGATCAGCATCGGGACGAAACCCCGCTGATCGCGACTGCTGTGCACTACCGGCGGGATCCCCACGTTCACTGACCGCACACCGTCCTCGGCGAGCGAGGCGACCGTACGAGCGATTTCCGAGCGGGGGTTGGCGCTCAACGCCTCATCGCTGTCGGTACTGCCGCTACGCGTCACGCCGACCCCGATCGAGGTCTTGCCGGCGCCGGCCAAGGCCTGGCCGAAGGTCTGCACGACGGCCAGGTCTGCGCTTGCCGCACCGGCCAGGTCTCCGGCGGCTACCGCGGCGTGATCGAACGCGAGATGAATCACCGCGTCTGCCCCTGCGGCAGCGTCGCGCAACCCGTCGAGATCGCCGAGGGCGCCGCGAAAGACGTTGGCGCCGAGTGCTTTCACAGCATCTGCCGAGGTGTCGGACCGGGCGAGCCCGACCACCTCATGTCCGGCTCGGAGCAGCTGCGGAACCACAGCGGAGCCGATGTGGCCACTGGGTCCGGTGACGAAGACGCGCATCGTGAATCCTCCGCTGGCGTAATTCGGGCCCGAGGTTGGGACGAAGAGTGATGTGACTCGGTTCCATCACCCTAACACCGTGACGGAACCAAGTCACATCACCCGGAAAAGCGGCGCGGTGCCGGTTTCGGTGTCGGCCCCGGCGGCGAGGCATTCTCGGCCTCAGCCGACCCGGATGACCAACTTGCCGACGTGCTTGCCATCGCGCAGCCGCTCGAACGCCGATTTGGCATCTTCGAAATCGAAGACTCCGTCGATGACCGGTGTGAGGCCCGTCGCAACCACGGCACGGACGAGTGCCTGCAAGTCGGTCCGGTCGCCGACCGTGATGCTGCGCATTGTCGCGCCACTGCCCTTCAGGAGGAAATAGTCGATGCCGGGGTTGTCGTCGCTGAGGAAACCGATCAGCGTCACCTCCCCGTTCGCGGCGACCGCCCGCAACGACTGCTCGATGGTGGCGGGCCCGCCGACCTCGACGACGCGGTCCACACCGCGCCCTTCGGTCACGTCACGAACCTGCTCGCCCCACTTGGGGTTGTCGCGGTAATTGATGACCTCCGCGGCGCCGAGGGCGCGCAGTGTCTCGGCCTTTCGCGCGCTCGAGGTGGTCGCGATGACGCGGGTGCCCAAGATCTTGGCCAGTTGCAACGCGAACACCGAAACCCCACCCGAACCAAGGGTCAGCACCGTCTGGCCCGCCCGCACCGGCGTGGGTCCGCCGAGCGCGTTCCACGCCGTTACCCCGGCGCAGGGTAGCGTCGCCGCCTGTTCGTCGGGGATTGCCGCGGGGATGCCGACGACCGCTTCCCGCGAGACCACCTTGTATTCGGTGAGCCACCCGTCCTGCCCACTGCCGTAGCTGTCGGAGTTCGCGGTGGCCGGCATCGGGCCGCCGAACCACCGGGGGTGGAAGGCACTGACGACCCGGTCGCCCGGCCGGTGGTCGTCGACGCCCTCACCGGTCTCGACGACTTCGGCGGCGGCATCGCTGCACGGCACCAGGCCCGGCCTGCTGTCGCGCACGTAGCGACCCAGCGGGATTGCGATGTCCCGGTAATTCAGTGCGACAGCCTTGATGCGAAGCAGCAGTTCTCCTCGCTGCGGTGACGGGACGGGTTCGTCGCGCATCCGCAATCCGTCGAGCCCGCCGGCGCCGTCGAATCGGTACACCTGCATGGTCGAGTTCCTTTCTATCCGACAGCTTTCGATGTCAGCAGAGTGTGAGTTTGTGTCGGTGCTCGTTGTAGGGGATCAGCTCGTCGTCCCGTCCGGCGCGGACCTTGTCGACGAAGTCGAGGTTGGCCAGGGCGGCCCGGCCGATGGCGGCGATGTCGAATTCGCCGCGTTCGAATTGCTCGACGAGTGTTTGCAGTGAGGCGATGTCGGCGTGCCCGTCGGGGGTGTTGCCCTGGCCTTCAATGGTTTTGGTGAGCCCGATCGATCCCACGACGATGGTGGGCAGTCCGGTGACCTTTTTGGTCCATCCCGCCAGACTCAGTTGGCCGTCTGTGCCGCTGCGTTCGGGAAAGGCCGGCTGGTAGTGCCGGCGCGTTGACGGGTGCAAGATGTCGACACCGGCTTCGGCGAGCGGGCGCAGGAGCGCTTCCAACTCGTGCGGGCTGTTGACGAGCCTCGCGTCATACAGGTCGGCCTTCCATTGGGAGAAGCGGAAGCTGATCGGTGTCTGCGGTCCCAGTTCGGCGCGCAGCGCCGTGATCAGTTCGGCGGCAAACCGTGTCCTGTCCCGCAACGCACCCCCGTAGCGGTCATCGCGCCGGTTGGTGCGGCCCCACAGGAACAGGTCCGGTAGGTATCCATGGGCGCCGTGCACTTCGATGCCGTCGAACCCCGCCCACTGCGCGTTGCGGGCCGCCCGCACGTAGTTGCCGTAAATTCTGTCGATGTCGTTGGTAGAGAGTGGTTTCCCGACCGGTTCACCGTAGAAGTCGATTCCGGACGGACTCGCGGCCGGGACATCGGGGAACACTGCTGGGTTCGGTCCCCGGTACACCCCGGCATGGAGTAATTGCGAGAAGATCGCCGCGCCTTCGTCGTGTACTCCTTCGACCACGGTTCTCCACACCTCTTTCGCCTCGTCGCGGAAGTAGCTGGCCATATCCAGGTCCAGCGCGGTACTCGGATCGGGGATCAGTGTCGCCTCGGTGATCAGCAGGCCCATGCCGCCGGCTGCGCGCCGCCGGAAATATCCTGGGTACTCCGCGGTGGGCACCCCGTCCGGCGTGGCGTATCGGGTCATCGGGGCCAGGGCGAACCGGTTCGGCAACCGGACCGATCTCACTGTCAGTGGTGTGAGCAGGCCTGAGATGTCGACGGCGTCGTCTGCCATCGGAATTCCTCCCAATAGTCGTTCAGCGATGCAGGCAATGAGCCGCGCCGCAGGCGGCTCGAGCTACCAGGTGAGCACCAGGCGGCCGCGGAGTCCGCCGGCTTCCAGTCGCCGGTGTGCGTCGGCGGCCCGCTCGGCGGGCAGGGTGTCCGCCACACGCAGGGTCAGGGTGCCGGCTTCCGTCAGGTCGCGCAGGGTGTCGAGCACATCGGTGCGCGAGATGTGCTCGGTGACCGAAACCACGTGCCAGCGGATTGATCGCTGACTGGGGCCAACATGCTGGCGGGCCGACGTGACCGAGCCGCCGTCGCGGACGGCCGGAACGATGGCGTCGGTATAGAGCGCCGCGTCCACAACACCGTCGACCCCCGCGGGCATCACCGCGCGAATGCGTTGGGCAAGTCCGTCACCGCGGCGGACGACGACGTCTGCCCCCAATTGTTTGACGAGTGCGTCGTCGGTCTCGGCGGCGTCGGCAACCACCTGCAGCCCTTGGTATTTGGCCAATTCGATCGCGTAGCCCCCCAGGGCTCCGGCCGCACCGGTCACCGCGACGGTGCCGCCGGCGGGAACGGCGAGCGCCTCGAGCATCGCGTAGGCGGTCACGGCATTCATCAGAAGAGTGGACGCCGCAACGGTTGTGGCGTCGCTCGGCGTCCGCACCACCGACCTGGAATCGGTCACGACGTATTCGGCGTACGCGCCGACCTTGCCCATCGGGCTCAGCGTGAGTCCGATGACTCGCTCGCCAATGCCGATCGAACCACCGTCGGGGTCCTCGTCGAGAACACCGCAGAAGTCCCAGCCCGTCACGTACGGTGGATCGGGATAGCGGCCTCCCGGGAGGGTATCTGGCGGATAGTGGCGTTTCATCCATCCCGACCGTGCCGCCGTGTCGGCGGGATTGACCGCCGCCGCGTGCACGCGTACCCGGACCTGCCCGGGCCCGGCATGGGGCTCCGGTAACTCCAAGGCCCGCAGTACTTCTGGGCCACCGAACTCGGTGTAACCGATTGCTTTCATACCCACCCCCAACTACATGTGCGCGGCCGATATTCCGGCATTTCTGGAGTCTTCGCGGTATCTTTCCATCTAATTCATCTGTGGCGGAAGCTCATTGGTTCGTCGATTGCTCGGCCCATCGCGTAGAGCGATAGGTATTTATCGAAAGCTGTTCTGGTGGAAATGCTTACGCTGGTGCCGGTGAGCGCTCGGGAACGTTGAGCACCTTCTCGATGGCGGTGGGAATGTTCTCGACGGCCTCGTGTCCGCCCAGGGCCAACCGCATGAGATAGCCGGGCAGCACGCACAACAACAGGTCCGCCAAGGCGGTCGGATCGAGTTGGCCGTCGGATTGACGATGCGCGCCGGCGCTCAACGTGGCGAACGCGGAGGCGATGGCGTTGCGCAGGTGTGTCGCCAGCGTCGGGTTGCGCAGGGCTTCCGACCAGACCAACAGGGCGATCGCGGCGAAGCCATCCTCACCGTGGCGGAGGGTCACGAAGTCGAGCACCGTCGCGATGGCCGCCTGTGGGCTTGCGCCGCCCTCGATGGATTGTCCGATGACGGCGACGACCTGCTCCAGGTTGTCCGCGGCGATCGCCTCGATGACCGCGTCCTTGCTGGGGAAGTAGCGGTAGACCGCACCCGAGGACATTCCCGCTTCCTCGACCAGGTCGTGCATCGAGGCGGCGTGAAATCCGTTGCGGATGAAGCAGCGACGCGCGGCCGCCATGATGTGTGCGCGCCGCTCCGCGCGGTATTCGGGCGTGACTTTCGGCATGAACCCCAGCATAGCATAAAAAAGCACGAGCATTCGTGTTTGACAGCAAGGGACAACGGGCGCACTATAAAAAGTGAATGTTCGTTCGCGTTATCCGAGTCGACCAGCAGCGGAGGAGACGAGATGAGTGAGGCAAGCGACTTCGGCACGTTCGGGCGTTTCGTGGAGACACCGGTCGACCAGATGGACCCGGCCATGAAACAGGCCTACGAGTTCACCCGCGAGCTGCGAGGATTGGTGCCCGGTCCGCACAGGATCTGGCTGGCCAATCCGGCGTTGTCCATGACGATCGCGCCGACCGGCGCCTATTTTCAGCGGCGCTCCACGTTGAGCAAGGCCGAGATCGAGATCGCCACCCTCGTCGTCACCGCGCAATGGCGCAGCGCGTACGCCACCTACGAGCACGAGATCATTGCCGAACGCGCCGCCCGCCTCGGCCCGCGGCGGGTCGAAGCGCTCATCAGTGGATTGCCGGTGTCGTTCGACGACCCGCGAGAGCAGGTGGTCTACGAGTTGGCGTCCGCATTGGTCGCGCCGCGGGTGGTGCCGACGGGCCTGTACCGGCGCGCCAGGGACCTCTTGGGGGACGCGGGCATCGTCGACGTCGCGGTGCTGCTGGGCTGGTTCACCATGGTGTGCATGACGCTGGCCGCCTTCGACGTGCCGGCCAACGCCGGTGGGCTGGACCAGTGAGCGGCCCCGCACATGGCCTGGGTGGCCGCTTGGCCCTGGCCGACCGGGTGGCTGTCGACGGCGCGGCGCGGGAGTTGTTCGACGACATCACGACCACCGCCGTGAAATGGGCGCGGCGCAGCGGATTCGCGGCGGCCACCGTTGACGGGCGCCTGATCGGGCCGTTCAATCCGAGCCTGCTCAACCCCGGCATGTCCGCGGCATTCCTGAAACTGCAAGCGGCCGAACAGCACTGCACGTCGCTGGACGAGCGTACCCGGCAGGTGGTGATCCTCACCGTCGGTTCCGTGTGGCGCGCGCCCTACGAGCTCTACGCCCACTCCGCCGTGGCCCTTCACGCCGGACTCTCGGAGTCGGTGATCGCCGAACTGGTTGCCGGGACCGAGCCCGAGGCGCTCACCGACGAACAGAGGACCGCCCATCGCCTGGCTCGCGCGCTGTCCGCCACCCATCACGTCGACGACGCGCTGTACGACCAAGCGTCGCAACGGTTCGGGCCCGCGGGTGTCTTCGACATCACCATGCTGACCGGCATCTATCACACCGTGTGCGGCATCCTCAACGCCTTCGCGATTCCAGCGCCCGACCACCACTGACCATCGAGGACCACCATGTCTCTTCCACCCCTGCCCACCGTGACGCTTACCCCGGTGGCCCACTTTCCCCAGAAGTACTTTCTGGAGAACCTCGCGGTGCGCGCGGACGGCTCGCTGCTGATCACCGCCGTTCTTCAACGCGAACTCTGGTGGGTGCCCGCGCCCCGGTCGGGCGCGCTCGTCGAGCCGGTGCTGGTGCACAGCTTCGATCACCCGGTCACCGGGATCGTCGAGGTCGCGCCCGACGTATTCATCGTCAACCTGACCCTCGCCTACACCACCGGTGAATCCTGTCTGGCGAGAGTCGATCTCACCGACTGGGCACCCGGACGGCCCCTGTCGCCGGAGACCGTCTACGCCTTCGACGACCGGGCTCGCGGACTCAACGGCAGCTGCCTGCTCGCGCCGGGGGTTTTGGCGGTCGCCGACTGCTTCGCCGGTCTGATCTGGCGGGTCGATCTCGATCCCGACGCGCGACACGCCACCGCGCACGTGTGGCTCGCCCACGACACGATGGCCTTCGACCCCGACAGCGAGGTGCCGCCGCCCCCGCAGCCGGGGGTCAACGGCGTCCGTTACGGCTCGCGCACCGGCTACCTCTACTACACCTCCACGGCACAAAAGGTCTTCATGCGCGTCGCTGTCGACCCGACGACGCTAAACCCTGCGGAATCAGCGGAATTCGTCGCCGCGATCGACAACGCCGACGACTTCTGCCTGGACGAACAGGCCGCGTTCGCCTACGTCACCAGGCACCGCGCCAACACCATCGACCGCGTGCCGCTGCGGCCGCGGCACGGCAGCGAGGTCCGCCACATCGCCGGTGACCCCTTCGACGACATCCTGGTCGGTCCGTCCAGCGCCGCGTGGGGACGGGCGGACGGCGAGCATGGTCGGGTCGCCTACGTGACCACCGACGGCGGCACCACCGCCCCTCCCGAAGGGGTCGTTCGACGCGCCGCCGTGCTGCGCATGGAGTTGGACTTCGCCACAACAGGATTGACGGGCGGGGCGCACACATGAGCCGGCACGTCGTCGCGGCCGGGCAGGCGTCGATCGACACCCGCGTCGACGGGAACGGACCCGCCGTCGTCGTCATCCCGTCCTACGGCCGCGACGCCGGGCGCGACTTCGACGCTTTGACCGCGTCGCTGGTCGCCGCGGGGTACCGCGTGCTGCGCCCACAGCCGCGCGGCGTCGACGGCTCCTGCGGACCGATGAGCGATGTCACCTTCGCCGACATGGCGGATGATGTCGCCGGGGTGATCGACGATTTGGCCGACGGGCCCGCGGTCATCCTCGGGCACGCATTCGGTAACTTCGTCGCCCGCGCCGCGGCCGTGCACCACCCCGACAAGGTGGCCGCGGTGATCCTGGCCGCCGCGTCCGGGAGAACCGTTCCCCCGCAGATCAATTCAGCGCCCATGCGCGCCGGCGACCCCACGCTGCCCGACGCGATCCGACTGACCGCGTTGCGGCTGGCGTTCTTCGCACCCGATCACGACGCCTCGATCTGGCTCACCGGCTGGTATCCGGAAACCCTGGCGATGCAAGTGGACTGCGTGCGCCGCACAGACGTCGCACGCTATTGGGGCGCCGGAAACGCGCCGGTGTTCGAGATCATCGCCGCCCTCGACCCGTTTCACACGCGCGACGAATGGGGCGATATGCGCGCCCGCTACGGCGCTCGAGTCACCACCACTGTCATCGACGATGCCAGTCACGCCCTGTTCCCCGAACAGCCCGCTGCGGTTGCCGCCGCAGTCGTCGAGTACCTGAACGCCGTCGGCCACGCCGTCGGCCACTGAGGGCACGCAGGGAACCAAGTCACATCACCTACGATGCTGCCATGGGTCGGTGGGAGCCAAATCCCCGGGAGCGATTGGCGCGTGCGGCCCTCGAACTGTTCACCGAACACGGCTATGACGCCACCACGGTCATCGACATCGCCGAACGGGCCGGGTTGACCAAGACCACATTCTTCCGGCACTTCCCGGACAAGCGCGAGGTTCTCTTCGCCGGCCAGGACATCCACCGCCGGTTGCTCACCGACGGCATCGCCGGTGCACCCGACACGGCCACTCCGCTCGAGGCGGTCGCGGCTGGCCTCGATGCCGCCACGGCCGCGTTCACACCGGCCCAGCGCGAGTTCGGACCTCGGCTACAGGCGGTGATCTCCGCCAATAGTGAGTTGCGGGAACGCGCCGCTTTCAAGCGCGCCGACCTCGCCGTCGCCATGACTGAGGCGCTCACGAACCGCGGTATAGCTGACCCTGCGGCCTGCCTGGCCGCCGAGCTCGGGGTGTTGGCGTTTGACCGCGCCTTCGCACTCTGGTGCGATCCCGCCAACCGGCGAACGTTCACCGTGCTGGCACGTCAGGCACTGCACGAGCTCCGCGCGGCGACCGCGGTGCTCGACTGAGACCGAACGTCGCCAGCAGACAATCCGGGTCCCCTGGAACCGACCCGATGAGCGGCGTCGATGTCGGAGAACCCCATTTCCCCAGCTTGCGCTCATTTTCTTGCGCCCCCTGGGCGCCAGCGCGATGGCGTTGCTGGCAAAGAATGATAACGTTGTTCTCCTAGTTGGCACGACCTTCGGGGCGGAAGAACATCGGCGCAGGTGCTCGCGCGGCCATGCGTGTGCCGAGTAGGGTTGCCCGACGGCTGGGAGACAGCAGGTCCCGGCCGGGCTGTCGTCTCCCGGCCGTCGGCGGCTAGGCACTCACTTGCCACGACGAGCAAGCGGTAGAGGAGTTTTGGATTGAGTCACGAGCACTCTCGGCATCGGTCAGGTGAGCGGTGAGTGGCGGGGCACGCCAAGACTCCGCTGACACGAAACTGGTTCCGGTGAACGAGGACGAAATCCCAACTACCGCCGCCGACATGCGGGCGCTGGCCGACCAGGCCGAGGCGGAGGCGGCGGAAGCGGAGGCCCTTGCCGCCGCCGCGCGTGCGCGCGCCCGGGCCATCCAGTTGCGCCGCGAGGCCGAACTCGCCGAAGCCAAGCAACAAGCCGAGAAGAAGGCCGTCGCAGAAGTCCCCGCGGAGGCCGAGCCGGACGCGACGGCATCGGTGGAGACCGAGGTGCCCGACGCCCCGCCTGAGGCGCAGGCCGACGCCACCGAGACCGCGGACGATGCGGAAACCGGCGAGACCGAAGAGCCGGTCGCGGAGGCCGAATCCGATGCGTCCGCCGACGCGGCGCAGCCCGCGCGACGCCGGCGCCGCGTCTCCGGGCGTCTTCGCCGCCCCAGCTGGTCCACCCTCGCCGCCAGCCTGGCGATACTCGTTATCCTCGGCGCGCTGGCGGGCAGCGGCTACATGATCAAAGAGCATCACGATGCCGTCCAGCAGCGCCAGCGTGCGGCCGAATTCGTCGCCGCGGCACGCCAGGGAGTCGTGACGCTGACGTCGCTGGACTTCAACAACGCCAAACAAGGGGTGCAGCGCATCCTCGAGAACTCCACCGGCTCGTTCAAGGACGACTTCCTGAAGATGGCCGACGATTTCACCAAGGTCGTGGAGCAGTCGAAGGTGGTTTCGCAAGGCAGCGTGCAGACCGCGGCGGTGGAACTGGACTCGATGACCAGGGATTCGGCGGTGGTGCTGGTTGCCTCCACCTCCGAGGTCACGAATGCGGCTGGCGCCAAGCAGGACCCGCGCAACTACCGGCTGATCGTGACGGTCGCACGCGACGGTGGCCAGCTCAAGATATCGAAAGTCGAGTTCGTGCCGTGACCGCAGACAAAACATCGGCTCAGAAAACCGCGGACGTCGACGAGACCGCCGAGGCCGCAGAGGTCGACGAAACGGTTGACGCGGAAAAGCCGGCCGACGTCGACTCCGCCGGAGATGTCGACGCCGTCGAAGACATCGACGCCGCCGGCAATGACGGCAAGGAGTCGGGTCGCCTGAAGCGGTTCGCCGCGCGGGCGAAGAAGCGCTCGTCGGGCAGGGTTGTCGCCGCGGTGCTGGCGGTGCTCGTGGTCGCGTCGCTGGCACTGCTCGGCGGCCTGTACTGGTTTTCCTACCGGCCCGACCGGGCGACCGATGCGGGCGCCGCCAAGGCCGCGATCTCGGCCGCCAGCGAGGGAACGGTGGCGGTGCTGTCGTATTCCCCGGACACCCTCGACCGCGACTTTTCCTCGGCGAAGTCGCATTTGACCGGCGACTTCCTGTCCTACTACGACCAATTCACCCAGCAGATCGTCGCCCCGGCCGCCAAGCAGAAGGCGGTGAAGACCACCGCGGTGGTCCTTCGGGCCGCGGTGTCGGAGCTGCATCCCGGCTCGGCCGTCGTGCTGTTGTTCGTCAACCAGAGCACGCAGAGCAAGGATCGGCCGGAGCCCACGTTCACCAACAGCAGCGTGTCGGTCACCCTGACGAAAGCTAATGGCAGATGGCTGATTTCGTCGTTCAACCCGGTATAGGGCCGTCACGTTGACGACGGGCGATATCCACTCGATGATGATCGCGTCGGATTATCGCGTCCCGGACCCCAGCCGGGTATGGCCGCTGCTCGAGCGCAACAAGGCCGCGCTCGCCGACATCGGCGCCCACCACGTGCTGGTGTACACCTCCACCCACGACTACGGGCGCGTACTCGTGATGATCGGCGTGCACAGCCGCGAACCCATCGTGGAACTGCTGCGCTCGCGGGTCTTCTTCGATTGGTTCGACGCGGCCGGCGTCGAGGACATCCCGGCCGTCTTCGCCGGCGAGATCGTCGAGAGATTCATCCCGCAACCGCCGGCCGCGCCGGGGGCGCCGGGCGTGGTGGTCTGCGCGATCGCCTCCGTCGACGACGTGTCGACTTTGACCGCGGGGGTCAGCTCCGCAATGGACAGGTTCACCGCCGCCGGCATCCGAAAGACCTGGGTTTTCCAGGCTTTTGACGACGAGCACGAGGTCCTGATCTTGCAGGAGTTTCCCGACGAGGACGGTGCGCGGCGGTGGATCGAACACCCGGACGCCGCGGCGCAATGGATGTCGGGGGCCGGCGTCGGGGCCTACCCCCCGCTGTTCGTCGGGCAGTTCTTCGACATGATGCGCGTCGAGGGGGACTGAGCGCGCCCGATGTTCGTGTGCTTGTGCAACGGCATCACCAGCCAGACGGTCGCCGAGGCCGTCGAGGCCGGGGCGTCGACGACCAAGGACGTCGCGCAGGCGTGTGGGGCGGGTGCCGATTGCGGGCGTTGCCGGCGCACCGTTCAGGCGCTACTGCGATCGTCGGCCCCGGACCGAACGGCGCGGCCGACCTAACCGCGTGCGCTGCCCTCCGGTGACATCGGCCCGACGAGCTGGCCGAGCAGGTGGGGGATTTCCAGGCGCGGCAAGACGACCTCGACGAACACCATCCGGTCCCGGTGCTGGGCCGCCGCGGTGAATGCGTCGTCGAGTTCGCCGTAGGTCTGCGCCCGGAACGCAAGAGGGTTGGCCACCCCCAGCGCCCGGGGGATCTCGGTCCAACTCCAGCTCACAATGTCGTTGTAGGGGGCCGTCTTTCCGTGAATCGCCCGTTCGACGGTATAGCCGTCGTTGTTGACGACAACGATGACCGGGGACAACCCCTCGCGCGAGAAAACGCCGAGCTCCTGGACGGTCAGTTGAGCGGCCCCATCGCCGATCAGCAAAACCGTCCTGCGCTCCGGATGCGCCACCGCGGCCCCGACCGCCGCGGGCAACGTGTAACCGATTGAGCCCCAAAGCGGTTGACCGATGAAGGTGACGCCCTGCGGCAGCATGTGATCCGCCATGCCGTAGAACGACGTGCCCTGATCGGCCAGGACCACGTTGCCCGGTGTGAGCGCCTCGCAAAGCCGGTCCCACACCATCTGTTGCGTCAACGGCTCATCACGCGCCGGGGCCGGCGGCGGGGGCTCGGCCGGTGGCGACGCCACCGCAGGGGAGGTGATGCCGCGCCGAACCAGAATGCCGGCCAGCGCCTCCAGCGCGGCACCCATCTCGAGCGGCGCGAAAACCTGGCCCGCGACGGTGCTTTGGTACTGCCCGACGTCGATGGTGCGCGCCGGGTCGATCCGCTGGCTGAAGAACCCGCTGACCATGTCGGTGAACACCACCCCCGCCGTCACCAGCGCCGGCGCCTCCTCGATGGCGGTGCGCACCCATTCGGCGCTGGCCGAACCCGCATAAATGCCAAGGAAATTCGGGGAGCTCTCGTCGAGCAGACTCTTTCCCCACATCAGCGTGGCGTGCGGCACCACGTCGGCCGCCAGCAGCGCCTCGAGCTCTTTGACGGCTTGCAGGCGGTGGACCAGCAGGTCGGCGAGCACGGTCAACTGGTGATCGCCGATGAGTTCGGTGGCGGCAGCGGTGAACAGCGACAGCGCCCGCGGGCTGGTGCCACCGGTGTAGCGGGGCAGCGGTGCGTCGGGCGGTTCGGTGGGGAACCGCGCCACGTCGGTGGACAGCAGGATGTAGCCAGGGCGCTTCTGTTCGCGCACCTCGGACAGCACCCGGTCGATCTCCCTGCATGCCGTCGCCGGCATGAGATTGGCCTGGGCGCAAGTGATTTCGCGGCTGATCCGGAAGAAGTGTTCGAAGTCCCCGTCGCCCAGCGAATGGTGCAGCGCCCGCCTGGTGCCCTGCGCGTCCTTCGAGGGACCGCCCACGATGTGCACCACGGGCACGTGTTCGGCATAACTGCCCGCGATCGCGTTGGCCGCCGAGAGCTCACCGACACCGAATGTCGTTACCACGGCCGACATTCCGCGTAGCCGACCGTAGCCATCGGCCGCGTATCCGGCGTTCAGCTCGTTGGCGCTGCCCACCCAGCGAATGGTCGGGTGCGCGACGATGTGGTCCAGGAATGCCAGGTTGTAGTCGCCGGGCACGCCGAAGATCTCGGAGACGCCGAGCTCGGCGAGGCGGTCCAACAGGTAGTCACCGACGGTGTAGACGGGATCACTCACGAAGACGACGGTACGCCTGGTGCAAACGCCTACCGGCCGGACTCCAATTGGCCTATCGTGCGGGCCATGGCAATCAAAGAATCCCGCGAGATCGTCGTCGAAGCCAGCCCCGAGGAGATTCTGGACGTCATCGCAGACTTCGAAGCGATGCCCGAATGGTCGGGACCGCACCAGAGCGCGGAGGTGCTCGAGACCGGCGGCGACGGCCGGCCCAGCCAAGTGAAGATGAAGGTCAAAACGGCGGGCATCACCGACGAACAGGTGGTGGCCTATACGTGGAGCGGCAACGAGGTGAGCTGGACGCTGGTGAGTTCGGCCCAGCAGAAGTCGCAGGACGGCAAGTACATTCTGGTGCCCAAGGGGGACGACCAGACGCTGGTCAAGTTCGAGGTCACCGTGGACCCGAACGTTCCACTGCCCGGTTTCGTGCTCAAGCGCGCGGTCAAGGGGACGATGGATTCGGCCACCCAGGAGCTGCGCAAGCGCGTGCTCCAGGTCAAGAAGGGTAAGTAGCCGCCCGTGGCGGGTGGGCCTCTGGCCGGGGTGCGGGTGATCGAACTCGGTGGCATCGGGCCGGGGCCGCACGCGGGGATGATGCTCGCCGATCTGGGCGCCGACGTGGTGCGGGTGCGGCGGCCCGCCGTGGCGATCGCAAGCGCGGCGAAGCCGGGCGATGCGGGTCGCCACCAAACGGGCGTGGCGATCGCAAGCGCGGCGAAGCCGGGCGATGCGGGTCGCCACCGAACGGGCGGGCTGACGATGCCGCCCGAGGACCGCGACCTGTTGCACCGCGGGAAGCGGATCGTCGACCTGGACGTCAAGGCGCGGCCCCAGGCGCTGCTCGAGTTGGCGGGCAAGGCCGACGTGCTGCTCGACTGCTTCCGGCCCGGCACCTGCGAGCGACTCGGCATCGGTCCCGACGACTGCGCGGCGGTCAACCCGCGGCTGATCTTCGCGCGGATCACCGGCTGGGGGCAGCAGGGCCCGGTGGCCCAGACGGCGGGCCACGACATCAACTATCTGTCGCAGACCGGTGCGCTGTCGGCGCTGGGCTACCGGGATCGACCGCCGCTGCCCCCGCTGAACCTCGTCGCCGACTTCGGTGGCGGTTCGATGTTGGTGCTCCTGGGCATCGCCGTCGCGCTGTACGAGCGGGAACGCTCGGGCAAGGGCCAGGTCGTGGACGCCGCGATGGTGGACGGCGTCAGCCTGCTCGCCCAGATGATGTGGACGATGAAGGCGACCGGTTCGCTGCGTGACGAGCGCGAATCATTTCTGCTCGACGGCGGCGCCCCGTTCTACCGCTGCTACGAGACCTCCGACGGCAAGTACATGGCCGTCGGCGCCATCGAGCCGCAATTCTTCGCGGCGCTGCTGAGCGGGCTCGGCCTGTCGCCCGACGAGGTGCCCGCCCAGCTTGACATCGGTTCGTACCAAAGGATGTACGACGTCTTCGCGGAGCGGTTCGTCGGCCGCACCCGCGACGAGTGGACGAGAATTTTCGCGGGCACCGATGCGTGCGTCACCCCGGTGCTGACCTGGAGCGAAGCCGCCGCGAACGACCACCTGAACGCGCGGTCGACCGTGATCACCGCCCACGGCGTCGAGCAGGCCGCACCCGCGCCGCGTTTCTCCAGAACGCCCGCCGGCCCCGTCGGGCCGCCGCCGGCGGCAACGACGCCGCTCACCGAAATCGGCTGGTAAGTAGAGATTTCGGCGAACGCCACCCGCGCGTAGGGCGTTGGGGTTAAGTTGATCCCAGTGGCCGTAAAAGCATCACGGGAATTTGTCGTAGACGCGCCGCCTGAAGTGGTCATGGAGGCGCTGACAGATGTCGGCGTCCTGTCATCGTGGTCGCCGCTGCACAAACACATCGAGGTGGTCGATCGTTATCCCGACGGTCGGCCCCACCACGTCAAGACCAAGATCAAGATTCTCGGGCTCGTCGACAAAGAGATCCTGGAATATCACTGGGGCCCTGACTGGGTCGTCTACGACGTCAAAGGGACCGCCCAGCAGCATGGCCAACACGTCGAGTACAACCTGAAGCCCGAGGGCCTCGACCAGACGCGCGTGCGTTTCGATATCACTGTCGAACCGGCCGGACCCATTCCGGCGTTCGTCGTCAAGCGGGCCACCGAAAAGGTTCTCGACGCCTCGGTGAAGGGGCTGAGCGACCTCGTGGTGGGTGGCGGGGCCCTCGACAACCCGACCTAGTTGTAGCAGTGGCCGTCCAAGCATCGTCGGAAATCGTCATCGACGCGCCCCCGGGCGTGATCATGGACGCGCTCGCCGACATGGACACCGTGCCGTCCTGGTCCGCGGTGCACAAGAAGGTCGAAGTGATCGACTCCTATCCCGACGGGCGGCCCTGCCACGTCAAGGTCACGATCAGGGTGATGGGCATTTTCGACACCCAGCTCCTGGAGTACCACTGGGGGCCGGACTGGATGGTGTGGGACGCCAGAAAGACCATCCACCAACACGGCCAGCACGGGGAGTACAACCTGACCCGCGAAAGCGACGACAAGACACGCGTGCGATTCGGCATCACCGTCGAGCCATCGGCGCCGTTGCCGGAGTTCGTGATCAACCGGGCCCGCAAGAAGATCCTGCACGCCGCGCTGGAGGGGCTGCGCAAGCGGGTGATGGAGGGCAGCTAACGGCCTTGGTCCCGCAGCGTGGCCAGTCGCCGGATCGCCTCGTCGAGGGTGTCTTCGCGTTTGCAGAAGGTGAAGCGCACCAGGTGATTCCACACGTCCGCGTGCGGCGCCGCAGGATCGCAGAACGCCGACATCGGGATGGCCGCCACGCCGACCTTTTCCGGTAGCGCCGCGCAGAACGCGGTGCTGTCGTCGTACCCGAGCGGGCGCGGGTCGGCGCACAGGAAGTAGGTGCCGTCGCTGTCGTGTACCGCGAAGCCGATATCGGTCAGCCCGGTCGCGAGCCGATCCCGCCTGGCCTGCAACGAGCGCCGCAGCCCGGCAACCCAGGCATCCTCGGTGTCCAGCGCCAGGGCCACCGCGGGCTGGAACGGCGCGCCGCCGACGTAGCTCAGGTACTGTTTGGCCGCGCGCACGCCGGCGATGAGTTGCGCTGGCCCGCAAGCCCATCCGATCTTCCACCCGGTGCAGTTGAACATCTTGGCCGCGCTGGAGATGGTGATCGTGCGCTCGGCCATGCCGTCGAAGCCGGCCAGTGGCAGATGCTTCCTGCCGTTCGGGCGGTCAAACACCAGGTGCTCGTACACCTCGTCGGTGATCACCAAGAGGTCGGCCGCCACCGCGATCTCCGCGATGGCCTCCAGATCCGCCGCGCTCAGCACCGTGCCGGTCGGGTTGTGCGGCGAGTTGACGATCAGCGCGCGGGTCCGGGGCGTCACCGCGCGCCGCAGGGCGTCGGCGTCCAGGGCGAAGCCGCGCCCGTCGGGGACGAGCGGCACCGCCACCCGATGCGCGCAGGCCATCGCGACCACCGGCGAATAGGAGTCGTAGAAGGGTTCGATGAGGACCACTTCCGAGCCCGGCTCGACCAACCCGATCACCGCCGCGGCGATGGCCTCGGTGGCGCCGACCGTCACCAGCACCTCGGTGTCAGCGTCGTACTCGACGCCGAAGTGGCGCCGGCGTTGCGCGGCGATGGCCTGGCGCAGCGGTGCGATGCCTATCCCGGGCGGGTACTGGTTGGCGCCCGCGGCGATGGCGTCCTGCGCGGCCTTCAGCAGCGCCGGGGGACCGTCCTCGTCGGGAAAACCCTGGCCGAGGTTCACCGCGCCGATCCGCGCGGCCAGCGCCGACATCTCCGCGAACACCGTCGTCGCGTACGGCCGCAGCCGCGACACCGTCATGGGGGTCGAGCTTAGGACGGCATTCGTCACTTGCACCACATTGGCCTCTGGCGGCAAGGGGGTTGGTGGTGCCCGCCTCAGAGCGACAAATCCCGGACGCCACGCGGCGTTGAGACTGATGTGGCCGATGTGGTTCCGAGCGGTCGCCCGGAGTGCTCGGCGGCGGTGAGCTGCGCAAACCGCCCAACCAACAGGTTGGCCGGGGACCCTGTTACGGTGGCCTGTACTGGACCTAGTGTTTAGGACGGATCCGAACCCCCATTTGTGAAGAGGAAGCCCGACATGTCCGAAGAAGCCTTCGTCTACGAGGCCATCCGCACCCCGCGCGGCAAGCAGAAGAACGGGTCGTTGACCGAGGTCAAGCCGCTGAACCTGGTCGTCGGTCTGATCGAGGAGCTGCGCAAGCGCAACCCCGACCTGGACGAGAACCTGATCAGCGACGTCATCCTGGGGTGCGTTTCACCGGTCGGTGACCAGGGCGGCGACATCGCCCGCACCGCGGTGATCGCGTCCGGCATGCCCGACACCGTCGGCGGCGTGCAGCTCAACCGCTTCTGCGCCTCGGGCCTAGAGGCCGTGAACACCGCCGCCCAGAAGGTCCGCTCCGGCTGGGACGACATGGTGCTCGCCGGCGGCGTGGAGTCCATGAGCCGCGTGCCGATGGGCTCCGACGGCGGCGCGATGATGGCCGACCCTGCCACCTCGTACGACGCGTACATCGTCCCGCAGGGCATCGGCGCGGACCTGATCGCCACCATCGAGGGATTCTCCCGCGATGACGTGGACGCCTACGCGCTGCGCTCGCAGGAACTCGCGGCCGCGGCGTGGTCGGGCGGCTACTTCGCCAAGTCGGTGGTTCCGGTCCGCGACCAGAACGGCCTGCTGATCCTCGACCACGACGAGCACATGCGCCCCGAGACCACCAAGGAGGGCCTGGCCAAGCTCAAGCCCGCCTTCGAGGGACTCGCCGCGATGGCCGGCTTCGATGATGTGGCGCTGCAGAAGTACCACTGGGTCGAGAAGATCAACCACGTCCACACCGGCGGCAACAGCTCGGGCATCGTCGACGGCGCCGCGCTGGTCTTGATCGGCTCCGAGGCCGCCGGCAAGTCGCAGGGCCTCACGCCCCGCGCCCGCGTCGTCGCTACCGCCACCACCGGCTCCGACCCGACGATCATGTTGACCGGCCCGACGCCGGCCACCCAGAAGGCGCTCGACCGGGCGGGCCTGACCGTCGACGACATCGACCTGTTCGAGCTGAACGAGGCGTTCGCGTCGGTCGTGCTGAAGTTCCAGAAGGACCTCAACATTCCCGACGAGAAGCTCAACGTCAACGGCGGGGCCATCGCGATGGGTCACCCGCTGGGCGCCACCGGCGCGATGATTCTGGGCACCATGGTCGACGAGCTGGAGCGCCGCAACGCCCGTCGTGCGCTGATCACGTTGTGCATCGGTGGCGGCATGGGCGTCGCGACGATCATCGAGAGGGTTTAAGCGCATGGCAGAGAACACGATTCAGTGGGATAAGGACGCCGACGGCATTGTCACGCTGACGCTGGACGACCCTTCCGGGTCTGCCAACGTGATGAACGAGCACTACATCGAGTCGATGCACAAGGCCGTCGAACGCCTTGGCGCCGAGAAGGACTCGATTACCGGCGTGGTGATTACCAGCGCGAAGAAGACCTTCTTCGCCGGCGGTGACGTCAAGAGCATGATCCAGATCGGGCCGGAGAACGCCGGAGAGGCGTTCGACCTCGTCGAGGGCGTCAAGAAGGACCTGCGCGCGCTGGAAACCCTTGGCGTGCCGGTGGTAGCCGCCATCAACGGCGCCGCGCTCGGCGGCGGGCTGGAGATCGCTTTGGCCTGCCACCACCGCATCGCCGCCGACGTGAAGGGGCTCGTGGTCGGCTTCCCCGAGGTGACCCTGGGCCTGTTGCCCGGCGCCGGGGGCGTCACCCGCACGGTGCGGATGCTGGGCATCCAGAACGCGTTCATGAACGTGCTGAGCCAGGGCACCCGCTTCAAGCCGGCCGCGGCCAAGGACAACGGCCTGGTGGACGAAATCGTCTCCAGCGTCGACGAATTGGTGCCGGCCGCCAAGGCGTGGATCAAGGCCAACCCCGAGGCGCACACCCAGCCGTGGGACGTCAAGGGCTACAAGATCCCCGGCGGCACCCCGAGCACCCCGTCGCTGGCGGCGATCCTGCCGTCGTTCCCGTCGCTGCTGCGCAAGCAGCTCAAGGGCGCGCCGATGCCGGCGCCGCGGGCTATCATGGCCGCCGCCGTCGAGGGTGCGCAGGTGGACTTCGACACCGCCACCCGCATCGAGAGCCGCTACTTCACCGAGCTGGTGACCGGCCAGATCGCCAAGAACATGATCCAGGCGTTCTTCTTCGACCTGCAGACCATCAACGGCGGCGGTTCGCGCCCCGATGGCATCGGCAAGACCCCGATCAACAAGATCGGTGTGCTCGGCGCCGGCATGATGGGCGCCGGCATCGCCTACGTCTCGGCCAAGGCCGGCTTCGACGTCGTACTCAAGGACGTCAGCCTGGAGGCCGCGCAGAAGGGCAAGGGCTACGCCGAGAAGCTGGAAGCCAAGGCGCTGGAACGCGGCAAGACGACCAAGGAGAAGTCCGACGCGCTCCTGGCCCGCATCACGCCGACGGCCGACGCTGCCGACTTCAAGGGCGTCGATTTCGTGATCGAGGCGGTGTTCGAAAGCCAGGACCTCAAGCACAAGGTGTTCCAGGAGATCGAAGACGTCGTCGAGCCCAACGCGGTTCTGGGCTCCAACACCTCGACCTTGCCGATCACCGGTCTGGCGACCGGTGTCAAGCGGCAGGAGGACTTCATCGGGATCCACTTCTTCTCACCGGTCGACAAGATGCCGCTGGTCGAAATCATCAAGGGCGAGAAGACATCCGACGAGGCGCTGGCCCGCGTGTTCGACTACACCCTGGCCATCGGCAAGACCCCGATCGTCGTCAACGACAGTCGCGGATTCTTCACCAGCCGCGTCATCGGCACCTTCGTCAACGAGGCGCTGGCGATGCTGGGTGAGGGCGTCGAGCCGGCCAGCGTGGAGCACGCCGGTTCGCAGGCCGGGTATCCGGCGCCGCCGCTGCAGCTTTCCGACGAGCTCAACCTGGAGCTGATGCACAAGATCGCGGTCGCCACCCGCAAGGGTGTCGAGGACGCCGGCGGCACCTACGAGCCGCACCCGGCGGAAGCCGTCGTCGAGAAGATGATCGAGATCGGCCGGTCCGGGCGGCTCAAGGGCGCGGGCTTCTACGAGTACGTCGACGGCAAGCGGACCGCCCTGTGGCCGGGGCTACGGGAGACGTTCAAGTCGGGCTCCTCGGAGCCGCCGTTGCAGGACATGATTGACCGGATGCTGTTCGCCGAGGCGCTGGAAACGCAGAAGTGCCTCGACGAGGGCGTGTTGACGTCGACCGCCGACGCCAACATCGGGTCCATCATGGGCATCGGCTTCCCGCCGTGGACCGGGGGGAGCGCGCAGTTCATCGCCGGCTACTCGGGCCCGGCCGGCACCGGCAAGGAGGCGTTCGTCGCGCGCGCCAAGGAGCTGGCCGCCAAGTACGGTGACCGCTTCCTGCCGCCGGCGTCGCTGACCTAATTCCTCTGGCAGTGTTCGCCGGGCCCCGTCCGGCCACCAGACGCAGAATCGCGTAACGCGGGCCCCCCGCGTGCGATTCTGTGTCTGCTCGCGGTCAGAGGGCCGCGGCGATCCGGCGCCACTGCTCGCGCGGGAATTCCGTCGGATCGGCCGTCAGCACCTGGACGCAGACATGGTCGGCGCCGGCCGCGCGATGTTCGGCGACCCTGCGCATGACGGCCTCTTCGTCGCCCCACGCGATGATCGCGTCGAGGAGCCGGTCGCTAACCTGTGCCAGGTCGTCTTCGGAGAACCCGCTGCGCAGCAGGTTGTTGGCGTAGTTGGGCAGCGCCAGATACGCCCGCAGCCAGTCGGCCCCGATGCGGCGCGCCTCGTCGGCGCCGTCGCACAGGATCACGGTCTGCTCCGGCAGCAGCAACGGGCCCTCGCCCAAAACCGAACGGGCGGAGGCGGTGTGGTCCGGCGTGACGAGGTAGGGGTGGGCGCCGCGGGCGCGCGCCGCCGACAGGGCCAGCATCTTCGGGCCGAGCGCGGCGAGGACCCGCGCTTCGGCGGGCACCGGTCGCGACGCGGCATCCAACCCGTCCAGGAATGACGCCGTCGCGGCCAGCGGCTTGCGGTACCGCCCTGGCTGGCCGGCGTCGATCAGCGGCGCGTGGCTGACCCCGATGCCCAGCAGGAAACGGTCGCCGTGCTCGGCGGTCAGGGCGTCATACGATGCGGCGACGTCGCCGGGCGAGTGCATCCACAGGTTCAGGATCCCCGTGGCGATCGCGGTCCGCTTGGTCGCCGCGAGCAGGTGACCCACCGCGTCGAAAACCGGTCCGCCCACGTCGGGAATCCACAGCGCGGTGAATCCCAGTTCGTCCAATTCCGCTGCCGCGTCGGCTGATTCGGACGGATCGCCGTAGCGCAGTTGACTGCTCCACACCCCGACACCGGCAAGGTCCATCGGTGATCCTTCCTTCCGCGTCACACCTCGCTGTAGTCGGGCACCGGCATCGAGTCGTGCATTCGCACGCCTTTGGTGTTCAGCTTCGCCAGCGCCCGGGAGAGCGAGCCCGGCATCAACGAGACTAGCTGTAGCCCGCGGGTCAGCGCCCACACTCCCGCCCGGGAGCCGGGGATGATGGTGCGGGCGGCCCCGCGCGCAAAGGCCCGGCTGAGGTGCACGGGCTGATGCATCTGCAGTTCGTAGGCGGCGAACGCGCGCAGGTGATCGCCGTCCGCCCGGGCGAGTTCGCCGGCCAGCACGTAGGCGCCGAGGACGGCGAGGCTGGTGCTGCCGCCGACCGCGGGGCCGGGGCAGTAGCCGGCGTCACCGACGAGGGTGACCCGCCGGCGCGACCAGATGTTCATGCTCAGTTGACTGATCGCGTCGAAGTAAAAGGCCGGCGTCCGGTCGACTTCCTCCAGCCAGCGGTCCACCCGGGGATGCATGCCCGCGTACGCGCCGCGCAGTAGCTCCTTCTGCCGCAACGAGTCTCGGTGGTCGTAGTCGAGTTCGGATTTGCTGCGGAACATGAACACCACCCGGGCGTCGTCCAGATGCTCCGCGGTGTAGATCGCCGCGAGCCGCCCGACCCCGACGTGGCCGATCATCTCGTTGGGTTCGGCCAGCGACTTGGGTGCGGACAGCACCGCCAGGTAGCCGCCGAGGAACCGGGTCAGGCTGTCCTCCTCGCCGAAGGTCAGGCGCCGCACATTGGAATGCAGCCCGTCCGCGCCGACGATGACGTCGAAGCTGCGGGCCGGGGAATGCTCGAACGTCACGTCGCCGTCGTGGCCGATGGCCGTGATGGAGTCGCCGAAGAGGTACTCCACGTCGTCGCGGGCGGCGTCGTAGTAGATCTCGCTGAGATCGTCGCGCATGATCTCCACGTGGCGGTCCGACGCGACGCCGACGAGCTTGGTGAGGTCGACCTCGGTGGCTCGGGATCGACCTTCCCGATACATGGTCATGCGATCGGTTCCGGTGGCGAGCGCCTCGATGCGGGGCAACACACCCATCTTCGCGGAGATCTCCATCGCGGGACGGAACAAGTCGACCGCGTGGCCCCCGGTCTTGCGCAGCGTCGGCCCGCGCTCGACGACCGTGACGTCGAAGCCATGCCTGGTCAGCCAGTACGCCAGCACCGGCCCGGCGATGCTGGCACCGGAGATCAGAACCCGCATGGGCGTCAGCCTACGGTCGAGACCGGCGGCGAGGCCCGGCGGATGGGCCCCTTACGCGCTAGTTCTGGTCCTGGGCGTTCTGCGTGAAGATGTCGCCCGAAGTCTGTCCGTTGTCGTTGACGAAATTGGTGTCATCCGTGGCGAACTGCGCGGCGGCCGAGGGGCCGGACGCGAAATCGCTTGCAGTGCGGGTCGGCTGCGCGGCGCCGAACAGCGCGAGCATCGCGGCGGCCGCGGCCCCCGCGAAGATCAGTTGCGTCGCGCAAATTCGCCGGCGCCGCGATGGATTGATGTGGTGCCCGAGGTTTGTCATGCATTCTGTTTAGGGGTTGGCCGTCGGCGGCGGCTGGGGCTGAGCTATCGATCCGCTGTGAGGCCGGCGGGCTACAGTCACTTGCTATGCGCTTTGGTCTCTTCATTCCGCAGGGCTGGCGAATGGATCTCGTCGGCATCGAAACCGACAAACACTGGGCGGTGATGCGCGACCTGGCCGCCTACGCGGACAACAGCGCCTGGGACTCGCTGTGGGTGTACGACCACTTCCACACCGTCCCGATGCCGACGGGCGAAGCCACGCACGAGGCGTGGTCGCTGATGGCCGCCTACGCGGCGACCACGTCGAGGATCAAACTCGGGCAGATGTGCACGGCGATGAGTTACCGCAATCCGGTGTACCTGGCCAAGGTCGCCGCGACCACCGACATCATCTCCGGCGGCCGGATCCAGATGGGCATCGGCGGCGGCTGGTACGAACACGAGTGGCGCGCTTACGGTTACGGCTTCCCCTCGGCCAGGGTGCGGTTGGCGCGGCTGGACGAAGGCGTACAGATCATGCGCGACGCCTGGCGTGACGGCAAAGTCAGTTTCGACGGCGAGCACTACCAGGTCGACGGCGCGATCGTCTCGCCGAAGCCGTTGCAGGACAACGGGATACCGATGTGGATCGCCGGAGGCGGCGAGAAGGTGACGTTGCGCATTGCCGCGAAGTACGCGCAGTACACCAACTTCACCCCCGAGCCCGGGGCGTTCGCGCACAAGTCGGAGGTGCTGGCCCAGCATTGCCGCGAGGTGGGCACCGACTTCGAGGCGATCGTGCGCTCGGCGAACTTCACCGCTCTCCTCGGTACCTCGGATGACGACGTTCAGGATCGGCTGAAGCGGGTACGCGACCGCATGGTCGGCTACGTGCCCGAGGCGGTGGCCGACGCGATGATCGCCGGTGGCAGCGGGCCGGATTCGGCCACGGGCACACCGGAACAGGTGATCGAGCGGATCGCGAAGATCCGCGACCTCGGATGCGAATACGCGATCTGCTACTTCCCGGATGCGGCCTACGATCGTTCCGGCATCGAGTTGTTCGAGCGGGAAGTCATTCCCGCACTGAGCTAGCTAGATGTCGGTGGTGACGTAGCGCGTCTTGACCGGCGGCGCGGCCAGCAGCGGAGGCAGCTCCGTCAATTTCCCCTCACCGGCCCGGAAGGCGCGATACGCCTCGTCGTGCTCGACGCTCTGCCAGAGTTCATAGATCAGCCAGTGCGCCTCGTCGTCCTCGTCGACGAGCACGTCGGTCTGCAGGTTGCCCGCGAACGCGCGCGTGTCTTTGAGCGCCCTTCCCATCACTTCGCGCGCCGCTTGCACCGCGTCGGGCTTCAGCCTGAGTTCGAGTGTCACCGTCACCGGCATGGTGGTCTCCTCACGTCGCACAGATCCTCGCCAAGATAGCGCGGCCAACCGCCCGGGCGGGGGCCCGGATGCCGACGAGAATGTGGTTTCCACTTTTCGGAAACCTGTTATACGGTTCAGTGAGCACTATTCTTTTGCCCACCGTGGACGCTCCTGGAGGATCCCTCGATGCAGAAGGCACTCGCCCCCGAAATCTCCACCTGGCCCGACGAGAACCCACAGCTCATCGGGAGTCGCTGCGGCAGCTGCGGTGCCACGACCTTTCCCGTGCAGCAGTGGTGCCCGCGCTGCAGCGGGGGCGAGATGACCGAGTTGTTGTTGCCGCGCCGCGGGACCCTGGTCGCGTGGACCACCCAGGGTTTCCCGCCCGGGGCGCCCTTCGCCGGTCCGACCGGTAAGGACTTCGTGCCGTTCGGCGTCGGCCTGGTCCAGCTGGGCGACATCATTCGGGTCGAGGGTCGGCTGACCGAAAACGACCCGGCCAAGCTGCAATTCGGTCAGGAGGTCGAGCTGACCATGGTGCCGTTGACCACCGACGAAGAGGGCGCCGAGGTCATGACGTTCGCCTTCCAGCCCGTCTAGAAAGGAGTGCTTCAGATGACGAACGACGTGGCGATCATCGGCGTGGGCCTGCATCCATTCGGCAGGTTCGACAAGACCGCAATGCAAATGGGGGCCGAGGCCATCCACGCCGCGCTGAGCGACGCCGGTGTGGGCTGGAAGGACATCCAGTTCGGCTTCGGGGGCAGCCACGAGGTCTCCAACCCCGACGCGGTGACCCGCCTGGTCGGGCTGACCGGGATCACGTTCACCAACGTGTTCAACGCGTGCGCCACCGCGGCGAGCGCCATTCAGCAGACCGCCGACACCATCCGGCTGGGCAAGTACGACATCGGCATCGCGATCGGCCTGGACAAGCACCCGCGCGGCGCGTTCACCGACGACCCCGCCAAGCTGGCGCTGCCGCAGTGGTACGCGCAAAACGGGCAGTTCGTCACCACCAAGTTCTTCGGCATGAAGGCCAACAAGTACCTCCACGACCACAACATCTCCCAGGCCACACTGGCCAAGGTCGCCGCGAAGAACTTCCGCAACGGCGCGCTGAATCCGAATGCGTTCCGCCGCAAGCCGATTCCCGAGGAAGAGATCCTCAACTCGGCCGTGCTCAACTACCCGCTTACCCAGTACATGTTCTGCGCGCCCGACGAGGGCGCCGCCGCGGTGATCATGTGCCGCGCCGACATGGCGCACAAGTTCACCGACAAACCGGTCTATGTGCGCGCCTGCGAGATCCGGACCAGGCGTTACGGCGCCTACGAGGTGCACGCCACCTTCGCTCCGCCGGACGAGGACGTCTCGCCGACGGTGTACGCGGCCAAGGCCGCGTACGAGGCGGCGGGCATCGGGCCCGAGGACGTCGACGTCGCCCAGCTGCAGGACACCGATGCCGGCAACGAGGTCATCCACATGGCCGAGACGGGCCTGTGCGCCGACGGCGAGCAGGAGAAGTTGGTGGCCGACGGTGCCACCGAAATCCACGGCTCGATGCCGGTCAACACCGACGGCGGCCTGATCGCCAACGGTGAGCCGATCGGCGCCTCGGGCCTGCGGCAGATGCACGAGCTGGTGCGCCAGCTGCGCGGCGAGGCCGGGGAGCGCCAGGTGCCCGGCAACCCGCGCGTCGGCCTGGCGCAGGTGTACGGCGCGCCGGGCACCGCGTCGGCCACGATCCTGTCGCTCTAGCTGCTCGCGCTAAATCGCGGGTCCCAGCAGGTCGTCCGCGTCGCGGATGACGTAGCCGTAGCCCTGCTCGGCCAGGAAGCGCTGGCGGTGCGCGGCGTACTCGGCGTCCAGGCTGTCGCGGGCCACCACGGAATAGAAGATGGCGCCGCCGCCGCCGGCCTTGGGCCGAAGCAGCCGGCCCAGCCGCTGCGCCTCCTCCTGGCGCGAACCGAACGTACCCGAAACCTGCACCGCCACAGAGGCTTCCGGCAGGTCGATGGAGAAGTTGGCGACCTTGGACACCACCAGCGTCGACACCTCGCCGCGGCGGAAGGCGTCGAACAGCGCCTCGCGTTCCTTGGTCCGGGTGGACCCCTGGATCACCGGGGCATTGAGTTCCGCGCCGAGCTCGTCGAGCTGATCCAGGTAGGCGCCGATAACCAGCGTCTGCTCGCCGGGATGCTTTTCCAGAATCGACTTGACCACCGCGATCTTGGTGTGAACCGTCGAGCACAGCCGGTACCGCTCTTCGGGTTCGGCCGTCGCGTACGTCATCCGCTCGCTGTCGGTCATGGTGACCCGCACCTCGACGCACTCGGCGGGCGCGATCCAGCCCTGCGCCTCGATGTCCTTCCAGGGCGCGTCGTAGCGCTTCGGGCCGATCAACGAAAAGACATCACCCTCGCGGCCGTCCTCGCGGATCAACGTGGCCGTCAGGCCCAGCCGCCGCTTGGACTGCAGGTCGGCGGTCATCCGGAACACCGGCGCCGGCAGCAGGTGCACCTCGTCGTAGATGATCAGCCCCCAGTCGCGGCTGTCGAAAAGCTCCAGATGCCGGTACTCACCCTTGGTGCGGCGGGTGACCATCTGGTACGTCGAGATGGTGACCGGCCGGATCTCCTTGCGTTCGCCGGAGTATTCGCCGATCTCGTCCCCGGTCAGCGAGGTGCGAGCGACCAGCTCGCGTTTCCACTGCCGCGCGGCGACGATGTTCGTGACCAGGATCAGCGTCGTCGCGCCCGCTTTCGCCATCGCGGCGGCGCCGACCAGCGTTTTGCCCGCGCCGCAGGGGAGCACCACCACCCCGGAGCCGCCGGCCCAGAACGAGTCCGTGGCCAGCTGCTGGTAGTCGCGCAGGTGCCAGCCGTCCTGATCCAGGCTGATCGGGTGAGCCTCGCCGTCGACGTAACCGGCGAGATCCTCTGCGGGCCAGCCGATCTTCAGGAGCATCTGCTTGACGCGGCCCCGCTCGCTGTTGTGGACGACGACGGTGTCATCGTCGATCCGGGCGCCGAGCATTGGCGCGATCTTCTTGTGGCGCAGCACCTCCTCGAGCACCGCGCGATCCAGGCTGACCAGCGTCAGGCCGTGCGCCGGGTGCTTGACCAATTGCAGCCGGCCGTAGCGGGCCATCGTGTCGACGATGTCGACCAGCAGCGGCTGAGGCACGGCGTAGCGGGAGAAGCTGACCAGCGCGTCTACGACCTGCTCGGCGTCGTGGCCGGCGGCACGGGCGTTCCACAGCGCCAGCGGTGTGATGCGGTAGGTGTGCACGTGTTCGGGTGCGCGCTCCAGCTCGGCGAACGGCGCGATGGCGGCGCGTGCCTCGCCGGCCAGCTCGTGATCGACCTCGAGCAGCACCGTCTTGTCGGACTGCACGATCAAGGGTCCGTCGGTCATCTCACCATTATTCAGTCGTTCCCCGACACCACCGACGTGATGCGGTGGATGGCGAAGTCACGCAACCGCCCCGACGCCGAGTCGAAGGCCACCAGCTGCCCGCCTTTTATTGTGATCGGCGACACCACCCGCTGCGTGGCCACACCGGCGGCGTCGAGGTAACCGATCACCAGTGTGTCCTGGACCCTGGCCGCTCGCTGCAGCAGCGACATGGTGACCGCCGGGTCGACGCGGATGTTTCCGAAGGGTGCGGCGGTCACCTTCCGCAGCACCGAGACGACGGCGTTCAGCGTCTCGCTGCTGGGCCGCGGCGGCGGGCGGTACGGCCTGCGCTGCTGCGGTGTGGGCACCCTGGCCCCGCGCGGCCGGACATCGACGATGGAGCCGGTGGAGTCCTCGGCGGCCGGGGCGAAGCCCGCCTTGCGCAACGCGACCAGCACCTCGGCGATCGGCGCGGGCGACACCGCCACCGTCGGCGCCAGCGCACGCAACTGCAGCTCCTCGGCCGCCGCCACGGCCTGTGCCAGCAGCGCCGGGTCCTCGCACCGCACGAACGACGTGGCCATGCCGATGCGCAGCTGGCCATGCCGACGGGCCGCGTCGTCGATGAGATAGGTAAGCCCTTGCGGCACAGGGGTTTTAGAGTGCTTTCCGAACAGGTCGTGCATCCAGTCGCGGGTCTTGCCGATGTCGAGTGCGTGCCGGATCGACTGCTCGCTGATGCGGTACACCATCGCCGTGCCGGCCGATTCGACGGTGGCGACCGCGGCCAGGTCGTCGGCGAGGTCGCGTTGCAGCGGCCCGGGCACCACCACGGTCAGATCGGCCTGCACCAGGAAGTGGTCGATCGGGGCGGGCATCGCCCGCGCCATCGCGCGCACCGCGATCTCCGGGTCGCCGTCTTCCTCCAGCAGCGCCCGGCCGGGCGTGCTGATCGCCCCGCGACCCACCACGCCCAGCGCGTGGCTTTCGGCCAGCAGATCGGCGACGGGTTTGGGCTGCAGCCGCCTGGCCCAGCGCGGTCGCCGCCAGATCAGCGTCGCCGACCCCCTCACCGCGTCGACGCCGGCGCCGGGCGGCAGCCCGCACAGCATGCCCAGCAACAGTCGGCGATCCAGCGGAGCGGCCGTCGAGTACAGCAAATCGGTCAGGGCGCCATAGGGTTTGGCATCCGGACCGCGGGTGCCGATCAACGCCGGCCGGCTCGGCAGGTCGAGCCAGGTGCTGGCCAGCAGGTGCCAGCGCTCGGCGGGGGACATCGCGCTGAACCGTTCGGTGGCCGCCGTGGGCGCCCAGTACGGGCCTTCGCCATGGGCGGGCTCCGGATCGGGCATGCCGCTGGCGATCAGTCCCGCCGCGGCGGCGATCTCCAGGATCAGGCCCAGCCGCGGCTCCTCGACGCCGGTCGCTTTGGCCAGCCGCTTGACGTCACGAATCCCCAGTCCGCCGCTGCGCAGCTCGGAAACCGGTGTGGTGCCGAGGTTCTGCAGCAGCACGTCGAGCTCGCGCAACACGTCGATGACAGCCCCGGCGGCCACCGCGTCGACGTCCTCGATGCTGGTGGTCGACACGACCGGGTCGGGCGCGGTCAGCTGCAGGGGGCCCGGGTCCTCGCCGCGCAACACCTGCCCGACGTGGCGAGGCAAGATCACCGTCTCGGCATCGATGCGCCGCAACAGGCCGAGCGCCAGCAGCTGCGGCACCGGCCGATCCGCCGGGGCGCCGGGCGCGGCGTCGCGAGTGCGACCCATCGGCGAGCCCTCGAGCAGCTTGTCCAGCACGTCGAGCTGCGCCCGGTCGAGCCCGTCGACGAGGGCGGCGATCTCCTCGCCCGTGCGGGAGCTGTCCTCGAGCGTCACTTGGCCCGGATGCCACGGCAACGCGGTGCCCGCGTCGGCGGCCACCCGGACCGCGGTGTCGCCCCACACCAGAGCGCGCTGCCTGAGGTCCTCCAGTGCGCCCTCCACGTCCGCCGCGGCGGCGCGTTCGCCGATCAGGGCCAGCAGCTTGGCGGTGGGCACCGGGGCGGAATCGGCCTGCAGTACCAGCAGCGCGTCGAGCACCGCCAGCCCGAGAAAGTCCAGGTCGTCGGTGGCGGCCTTGACCGATTGGCGCGCCTGAGCACGCGCGGCCAACGCGGCAATGCTGCCGGGCGGGGGCTGCGCGAGGTCTGGCCGGAGTTCCAGCAGTCGGATCAGCCGCTCGTCGGGTAAGTCGGCCAGCCAGGACCCCAGCGGGATATCCGGGGTGTTGTCGGTCATTGCCGACCAGCGTAAAGCAGTCGGCGGCCCCAACGGCCACGCTCACCACGCGGACCAGTGGCCTTGCGCCACGCGCGCGTGCGCGACCTGTCAGAATGGACCGCGTGGCTGACACTGCTGAGGGCAAGGCACGCAAAACCAACTACGTCGACAACGGCTGGCCGACGACGGACCCGGACGACCACGCCGTGAGCGAGCTGGTGAGCGACCGGACGGGTGCGTTGTCGCCCTTTGGTGAGCTGGTGTTCCCCCTGCCCGCGACTGACCTGCCCTACGTTCACCCGGTCACGGTCGTCAACCGGTAGGTCGCCTGGATGGCTAGGGCCTCTGAGGCCTCGAAGGCCTCGGCAACCCGGGAGTCGCCGGATTCCCGGTCGGGCACGCTCTCGCATGTGGACGAGCGCGGCGCCGCGCACATGGTCGACGTCACCGAAAAGGGCGCCACGAAGCGCACCGCCGTCGCCGCGGGCGCCTTGCGCACCTCGCCGCAGGTCGTGGCTTTGATCTCGACCGGCGGCCTGCCCAAGGGCGACGCATTGGCCACCGCACGGGTGGCCGGGATCCTGGCGGCAAAGCGCACCAGCGATCTGATCCCGCTGTGCCATCAGCTCGCGCTCACCGGCGTCGACATCGATTTCGCTATCGGCGACTCGGACATCGAGATCACCGCGACCGTGCGCAGCACCGACCGCACCGGAGTGGAGATGGAGGCGCTGACCGCCGTCAGCGTCGTCGGGCTCACGCTCTACGACATGATCAAAGCGGTGGACCCCGCAGCACGCATCGACGACATTCGGGTATTGCGCAAGCAGGGCGGCAAAAGCGGAAGTTGGGAGAGGTGATGGGCGCGCGATCTGCACGAGTGATCATCGCTTCGACCCGCGCGTCGGCCGGTGTGTACGACGACCGATGTGGGCCGATTATCACAGAATGGCTTGAGCAACAAGGGTTTTCGTCCGTACAGCCCGAGGTGGTGGCGGATGGGGAGCCGGTCGGGGAGGCGCTGCGCGTCGCGCTGGACGCCGAGGTCGACCTGATCATCACCTCGGGCGGCACCGGCATCTCGCCCAGCGACAGCACCCCGGACCAGACCGTGGCGGTGCTGGACTACATGATTCCGGGGCTGGCCGACGCCATCCGCCGCTCGGGGCTGCCCAAGGTGCCGACGTCGGTGCTGTCGCGCGGCGTCTGCGGCGTGGCCGGCCGGACGCTGATCGTCAATCTGCCGGGTTCGCCCGGCGGGGTACGCGACGGCCTCGGGGTGCTCGCCGACGTTCTCGACCACGCGCTCGATCAACTCGCGGGCGGGGACCACGAGCGATGACGCGCGTCTTGCGCGCCGCCATCAGCGAAGAGCCGATATTTTTGGCGGAGCACGAAGAGTTGGTGGGCCATCAGTCGGCTGGAGCCGTCGTCGGCTTCGTCGGCATGATCCGCGACCACGACGGCGGCCGCCGGGTGGTGCGGCTGGAGTACTCCGCGCACCCCTCGGCCGAGCAGGTCCTTGCCCAGGTGGTGGCCGAGATCGCTGAGGAGGCCAGCGGCGTGCGAGCCATCGCCGCCAGCCACCGTATCGGCGTGCTGCACATCGGGGAGGCCGCGCTGGTGTCCGCAGTGGCCGCCGACCATCGCGGCGCGGCATTCGATACCTGCGCCCGGCTGGTCGACACCATCAAGGCGCGGCTACCGGTGTGGAAGCACCAGTTCTTCGACGACGGAACCGAAGAATGGGTCGGCTCGGCCTAGCGGCCGAAAATCAGCCGGCCTGAGGCGGCTGCGCCAGGGCGTCCAGCGCGTCGTTCCCGTGGATGTCCGCGCCGCGGATCGCTTCCCACAGTTGCCTCGTGTAGCCGACCTGCGATGCGTGCCGCGTTTGCGGGTCGACGTCCGGTGCGTCCGCGGGAGGCGCGGGAGGCACATCCGCGGGCGGCGGTACCGGCGCGTCTGCAGGAGGCGCGGGCGGCAGGGCGTCGGCGGGCGGCGCCGGAGCGGCCGGGGCAGCCGGCGGCGCATCCGGGGCAGGCGCAGGTTGGCCAAAGGAGGCCAGCTGCACCGGCGGTGCCGGATCGGCGGGCGGCGGGGGAGG
>NZ_LZIC01000125.1 GCF_001667185.1 Mycobacterium sp. 852002-50816_SCH5313054-b | reverse complement strand
GGTAGGCGGTGGCGGCCAGGGAGTATTGGTCTGCGCGCGGGTCGAGCGGGCGCGGCGCGGTCGGGTTGACCGGGTTGTCAACGCCGATCACCTGCCGGCCGCCGGAGTAGCTGGGAATCGTCACCGTGCCGCCGGAGTGGCTCGCGGCGGGTGCCTGAGCGGGTCCGGGCTGCGGGCCCGCCGGTACGGGAGCTGCCGGCGGTGCCGGCGGCGCAGCTGGCGCGGGTGGCGCGCCGAACGGTCCGGGAGCAGGCGCTTCCGACTGGGGAGGCGGAGGCACCATCGTCACCGTCTGGGGCAGCGGCGACAGGGTCACCGTCTGCGGCGGCGGCGCTTTCGGGGGCGGCTCCGTGGTGGGGATGGTGACCGGCTTGCGCGGCGCCGCGGGTGGCGCCGGTGCGCCGCTGGCGGGGGCCGCGCCGATCATCGACGCGACGATGGTGCCGTGCGCGTCGCAGTCCGACAGCCCGTCGCCGGACATGATGTAGTCCCCGCCGGGGATCAGGTGGGGAAACCGCGGATGTGGCGTCACACCGGTGTCGATGACCGCGACCTTCTGCCCCGCTCCGCGTCCGAATTGCCACGCCTCTTGCAGGTTGAGCATTTCCATGTACTTCGGCTGCAACCGGAAGTCGGTGCCGGGCAGCACCCCGACCTCGGTGCAGTAGGAGTTCTGCTTCATCGGCGCCGGCGGTCCCGGCGGACCGTCCGGCGGCACCGCGCCCGGATCAACCGTCGGCGGCGAAATGGCCGACGCGGGTGGCAAACCGGCTAGTGCACCTGAAGTGAGCAGGAGTGCGGCGACGGTCGCGCGCGATGCGCGACCGCGCCACCCCTTACTCCTAGCGATAACGGATCGCCGCATAGACATTCATCAGCCAGAATGCCAACGGGAAGATGGGCATCAGGCACAGGTATTCGACGTATTCCACCAACTTGCGGAACAGCGGGCTGTAGATGGTGTTGGGCACGACCGCCGCGGCCGTCATGCCGAGCGCCGGCAGCAGGACCAGGATCGCCACGCTGATCGACACCGCCAGCGGCGACTGCAGCCCCAGGGCGTAGCGCACCACCACCGCGGCGACGATGAGCACCGCCGTCGCGGCAAGGGTGATGGCTTGCCAGCGGTCGACGTACGAACGGCCGCGCAGCATGAGGAAGCCGGCGCTGAAGCCGGCCAGCAGGAGCGGCAGCCAGCGCTGGAAGGTGTGCGGGTCCGACAGGGAGGTCAGCGAGACCACCATCAGCACGCCCAGCCCCAGGAGCAGACCCGTCAGGAACGACCGGGCGCGCTCGGCCTGCAGCACCACATCCCGGACGGACGCGGGGCCTTCCAGCACCGGAGCGCCACCGTCGGCCCGCACCACCGTGGTCGGCAGGTCCGGTCGCGCCTCGAACACCCAGCGGCTGGTGGCCGACGGGAAGACGGGCAGCCGGATGCCGGCCAATCGGCGCGACAAGGCCGGTGCGGCCTGGTACGTCAGCACGCAGACCAGCACCACGCAGGTGAAGTTCGTGACCGCGCTGGTGTTTGCGACCATCCGCGCCAGGCTGGCGATGGCCGCCACGGCGCTGATGGTGACGAGCGCGGTGTAGATGCCCAGCCGGCGGCCGGTGAAGCGCAGGGTGAGCGCCGCGGCGATCGCGAGCACCCCGAAGCCCAGCACCGCATGCGGGGAGCCGACGCCTCCCGGCGGCGCCGAGGCCGCGGCCACCGTCAGCGGCGCGAGACCGCTCAGCAGCATGATGTCGGCGACCAAACGCTCGGAGTGCGTCTTCGCCCGCATCGCCAGCATGATGGCGACCGTCAACACGAGCGCGGCGATGACTGCGGAATAGGCCGTGGGCAGCCAGGAGTTGTGGTGCCAACGCCACCACCCCAGCAGGCCGGCCGCCGCGGTCACGCCGATCGCGACCATCGACGCGCCGACCTGAACGGCGACGACCGGGTCGATCGCGGCGAAGCGCTTGCTCAGGTTTGCCGAGACCGCGGTCGAGATGTGCTCGATGACCTGCGACCGGTGCTCGGTGTCCGGCAGAAACCGGATCCACAACCGGTCACCGTCGTAGACGTCCTGCTCGGTCAGGGACTGGGTGGCCCGCAGCGGGGTGCCGTCGACCAGGCACAGCGCCCACCTGCCGCGACCGGCTGCCTCCAGCGGGGTCTCGCCGAGCTCCCTGAGCCGACTGTTGACCACCTTGAGCAGCGGGTCGGTCATCACGGAGACCGGGGCGTTGGCGTCCAGCAGGACGCCGATTTGGACGCCCTCGCCGGCCATGACGCCGACGACCACAGCGCGAGGCTGCGCGATGCCCTCGATTTCCGCCTGTAAGGCGTCAGATACTCCTGCCGATGTCATCGCGCGGCGCCCCCTGCCATGGTCAACGTGTAACCCCGTGTCGCGAGGCGCGCGGGAGCCTCGGTCGCTTCACTCGCCGCGGCGCTGCGGCACCCTGAGAGGTACAGCTCGACTAATTCGGATTTCATCTGCCTCGCCTTGCGCTAAGGAGTTGTGGTGACAGTGCTTTGAAGATTTGCTGATGTGATTCTAGAGAAGTATGCCGTCTTCGCATCCCGACCGCATGTTGTCGGCAAAAGCGTTGGTAAAGTTTGTGTTTCACGCGGATGTCAAACCCTGCTGTGCGTTTTCCACTCGCCGTAGGGCAGGGTGTCCAGCACCGTCTTGATGCCCACCTGCACCAGTTGCGGGGTCGCCGGGCAGATCGCCAGCCACGCCTCCCCCGAGCCCGCCGTGCGCGCCTGTTGATAGAGCGCGATGCGGCCACCCGAGCCGTCCTTCAGCGACAGCACCGAGGCGCTCGGGCCCTTGGCGTCGTCCCGGTACTGGCGCGCGTACACCGCTACCTCGGCCGCCGGGTCCGACAAGGCCTGGCCCAGCGCGGCAACCGTGGATGCGCTGATGCCCATCCGCCGCAGATCACCGCCGGAAAATACGTTGAACCCGGACTCCTGCCACGACTTCGTCGCTTCCAGCATCTCCTCCAGCGGGACGTTGACCGCGTTGATCGCGGCCGGTTCCGCGTGGTGAATCGACTCCAGGCCGTCCAACACCAGCGACGCGATCGAGGCGCTGTCCGCGACGGCGACGTCGTCGACGGTGATGTCGCTGCCAACCCGCACCGCCGACACCCAGTGCTGGCCGCGGCGGGCCAGCACCACCCGGAACTCGTTCTCGGGGATGTCGCGCGAACCGGGCGGCTGGTTCTCGTCGTCAACGACGCCGTAGAGCAGCTTGCCCCGCGACAGCAGGGCGACGACCTCGAGGTCGGGCGCAGCGAGGACCCGCATCCGAGCGGCGACCTGCTCCTGCACCTCGTCGCCGACGACGATGCCCTGCTCGCGCATCACCGCCATACCCGGATGTTCGTTGAGCCAGTCGCTCGAGTCGGTGGAGACGAACGGCCGGCACCGCAACTCGGGCGCGACGTGTCGGATGTCGAGCAACGCCTGAAGCATCCAGAAGCCGTCGACGTTGACGGTGATGTCGGTGCGGGTGCTCTGTTGATCCATCAATAGCCTCAGAGGTCGGAGTGGTCGAAGGGTTGAAGTTTACTGAAACCGCAGGACGCGGCAGCACACCGATGTGTGGTGTGCTGCCGCGCCCGAAGTTGCGAGTTAGGCCCAGCTGGACCCGACGGCGCTGTCGGTGCTGGCCATGTTGCTGCCGGCGCTTTGCACCTTCTGGCCGTGGGAG
>NZ_LZIC01000124.1 GCF_001667185.1 Mycobacterium sp. 852002-50816_SCH5313054-b | reverse complement strand
CCGGGCCATGGCGGTACGGCGGGCGGGCGGCCGGTGGGGGCACGCGCGAGTGATCCTGGACTCAGCGGTCGCCCGTCGCTGTCGGTGACGATCAGATGGTCGGCGGGGCCGGTGATGGTGATGTCGCCGCGGTGGTGTGCCCGATGGTGATAGGGACAGAGCAGCACCAGGTTGGCCAGCTCGGTCAGGCCGCCGTCCTCCCAATGCTGGATGTGGTGGGCGTGCAGTCCGCGGGTGGCACCGCAGCCGGGAACCGCGCACATGGGCTGGCGGTGCTCGAGCGCGCGGCGCAGCCGGCGGTTGACGGTGCGGGTTGTTCGGCCGGCGCCGATGGGCCGGCCGTCGCGTTCGAACCACACTTCGCAGGTGGCATCACACGTCAGGTACCGGCGTTCAGCGTCGGACAGCAGCGGACCCAGATGCAGCGCCGCGGCGCGCTGCTCGACATCGACGTGCACCACCACGGTGGTGCGCTGGCCGTGCGGGCGGCGGGTGGCCTCGGCGTCCCAGCCGGCCTCGACCAGCCGCAGAAACGCCTCCATCGTGCCCGGCAACGGCGGCGCGGCATCCGAGGAGCCGGTGTCGTGATCGCGCTTCCACTCGGCGATCAGTGCCTCACGATGAGACTGCAATGCCCCGTCGAACGTCGCGGCCTCGTCGCGGGGCAAGGTGATCCGCCAGCAGCTGCCCTCGTCGTTGCTGGTCTTGGTGATCGAGCGCTGCGGCTCCGGGCGAAGATCGGGTTCGGGGCGCGGCTCGAGCTTGATCGCGGTGCGCAACTGGTTGACCGTGGCGACCGCGGCCAACTGCGCGTAATGCTCATCAGATCCCGCACCGGCCCGCCCGGCGATCACCCCCACCTGATCCAGCGACAACCGCCCGTCCCGCAACGCCCGCGTGCAACGCGGGAACTCCTCCACCCGGCGCGCCACCGTCGAGATCGTATGCGCGGTGGCCGAGGACAAGCCCAGCTTCCAGCC
>NZ_LZIC01000123.1 GCF_001667185.1 Mycobacterium sp. 852002-50816_SCH5313054-b | reverse complement strand
ACGACTTCTACTTCTGCGAGGGGCAGAAATACGGCACCCTGCAGTCCTTCGGCGAGATACCGCCCATGGAGTGGCTGGCCAACCGCCCAAGCTGGCGGGGTAAGGCGCTGCGCTTGACGAGCCCCGCCGGACGGCGGCTGTATCAGCGGTTCGTCACCGGCGGGCTGGTGCTGGCCGGGATCATGGAGGACCTGCCGTATCTGGACAACCGCGTCCTGCCTTCGGATAGGCCCGGCGTGGACGATCGCCAGCGCCTGCGACTTCAGTACCGGTTACACCCCAGCGAGGTCGAGCGCCGAGCGGCGTTCCTGCGGCAGCTCAAGGAGGTGTTGCAGCCCTTTCGCAATCTCACCCTGGGCAACGGCAAAGACAACACGAACCTGGGCCACGTCTGCGGCACCTGCCGCTTCGGTACCGATCCCAAAACCAGCGTGCTGGACCCGCAAAACCGGGCGCACGAAGTCGACAACCTCTACGTGGTGGACAGCTCGTTCTTCCCGTCCAGCGCCGGTTTGAACCCGAGTCTGACGGTCGCGGCCAACGCGTTGCGGGTGGCCGCGCACGTGAACCAGGCGCATTTCGCCACCTGACCCTCCGAGGTCAACCGCCGGCGAGCGCGCGGTCGGCCAGCGCCCCGATCGCCGGCGCCAACAGCCGGGAGTACTCCAACGTGATGTGGCGCCAGTCGCGGTAGACGAGGGTGTTGCCGACGATGACCGGGCAGCGGGCCTTCGTGCAGAACAGCTCGGTGAGGTCGGCGTATTGTCCGCCGCCGGCCCTGGTGGCGCCGGACTCGGCCGCGATGCCGGGTTGGTTGATCGCGGCCGACGCGGGCGGCGAGCAGGCCGTCGCGTCGTCGAGATGTCCGGACAGGCAGATCGGCACCTCAGACTGCGGATCCGGGATCGGCCCGAGCACGAGCACCTTGGTGCCGGTGCCGCGCAGCTGCTGCACGAGACGGGTCAGGCTGTCGAGCCAGGCCGGGCCGTATGCGTCGACGCCAAGCAGCCGTTCACCGTCGGCGGTGTAACCCCGCCACATGCTCAGCACCACCAGCCGCGGGTGCTCGGCACGTAACCGGGCGATGATCTGATCGCGCCATTGCTGGCAGTGTGAATATCGTTCCGCCAGGTGGTGGAGCGGGACGCTGCTGGGCAGGTCCATCAACGGACAGGCGCCCTTGGCCAGCGTCTCCAGCCGCCAGCGCCGCTGGCCCGCGATCTGCTGCAGCGCCGGGTTCCACATCGCGGCATTCGAGTCACCGGCGAGGGCGATTGTCGTCGTCGAGGCGGTATCGCCGGTTGCGCACTCAGGCTGTCCAACCTCGGCGATGTTGCGCAGGCAGCCGTTGAACAGTAAGTCTCCGGACGTCGCGAGCGGTGGGCTCAGGTTCGACGGGACGGATGTGAGGTCGGCCGATGCCGCGACCGCCGTCTGCACCTGCGCGAACACCTGCCGCACCGCCGCGTCGTAGGCATCGATGTTGGAGCCTGCCGGGACGGACGCCGCCGTGATGGTCAGCGTCGCCGCCGCCGGGCCGCGCCCGACCGGGGTCGGCACATGCTCCAGCAGCACGAGGCCCACGCATACCGCAACCGCGGTGGCCGCACCGCCCAACGTGAGGCTGGCCACGGCAGACCGGCGTATCGGAGGGGCGAATCGCAGCGGGTTCTCAATGAAACGAAGGGTGAGCACCGCCAACACACCGGAGAGCAGTGCGGCCGCCAACCTGGCGGCCAGCCCCAGCGAGTGGCCGAGCACTGCCGGCGCGAGCACCAGCACCGGCCAGTGCCACAGATACCACGAGTACGAAATCCGGCCGATCGCCCGCATCGGCGGCGCCCCCAGGACGCGGCCGCAGCCCTGGGACGCTGCAGCACAGCCGGCGCCGATCACCAGTGCGGCACCCAGCACGGGTAGCAGCGCGGCGATACCGGGATACGGTGTGCCCGGGCCCAACCAGATGCAGGCCACCAGGATCAGGGCCAGCCCGGCCCATCCGGTCGGCACGGCGGCTCGCGGCGCTAGTCGGCGCCATTGGTCGGCGGTGAGGGCGGCCATACCCCCGACCGCCAACTGCCAGGCCCGTGTCGGTAGCGAATAGAACGCCACGGAAGGCAACCAAAGGGTGTCCACCAGCGAGAGCGCGAACGACGCGACTGCGACCAGCGCGAGGACTATCAGGTACGGACGTTTCGAGGCGGTGGCACGGATCCTGGTGCGCCGACCTACCCGTCGGATGACCCAGGCCGTGCCGATGATCAACGCCGGCCACACCAGGTAGAACTGCTCCTCGACACCCAACGACCAATAGTGCTGGAACGGCGACGGCGGCAGGTGGCCGCCGAAGTAGTTGACGCTGCCATTGATGAACCAGTAGTTGCTGACGTACAGGGCGCTGGCGATGCCGTCCCGCAGGACGCTCCCGATCTGCAAGGGCGGCAGCAGGAGGAATGCCGCGATCGCGGTGATGACGCCGACCGTGGCCGATGCCGGCAGCAGTCGGCGGGCCCGCGCCCCGTAGAAGCCGCCCAGCCGGACCTTGCCGCTGGCGTTCGCCTCGCGCCAGAGCAGCCCCGTGATGAGGAAGCCCGAAATGACGAAGAACACGTCCACCCCGACAAACCCGCCACTGATACCTGGCATCCCAGCGTGGAACAGGACCACGGCCAGCACCGCGACGGCGCGCAAGCCCTCGATGTCGGGGCGAAATCGCGTTTGTTCGGGGGGCCGACTCTGCGCCTCTTCGGTCGGGCTGACGCTGTCGGACTGTTGAGAGGTCACCAAGCGAGGATTATCACACGCGTGTTCAACAGATTGCTAGGTTGGCGAAATCCGGCGTACCAGCCCCGGCAAAACCACGCGGCAAATCGACGCTAGCGATCGATCTCCGCCGTCAGATCGAATTCGGCGAGTGTCCGCGAAATGATCTCCCGCAGCTCGTCTTTCGTGTTTTCCCGGTCGAGGACATATGCGGAGATTCTGATGAAGATCTTCCCGTTGCCCCGCCCCGAGCCCACAAACAGTTGCCCACCTATGTGCTCGAGCGTGCTTATCTTGATATCGGGCTCGTAGGACCTCATGTACGCGTAGTCGGCATCGCTGCCGTCGGGCCGGTTCACCGCCGGGGGCAGGTCACCGAAATTCGACACGGTCACCGGAAGGCTGGCACCACCCGCCGCCATGCCGGCCAGCCTCCTGTTCAGCCGCTTCGGCACCATCGCCGCCAGTGGGAAGGTCGCCAAAAACTCTTCGTCGGGGTTCTCCATCCCCGCGAGGATTGCTTGCGTGATCTTGACGTGCGTGTCCCTGAGGTCCGTCGCCGCGTGTGTCGGGTCAACCGCGACGTCGACCACCGTGAGCGCATTGCCACGGGTGTCGTCTTCGGTCCGCAGCGACACGGGAAATCGGAGGGTGACCGTTCCGTCGTCGCGAACACGCCCCACCCGCACCGCGAGCCTGCACGCAACGCCGGCCACCAGCGAGTTGCTGCTTGCACCAAGGCTTTTCGCGCGGGCATCCCATTCCGCCGGGTCGATATATGCGGTCAGGGCAGGGACCTCTACCGCCCGATCGTCGCCGGCCGTCCGCGCGGAAGGCGGCGCCGCCTTGATCGATGAAGCGAATTGTTTGCGGTCGGGCCAGGCCCGTCGGGCCGCGGCAACCAGCGCGTGCCCGATGTCGGGCAGTTCTTTGACAGTTTGCCGGAAATCCGCACGCAAGGCGTGCCCGATGGTGCGCGATCCCGCGGGCGGATAGCCCAGATCGCGCGTCCTGCCCTCGGCCGCATCGGCGATGGCCTGGACCAAACCGATCCCGTCGACGATCGTGTGCGACACCACCAGACTCACCGCGGCCCCGCCGTCCTCGAGCGGCAGCACCCCGAGGTGCCAGCCGGGCCCCCACTCCGGATCAATGGGTCGGCGCACCCGCTCGTCGGCCCAGTCGCTCACGTCGACGCGCCGCCGCGGCGTTGCGGCGATATCGATCTCCTCTGGGGCCGGTGCCATGACCCAGTGATCACGCGCGAACGGTATCGGGGAACGTTCGACCCTGCGTCCGAGCAACCCGCGGCCAAGATTGCGGTGAAAACGCTGCAGCCCATCACCATTGACGCCGCGGTCATATACCCAAATAAACTGAACCTGCGTGCCGTGAACCGCGCGCATGGTGAGAAACACCGCCTGATCCACGTGCGCGAGCCTGTTGTCCACCGGCCCGCCGCTAGGCTTGCTGACCCCAGCCGCCGGGGCCCCGGGCGCGGCGCTGTCGGCCAGGAGGTCGGCCAGGTGGCTCGCGAGCTCGGCCGGGGTGGGGTGGTCGAAGGCCAGGGTTGCCGGCAGCGAAAGCCCGGTGCGCCGGTTGAGGGTGTTGCGTAGCTCCATTGCCGTCAGCGAATCGATGCCGAGATCCTTGAAGGGCCCGATGGGATCGAGCGCCGCCGGATCGGGATGGGCCAACACGGCGGCGGTCGTCGCGGTGACCATCGCGGTGAGGGTGTCAAGCCGTTGCTGGGGCGCCTGGATGGCCAGCGTGGCGGCCAGCGCGCCCGGGCTGGCTGCCGCCACATGTTCCCGGTCGGCCGGTGCGGCGAGCGGGCCGGGCCCGGCGGCGTGGTCGGCCGGGGTGGGGGCCAGCCAGTAGCGGCGGTGCTCGAAGGGGTAGGTGGGCAGGGCGACGGTGTGGGCGTGGGGGTAGAGGGC
>NZ_LZIC01000122.1 GCF_001667185.1 Mycobacterium sp. 852002-50816_SCH5313054-b | reverse complement strand
GCGCCGCCGTAGGCCCGCCCGGTCACGCCGGCCATCGCGTTCCCGGCGGCGAACAGGCCCGTTATCGGCTCCCCGCTGACGTGCAGGACGCGGCCGTCGGGGTCGGTGCGCGGTCCGCCCTTGGTGCCCATGGAGCCGATGCATACCGGCACCGCATAGAAGGGGGCCGTGTCGATCGGGCCGAGGGTCTTCCCGGCCAGGGTGCCGGCGGTGTCGTCGCCCCAGTAGCCGTCGTAGGCGCTGGAGCCGCGCCCGAAGTCGGGGTCGGCGCCGGCGGCCACCTGGCGGTTCCACTGCTGGACGGTGCGGTCGAGGCCGTCGGCGTCGATGCCGGTCTTGGCGGCCAACTCGGCCAGATCCGCCGACTCGCAGAACCATTCCGGTGCGGGCTGTCCCGGTTCGACACCCAGAAAACCGTAGCGCTGCAAGTGAACTGAATCGAACACCATCCAGGCGCGGTCGTTGACATAGCCGCCGCGGGGATCCAGGTATTGGAACGCGCCGGCCATCGAGTTGTAATCGCATGCTTCGTTGACGAAGCGCCTCCCGGCGGAGTTGACGATGATGCTCCGTGGGCGGGTGCGTTCCAGGCGGACGCTGCGGCTGCGAGGCTTGCCTTCGATGGTGTCGCCGGGGATCTGCACGATCGGCACCCACCACGCTTCGCCCATGTTGGCCAGGTCCGCGCCGTGTGCCATCGCCATGCGCAGCCCGTCGCCGGTGTTGTACGGCGGGGAGACCGCGCCGTGCATGGGACCGCGCAGAAAGGCTTGCGCCAGAGCGGGATCCCATTCGAAGCCACCGGTGCCGAGGATGACGCCGCGGCGGGCCCGCACGCTCATGCTCTTGCCTGACAGCTCCACCCGTACGCCGGTGATCTCACCGGCCTCGGCAACGAGTTCCTCCGCACGCGCGTTCACCCGCACCGTCACCCCGGCGTCCAGCAGACCCTTGAGCAGGCCCGCGATCAGGGCGGTGCCGGCCACGCACAGATGGCTGGTTCTTTCGTCGATCGCCGCATGCAGGCGGGCTCTGGTCTCGGCGTCGAAGCCGACGTTGGACCAGTCGGCCGGAAACGAGGTGATCCGCGTGGCCCATTCGCCCAACTCGGTGAGGTCAAAGGGAACCGGACTCTGTGACCGGCCCCCGGTCGGGCGTCCGCCCGGCAGCTCCGGCTGGTAGTCGGGGAAGCCGGCCGCGATCTCGAAGCGCACGCCGCTGTGCGCCTCGACGAACTCGAGCATCGCCGCGCCGCTGCGTACGAACGTCTCGACCAGGGCGTCGTCCATCGAACCCAGTGACTGCGCGCGTAGGTAGCGCAGGGCATCCGCCACCGTCAATTCCCCTTCGGGAGAACGGTTGTGGGCCGGGATCCAGGCGATGCCGCCCGACACGGCGGTGGTCCCACCGACGGTCGGCGCTTTCTCGAAGACCTCCACCGAGGCGCCGGCGACCGCCGCGGTCAGTGCCGCCGTGAGCGCGGCGGCTCCGCTGCCCAGCACGACGACATCGACTTCATGGTCCCAAGACATGGATTGCAATCCCTTCAGCTAAGTAGCTCCGACAACTGCTTTGCCGCCTTGACGACCGCGTCCCTGCCGCGCAGCACGACGTCCTCCCGGTGGGAGATGAGGTTGATGCACGTGGGCGGGGACGGCGCCTGGCGGCGGACCGCCACGGCCAGGCCGTAGGTGTTCGGTTCGATCTCCCCGTACGTCGTCACCCAGCCGCGTTCGCGGGTGCGCGCGACGAGGTCTCGTTCCCCGGGGCGCGGCGGCATGCTTGCGAGCAAGGCGATGCCGGCGGCGCCGCGGTCGAGCGGATACCGGCTGCCCTCGTGGAAGGAAAGTTGGTAGGCGACATGGCTGGGCACGATCACCGCGATCGCCACCTGCTGGTCGCCCTCGGCGATGAGCAGCGACACCGTGGTGCCGAGTTCGTCGGCCAGGGCGCGCAGCGTCGGCAGGCTCAGTTGCCGCACGTTGCGGTCGAACGACGCGCCGAGTACGGCGAGCCCGGACCCGGGGCGGTAGCGGCCGTCTTCTCCCTTGGCCACCAACCGGAATTGGGCCAACGTCGACAGCAATCGGTAGGCGATGGTGCGGTGCACCCCGACCTGGTCGGCGAGCTGTTGCACGGTCAGCCCGCCAGGGGCGTCGGCCACCATCTGCAGCGCGGTGAGGCCCCGGGCCAACGTCTGAGAACCCGCTCCAGAACCCGTCATGGCCTTGACAGACCTGGGCGCGAGAGCGAAGCTCTATATATATCGCACATCAGTGTGCGATATTAGCACATCAGGCAGCCCGAAATCGAGAAGAAGATTTCCACCGTTCAAGGCCAGAGAGGGACCGTGGCGGAGTTCGAGAGCGTATGGAGCGATCTCCAGGGCGTTGCGTTTGAGCAGGGCTACCTCGAGGCGGGGGGAGTGCGGACTCGGTATCTGCGTGCCGGCGATCCCGGCAAGCCGGTGCTGATGCTGTTGCACGGATCGGGCGGCCACGCCGAGGCCTATGTTCGCAACCTGGCGGCGCACGGCGAGCATTTCTGGACCTGGTCGATCGACATGCTCGGCCACGGCTACACCGACAAGCCGGGCCACCCGCTGGAGGTTCGCCACTACGTCGAACACCTGATGGCCGTGCTGCGCACCATCGGCGTCGATCGCGCCTGCGTGAGCGGCGAATCGCTCGGGGGCTGGGTGGCCGCGCGCGCCGCGGCCGACCATCCCGACGTCGTCGACCGGCTGGTGCTCAACACCGCCGGGGGGTCCCAGGCCGACCCGGTGGTGATGCAGCGGATCATCACGCTGTCCATGGCCGCCGCCGAGAACCCCACCTGGGAGACAGTGCAGGCGCGGATCAAATGGCTGATGGCCGACAAGTCCAAGGACTATGACGATCTGGTCGCCAGCCGCCAGCGCGTGTACCGCCAACCGGGCTTCGTCGAGGCCATGCGCGACATCATGGCGTTGCAGGATCCCGTGATTCGCGCGCGCAACCTGCTGGGGCCGGACGAATACGGCGCCATCATCGCCCCCACGCTGGTGCTGTGGACGAGCGACGACCCGACCGCCGACGTGACCGAGGGGCGCCGCATCGCCTCGATGATCCCCAATGCGCGCTTCGAGGTCATGCCCGGCTGCGGCCACTGGCCGCAGTACGAGGACGCCAAGACCTTCAACCGGCTGCATCTCGATTTCCTGCTGGGACGGTGATGGGCGCCAAGGGGCAAGGGTCACCAGAAACCGACGTCGACGTGGTGGTCGTCGGCGCCGGGCCGGTGGGCCTGACCCTGGCCAACATCCTTGGACTGCAAGGTGTCCGGACGCTCGTCGTCGACGAACGCGACAGCCTGATCGACTACCCCCGCGGGGTGGGGCTGGACGACGAGGCGTTGCGC
>NZ_LZIC01000121.1 GCF_001667185.1 Mycobacterium sp. 852002-50816_SCH5313054-b | reverse complement strand
GCGTGCGCGGATATGGTTGTTGCTCTCTTGACTGCGGCGCCGGGGCTGACGCTGCTGGCGACGAGTCGTGAGCCGATAGGAGTCAGTGGCGAGGCGACGTGGCGGGTGCCGTCGCTATCGGTGGCCGATGAAGCGATCGAATTGTTCGCCGACCGTGCGCGTCTGGGCCACACCGGTTTCGCCCTCACCGACGACAATGCCGCCTTGGTCGCCGAGATCTGTCAGCGTCTCGACGGGATTCCGCTGGCAATCGAGCTGGCGGCGGCACGCGTGCGGGCGTTGTCGCTGCCCGAGATCCTCGGCAGCTTGCATGACCGGTTCCGGTTGTTGACGGGGGGATCACGCACCGCGGTGCGGCGCCAACAGACACTGCGTGCCTCGGTGGATTGGTCGCACGCGCTATTGACCGAGCCGGAGCGAGTCCTCTTCCGCCGGCTGGCGGCATTCATGGGTGGCTTCGACCTCGACTCCGCCCAGGCAGTCGCCGGCGGCATCGATGTGGAGCGCCACCAGGTGCTCGATCAACTCAGTCTGTTGGTGGACAAGTCGCTGGTGGTTGCGGACGAGAGCGGCAGCCGAACGCGCTATCGGCTCTTGGAGACCGTGCGCCAGTACGCGCAGGAAAAGCTCGGGGAGTCCGGCGAAGCCGACGCCGTGCGGTCGCGTCACCGCGATCACTACACGGCGATGGGCGCCGCGCTGGACGCGCCGGCGGGCCGCGACTATGAGCAGCGTCTGGAGCAGGCTGAGGTTGAGATCGACAACCTGCGCGCTGCGTTCACTTGGAGCCGCGAAAACTCCGATATAGAGCTGGCATTGGCGCTGGCGTCCTCGCTGCAGCCGTTGTGGCAAGCGCGGGGCCGCGTCCGGGAAGGACTGGCATGGTTCAACGCCGCCCTCGCCGATATCGACGCCAACGTCGCGGCCGCGGTGCGCGCGCGGGCGCTCGCCGATAAGGCCGTGCTCGCCACCTTGATGGGCGCCGCTGACAGCCTCGAGCAGGCTCAGCGAGCCCTGTTTATCGCGCGTGAGGTCGATGACCCGGCCTTGCTGCTCCGGGCGCTGACCGCCTGCGGCCCTATCGCCGCCGTCAGCGCCGAGCCATCGGGGCCGTATTTCGCCGAGGCGATCGGCCTGGCCCGAAAATTGGGCGACCCGTGGGGGTTGAGCCAGATCCTCGCTTGGCAGGCGCGCGCGGCTGCCACGGCCGGTGACCCTTTCGCGATGCGCGCAGCCGGTGAGGAGGGACGCGATCTTGCCGAGGCGATCGGCGACCGGTTCGCGTCGCGCCAGTGCCGATGGTGCCTCGCAGTGGTAACGCAATTCGAGGGCGATCTGGCTGGCGCCACCACCCAATTCCGCGCGGTGACCGCCGAGGCCGAGGCAGCTCACGACCTGACCTTCCAGGTGTATGGCCTGGCGGGCCAGAGCATCGCGCTGGCCAACCAGGGTGACGTGCGGGCGGCCAGGATGGCCGCCGACGCGGCCGTCGAGGCCGCCGGCGAAGTGGGCGGAATGGCTGCGGGCCTCGGCTCCCTGGCGTTGGCTTCAGCGGCCCTGGCCGCTGGCGATGCTGTGACGGCACAAGGCGCGAGCGAGAAGGCCTGGCGGCACTGGAGTGTCCTGCCCGTCCAGGCCGCATGGCCACTCGTGTTCAGTGCGCAGGCCGCGCTGGCGGGCGGTGATCTGCTCGCGGCCCGGCGTGGTGCCGACGATGCCGTCGCGACAACGACCGGTTGGTGGCTGATGTTAGCGCTGACCACACGCGCTCGCGTGGCGATCGCGCAGGGTGAGCCGGAGCAGGCCGAGCGCGACGCTCGTGACGCGCTCGCACGCGCCACCGATATGCGGGCGGGTTCAGGTGTTGCCGACATCCTCGAGTGCCTCGCCGCCCTGGCCGGGAACGCCGGTAGTTACCGCGAAGCGGCTCGGCTGTTCGGCGCTGCACACGGAATACGGCAACGCATCGGCGAGGTCCGCTTCAAAGTCGGGGACGCCGGCTACCAAGCCTCGGTGGCGGCCCTGCGAGAATCTATGGGCGTCAATGACTTTGAGGCCTCCTGGGCGGAGGGCGTGGCGTTATCGCCTGAGGAGGCGATCGCCTATGCACAACGCGGACGGGGCGAACGCAAACGACCTTCCAGCGGATGGGCGTCGCTGACCCCGACCGAGCGTGACGTCGTACGGCTGGTCACCGAAGGGCTGGGCAATAACGACATCGCCAGTCGGCTTTTCGTCTCACCGCGAACAGTTCAGTCCCACCTCACCCATGTTTACGCCAAACTCGGCCTTTCCTCCCGCATCCAGCTCGCGCAAGAGGCCGCTCGCCACGCGTGAACGCCAGTAGCGCCAATTGTCATTGCCCGCTGTCGAATTCGAGCGGCACCTTGATCGGTCCGATGATTCCGGTTAATGCCTTCCACTGCGCGGGTTCGGTGCGGCGGGGGTTGGGCATGCGCTGGGTGATGATGCGCAGTGCCTCGGTGAGCTCGAGCCGGGCGAGGTGTGCGCCCAGGCAGTAGTGCACTCCGCCGCCGAAGGTCAGCATGGGTGGTGGATCGGTGCGGGTGATGTCGAGGCGATCGGGCTCGCCGTATACGGCGGGATCCCGGTTGGCCGATGCGGTGTTGGCCAGCACGATGGTGCCGGCCGGGACGGTGAGTCCCGCGAGTTCGACGTCCTCGGCGGCCTTGCGCCCGACGGCGAAAACGATCGGGCAGTACCGCATGAGCTCATGGACAGCGTTGGTGGCCATTTCCGGACGGGATGCGAGCAGTGCCCACTGGTCCGGGTGGTCGGCCAGGACTTGCACCGCGGCGGCCAGCTGGTTGCGAGTGGTGTCGGTGCCGGCTATTAGGAGGGTGCTGGCTAGCCTGATTAGTTCTTTGTGGGTGAGGCGGTCGCCGCCGTCTTCGGCGCGGATCAGGTCCGAGATGACGCCGTCGGTCAGGGTGCCGCGCCGGCGGGTGATCATGTCCCCGAGGTAGGCATCCAGCTGCTCCCACGCCGCCAGGATCACCGGCCCGTCCTCGGCGACATTCCAGTCCAACACCTTCTTGATGTCATCGGCCCAGGCGGAGAACAGGGGCCAATCTTCGCGGGGAGCGCCCAGCAGGGCACAGATGACCGGAATGGGGTAACGGCGGGCGATGTCGCTGACCACGTCGCAGCGCCCGACTCGAGTGAGCGGGTCGATGAGTTCGGTGGTTACCTCGACAGCCACCGCGCGCATTCGATCGGCGCCGCGGGGTGCAAACGCCTTCGAAACCAGCCGGCGTAGCCGATGGTGCTCCTCACCGTCGAGACTCAGGATGCTGGTGATCACGCGGTCCCACAGCGGACCCGAGGTAATCCCCTGCAGGTCAAGGCCGGCTCCGCGTGCCGTGACGAAGCGTGGGTCGCGCAGTACGGTGCGCACCGCCTCGTAGGTCAATACCTCTGGCGCGTGTGGTCCGACCGCGATCGGCGCCTGCTGGCGGGCCGAGGCGATGATGCGGTGCGCCTCCTCGAAGTCGGTGAGGTGGTCGTACGCGATTTCGGGCAGGCCCGCGTCGAAGACGGTCGGGCAGGTGCAGGTGCGTGCCGTATCGGTCGTCATAGTCGCCTCCGTGCGTTGGTGTGGACTCGACTTTTCGCTGACCGGGGGGCCAGACCATCGGCCGCAATGCGTAGATCCGCGCTGAGGGGTCGGAAATCCGGATGCGGCTGGCAGTGGACGAGTGCCTCCCCAGCAACCCTCCGGCTGTCGGTATCGGCGGACCGTTTGGGCAGGCTGACGTCGGAAAATCCGCTTTCACTCGGCGATAATCTCCGCGTTTCCGCCGATGTTTCTTAGCTGTGTTGGCCGCATGCTGGCTAGCATGAGCGAGATTGATCCATGCGCCGACCTACCGGGGGTGGACTGGAGCGATCTTGGCGTGAGCGGGCTTTTGCCGACGGGCACGGTGACGCTGCTGTTGGCTGACGTGGAAAACTCGACCGGGTTGTGGGAGATCCAGCCCGAGCAGATGACCGCGGCGTTCGCGCGGCTGGATGAGGCCTTTCGAGTCTGGTCACCGTTCACGGTGGGGTACGTCCGGTGGAGCAGGGTGAGGGCGACAGCTTTGTGGTGGCCTTCGCGAGGGCCAGTGACGCGGTGGCGTGCGCGCTGGGATTGCAGCGGGCGCCGTTGGCCCCGATCGGCTTGCGGATCGGTGTGCACACGGGTGAGGTGCAGTTGCGCGACGAGGGCAATTACATCGGC
>NZ_LZIC01000120.1 GCF_001667185.1 Mycobacterium sp. 852002-50816_SCH5313054-b | reverse complement strand
GGCTGGGCGGGCGGGCCGGCTACTACGACGGCATCGGCGCCGCCCGCGACGTCATCCAGAACCACCTCATGCAGCTGCTGGCGCTGACCGCGATGGAAGAGCCGGTCAGCTTCAATCCCTCGGCGCTGCAGACCGAAAAGATCAAGGTGCTCTCGGCGACGCAGCTGGCCGAACCGCTCGACGAGACCACCAGCCGCGGCCAGTACACCGGGGGCTGGCAGGGCGGCGAGAAGGTCGTCGGGCTGCTCGACGAGGAGGGATTTTCGAAGGACTCCACCACCGAGACGTTCGCCGCCATCACGCTCGAGGTCGACACCCGCCGCTGGGCCGGCGTGCCGTTCTACCTGCGCACCGGAAAACGGCTGGGCCGCAGGGTGACCGAGATCGCCCTGGTCTTCAAGCGCGCGCCGCACCTGCCGTTCGACGCGACGATGACCGACGAGCTGGGCGCCAACGCCATGGTGATCCGCGTGCAGCCCGACGAGGGAACCACGCTGCGGTTCGGCTCCAAGGTGCCGGGCACCGCGATGGAGGTCCGCGACGTCAACATGGACTTCTCCTACGGATCGGCGTTCGCCGAGGAATCGCCGGAGGCCTACGAGCAGCTGATCCTCGACGTGCTGCTGGGCGAGCCCTCGCTGTTCCCGGTGAACGAGGAGGTCGAATTGGCTTGGGAGATACTCGATCCCGTGCTGGAGAACTGGGCATCGCACGGCAAGCCCGACCCGTACGAGGCGGGCACCTGGGGACCGGACTCGGCCTTCGAGATGCTGCGCCGCACCGGCAGGGAATGGCGGCGGCCATGATTGTCGATCTGCCCGACACCACCACGACGGCGGTCAACAAGAAACTCAGCGAGCTGCGCGAGAAGGTGGGCGCCGTCACGATGGGGCGGGTGCTAACGCTGATCATCGCGCCGGACAGCGAAGCGGTGCTGGAGGAATCGCTCGCCGCGGCCAACGCTGCCAGCCACGAACACCCCAGCCGGATCATCGTCACGATGCGGGGCGATCCGTACGCCGACGAGGCCCGCCTGGACGCGCAACTGCACGCGGGCGGCGACACCGGCGCCAGCGAGGTGGTGATCCTGACGCTGTCCGGGCCGCTGTCGGGCCACGCCTCGAGCGTGGTCATCCCCTTCCTGCTCCCCGACATCCCCGTGGTGGCCTGGTGGCCCGACATCGCCCCGGCCGAGCCCGCGCAGGACCCGTTGGGCAAGTTGGCGATTCGCCGCATCACCGACGCCACCAACGGCAGCGATCCGTTGTCGGCGATCACCAGCCGGCTGCCCGGATACAGCCCCGGTGACACGGACCTGTGCTGGGCGCGCATCACCTACTGGCGGGCGCTGCTGACCTCCGCCGTCGACCAGCCCCCGCACGAACCCATCGAGTCGGCGCTGGTGTCCGGCCTGCAGACCGAGCCGGCCCTCGACATCCTGGCCGGCTGGCTGGCCAGCCGGATCGACGGTCCGGTACGACGGGCCGTCGGCGACCTCAAGGTCGAGTTGGCGCGCAAGAGCGAGACCATCGTCTTGAGCCGCCCCCAGGACGGCAGGACGGCCACGCTGAGCCGTACCGCCAAGCCGGACGCCTTGGTTCCGTTGGCGCGCAGGGAAACCGGTGAATGCCTGGCCGAGGACCTGCGGCGGCTGGACGCCGACGAAATCTATTTGGCCGCTCTCGAAGGCATCAAGAAAGTGCAATACGTATGAGTCCCACGGTCGAGGTTTTTCCGGATGGCGACGCGCTGGTCGAGGCCGCGGGCGGGCGCCTGGTCGATACCATCGGCTCCGCCGTCGCGGCCCGGGGGCGCGCGCTGCTCGTGCTGACCGGCGGCGGCAACGGCATCGGGCTGCTGAAGCACCTCAGAGGGCAACAGGTCGAGTGGTCCAAGGTGCATCTGTTCTGGGGCGACGAGCGCTACGTGCCCGAGGGCGACGACGAGCGCAACGACAAGCAGGCGCGCGAAGCCCTGCTCGATCACATTGACATCCCGTCCAGCCACGTGCACGCGATGCCCGCCAGCGACGGGGAGTTCGGCGCGGACCTCGCCGCGGCGGCGCTGGCCTACGAACAGTTGCTGGCCGCCAACGCCGAACCCGGGCAGCCGGTGCCGAATTTCGACGTCCACCTGCTGGGCATGGGACCCGAGGGCCACATCAACTCCCTGTTCCCGGACACCCCCGCCGTGCGCGAGACCGCGCGCATGGTGGTGCCCGTCGAGGACTCGCCCAAGCCACCGCCGCAGCGAATCACGTTGACGCTGCCCGCGATCCGGCGGTCCCGCGAGGTGTGGCTGATGGTGTCCGGGGCGGGCAAGGCCGACGCGGCGGCGGCCGCCATCGGTGGCGTCTCGCCGGCGTCGGTGCCCGCGGCCGGGGCCGTCGGCCTGGAGACCACGCTCTGGCTGCTCGACCAAGAGGCCGCATCCAAGCTTCCCCGTTGACCGCCGGGCGTCAATAATGGCCGTCATGGCAGACAGAACCGTGCGCGGCGGGCCCGAGCGAAGCCGGATCAAAACCCTCACCCAGGCCGCCCTGAACGCCGACAAGACCGTCGAACAGGTCGAGGACGTCCTCGACGGACTGAGCAGGACCATGCAGGAGCTCAACAGCTCGCTGTCCAACCTCAACGCCACGGTCGAACGCATGGAGGCCGGCCTGGATCACCTGGACGGCACCCTGGGCAGCCTCGACGATCTCGCCAAACGCCTGATCGTTCTGGTCGGGCCGGTGGAGGCCATCGTGGCGCGGATCGACGACATGGTGAAGGTGGGCGAGACGATGATGTCGCCGCTGTCGATGACCGAGCACGCCGTGCGCGGCGTGCTGGACCGGCTGCGCAACCGCTAGGACTACATTTTGGTCGATCGCGCCATCACGAAGCTGTACAGGCCGTACGTGACGATCCCGGCGCCGGCCGCGACCAACAATGCCGCCCCGTAGGGCTGAGCCCCCAGGGTTTTCAGTGCCCCATCCAGACCGGTGGCCTTCTTCGGCTCCGAGCGGCAGGCCGCGACGACGACCAGCGCCCCGGTGCCGGCGATCACCAGGCCCTTCGCGACGTAGCCGGCCGCGCCGAGGCGTCGCACCAGATCCCCCGATTTGCCCTTGAGGTCGCCGACGAAGTTGCGGCTGGCCCCCTTGTAGATGTGGTAGCCGCCCACGGCGACGATGATCACACCGCAGGCGATCAGCGCGACGGTCCCGGCGGTGGTCTGCATCAGGCGGGCGCTGATGCTCGAATTCTGTTGATCGGCCGGCCTCCCGGCGCCCCGGGCGTACCCGAACGTCGAGTAGGCGAAGGCGAGATACACCGCCGCCAAGCCGAACGCTTTCGCCCGGTCCCACGCTCCCGACGAGGAGCCCTGCGGCGTGCGGTCGCTCGATCGACCGAGGACCGTCTCGACCAGCCGCCACAGGCCCATCGTCAGCAGGGCGCCGGCGGCGATCCACAGCACGACCGGGCCGCCCGGTTTGCCCGCCAGTGTCGCCAGCGCGCCGGTCTGATCGGCAGTGCCGCCGTCGCCGAAAGCGACTCGGAAGACGAGGTAGCCGACGATCAGGTGCAGCAGCCCGTTCACCACGTAGCCGGCGCGGGCGAATCGTTCGAACACGCCGTTTTGTGCCACTTGTGCCGGGTCCATGGCACGGGGATGCCCGTCAGCCGCTGTTACGTAACGCGCTCGCCAACCCGTTCATCGTCAGCAGGATGCCGCGCTGCACCAACTCGTCGTCGTCGCCCGAGCGGTAGCGGCGCAGCAACTCCACCTGCAGGTGGTTCAGCGGCTCCAGGTACGGGAAGCGGTTGAACACCGAACGGGCCAGCGCCGGGTTGTCGGCGAGCAGGTCGTCGTGCCCGGTGATGAGCTTGTGCATGGCGATGGTGCGCCGGTGCTCGTCGACGATCTTGTCGAACACCCTGCGCCGCAACGATTCGTCGGCCACCAGTTCGGAATAGTGCGCCGCCAGGCCCAGGTCGCTCTTGGCGAGCACCTGCGCCATGTTCGACAGCACGCTGCGGAAGAACGGCCACCGCTCGTACAGCTCGTGCAGGATCTCGACCCGTTCGCCTTCGCTTTCCGGGCCGGCCGCGATCCACTCCTCGAACGCCGACCCGGTGCCGTACCAGCCCGGCAACATCACGCGCGACTGGGTCCAGGCCAGCACCCAGGGGATGGCGCGCAGGTCGGAGATGGATTCGGTGGGCTTGCGCGACGTCGGCCGGCTGCCGATGTTCAGCGACCCGATCTCGCTGACCGGAGTGGAGGCCTTGAAGTAGTCGACGAAACCCGGTGTCTCGTGGACCAATTCGGCGTAGGCCCGGTGGGCCAGGGCCGCGACCTCGTCGAGCACCGCGTAGGCGGGTTCGGCGGCGTCGCCCAGGCCCTCCACGTCCAGCAGCGTCGACTCCAGCGTGGCCGCCACCAGGCTCTCCAGGTTGCGCCGGGCCGTCTGCGGCTCGGCGTATTTCGCGGCGATCACCTCGCCCTGCTCGGTCAGGCGCAGCGAGCCGTTCACCGCGCCCGGGGGTTGGGCGAGGATCGCCTGGTAGCTGGGGCCGCCGCCGCGGCCGACCGTGCCGCCGCGGCCGTGGAAGAGCCGCAACCGAACACCGGTTTTGCGGGCCACCTCGACGAGGGTGAGCTCGGCCCGGTAGACGGCCCAGTTGGCGGCCAGGTAGCCGCCGTCCTTGTTGGAGTCCGAGTAGCCGAGCATCACCTCCTGCGAGTCGCCGCGCGCGGCGACGAGCGCCCGGTAAATGGGCAGGTCGAGCATCGCCTGCAAGATCGACGCACCGTTGTGCAGGTCGTCGATCGTCTCGAAGAGCGGCGAAATGCCCACGGGGCAATAGGCTTCCGGCCCGGACGCGTCCAGCAGGCCGGCCTCTTTGAGCAGGATCGCCGCCTCCAGGACGTCCGACACCGACTGGCACATCGAGATGACGTAGTTGGGCACCGCCGCCGGGCCGTAGAGCTCCACCGCACGGGCGGCGGCCGCGACGACGCCCAGCTCGCCGCGGGCCAGGTCCGAGAGCTGGGCGGCGCGGTCACCGACCAGCGGGCGGCGGGTGGCCAGCTCCCCGGCCAGCAGCTCGACGCGTTCGTCTTCCCCCAACGTGCCGTAGTCCGGATGCACGCCGGCCCAGGCCAGCAGCTCGCCGACCACCTCCTCGTGCACGTCGGAGTTCTGGCGCATGTCCAGTCCGGACAGGTGAAACCCGAAGACGTGCACGCACTCTCGCAGCCGGGCCAGCCGATCGTCGGCCAACAGCCCGGCCCCGTGCGTGCGCAGCGACGCGTCGATCGCGTCCAGGTCGGCCCGCAGTTCGCCCGGCGCGGAATACGCCGGTAGTCCCAGGTCGAGTTCGTGCTGCGGCCGGCGGTCCAGGATCTCGGCGGCCGTCGCGGTGAGCCGGGCCCGGATCACGCGCAGCGCCCGCCGGTAGGGCTCATCGGGGCGGGCCTGTTCGTCGCAGCCCTCGGCCAACGCGGTCACCTCGGGGGTGACCGTGATCAGGCGTGCCGACATCGACAGCTCCTGCTCGAGGTCGGTCAGCTCGGCCAGATAGTGCGCCAGTGCGGTGAACGCCGCGCTGCCGGTGGCCCGCCGCACGACGTCGGCGGTCACGTTCGGGTTCCCGTCCCGGTCCCCGCCGATCCAGGAGCCCGGCTGCAGGATCGGTGCCGCGAGCAGGTCGGCGTCGGGCCAGCGGGCCCCCAATGCGCTGCGCACCTCGGCATTGACCTGCGGGATCACCTTGATCAGCGCGGCCGGGTAGTAGCGCAGCCCGACCTCGACCTCGTCGGTGATCTGCAGCCGCGACAGCCGGATCAGCGCGGTCTGCCACAGCGTGAGGACCTGGCGGCGCAACTCGCGCTCGATGTTGCGGCCGTGATCGGTCTCGGTGTGCCCGGCGGCGTGCAGCCGCATCAACTCGGTGATCCGGTGCTGGGTGACGAACACGGTGCGCCGACGGGTCTCGGTGGGGTGCGCGGTGATCACCGGCGACACCAGCGCGCCCGCCAGCGCGGCGGCGACCGTGTCCGAATCCAGCTCGGCCCGATCGAGTTTCGCGTACGTCGCGGCCAGGCTGCTGTCCTGCGGCGGATCGCCGGCGGCGACGTGGATCTCGCGCCGGCGTTCGCGGTGGATGTCCTCGGCCACGTTGGCCAGCAGCGCGAAATGGCTGAACGCCCGGATGATCGGGATGGCCTGGTGGATGTCGATGCCGTCGAACATGCGTGACATCTCGGCCCGGTCGATCTCGGAGCGCCGCACCCGGAAGGACTCCACCCGCGCGCGCTCCACGAGGTCGAACACCTGCTCACCGTTCTGCTCCCGCACGGTGTCGCCGAGGATGGTGCCCAGCAGCCTGATGTCGGCGCGCATCGGCTCGGTCGCCTCCCGGCCGACCCGGGTGCGCTGGACGGCACCGATCGGTTCCAGCGCGGTGTCGGACGCGTCAGCCATGCGTCCCAGTATCGGTGCGGACCGCGTCGTCCGCCCGCCGAGGGGGTCAGCCGGTCGGGAGCGAGTTTTTACGGAATCTCTACGGCCGGCGGCGGACGCGTGCGCGGATTCGCCACTACGCTCCTACCGTGTCGTCACCGACTTCGCTGGTCAAGCGCCTGATCGTGGGCCGACCGTTTCGCAGCGATCGACTGCACCACACGCTGTTGCCCAAGCGGATCGCCTTGGCGATCTTCGCGAGCGACCCGTTGTCTTCGGTGGCCTACGCAACGCAAGAGATCCTGTTGATCCTGACCCTCGGCGGCCTGAGCTACCTGTACCTGACGCCGTGGATCGCCGCCGCGGTGGTGGTACTGCTCGGCGTCGTGGTGTTGTCCTACCGGCAGGTGGTGCAGGCCTATCCCAGCGGTGGTGGCTCGTACGAGGTCGCCTCGCGAAACCTGGGGCCGCGCGCCGGGCTGGTGGTGGCGGCCGCGCTTCTGGTGGACTACGTCATGACGGTGGCGGTGTCCGTCGCGGCGGGCGTGGACAACATCATTTCCGCTGTGCCCGAACTGAACCCGTACCGGGTGGCGGTCAATGTCGGCTTCATCCTGGTGTTGACCGCGATGAACCTTCGTGGTGTCCGCGAGTCCGGGCGGGCGTTCGCCGTGCCGACCTACGCCTTCATCGCCGGCGTGCTGCTGATGATCGGCATCGGTCTGGTTCGGACGCTCCTCGGCGACGCGCCGCAGGCCGAGAGCGCGCACTACGGCATCCACGCGGAGCTGTCCGGACTCAATCTGCTGGCGATCGCCCTGCTGGCGCTGCGCGCGTTTTCGTCCGGCTGCACCGCGCTCACGGGCGTGGAGGCGATCTCCAACGGGGTGCCGGCGTTCCAAAAACCCAAGGCGCTCAACGCCGCCCGGACGATGTCCTCGATGGGAGCGCTGGCGATCACGATGTTTGTCGGCGTGACCGCGCTCGCCCTGATCGCGCACACGCGCGTGGTGGAAAACACCTGCGATCTCGTCGGATTCCCCGGCGATTGCAGCCGGGACCCGCAGCGCACGGTGATCGCTCAGATCTCGGCCGCGGTGTTTGGCAACAACACCGTGATGTTCTACTACCTGCAGGCCGCGACGGCGCTGATCCTGATCCTGGCCGCCAACACCGCCTACAACGGGTTTCCGCTACTGGGCTCGATCCTTGCCCAGGATCGCTATCTGCCGCGGCAGCTGCACACCCGCGGTGACCGGCTCGCGTTTTCCAACGGCATCATCCTGCTCGCCGCGATCGCCGGCGGGCTGATCTACGCGTTCGACGGCTCGACGACCCGGCTGATCCAGCTCTACATCCTGGGCGTGTTCACCTCGTTCACGTTGTGCCAAACGGGCATGGTGTGGCATTGGAACCGGGCGCTGCGCGACACCGACACCGGCGCGCAACGGCTCAGGATCCACCGTGCGCGGGCCATCAACGCGTTCGGCGCCTGTCTGACCGGCGTCGTCCTGGTGGTGGTGATGGTGACCAAGTTCACCCACGGCGCCTATCTGGTGGTGATCGCGATTCCGGTGCTGTGCCTCGTGATGCAGGGAATACGACGGCATTACGCGCACGTGGGCACCGAGCTGCGCATCGAGGACGAAGACGAGCAGGTCCGGCCGAGCCGGGTGCACGCGATCGTGCTGGTCTCGAGTTGGCACAAGGCCACCCTGCGCGCGGTCATGTTCGCCCGCGCGACCAATCCGGACACGCTGACCGCTTTGACCGTCAAGGTCGACGACGTCGACACCACGGCCTTGGTCGAGGATTGGGAGAACCTGAGCGTCGACGTCCCGCTGAAGGTCATCGAGTCGCCCTACCGCGAGATCACCCGGCCCGTGGTCGACTACATCAAACGGCTGCGCAACGGCGCACCCCGCGACGTGATCAACGTGTACATCCCCGAATACGTCGTCGGCCGCTGGTGGGAGAACCTGCTGCACAACCAGAGCTCGTGGCGGCTCAAGGGGCGCCTGCTGTTCGAGCCGGGCGTCATGGTCACCAGCGTGCCGTGGCAACTGCGTTCCTCGGAGCGCCGGGACCTGTCCCGCGTCGAATATCGGGCCGGCGACGTCCGCAGCGGGATCGACCGCGCCGCGTCGAACGGCTCCCGCGCGGCCAGCGGGGGTTAGCGGGGGTTAGCGGTACTTGATCAGCAGGGCCATGCCGACGATGCACACCAGCCAGATGCCCACGATGAACACCGTCAACCGGTCGAGGTTCTTCTCCACCACCGTCGACCCGGACAGGCTCGACTGGACCCCGCCGCCGAACAGCGTCGACAGGCCACCACCCTTGGCGCGGTGCAGCAGCACCAGCAGCACCACCAGGATGCTGGTGACCACCAGGGTGATCTGCAGGCCCAATTGCATGCGCGCAAGCCTACCGGGGGCGGGCCGGGGTCACGGTAGCGGCCCGCCGGCGGCGATCGCGGCCAGCGTCGCGAACTGCTCGCCGTCCAGCGACGCCCCGCCGACCAGGGCTCCGTCGATGTCGTTCTGGGCGACGATGTCGCCGATGTTCTTGGCGTTCACCGAGCCGCCGTAGAGCACCCGCACGGCCTCGGCGACCTGCGGCGACGCCAGCGTGCCCAGCTGCTTGCGGATGGCCGCGCACACCTCCTGGGCGTCGGTCGCGCTGGCCACCCGCCCGGTGCCGATCGCCCAGACCGGCTCGTAGGCGACGACGACCTTGGCGATCTGTTCGCCCGACAGCCCCGCCAGCGAGCCGCGCAGCTGCTCCTCGCAGTGCGGCACGTGGTTGCCCGCCTCCCGGACGTCCAGGTGCTCGCCGATGCACACGATCGGGGTGAGCTCGTGCCTGAGCGCCGCGGCGGCCTTCGCGGCCACCAGCGCGTCGTCCTCGTTGTGGTAGGTGCGCCGCTCGGAGTGCCCGACCACGACGAAGCTGCAGCCGAGCTTGGCCAAAAAGGCGCCGCTGATGTCACCGGTGTAGGCGCCGGAGTCGTGCGGGGACAGGTCCTGGGCCCCGTACGTCAGCCGCAGCTTGTCGCCGTCGACCAGGGTCTGGACGCTGCGCAGGTCGGTGAACGGCGGCAGCACCGTGACGTCGACCTTGTCGTAGTACTTGTCCGGCAGCGCGAACGCCACCTTCTGCACCAGCGCGATCGCCTCGAAGTGGTTGAGATTCATCTTCCAGTTGCCGGCGATCAGTGGCGTGCGGCTCACTCGTTACCTGCCCCCTCGTTTTGGCCGGGCTGAGGCTGACTTAGCACCTCGATGCCCGGCAGCGTCTTGCCCTCCAGGTACTCCAGCGACGCGCCACCGCCGGTGGAGATGTGCGAGAAGTCACCCTCGGGGATGCCGAGTGCCCGCACCGCGGCCGCGGAATCCCCACCGCCGACCACGCTGAAAGCGCCCTTGGCCGTCGCTGCGGCGATCGCCTCGGCGACGCCTTTGGTGCCGGCGGCGAACGCCGGGAACTCGAACACGCCCATCGGGCCGTTCCAGAAGATGGTCTGGGCGTTGGACAGCAGCGTGGTGAACCGCCTGACCGACCCCGGCCCGATGTCCAGTCCGATCCGGTCGTCCGGGATGGCGTCGACCGGGACGGTCTCCGGCGTCGAGTCGGCCGCGAACTTCTCGGCCACCACGATGTCCACCGGAACTCGCAGCACGTCGACATAGGTGTCGAGCAGCCGGCGGCAGGTCTCCACCATCTCTTCTTCCAGCAGCGACTTGCCCACCGAAAGCCCCTGCGCGGCAAGGAAAGTGAAGCACATGCCGCCGCCGATCACGATGCTGTCGGCCTTGGTCGCCAGCGACTCGATGACGCCGAGCTTGTCGGACACCTTCGACCCGCCGAGCACCACGGCATACGGGCGCTCGGTCGAGCTGGTCAACTGCTCGAGCACCCGGATCTCTTCGGCCACCAGCGTGCCGGCGTAGTGCGGCAGCAGGGTGGCGACGTCGTACACGGAGGCCTGCTTGCGGTGCACCACGCCGAAGCCGTCGGAGACGAAAGCGCCCGTCGGCCCGACCAATTCGGCGAGTTGCCGGGCCAGCGCCAACCGCTCGCCGTCGTCCTTGGCGGTTTCGCGCGGGTCGAAGCGGATGTTCTCCAGCAGCAGGATGTCGCCGTCGGTCAGTCCCTCGGCCCGGGCCAGCGCGTCACCGCCGACGACATCGCCGGCCAGCTGGACGTGCCGGCCGAGCTGCTCGCCGAGCGCCGCGGCGACCGGCGCCAGCGACAATTTCGGGTCGGCCCCGTTCTTGGGACGACCGAGGTGAGCGGTGACCACGACCTTGGCGCCGGCCTCCAGCAACGCCCGCAACGTCGGCACCGACGCGGTGATGCGCCCGGCGTCTGTGATGGCGCCGTCCTCGTCGAGGGGCACGTTCAGGTCGGAGCGCACCAGCACGCCTCGACCCGAAACCCCTTCGGCAAGAAGGTCTTCCAGGGTTGGGACGGAGGGCCCAGAAGACGAAGCCACGGTCAGAGCGACTTGCCGACCAGCGCGACCAGGTCGATGAGGCGGTTGGAGTAGCCCCACTCGTTGTCGTACCAGGACACCACCTTGGCCTGGTTGTCGATGACCTTGGTCAACCCGGAGTCGAAGATCGAGCTGTGCGGGTCGGTGACGATGTCGCTGGACACGATCGGCGCGTCGTAGTACTTCAGGATGCCCTTCAGGCGCCCCTCGGCGGCTGCCTTGAACGCGGCGTTGATGTCCTCGGCGCTGGCGGCTTTGGACAACTCGACCGTCAGGTCGGTGACCGAGCCGGTCGGGATCGGCACCCGCAGCGCATACCCGTCGAGCTTGCCCTTGAGCTCGGGCATCACCAGGCCGATGGCCTTGGCCGCACCCGTGGAGGTCGGCACGATGTTCAGCGCGGCCGCACGCGCGCGGCGCAGGTCCTTGTGCGGCCCGTCCTGCAGGTTCTGGTCCTGGGTGTACGCGTGGATGGTGGTCATCAACCCCTTGACGATGCCGAACTCGTCCTGCAGCACCTTGGTCACCGGCGCCAGGCAGTTCGTCGTGCACGAGGCATTGGAGATGATGTTCTGGCTGCCGTCGTAGCGGTCGTCGTTGACGCCCAGCACGATGGTGATGTCGGGGTCGGTGGCCGGCGCGGAGATGATCACCTTCTTGGCCCCGGCGTCCAGGTGGCCCTTGGCCTTGGCCGCGTTGGTGAACAGGCCCGTGGACTCCACGACGACGTCGACGCCGAGGTTGCTCCACGGCATCGCCGCCGGGCCCTCGCGCACCTCGAGCGCCTTGATCTTGGTGGTTCCCACCACGATGGTGTCCTCGCCTTCGAGGGTGACGTCATAGGGCAACCGGCCCAGGATCGAGTCGAATTTGAGCAGGTGCGCCAGCGTGGCGTTGTCGGTGATGTCGTTGACCGCCACCACCTCGATGTCCGCGGTGCCCTGCTCCTGCTGAGCCAGCAGGGCCCGGTAAAAGTTGCGTCCGATTCGACCGAAGCCGTTGATGCCTACTCGGACAGTCACTTGTCTCTCCCTGTCTTTCTATGTCCGCTGATGAGCGCTCGTCGTCAGCCTAGATCAGCACGAAACACCGCCGCGCGCCGGTAAGAGCGCCGGACTCCCCGCCGCGGCGAAAGACTGCTGCCCGTAGGAATCGACCGCCCACTGGGCCGGCATACAAAACCCGCTGGTAACCGGAGCGTGTCTCCTTTGTATCGGTTCGATAAGCCCCGGAATCGTCGCGTGTCCAATAGGAATGCCAAGCCATACATTCGACACGGCTGCGGTACGGCTATGCGGTTCTGCTGCCGCATTTGATTTGCGAATGCTAAAGGAGTCGAGGTTGATGACGGGCTTTGATCGGTTCAACATCACGGTTGGTGCCATCGCCGGACTGTGCGGGGCCGCAATAGCGTTGAGCCCGGATGCGACGGCCGCCCCGCTGAAAACCGGCGGCTATGCGTGCATCCAGGGGCAGTCGGGCGAGGCCGGCGCGCCGGCAGTCGCCGGACCGGTGGCCGGCGGCGTGCCACTGGGCGCCGGCGCGCCGGGAGTGGTCGGACCCGCACCCGCGGGACCCGCACCGGCTCCCGGCGGACCGGCACCGGCCGCCACGGTATGCACGTCGAGCGCCCCGATCACCGACATGTCAGGTGTGCCGCTGGTTGCGCCCGGACCGGTTCCGGTGGTGCCGGCCGGTGTGCCGCTGATCGCGCTCGGGCCACCGGTGCCTGCCGGCGCGCCGGTCCCGGTGGGCGCCCCGGTCCCCGTGGGCGCGCCGGTGCCGGTGGGTGCACCGGTGCCGGTGGGCGCGCCGATCCCGGTGGGCGCGCCGATCCCGGTGGGAGCTCCCGTCCCGGTGGTGCCGGTTGGTGCCCCACTGATTGCGCTGGCCGGCGGTCCGCTGGATGCTGCCGCGCCGGTGGCCGCTCCGATCATCGACATGGCCGGGACCGGTAAGGGCGAGCCGATCGGCCCGGCGCCGGCCGGCGGCCCGGTGTCCGGTCAGCCGATTGCGCCCGGCCCGGCGCACTGAGGCGGGCCCTCCACGGATTACGCGGACCCGCTGGGGTTAAATCCAGCGGGTCCGCTCCGTTGTGGGGCGATGAAAAGCCAACGAGCAACAGCGGATTCGCACGCTAGCTCGGTGGGGCCTCCCAGAGCAGCGGCGGCCCTTGGCGCTGCGGTGGCGGCGGCGAGTCCTGCACGATCACCGGGTCGCCGACGTGAACCGTGTTGTAGTACCACTCCGCATCCTCGGGGCTCAGGCTGATGCAGCCGTGGCTGACGTTCTCGAGCCCCATCGCGTTGACGGCCCACGGAGCCGAATGGACGAAGAGGCCCCGGCTGGTGAAGCGGACGGCGTAGTCGACCGGAATGCGGTAGCCGTCGGGATCGTCGACGGGGATGCCGACGCTGCTCGAGTCCATGATCACCGTGCGTTCCTTCGACAGCACGGTGTAGGAGCCGACCGGCGTCGGGTACTCGGGCCTGCCCATCGAGGCGGGCAGCACACCCTCTTCACCCCAGTGGGGCCGGTGGTGCGGCGCGGGCAGCGGCCCCGACGCGACCCCGTCGATGGTCACCTTGAAGGTGTGGTCCGCGATGTTGGCAACGCCGACGACGGCGGGACCCGTCTGAAATTCCGTGGCCAGGCCGCCCACCGAGAGCGCCACCGCGCTGTGCGCCGGCCAGAACCGGTCGGGAACCCACCGCACCACGTCGTCGTCGAGCCATTCGTACTTGCCGGTCATCGGCGGCGCCGAGGTGACCTGGACGGCGCGCTCCGCCGCGCGCCGGTTGGTGACCGGCGCGCCGAAGGTCACCACCACCGGGTGCGCCACGCCCACCACCGAACCGCGCGCAGGCAGCACCGACGCGATGGCGAGGCCGTACGGCCGGCTGACCGCCGCCAGGCGCACGTCGACCGGCCCCGCCACCACACTCGCAGCGATCCCGATCCCGGCGAGCACACACCGAACAACCGCCCGCATGGCTCCAATTCCTTAAGTTCTGACCTATTCCTTCAACTGACACAGTTGTAATAGGGATGGTAAAGGTGGGGTGACCAGCGGAAGCGCAAGGGCGCGTGCGTAATTGGTCAATTCTGAGTCACGTTTTGGCTACGGTGAGCCACCGCAGCGCCGACTCGGCGGCGTGATACCCGCACAGCCCGTGGATGCCGGCTCCCGGCGGCGTCGACTGCGAGCACAGGTAGACGCCCGGCACGCCGGTCGCGTACGGGTTGACCGCGATCCGCGGGCGCAGGATGACCTGGAACCGGTCGTTGGCGCCGCCGAGGATGTCCCCTCCGATGTAGTTAGGGTTGTAGGCCGCCAGGTCGGCGGTGCCCGTGCTGACGGTCGCGGTGACGCGGTCGCGGAAGCCCGGGGCGAACCGCTCAATCTGGTCGGTGACCGCGGCCGTCGCATCGCCGGTGTAGCCGAACGGCACGTGGGCGTAGGCCCAGATCGGGTTGACATTGCCCGACGAGCGGGACGGGTCGGGCAGGTACTGCTGCCCGACGAGCACGAACGGCCGCCGCGCCATCTTGCCTTGCGCGCGTTGGCGTTCGGTGTCCACGGTCTCGGCGAACGTGCCGCCGAGGTGCACCGTCCCGGCGCGGCGGCACTCGGGGTTGGTCCACGGGATGTGGCCCTCGATCGCGAAGTCGACTTTGAACGCCGAGGACCCCTGCCGGTAGCGCCGGTAGGAGCGCGCGACGCGTCCGGGCATGACGTCGCCGTAGATCTTCAGCGCCGCGGCCGGGCTGAGGTCGAGCATGACGATGTCGGCGGCGGGGACGTCGCGGCGGTCGGCGACGGTCACTGAAGTGCTCACGGTGCCGCCGTGCGCCGCCAGGACCGCGGCCAGCGCCCGGATGATCGACCCGGATCCCCCCTCGGCGACGGGCCACCCGTGGCGGTGCCCGCCGGCCAGGAACATCAGCCCCATGGCCGCGGTGAGCGGCCGGTCCAGCCGGGTGAACATGTGCGCGGACGCGCCGCCGAACAACGCGCGCGCCCGCTCGGTACGAAACCACCGGGCCAGCGCGGTCGCGGGTAGCAGCGCCCGCGGACCGAACAGGGCGACGCGCACCGGGTGCCGCGGAAGATGCAGGATCGGCCGAAAGAAATCCTCGGCGAGCTCGTCGAATCCCGCCGCGAGGTCCCCGAAGGCGCGCCGCCACCGTTTCCCGTCCGGCCCCATGCCGGCCGCCGTCGCCTCGATCGACCGATACAACACGCCCGCGCTGCCATCGTCCAGCGGGTGCGCACAGTCGATTTCGGGCCACTTCCACACCAGCCCATGGCTTTCCAGCCCGATCTGTCCCCAGAACGGCGAGCCGACGCCGAACGGGTGGGTCGCCGAGCAGTGGTCGTGGATGACGCCGGGCACCGTCAGCTCACCCGAGCGCGCTCCCCCGCCGACCGTGTCGCGGGCCTCCAGCACGTGCACGTCGACGCCGTGCCGGGCCAGGTGGATCGCCGCGGCGAGGCCATTGGGCCCGGCCCCGACGACGACCGCCTTGGTCACGACTCGCCGTGAACGACCGGTTGCGTGGTGAGGTGGACGGGGAACTCGTCACCGGGCTCCGGCCACGGCTGGCGGGTCAGCATGTCCGCGACCTCCACGTAGCCCGCCTCGATCAGCCCGGTCTTGGCGTCCAGGATGCGGTACCACTGCTTTTGGATGTGGATCGGTTGGCCTTCGAGCACGATGACGCGGACATCGCCGTCCTCGAACCGACACCGGCGTTGCACGGCTTCGAGCAGTTGCTCGTTGTGCAGGTGACCCTCGCCGAAGTTCCATCCGACCAGCGGCCCGGCAACCACTTCGCCCTCGCGCATGCTGTAATCGGCCTCGTTGTCGATCGCGCGGGGCAATAGCCCATTCAGTGCCCTGCCATGCGTGTGCATCGCCCGGAATGCGGCCACCTTGTCGGACATCATTTCGGCGGTCCCCGCACCGTAGAGCTTGGCCAGCTGATTCACCACGAGCGCAGAGCTTTTCACGACGCTTGCCTCGATCTTGTCCTCGGCGCCGGCCCGGAAGCACCATATGCTGGTGGCCCAGTTGCCCGCGTAGTAGCGCATCGCCGGGAGGAACGAAATCTTTTCCGGGAACATGTTTCCCGCGACCACAATGGCCACCGCGACGGCGATGAGGGCGAGCAGCAGGGGCGACCGCAGGTCCGTGGCGCGGATCGCGCCGTAGTGCCCGAACAGATAGAACAGCGAGAAGATGAAGAACACGTTCCACTCCAACGGAACTCCCATCGGGAGGTTGGACAGGATGTTGAGGTGGAAGATCACCATGAACCCGATGAGGAACCATCGCCAGGGTTGATCGCCGGCGACAAACACCAGCAGCGTCGGAACCACGAATTCCGCCGTGGTGCCGCCGATATGGGCCATCGCCTTCGGCAACCACGACGGGCGCAGGTCGTTGACGTGGTCGAGGTAGAGCGCGTGCTTGAGGGGATTGAACAGCTTGGGCCGCAACAGGGCGTTGTTGCTCGTCATCACGGAGACCACGTAGGGAAAGTGGTGGTTGAGCTTGGAGGTCGCCGCTCCCCACCACAGGCACACGATGATGATCTTGTAGGCCGCAATCTGATCGGTGAACGGGAAGAAGAAAACGAACAGCTTCAGCCAATAGTGTTCGCCGCGCGCGGCCAGGAAGATCGTCTTGTCCCGCAGACCGAGCACCGCCAGCGCGACGATCGTCGGCACCACCCGGACCGGGTCGATCAGGGGCCCGGGCGACACCAGCGCCCACACCCCGCCGATCAGCACGGCGGCATACAGGGCGATGTCGACGACGGTGCGGTTGTCACCGCTGGTGAGCGGGACCTTGCCCGGCCACGCGGGCAGCCGAATCGTGTTGGGACGCAACCAATACAGGAACCCACCGATGGGCGGCATGAACCGACCGGTCAGCGGGCCCGAGCCGCAGCCGAAACCGAGGACCTCGAACAGCAGCGTGAACACGATGAATTTCTGGTACACGATCGGCTGCGTCCACCAGTCGCCGATGCGGCCCAGCCCGCCCAGGCCGGGTGTCAGCGAGATGATCGCGGCCGGTGCCGCGACGTACAGGGCGATCTTGAGCAGGTACAACAGGTACACCGCATAGGGGGTGCCGAAGCCGTGTTCGGCCCAGTGCCGGGTCACGACCTGCAGCCGCGTTGCCCGTGGCAGCGTCCGCCAGGTTTCGGGGTCGACGTCCGGTAGCTCCGGTGACATGAATCCCATGGGCGGCCCTAAAGTCCGAGGTGAAGCCAGCTGGCCAATACAATCTATCCGCAGCGACGGACCAGCGGTATGGGTCAACGAGAATCGCTGACGCCCAGCCCGTTTGGGGCGCGGGCCTAGCGGGCCGCGGGCCGCGCCCGGTGCGGAAATCGGCGCTGCAGGTTTTCGATCATGCCGTCCAGGGCGTCGCGTTCCCGCTCTTCACCGCGCGCCATGCGCCGCAGGCTGCCGGCGCCCTCCGCGTCGCCGGCGGCCTCCGCGGCCGCGATCGCCTTCCGGTACTCACTGAGCCGGTGGTCGATGTGGCGGCGGCTCTGGACCAGGATCCGGCGGAAGTAGTCGGCCTGCCGGTGATCGGCCGTCTCGACCGCCGCGGGCGACAGCGTGACATTGCGGGCGTGGCGGTTCATGGTCACGGCAGGCATGGCCCCTCCTTGGCGGACATTGACGGGGCCTGGGCGGACCGCGCTGCTGCGGGGCGACCGCGCGCGCCGGTCCCGAACGCCACCCGAACCGTGCCCCGGTGCCGGGCGGGTACCGTGCTCGTCGGACAAACCGGCGACGTCCATTTCGGCCCTCTCAGCTGCGGGTCGGGTGTTCGGCGAGAGGTAACAATAACCCCCCGATCAGGCCGGCGCCATAGGCCCGGGCCCGGGATACCTCCGTTGTAGGTTGGGCCGAACTCACCTGGGGTACAAGACCGGGAAAAGCATCGCGCCGGCGGCCCGGGTCCCGGTCGCTACCATCGAGGGACTCGACGGGCATTGCGGCCCGCCAGAGCCACGAGGAGAGACGTGACCGACAGCGACAGCCCAGACATCGAGGACATCGAAAAGTTCGACCCCGGTCTGACCCAGCGCCTGATGGGCGTGATGCGCCCGTTCCTCAAGGCGTATTTCCGGTCCGAGGTGCACGGCTTGGATTCATTCCCGCCGGGTGGGGCGCTGGTGGTGGGCAACCACTCCGGGGGCATGTTCCCCATGGACGTCCCGATCTTCAGCGTCGGATTCTACGAGAAGTTCGGTTACGGCCGGCCGGTCTACACGCTGAGCCACGACATCCTGATGACCGGCCCCACGGCGTCGCTGTTCAGGCGCACCGGTTACATCCGGGCCAACCGGGAGAACGCGGCCAAGGCGCTGCGGTCGGGGGGCGTGGTGGTCGTCTTTCCCGGCGGCGATTACGACGCGTACCGGCCGACGCTCTCGGAGAACGTCATCGACTTCAACGGCCGGAGGGGATACGTCAGCACGGCGATCGAGGCCGGCGTGCCCATCGTCCCCGCCGTGTCGATCGGCGGCCAGGAGACCCAGCTCTACCTGACCCGGGGCACCTGGCTGGCCGAGCGCCTGGGCATAAAGCGCTTGCTGCGCAGCGCAATTCTGCCGCTGTCGTTCGGCTTCCCGTTCGGGCTGAGCGCCGTCGTGCCGCCCAATGTGCCGCTTCCCGCCAAGATCGTGACGCAGGTGCTGCCACCCATCGACATCGCCGCGCAGTTCGGCGACGACCCGGACGTCGACGAGGTCGACGAGCACGTGCGGGCGGTGATGCAGCAGGCGCTCGACGAGCTCGCCGCCAAACGACGTTTCCCGATCCTGGGCTGAGCCATGGCCTCCCCCGTCAACCAGGCGCTCGGCGGCTTCGGTGTCTTAGGCACCCTATGGCGCGCCGGGATGATCGCCCCGATGCGGCCCGACCGCTACCTGAAGATGGCCGCCGCCATGCGCCGCGAAGGCCTGGGCATGACCGTGGGCTTCGCCAGCGCGGCGGCCCGCTGCCCGGACCGTCCCGGCCTGGTCGACGAGCTGGGCACGCTGACCTGGCGGCAGCTCGACGAGCGGAGCAACGCGTTCGCCGCGGCGCTGCAGGCCCTGCCCTCGGGTCAGCCCAAGGTCGTCGGGATCATGTGCCGCAACCACCGTGGCTTCGTCGAGGCGGTGGTGGCCGTCAACCGGATCGGCTCCGACGTCGTGCTACTCAACACGTCGTTCGCCGGGCCGGCCCTGGCCGAGGTGGTCAACCGCGAGGGCGTCGACGCCGTCGTGTACGACGAGGAGTTCACCGAGACCGTCGATCGCGCGCTGGCCGACAAGCCGGACGCCACCCGGATCCTGGCATGGACCTCCGACGGGCAGCCCGGCGCGACCGTCGAGCGGCTGATCGCCGACCACGCCGGCCGACGGCCGGACCGCACCGGACGCAAGGGCAGGATGATCCTGCTGACCTCCGGCACCACCGGAACACCCAAGGGCGCCAACCAGACCGGCGGCAACGCCGGGGTGGGCACGCTCAAGGCGATTTTGGACCGCACACCGTGGCGAGCCGAGGAAACCGTTGTGATCGTGGCGCCCATGTTCCACGCGTGGGGCTTTTCGCAGCTGATCTTCGCCGCGTCGATGGCCTGCACCGTGGTCACCCGGCGCAAGTTCGACCCGGAGGCCACCCTGGACCTCATCGACCGCCACCGGGCGACCGGCCTGGCGGTGGTGCCGGTGATGTTCGACCGCATCATGGAGCTGCCCGCCGAGGTGCGAAATCGCTACAGCTGCAAGTCGTTACGGTTCGCCGCGGCGTCCGGGTCGCGGATGCGCCCCGACGTCGTCATCGCGTTCATGGACCAGTTCGGCGACGTGATCTACAACAACTACAATGCCACCGAGGCCGGCATGATCGCCACCGCCACCCCGGCGGACCTGCGGGCCGCCCCCGACACCGCGGGCCGAGCGGCGGGCGGAACCGAAATCCGGATCCTGGACCCCGATTTCAACGAGCTGCCCACCGGCGAGGTCGGCACCATCTACGTGCGCAACGACACCCAGTTCGAGGGCTACACGTCGGGCAGCACGAAGGACTTCCACGCCGGTTACATGTCGTCGGGCGACGTCGGTTACCTCGACGCCGCCGGGCGCCTGTTCGTCGTCGGACGCGACGACGAGATGATCGTGTCCGGCGGCGAGAACGTCTACCCGATCGAGGTGGAGAAGACGCTGGCGGCACACCCCGACGTGGCGGAGGCCGCGGTGATCGGCGTGAGCGACGAGCAGTACGGCCAGCGGCTGGCGGCCTTCGTGGTGCTGGCCCCGGGCTCCGGCGCCACCGTCGACACGCTCAAGCAGCACGTGCGCGAGAACCTGGCCAACTACAAGGCGCCCCGCGAGATCACCGTCCTCGACGAGCTGCCCCGCGGCAGCACCGGCAAGATCCTCCGCAACGAGCTGCAGGCACGGGTCGGCGGCTGATGCGATTCAAGATCAGACAGCCGAGGCCGCTAGCGCGGGCCGCGCTGGAATTGGCCAACGCCGCCAACGGATTACGACCGCTGGCCCGCAAGGGGTACAGCACCGTGCTGGTGTTCTGGTTCGGCTGGCCGACGTCGGAGGTGCCGGGGGTGTACTTCTCCGCCTCGCTGGTGGACGCGCTGCGGCGCGGTCGGCGGGGCGACTTCGCCGGGCGACGCGGCAAGGCGGCGCTGGCGATGACGGCCGCGTCCTGGGCCATCCTGGCGGTGATCCGCTACCGCGGCGTCACGACGCCGGGCCCGGTGCTGGAGTCAGGCCTGCGCGAGCAGTTGGGCCACGACTACACCGAGGCGCTCGAGGCGCTGCCCCAGACGCAGCCCACTAGCAGCGGCCGGCGCACCCTGCCGCTGGGCAACACCGTGGCGCGGCGGCGCTACGTCGAGAAGACCAACGTGGTGTCCTACGGGCCGCACGGGCGCGCCAATTTGGCCGACATCTGGCGGCGCCGCGACCTGCCGCGCGACGGCAAGGCGCCGGTGCTGCTGCAGGTGCCGGGCGGCGCGTGGATGATCGGCATGCGCCGCCCCCAGGCCTACCCGCTGATGAGCCACCTGGCCGCCCGCGGCTGGGTGTGCGTGTCGATCGGCTACCGGGTCTCGCCCGTGCACACCTGGCCCGACCACATCGTCGACGTCAAGCGGGCGTTGGCCTGGGTCAAGGAGAACATCGCCCGCTTCGGCGGCGATCCGAACTTCGTGGCGATCACGGGCGGATCCGCCGGCGGCCACCTGTCCGCGCTCGCGGCGCTGACCCCCAACGACCCGAAATTCCAACCGGGCTTCGAGGAGGCGGACACCTCGGTGACCGCCGCCGTCCCGGTGTACGGGCGCTACGACTGGTTCTCCACCCACGGCGAGGGGCGTCCGGAGTTCATCGGGCTGCTCGAAAGGTTCGTCGTCAAAAGGAAATTCGCCACCCACCGCCACATTTATCTGGACGCCTCGCCTATCCGCGAGCTACGGGCCGACGCACCACCGTTTTTCGTGCTGCACGGCCGCGACGATTCGCTCATCCCGGTCGGCGAGGCGCAGGAGTTCGTCGAGGAACTGCGCGCGGTGTCGAAGTCCCCCGTCGCCTACGCCGAATTGCCGCACGCCCAACACGCTTTCGACATCTTCAGTTCCCCGCGCGCGCACCGATCGGCCGAGGCCGTGGCCCGCTTCCTGTCCTGGGTGTACGCGACGAATCCGCCCGACCGGGACTGATAATTGCGCGTCTGCGTTTTTCAACGCCGTTGAGGGCCTGGGGATCCCGTCAATACATGGTTAATCTTAGGCTCTCAGCACCAATGAGAAGCTGAGCTGCCCTGCCCCGCGTGCATGCATGGTGTTGGTGGCTTCACGGATGGCGCCGTCGTGCCTGCTTCGGGGCGCGCCGATAGGCGCTGATGTGCCCGAGCGCCATGTTCACGGCCAGTTCGACAGGTCGGGCGCTGCGCATGGTCTGCGCCATCAGCAGTCCGCCTTGCAGGGCACTCATCACGGTCAATGCGAGCTCGGCGGGGTCGGCTTCTGCGGAGAGTTCGCCATTGTCGCGCATGGTCGCCAACCCCGTGGACAGATAGGACTGCCAGTCGGCGAAGGCCTGCGCAAGCTCGCGGCGCGCCGAATCGGACTGTTCGGCAAGCTCGCCTACGAGCGAGCCCAGCGGACAACCGCCGACACCTTCCGTCGCACGCGTCATGGCCACGACGTGATCACACCAGCGCACCAACCCCTCCCACGACGAGACCTCGCCCAGATCGGGCTGCTGGGCCGCGATGACGAGGCCCAGTTGGGTCTTCACGACCTCGTGAACGAGCGCGTCCTTGTTGGCGAAGTAGTGATACAGCTGCGACTTGCTCGTGCCGGTCGCAGCCATCACGTCGTCCAGGCTCGTCCCGGCCACCCCCTGCCTGCGGACGAGGGACGCCGCCGCAGCGACGATGCGCGCTCTGGTTGCCGCGCCGCGAGTCGTCAACCGCGCAGCGCTGGGGCGCTCCTTTGATGACATACGCGAAGCGTATTCGGATTGGACTTGATAGTCCACTTTCACTTCAGCACAATTTCCACGTGATCCGGCTAACCCTCAGCCGTCTACTCGAGCGGCGCCATCGGCCGCCTGGTCGCCGACGATGTGATCGGCTTCATCCGATATGTGACCGAACACCCGGACGCGCGGTGAGCGACACCGCAAATAGCCGGCCGCCGGCGTCGGCCGCGGCGCCGCCGAACCTGCGAGGGAGGAAATCATGAAGCCGGCTTCAGATAATAAAATCCTGAAGTATAATTCGATGTTTCTTGGTTCGATGATGTTCTCGTTTGGCTTCCTGAAACTCTTCGACCCATTTCGCACGTGGTTCGATGTTCAAATCACCAAAAGTGGCCTGCCGCGATTAAGCATTCCCATGGGTATCGCCGGAGAAATATCCATTGGCCTCAGCCTACTTTCGGCTTCCCGCTTACAACGGAAGCCCTCAAAACTCTTCAGCCCGATCGTATCCGCCGCCTCGGCGGGGCTGATCGCCAACATGGGGGGTGCCACCTATGTGCATTTACACCCGGAGGTGCCGGCAAATGTGCTCCCTCTAAAAATAAAGCCCCCATTCATCCCCTTGTCCTTGATGTTTTTGGCCGCAGTGAATCTCTTTCAACTTTCTCGCAATAACCGGCAATCCTGATGGCAGGCCGAAACAGTAAGGGACGCGTCGGCCGCTTTACCGCCCGCCGGCCCGACGGGCAGGGCGAGGTCCAACCCTCGCCCGACGCTGCTGCCATGCCAAGGGAGAATCACAAGTACGGGTCGCGGACTACAAGCGCCGCAACGTCCTTGACCGAAACTTCGACGTCGTCAGGCAACGACGCGGCCTGGCTACCCGCTACGACAAACTCGCGATCGTCTACCGTGCCGCCGCTGTGCTCAGGGCAATCACCATCGGGCTGACCCGTTTGTCAGACACGCCTTGGCCGCTCACTCCCGAGCCGCCGCCTACTCCAGCTCGGTCAGCGCCGGCTCGATGCGATCGGCCATATCGTCGATGTCGTTGGCCACTTCGGGCGTCGTCACGAAGCCGAAGTCCAGGTAGTCCTGGTAGGAGAAGCAGGTGATGTTCAGGGCGACGTCCATGACGGGCGGCCCGAGCGGCACCAGCGAGTCCAGCTTGGCGCCGGCCATGTACAACGGGAACGGCGGACCGGGGACGTTGGACACGACCAGGTTGATAGGGGCCAGGTTTCGCGACAGCCCACTGGCCGTGTAGGCGCGCGCGGCCAACTGCAGCAGCCCGGGCGGCGTGGTCTCGGTCAGCCCCATGATCTGGTGCGCAGACAACGCCTTGGCCATCAACTTGGCGCTCTGGGTGCTTTCGTGAATGACCCGCAGCCGCTCGGCCGGGTCCTCGATGTCGGTCGCCAGGGACGCGGTCATCGAGCCCACCTTGTTGCCGACGTCGCTCTTGGTCTCGTCGGTGCGGGTGGAGACGGGGATCTGCGCGATGAGCGGTTTGGCGGGCAGCTCACCACGCTTCTGTAAGTAATCGCGGGCGGCGCCGGCCACGAGCGCGAGCACGACGTCGTTGAGCTTGACTCCGTACGCGTCCTTGACGGCCTTGGCCCGGGCCAGCTCGACGCGGCAGCCACTGACCCGCCGGTGCGGCGACACGGATGCGTTGAACCGGGTCTTGGGCGCGTCGAAATACCGTGACGGCCTGCTGCTGACGCTCAGTGCGGCGACCTGCTGGCGCAACGTCTGCTCCACCAGCCGGGCGACGCGGAAGGGCGTTTTGATGCCGACGTTGATCAGGGCGCCCAGAGCTCGCCGCTCCAGCCCCGGAAGCTGCAATCCCACCAGCGACCCGACCGTCTCGGTTTGCGGCGGCCGGGGTTGCGGCGTGGCGTCCAAGAGGATTTCGCCCAGCCCCGCGCCGGAGACCCCGTCGACGATGGCGTGATGCATCTTGGTCAGCGTCGCGATCCGCCCGCCCTCGACGCCCTCGATCACCCACAGTTCCCACAGCGGTCGGGAGCGGTCCAGCTTGTAGGACATCAGCCGCCCCACCAGCTCCTCGAGCTCGCGGCGACCGCCCGGACCGGGAACGCCGATGCGGCGGACGTGGAAGTCGACGTCCAGCTCCTGGTCCTCGACGAACCACGGCCGGTCCAGTCCCAGCGGCGCGCCGGTGACCCGCCACCGCAACTGCGGCAGTTCCGGCAGTCGCTCGATGATCAGTTGGCGGAGTCGGGCAAAGCTGTAGTCGCATTCACTCGGATCGCAGATCGCCAGCGCACCCACATGCATGTGCCAGCCCGCGGTTTCGGCAGACCAAAACGCCGCGTCAACGCTTGAAAGCCGTTTCATGACCTGACCGTAGCCCGGCGTCAGGCATCCTCCAAGAGGTCCGGCGTCACCGCCGACTCGGTGTCCGGGATGCCCTCGACCTTCGCTTTGCGGTCGGCCATCGACAGCAGCCGCCGAATGCGCCCGGCGACAGCGTCTTTCGTCATCGGCGGGTCGGCCAGCCGGCCCAGCTCCTCCAGGGAGGCCTGCCGGTGCTCGACGCGCAGCTTGCCCGCCGAGGCCAGGTGGTCCGGGACGGTGTCGCCGAGGATCTCCAGCGCACGCTCCACCCGGGCGGCCGCCGCGACCGCCGCGCGCGCCGAGCGGCGCAGGTTGGCGTCGTCGAAATTGGCCAGCCGGTTGGCCGTCGCGCGGACCTCGCGGCGCATCCGGCGCTCCTCCCAAATCAGGCGCGTGTCCTGGGCCCCCATCCGGGTCAGCAGGGCGCCGATGGCCTCGCCGTCGCGCACCACCACCCGGTCGGCCCCACGCACCTCGCGCGCCTTCGCGCTGACCCCCAGCCGGCGCGCCGCGCCCACCAGCGCCAGCGCGGCCTCCGGCCCGGGGCAGCTGACCTCCAGCGCCGACGAACGTCCCGGCTCGGTCAGCGAGCCGTGGGCCAGAAAAGCCCCCCGCCATGCCGCCTCGGCGTCGCCGATGCTGCCGCCGACCACCTGGGCCGGCAGCCCGCGCACCGGACGGCCCCGCATGTCGAGCAGCCCGGTCTGCCTTGCCAGCGCCTCGCCGTCGTTGGCCACCCGCAGCACATACCGGGTGCTCTTGCGAATCCCGCTGGCCGACAACACATGCACGACGGCGTTGTACCCGTAGAGCTCGAAGATGTCCTTGCGCAGCCGGCGCGCGACGTTGCCCAGGTCCACCTCGGCCTCGACGACCACCCGGCCGCCCACGATGTGCAACCCGCCGGCGAACCTCAGCAGGGACGTGACCTCCGCGCGCCGCGCGCTGACCGACTTCACAACCAGGCGGCTCAGTTCGTCCTTGACTTCGGTCGTCATGGCCACGCGTCGTCACCCCTCTCACCGTCGACCCGGATTTCGTTCGTGGTCGTCGCCGAAGGGGTTTGAGGGCCTTTGAAACCACTATGGCCGGCTCGGACCCCGTCGAGCGCCGCCGCGAGCTTGCCCGGGTCATGTAAAGGTGTACCAGGTCGGGACACGTCGGCGAAGTGGACCTCGGCTTCGAGCAGCGTCGCGGTGCGGCGCAGTTGCTCGCGTTCGCGCTCACCCGGCACCCGCTCGGCGTCAATGATGATGTCGTGCACGGTGAATCCCGGCGCGTGCTGGGCCAGCACGTGCAGGTGGCGCTCCACCGAGAACCCGGCCGTCTCCCCCGGTTCGGCGACCAGGTTGAGCACCAGCGCCCGCCGCGCGGTGGTCGACCGCAGCGCCGAGGCCAGCCCCGGCACCAGCACGTGCGGGATCACGCTGGTGAACCACGACCCGGGCCCCAGCACCACCAGGTCGGCGGCCATGATGGCGTCGACGGCCTGTCGGGTCGCCGGCGGGTTGGACGGAAGCAGCCGCACGCGGCGCACCTTGCCCGGCGTGGTCGCGATCGCCACCTGGCCGCGGATCAGGCTGAAGATCCGCGGGTCGGCCTCCAGGCCGGACACGTCGGCCTCGATCTGCAGGGCGATCGGGCACATCGGCAACACCCTGCCCTTGACGCCGAGGATGCGGCCGAGCTCGTCGAGGGCGGCGACCGGGTCGGCCAGCACCTCGTTGAGGCCGGCCAGCAGCAAGTTGCCGATCGGGTGGCCGGCCAGCGCGCCGTTGCCGCCGAATCGGTGCTGCAGGATGGTCGCCCACAGCCGTCCGTACGGGCTGTCGGATGCCAACGCCGCCAACGCCATTCGCAGATCGCCGGGCGGGACCACCTCCAGTTCGCTGCGCAGCCGTCCCGACGAGCCGCCGTCGTCGGCGACCGTGACCACCGCGGTGACATACGGCGTCAGCCGGCGCGCCGCGGACAGCGTCGCATACAGGCCGTGTCCGCCCCCCAAGGCAACGATGCCATCACTCATTCGCGACCCAGATCCCGGTGCAGCACCCGCACCCCCAGCTGGGGGTTACCCCGAAGCAGCTGCATCAATGCCTCGGCGATCGCGACGCTGCGATGCTTGCCGCCGGTACAGCCGATGGCGACCGTCATGTAGCGCTTGCCCTCCCTGCGGTAGCCGTCGACAACGAGGTTCAGCAGACGATGGTAGGCGTCGAGGAACTCGGCCGCGCCGGGCTGGCCCAACACGTAGTCGCGCACGGCCGGATGCTCGCCGGTGAGCGGACGCAGGTCGTCGACCCAGTGCGGGTTGGGCAGGAACCGGACGTCCATCACCATGTCGGCGTCCATCGGCAGGCCGTACTTGAAGCCGAACGATTCGACGGTGACGCTGGTGGACGCGCCGATCTCGCCGCCGAAGGCGCGCTCGATGCTCTCCCGCAGCCCCCGCACCGACAGCGTCGACGTGTCGATGATCAGGTCGGCGGTGGCGCGGACCGGCGCCAGCATCCTGCGCTCGGCGGCGATGCCCTCGGCCAGGGTCTGCTCGCCTTGCAGCGGATGGCTGCGGCGGTTCTGTTCGTAGCGGCGCACCAGCATGTCGTCGGAGGCCTCCATAAACACCACGCGCGGGGTGATGTTGCGGGTGGCCAGCTCGTTGCGCACCTCGTCGAGATCGCCGGTGAAGCCCCGCGACCGCACGTCCATCACCACCGCCAGCTGCGTGATCCGCGACCCGGCCGCCAGCCCGAAATCGACCATCCGGGTGATCAGCTGGGGCGGCAGGTTGTCGGCCACGTACCAACCGAGGTCCTCGAGCACCTTCGCCGCCGTGCCCCGCCCGGCGCCCGACAACCCCGTCACCAGCACGACATCGATGCCGGCCCCGTCTTCGGGGTAGGCGTCGCCCGGGTGGTTGTTGGTGAACTCGTCCTGGCTGGTCATTCGGCGACTGCCGGTTGCTCGGGTCGCAGCGCCTCGAGGACGGCCGTGGCGGTGGCCACGCCGATGCCCGGGACGGCGGTGATCTGGTCGACGGTGGCCTCCTTGAGGCGGGCTATCGATCCGAAATGGGTTACCAGCGCCTTGCGGCGATGTTCTCCCAATCCTGGCACCGAATCCAGCGCTGAGGCGGTCATTCGCTTGGATCGCTTGCTGCGATGGTAGGCGATGGCGAACCGATGTGCCTCGTCACGGACGCGCTGCAGCAGGTACAGGCCCTCGCTGTTGCGCGGCATGATGATCGGGTCCGGCTCCGAGGGCACCCAGATCTCTTCCAGCCGCTTGGCCAGGCCGATGACCGCGACGTCGGTGACACCGAGTTCGTCGAGCACGGCCGACGCCGCGTTGACCTGCGGTGCGCCGCCGTCGACGACGAACAGGTTGGGCGGATAGGCGAAGCGGCGCGATTTTCCTTCCGCGGAAAGCATATTGGGGTCTTTTTGCTCGCTCAGGTGCCGCGCGAACCGGCGGCGGGTCACCTCGGCGATGGAGGCGACGTCGTCGCTGCGCCCCTGCCCGGCCGCCTCCCGGATGCCGAAGTGCCGGTAATCCGACTTGCGCGGCAGGCCGTCCTCGAATACCACCAGCGAGCCCACCACGTCGGTGCCCTGCACATGGCTGATGTCGACGCATTCGATGCGCAGCGGCGCATCGGCCAGACCCAGGGCGTCCTGAATGTTCTGCAGCGCAGCCGATCTCGCATTGAAGTCGCCGGCCCGCTTCAGCTTGTGTTGCTGCAGCGCCTCTTTCGCGTTGCGCAGCACGGTTTCGGCGAGCGCGCGCTTGTCGCCGCGCCGCGGCACCCGCAGCGCGACCCGGGAGCCGCGCAGCCCGGACAGCCAGCTGGTCAGCTCCTCGGCGTTGGACGGCAGGCACGGCACCAGCACCTCGCGCGGGACGGGGTTGGTGGATTCGTCGGCGGCACCACCCAGTTCGGCCTGCTCCCCGTAGAACTGGGTCAGGAATTGCTCGACCAACCGCTCCTCGCCGGATTCCCCGGGGTCCCCGGACTTTTCGACGATCCAGCCGCGCTGGCCGCGAACCCGGCCGCCGCGGACGTGGAACACCTGCACCGCCGCCTCCAGGTCGTCGTCGGCGAACGCGACCACGTCGGCGTCGGTGCCGTCGCCGAGCACGACGGCCTGCTTCTCCATGGCGCGCTTCAGCGCCGACAGGTCGTCGCGCAACCGGGCGGCCCGCTCGAAGTCGAGCTGCTGGGCCGCGGCGTTCATCTGCTGCTCCAGGTCGCGGGCGAACCGGTCGGTCTTGCCGGACAGGAAGTCGCAGAAGTCGTCCACGATCTGGCGATGCTGCTCGGCACTGACCCTGCCGACGCACGGCGCCGAGCATTTCTCGATGTACCCGAGCAGGCAAGGGCGGTCGATCTGCTTGTGCCGCTTGAAGACTCCGGCCGAGCAGGTGCGCGCCGGGAAGACGCGGGTGAGCAGGTCCAACGTTTCCCGGATCGCCCACGCGTGGGAGTACGGGCCGAAATAGCGCACACCCTTGCGGCGCGGGCCGCGATAAACCATCAGCCGCGGGAACTCCTCGTCCAGGGTGACGGCCAGCACCGGGTACGACTTGTCGTCGCGGTAGCGGACGTTGAAGCGCGGATCGAATTCCTTGATCCAGTTGTATTCCAGCTGCAGCGCCTCGACTTCGGTGTTGACCACCGTCCACTCGACCTTGGCCGCGGTGGTCACCATCTGCCGGGTTCGCGGGTGCAGGCCGGCGATGTCGGCGAAGTAGGACGTCAGCCTGCTGCGCAGGCTCTTGGCCTTGCCGACGTAGATGACCCGCCCATGCGCGTCCCGGAATCGGTAAACGCCCGGCTCGACCGGGATGGACCCGGGCGCGGGGCGATACGTTGCGGGATCTGGCACATCCCCAGGCTAGTAGCCGCTCGAGGCGCGTCCGACCGGCCCCGAAAACCGCCGGGTTCGCCGATCGGACGACTACGCTCCGCCTATCAATGAGCGACTAATAGCGCTGGGAGTTCTGAGATGTCGTTTGTGATCGCGGCGCCCGGACTCGTCACGGACGCGGCCGCCGATATCGCCGGTATCGGTTCGACGGTGGCGGCGGCCCATCGGGCGGCGGCGGCGTCGACCACCGGGGTGGTGGCGGCCGCCGGCGACGAGGTGTCGGCGGCGATCGCGTCGCTGTTTTCCGGCCACGCCCTGGACTATCAGTCGCTCGGTCTGCAGGCCGAGGCGTTTCACGCCCAGTTCGTCGCGGCGCTGAGCCGGAGCGCGGGCGCGTATGCCGCCACCGAGGCCGCGAGCACCTCCCCGCTGCAGATCCTCGCGCAAGACGCGCTCGGGGTGATCAACCTGCCCACCGAGCTGCTGGTGGGGCGCCCCTTGATCGGCAACGGCGCCGACGGGACGCCGGGAACGGGGCAGGCCGGCGGGGCGGGCGGCATCCTGCTGGGCAGCGGCGGCAGTGGCGGGTCGGGAGCGTCCGGGCAAGGCGGCGGCCCGGGCGGTCC
>NZ_LZIC01000119.1 GCF_001667185.1 Mycobacterium sp. 852002-50816_SCH5313054-b | reverse complement strand
GTGATCGAGCGCGGCGCCACAGCTGAGGATCTCCTCCCGGCCGGAAGGGTCGGTGCCCGGGACCGTCCGGTCGCGGTCGACGAACAGTTGCAGAGCCCCGTCCCCGGCCACCCACCGCCACGGCTGGCTGTTGTGCACCGAAGGGGCCCGGCAGGCCAGCTGCACCGCCCTTTGCAGGGTCCGGGTGTCCGGCGTCGCGTTCATACCATCGACGGTAAGCGCCATCGGGGTCGGCGACCAGGGCCGTTCGTCCCGGCCGGCGGAGGCCATTCGGATGCCGAAGGGCCCACGGCGTTCTTTGCTCACTTTCCTCAAAGGTCGGCATGCCGGCGCACCTCGCTGACGGCGTTCAGGAACAACGCGCGCCCTGGACGTCCGGATGGTCGGCCCGGGCCCAATGACCTGCCGCAGGGGACCAAGGACCCTGGCGCGCGGTGCTCACATGCCCGAGGGTCGACGTGGGAAAGGAAGTGAGTGAGCGAATGACCCACACGATGGTGGACATCGGCGTGATCACCGGCGCGGTGGAACTGGCGTGCCGCGCTCCCTCCCTGCACAACATCCAGCCGTGGCGCTGGGTTGCGAGCGACACCAGCGTCGACCTGTTCCTCGACCCGGATCGAACCCTCACCGCGACCGATCGGTCGGGCCGCGAGGCGATGATCAGCTGTGGCGCCGCGCTCGATCACGCTCGGGTCGCCATGCTCGCCGCGGGTTGGGCCGCGGAGACCAAACGATTCCCCGACCCCAACGACCCGAACCAGCTCGCGACAATCGGATTCCATCCGGTCGAGCACGTCACGCGCGCGCAGCGCGACCGGGCCAACGCGATCCTGCACCGCCGGACCGACCGGCTTCCGATGGGAGAGCCGACCTATTGGAGCCTCTTCGAGCCCGTCCTGCGCAGCACGTTCGACGAGAGCGAGGTGACGCTTGACGTGCTCGCCGAGGACGCGCGACCCACGCTGGTGCAGGCCTCCCAGCTCACCGAGGCGCTGCGCCGCGACGACGCGTTCTATCACGCCGAACTTGAATGGTGGACTTCGCCGTTCGCGTCGCACGCGGGCGTGCCGCCCCGCGCGCTGTTGTCCGCTCAGGAAAGCGGCCGGGTGGACGTGGCGCGCGAATTCCCGGTCAGGGGCCGCGCGGATCGGCGTCCCGAGGTCGCGGTGGACTGGTCGAAGATCATGGTGCTCTCCACCCCGGGGGACACCCGGGCCGACGTGTTGCGCTGCGGTGAGGTGTTGTCGAACGTGTTGCTGGAGTGCACGATGGCATTCCTCGCGACCTGCACACTGACCCACCTGATCGAGCTGGACGAAAGCCGCGACATCGTGCGCGGCATGCTCGCTGGCGGCGGCCAGCCGCAGGTGCTGATCCGCGTCGGGATAGCGCCGCCGATGGAAGCCGTCCCCCCGCCCACCCCGCGGCGGGCGGCGGGCAACGTCCTGCAGATCCACTAGCTACACTTGCACGAACCGCCAAGTGGTTGAAGAACTTTGACCCATCGAAGAAGGGTGGCCGATGTCCGGGACCGATGATGTGGTGACCATCCTGCCGGTGCACGAATGCTGGGACCTGATGGGCGGTGTCACGCTGGGACGATTGGTCACCAGCGTGGACGGCCAGCCCGAGATCTTCCCCGTCAACTACGCCGTCCAGAACCGCACCGTGCTGTTTCGCACCGCGGAGGGCACCAAGCTGGTCAGCACCGCGATCAACAACCGCGTGCTGTTCGAGGTCGACGACCACAACGTCGCCGAGGGCTGGAGCGTCATCGTCAAGGGCAGGGCGCGCTCGCTGCGCACCAACGAGCAGATCGAAGAAGCCGAACGCGCGCAGCTGCTGCCGTGGACGTCGACCGAGAAGACCCACTACGTACGGGTGGTTCCCGAGGTGGTCACGGGCCGCCGGTTCCGGTTCGGCCCGCCGCTGCTGGGTAGCCGCGATCGCGCCTGAATCATCGCACCAGCTGTTGGGCGCATGCGTGCCCCGAGCCGAGCATGAGGCGATTGCCGTTTGCGGTATCACCGGCGCCACCACCAATGAAGCTCGCCTATCGGTCCGGCAGGATCTCGGCCAACGCCATGTTGACGACCTCGGCAACCGCGCGCGCGACGGGTGGAGTCAAGCCGGCGCCATGACCAGTGTCGGCGACCTCGACGGTGAGCAGCACCAGCTCACCGGGCACCCGACCGAGCGCGTCGCCCAGCGCGTGGGTGCGCACGAGATCGATGCCATGCGAACTCAAGCGGTCCCCCGCCGTGACGTCGCTCAGGGCGCAGCGCCGCACCCGGCCCGGCGCCGGCGGCCTGCCGACCGCCCCGTCGATCACCACCGCGAGGCCGGCACCCGACCACGCCTCGAGCAGGCTCATCGGTTCCATGATGTCGGTGACGACCCGAACCCCGTTGAGCCCCAGGCGGTCCAGCTGGTCCGCCACCACGATGCCGACACCGTCGTCTCGCCGGTAGCGATTGCCGAGGCCGATGACAACTGCGTCGACGATGCTATCCGTCATTCCCGCTGCACCGTCAGCTTCAGGAAGTGCGCCGAACACGAGATGCACGGGTCGTAGCTGCGAATCAACTGCTCGCACAACGCCGTCAGTGCGGCGTCATCGAGGGAGAGGTTGCCGGAAACCAGGCAGGCCAGGTCGGCCTCGATCGCCGCCTGGTTCTGGGAGGTCGGCGGGATGATCGTCGCCGCGGAAACCAGCCCGTCCTCGCCGATCCGGTACCCGTGATACAGCAGGCCGCGGGGCGCCTCGCTGACGCCGTGGCCGACGCCGGCCCGCGCCGGGACCTCGACGAACGGGCGCGACGGGCGCTGGTATTCGTCGATGATGCGCAGCGCCTCCTCCACCGCGTAGACCACCTCGACGGCGCGGACGACGATGCTGCGGAACGGGTTTCGGCATTCGCCCGACAGCCCGGCCTGGCCGGCGGCCTGCGCCGCGACGGGCGATAACGTCGACGAGTTCAGCGAGAACCGCGCCAGCGGCCCGGTCAGGTAGCGGCCTCCGTCGAGGGTCGCGTGCAGGGCCGTGGAGTAGGGCACCTGCGATTCGACGACGTGCTCGGTGAACTCGGCCACCGGAAACGGCGGGCCCGCGCTGCGCGCGATGGCACCGTCCTCGATCGGGTACCGGCCGGCCGCGGTGAGCGCCAGGAACTCGTGGTCGAGCTCGAGGTCGGGAAACTCGAACCCGGACACCCACTCGACGGTCGCGAGCGCGTTGTCCAGCGCGCGATGCAACTGCGCGGCGATAGGTTTGAAGTCCGAACGCGTTGGCACCGAATAGAATCCGCCCAGGCGCACGTTGACCGGGTGTATCGCGCGCCCGCCGACGAGTTCCATCAGCTGGTTGCCCGCCTTCTTCAGCGCCAGCCCGCGCTCGACGGCCTGCGCGTGGTCGCGCGCCATGCCGATGATGTCCGGGTAGCCGAGAAAGTCCGGCGCGTGCAGCAGGTAGATGTGCAGGACGTGGCTGTGGATCCATTCGCCGCAGTACAGCAGGCGCCGCAACGCGACGAGCTCGTCGTCCACCCGGACGCCGCAGGCGTCCTCGATCGCGTTGCAGGCGCTGACCTGATACGCGACCGGGCAGATGCCGCAGACCCGTGCGGTCAGGTCGGGCGGCTCGGTGTGGGCGCGCCCGCGCAGGAAGGCCTCGAAGAACCGCGGCGGCTCATAGATGTTGAGTTGCACGCTTTCCAGCGCACCGTCTTTCAGCGTGACGTGCAGCGCGCCTTCGCCTTCGACGCGCGTCAGCGTGCCGACGCTCAGGGTGCGGGTGGACTGGTTCACGCGTTGCCCCGCTCCGCGGCGAAGGTCGCGACGTTGAACGTCGAGAACACCCGGTCGACGTCGCCGTCGGACATCCCGTCGCGGCGCAGCAGCGGGATCAGCGTCGCGGTTTGCGGCACCGCCGACGGGCCGAAACAGCCGAAGCAGCCGCGATGGTGCCGGGGGCACAGCGCCCCGCAGCCCGCATGCGTCACCGGTCCGAGGCACGGGATGCCTTCGGAGACAACCACACACGTCACCCCGCGCAGCTTGCACTCGGTGCACACCGTCTTGGCCGGAATGCGGGGTTTGCGCCCGATCAGCAGCGCCGCGAGGGTATCGAGCAGCTGACCGCGGTCGATCGGGCAGCCCGGCAGCTGGTAGTCGACTTTGACATGGTCCGAGGCCGGCGTGGAGGTGGCCAGCGCGTCGACGTACTCGGGTTTGGCGTAGACGACGGACGCGAACTCGGCTACGTCGGCGAAGTTGCGCAGCGCCTGCACTCCGCCGGCCGTGGCGCACGCGCCGATGGTGACCAGAACCTTTGACTGCTCGCGGATTTCGCGGATGCGGTGCTCGTCGTGGCGGGTGGTGATCGAACCCTCGACCAGCGACACGTCGTAGGGTCCGCCGACCATCGCGCTGGAGGCCTCGGCGAACGTGGCGATCTGCACCTGGCCGGCCAGGGTGAGCAGCTCGTCCTCGCAGTCCAGCAGCGTCAGCTGACAGCCGTCGCAGGAGGCGAACTTCCACACGGCCAACGTGGTTGGGCCCATCTAAAGCTCCTTCACTCCCAGCAGCGGGCCGGCGACGTCGTAACCGACGACCGGGCCGTCGCGGCACAGCAGCAGCGGGCCCAGCTGGCAGTGACCGCACCAGCCCACCCCGCACTGCATGTTGCGTTCCAGCGATACCCGGATATCCCGGGCGGCAACGCCTTTCGCCAGCAGGGCCTCGGCGCCGAACCGCAGCATCGGCTCCGGCCCGCACAGGAACGCGGTGGTGCGGCCGGGGCTCAGCGCGAGCCGGCGCAGGGGCTCGGTGACCAGGCCGACCTCGCCGCTCCAGCCCTGGACCGGGACGTCGACCGTGACGTGCAGCGCGATTTGCGGGTCCTGGGCCCACTTTTCGAGCTGGTCGACGAACACGAAATCCGCCCGCGAGCGGGCGCCCACGACGAGGGTCACCTTGCCGTAGCGGGCCCGCCCCGCCAGCGCGCCCAGCACCGCCGGACGCAACGGGCACAGGCCCACGCCGCCGGCGACCAGGACCAGGTCCCGGCCCGCGGCTTCGTCCAGCCCCCAGGTGGTGCCGAACGGGCCGCGGACCCCGACGACGCTGCCCGGTTCGGCGTTGTGCAGCGCGCGGCTCACCGCCCCGACCGCCCGGATGGTGTGCGTGATCGAGCCGTCGGTCACCGACGGGTCGCCGCTGATCGAGATCGCGGCCTCGCCCACGCCGAACGCGTAGAGCATCATGAACTCCCCGGGTTGCGGGCTTCGCAGTGCAGCGCCGACGGGCTCGAGGCACAGGGTCGCCGAATCGGGGCTCTCCACCACGCGACTGCGCACCCGGTACGGGACGGGCGCCATGGCCGACACCGGCTCACTCATCGCCGGCCATCTTGTTCATCTCCGCGGTGATGTCGATGCCGGTGGGGCACCACGCGATGCACCGGCCGCAGCCCACGCAGCCCGACATGCCGAACTGGTCGTGCCAGGTACCCAGCTTGTGGGTCAGCCAATGCCGGTACCGCGAGGCGCCGGACTGGCGCACGCTGCCGCCGCCGTGCACGTAGGTGAAGTCGAATTCGAAGCACGACGACCATTCGCGCCAGCGCTCGGCGTGCTCACCGGTGAGGTCGCTGACGTCCTCGGTGCTGGTGCAAAAGCAGGTCGGGCACACCATCGTGCAGTTGCCGCACGTCAGGCAGCGGCTGGCGACCTCGTCCCACTGCGGCGATTCGCGGTTTCGGATCAACAGGTCCCGCAGATCGGTGTTCGGCATCTGGCGGCCCATCTTATGGGCAGCGGCCTCCACATCGTCACGCGCAGAAGCGATTTCATCGCCGCTGGCGTCCCGATGCGAAACCGCTGCCAGCACGTCGGCGCCCTCGGCGCTGCCGACGTCGACGAGGTATTCCGGCGCGTCACCCGCGAGGCGCTCCGTCAGCGCCAGGTCGTAACCCGGCCCGGCCGCGGGGCCGGTGCCCATCGACGCGCAGAAGCAGAGCCCGCCCGGCTCGGTGCAGTTCACCGCGACGACGAAGGCCCGCCGGCGGCGGCCGACGTAGGAGCCGTCCGGGTAGTCGGTGCGGCCGAGCACGCCGTCGAGCGTGGCGATGGCGGCCAGGTCGCACCCGCGCACACCCAGGAACGCGTAGCGCGGGGCTTCCGTTTCGGGGTCGTCGGTTTCGGGCTCGCCTGTCCCGTCCCGGGTGCCGGCCCACATCCGCTGTCGCGGCGGGTGCAGGAACCGTTTCCACGACTGCGGGCCGGCCGAGTGCCCGAACGCGGCGCCGTCGTCGCGGCGGCGCACGCGGTACTGTCCGGGCGCGACGTCGACACCCCAGCCGCGCGGCAGGTCGTCGGCCGATTCGAGTTCTGCGAGCACGATCGCGTTGTCCCGCAACGTCGGACCCACCACGCGGTAGCCCCGCTCGATCAGCACCTCGACGAGACGGTGCAGGCCAACCGTGTCGAACAACGAGACCTGATGGCCTACGGCGTCTCCGCTCACCGCCACATCATCCGCCTAACTCGCTCGCCTCGCTGCCGTCGTTACTCGGTGACCCATTCGACGAAGTCGGAAAGTTCGCGCCGCGGCGTCGCCGGCAACGGGTCGGCGTTGATCGGCGCCCAGCCCACCCGAAGCAGCATCTGCGGGTAATCGCCGCCGCCGAAGATGTCGGACCGAACCGACTCGCGCGTTTCGGGGATCTCCAGCGGTTCGGTGACGGGGCAACTGACCAGTCCCATCGACGTGGCGGTCAGGAGGACGACGCTGGTGGCCTCGCCGGCACGCAGCTGCGCCAGCCGGTCGTCGGTCCGCGTTCCCAGCGCGAGGACGACGGCACTGTCGTCGGAGGGCGCCGCGTCCGGCGCCATGGGCAGCGTGGGGCCGGCGAAGTATCGGCCCGGTATTTTCGCCGCGGGGTCGGGCGCCGGCGTGCTGTGGGCCGGAACCCCCGCGACCGAGGCGTAGCGCCCGCTCCATGCGGTGAGCTCCGCGAGGTAATCGCGATTCAGGTGCTCCGCGACGGATTCGGCGACGATCTTGTGCAGCTTGTCGAGGTCCTCGACTTGGCACAGCGTCACGCCGTTTCGGGCCGCCCGCGCGGCCATCAGCGCGATGTCGGCGATCGGCACCGGCCAGGAGCTGTAGTGGCGCCGGTCGGTGCGCCGCCGCGGTATCGCGGCGGCAAGCGCGATGTCGACGGCGTCGGCGGGGTACGGGGACAATTCGATCGACGCCAGGTGATTGGGGTCATCCGGGTTCGGCAACCGGGTCACCTTGGCGAGCCACCCAACGGCCGCCAACGCGGCGACGCAGTGATGCAGCGCGGTGCCGCAGCTCAGGATCAGGTCCCGGCCGTCCGGGTCGGTGTTGGGCAATTGCCGTTCGGCGTCGGCGTACAGATGCAGGCTCGCGGCGTCGACGCGCCACCGCCACGGTTGCGTGTTGTGCACCGAGGGTGCCCGAGACGCCAGAGTCAGGACGGTCCGGACTGTGCCGGCGTCCGGAAAGCGTGCGTTCATGGCGGTAGTTCCCTTCGGGTAAAGCAGCGTCACGCCATCCACCATCGCGCAGATACGACCGGTGAGACGAGAGCACGACGGCACTAGGCAAAAGGACTTTGTGCCAATCCCTAGGCCCCGGGTGGGGTGGGCTGCTGCGCCGTTACGCCCGCCTGGCGCCGCGCCGCCAGCGCCCCCGCGATGGATGTGCCGGCGATCGTGAGCAGGGCGCCGAACATCAGCGCCGACGCTTCGCCTTTCACCAGCAGGTGTCCTTGGGTCCCGATGGTGGCCGCGGCCACCGGCACCCCGAGTTGGGCGGCCGACAGCACCGCGAGCGTCAGCGGCTGGCCGAGCAGCCTTCCCGCGCAGTGCGCCAGCACGGCGCCCAGCCCCAGCCCGATGCCCAGCAGGATCAGCACCGGATGCGAACCCAACTCGCGCACTTGCAGCGAGGCGCCCAGCCAGACGAAGAACAGCGGGCTGAAAAACCCCTCGGTGATGCCGAACAACTGACGGGCCAGCCGATGCGGTTCGCCGACCAACGCGATCACCAAACCCAACGCGAACCCCGCCAGCATGATCGACACGTGGGTGTCGGCGGCCAGCGCCGCCAGGGTGAACAGCACGAGCAGGTTCGTCCGCAGTTCCAGCGCGAAGCGGCGGTCCTCGGAGTACTTGTGCAGGCGCCGACGCAGGCCCCTGCGGTCGGCCACGCGCAGCAGCAGGAACAGCCCCACCGCGCAGGCCGCGATCGCTAGCCCACCCAGCGCGGCGATCGGCGCGTGCTTCAGGTCAATCACCAACGGCAGCAACACAATACACGCGGCGTCGGCGATGGCGATCTGCACGGTCACCGACAGCACATCCGGTCCCTGCAGCCGCAGCGAATCGATCACCGGCAGAACCAGCGCCGCCGACGAGGAGGCCATCAGGACCGCGTACAGCGCCGCGTGGCCGGTGTCGAACGCGGCCGCGAGCCCGACGCCCAGGGCCGCCGCGACGGCACCGATCACGACCGCCCGCAGCAGCGCCCGCGGCGCCGCCGAGCGCAGCTTGGGATCGCGAACCGGAACGTGGGTGCCCACCACGAACATCACCAGCGCGAAGCCGATGTTCGCCAACAACTGGAAGGTCGGATTGGCGTCGTCGACGACGCCGAAACCGGTCTTGCCGACGATGAGGCCCACGGCCAGCTCGCCGATGATGACCGGGATTTGCAGGCGCGGAAGCGACGCCAGCAGCGGACCGGCGAAACCCACCGCGGTCAGCAGCGCCAGCGTGTGAAAGCCGAACCCGTGCACGTCAGCGGCCCTTCCGCGCGGTCAGCACCAAGACATTCTGCAGGCAGGTTCGCTATTGGCGTGGATATGGCCCGGAGAGTCTTAGGGACCATTTCCCCTGTTGACGGGCGCCAGAGTCTGCTTAACATGCCCCGGACGGCACCCGTCGTCGGTTGCAGTCAGGTTGATCACCGGACGAAGGAGCCCGCTATGTTCCTCCCACTCTCCTTCCCAAGCCGACTAATTGTCGGCGCTATCGGAGCGGGCGCGGTTGCCGGTGCACTGTCCTGCGCTACCGCGTCGTCGACCGCCGCGGCCGATACGCCGCCGCGGCCGGCCAATTGCACGGCTGGCGACGTGGCCGGTGTCGCGGCGGGCGTCGCGGCGTCGCTGTCGACCTACCTGTTCACGCACCCGGACGTGAACGGGTTCTACACCGGACTGCAGGATCGGCCCAAAGATCAGATCCGCGATGACGTGCAGAACTACTTCAACGCGAACCCGCAGGAGCAAGCCGATCTGGAGAACATCCGTCAGCCGCTGGTCGACGTCAAACAGCGCTGCCAGTGGACCCCGTTGGCCGGGGAGGCCGGCGCCACTCCCTAGGGGCGGTGCCGAGGAAAGGAGATGGCCATGAATCTTTGGGTGCGATCTTGGACTGCCGCGGGGATCACGGTGTTGGCCTTCACCGTGGTTCCCGAAATGTATGCCGTCGTGCGGCCCCCCGGTGTGGCCAACGCCGACGTCTGCGCGAGCGTCGGCCGGCGTGTTTCGGTGAGCGGATGCACCAACGTGGCCGACACAGTCGGCACCTACGCGCCACCGCCGGCCGACTATGCGCCACTGCCGCAGGACTTTCCGCCGCCGCCACCGCCGAACGTGAACGTCTGCGTCAATGCGGGCCGGCGAATCCAGGTGAGCGGCTGCACCTAGAAGCGCCGGCAGTACTAGCCCTCTGATTTGTCAGAGTCTTCAGACTCGTCGGAGTCCTCAGACTCGTCGGAGTCCTCAGACTCGTCGGACTTATCGGAGTCGTCGGAGTCGTCTGACTCGTCGGATTTGTCGGAGTCCTCAGACTCGTCGGACTTACCGGAGTCACCGGACTCGTCGACTTTGTCGGCGAACTTCCTCAAGAGCTCAGCTAGTGCGCGGGCCTCGTCGGGGGATAACGAGTCTTCGAACAACTGCTTGTCGCTGTCAGCAATGCGCTCAAGGCAAACCGCATTGCTCTTGATGCTGACGTCCCACCGGCCCTCCTCGTGACGAACCATGCGATCCCACCTTCCGATCAATGACCTGTTCCACACCTGACGCGCCGGGCTACTTCGTTACTTACCCATTTCTGCTGGAAGCGCAACGGCCAGTCGAATTGGGTTGGCAGTGATTGGCAGCGTGATGCGTCGAATTGGCACGCAGGGATGGCCATCGTTAAAGAGTGGACACGCGCTCCTGCCCTGAAGAGTTCGTCACCAAGTTCGCCGACTTCTGGCGCCACCCGTCACCTCGACGGTTACCCGAACTCCTGCACCACAATGTTGTCCTGGTACAGCCGCTCGCTGCTCCCATGATTGGGATCGCAGCCGCGCAAGCACAGTTCCACCGCATCTGGTCCTGCCTCCCCGACCTACGCGCCGACGTCGACCGATGGTGCGGCGACGGGAACCTGGTGTTCATTGAGTTCCGACTTCACGCTCGTGTCGGAGGCAAGGTCATCGAATGGCCCACCGTGAACCGACTCGTCCTGCAGGACGGCAAGGCGATCGAACGCGTCACCTACTTCGATCCACTAGCGATCCTGCCGACGCTCCTTCGACACCCGGCAATATGGTGGCGATGGTGGTGCGCCCGGTGACGAACGCGGCTAGTGACGTGGCGGCGTTGGTGCTGCGATCATCAGCGACTCGTGCAGCAGCCCATCGGGATCGACCGACCAGTCAGCGTCCGCGCCTCGTTCGCCATCAGTTGGCGCCGGCGTGGCGACCGCGCGGCGCGGCGGAGCGGGGGGGCCGAGAACGCATGTGGTCGCGGGCGCGGCTCATCACCTCACCAAGGGTGCGTACGTCCCGATCGGAGAGCGAGTCGAACAGGAGCTCGCGCACCACCTCGATGTGGCCGGGCAAGACCTTGGCGACGCGGGCGCGGCCCTGCTTGGTGATGCTGACGACCGTGGCGCGCTGGTCGTCGGGCGAGGCAGCGCGCGTGATGAGGCCTTCCTTTTCCAACAGCCCGGCCTGGTGAGTCAGGCCGGAGCGGCTGTACACCACGCCGTCGGCCAGGTCGGTCATGGTGAGCGGGTGCTTCGCGTCGGCAAGTTTGGCCAGAATCTCGAATTGCACGTAACTCAGATTTCCGTCGGCCTGCAGCTGCTGCCGCACCTCGTACTGCAGCAGGCTGACCGCCTCCATCAAGGCGAAGTAGGTCCGCAGCTGGACGGGGTTGAGCGCCTTGGCCATTCCTTGACCCTAGTGCTTCGACATCGAAGTGTTCAGCGGTACCGCGTGGCGGGTTCGGGGCTTTGCGCGCCAAAGGCGGCGAGGTCGGCTTGGAACACGGCGTCCAACAGGCTCGCGTCCTCGACGCCGGGGGCGCAGACCGTCTCGCCCAACTGCAGGCCCCGCAGGCTGGCGGTGACGACGTCGTCGGCGCTCATCCGAGGCACCGCACCGAGGTCCATGTTCTGACGTTCGTGGAACTCGGTCGCCACCACCCCGGGGCACACCACCTGCACGACGACTCCGGTCCCTTCCAGCTCCGCACCGAGGGTCTGCGACATCGCGACGAGGTAGGCCAGGGTCCCCCCGTAGACGGCGCGGCGGGGCGGCTGGGAGTGCGGGGCGGGACCGCTGAAGGCGATCATGCCTGCCATGTTGATGATCGCGCCCGCGCCGCGCTCGAGCATCCCGGGGACCGCGGCGCGGGTAAGCATTGTGGGGGCAAGGACTTTCACGTTCACCAGTTCGACGGCCTTGCCCGCGGGCAGCTCGGCCAACGGCATGTAGTGCGCGACCCCGGCGTTGTTCACCAGCATCGTCAGCGGCTCGGCGGCGCAGATCTCGGCGACCCGGGCGACGTCGTCGCTGTTCGAAAGATCGGCGGCCGCGGTGCGTACGTTCACGTCCGGGTGGGCGCCGGCGAACTCGGCCAACCGCTCGGCTCGCCTGCCCACAATGATCAGGTCGTGGCCGTCGGCGGCGAGCCGTTCGGCGTATGCCCGGCCGATTCCGGAGGTGGCCCCCGTGACGAGTGCGAGTTTGCCCATGATGGGAGTTTCCTTTCGAGTGGGGCCGTCGCGGGCAACGGCCCCACCTCAATCAATGAATGTTGTTGTGGCAGCGCGTTACTGGTCGGCAGGGACGAGGACGGTCTTGCCGTGTAGGCGTCCTTCGTCGGAGGCGGCGTGCACGGCCGCGGCCTGCCCGAGCGGCCGGCGCTCGGCGACCTCGATGCGCAGTTGCCCGTCGTCGACGCGACGGACCAGCCCGGCGAGCTGGGCGGCGTCACTGCGGACGAAGACCCGCTGCGTGCGGACTCCCCGGGGTGGGTTGTCCGGCCCGAAAACCATGGTGCCGACGTGGAAACCGGCGTCGGCGACCACGCCGATGAGGGCCTCGGTCTGCTCGTCGGTGGTGCTGACGAGGTTGAGCACCACGTCGAACGGCGCACCGTCGACGTCGACCGGCGAGCGGGTGTAGTCGATGTAGCCGACGATGCGCTGCGCACCCAAGCCGCGCAGCCGCTCGGCGTCGCGCGCCTTGGCGGTCGCGGTGACGACGGCGCCGGCCTGCTTGGCCAACTGAATGGCGTAACCGCCGACCGCGCCGGAGGCACCGTTGATCAAAAGCGACTGACCGGCGGCCAGCCCGGCGATCTCGAACAGCGCCTGCCACGCCGTCAACGCGGCCTCCGGCAGCGCTGCCGCGTCGGCCAGCGGCACCGAGGTCGGGGCGGCGGCCAGCAATTCGGCCGGCACCAGCGCGTACTGGGCGGCGGCGCCGTCGGCGTCGAGCGCCAGAAACGCCACGACCGCGTCGCCGACGTTCCAGCCCGTCACGCCCTCGCCGAGTTCGGTGATGGTGCCCGCCACGTCGACGCCGGGAATGTGCGGGAAGCTGATCTTGTACACCTCGGCCAGGTAGCCGCCGCGGATGCCCGCATCCACCGGATTGAACGAGGTGGCGGCCACCTTCACCAGCGCCTGCCCGGGGCCCGGCACCGGTCGCGGGGCCTCCTCGTATCGCAGAACGTCGCTACCGCCGTATTCGTGGTACCGCACAGCCTTCATGTGTCCCTCCTCAGTCAATTGCTTCGATTTCGAAGCAGCTACGCGCCGTACAACTCGCTTCGATGTCGAAGCAATTCCTGCGGTGTTATGTGATCGTCGTCATACCGGCGATCTCCCGCTTAGGACACCAGCAGCAACGCGGTCGTGACCAGCATGACGGCGGCGGTCCCGCCGTGGACGCCCCAGGCGACCGACTTGGAGCCGCCGTTGCGCAGCACGATGGCGGCGTCGGCGATCGGGATGATCGTGGCGGCCAACATGACCCAGCCGACCAAGTGGGTCGCGCCGGCGATCATCAGGATGATGACGAACAGCCCCGTGGCGATGTCGCGTATGCCCTTGACGCTCAGGTAGGCACCCGCACCCGGTTGGTCCAGATCGGGCAGCACGCCGTAGCCGGCGGCGGCGACGCGCGGCGCGACCAGGAAGCGTGCGCCGATGAAGATGATGGCCGCGGCGAGGAGTCCGGCGAGAACGTAGCCGATGGCGGTGGTGATGGTCATGTCGAGCCCTCCTGGGTTTCGTTAGTGGATCGGTGAAAACGGCGTCGGGTCGAGCAGTGCGGTCTGAACGTCGACGATGTCGTCGACGTCGAAACCGGCCATGTCGGCGGCGAATTCAGGGCTGGCCATGATGTGCGGCGTGAGCTGGTCGGGGTCGGCGCCGGGCGGGTAGCCGATCAGCGCGACGAGTCGATTCGCGTCGCCGCTGCGCTCGGTCCACACGCCGTGCGTGGTGACCCCGAACGCCGCGAAGGTGGCCAGGTGCCGCGCCCAGTGCACTGTCGCGTACTGCTTTAAGGCTTCCGGCGACCGCAGCGTGTAGGTCCTGAGCTGGAGCATCGAAATCGGTCTCCTTGCAGTGAAATTCGACTGACGGGTAGGTGGGACGTGTCAGATCATTTGCACCGCGCAGAGGGCGGCCACCGCCAGGCCCTGCAGTGTCGCGCGAGCGTCGATGATCGAATCCCACTTCGCTTGCAGCGCACGCCCGTTCGGGAGTGGTTGTCCGGCTTGGGCGGCCGCGGTCAGTTGCCGATTGATGGGCGCGCTGACCCGGGTGTAGAGCACCAGCCAGATCAGCAGCAGGACCAGGGCGGTGCCCGCCGCGATGGCCGGGGCCCAGTGTGCGCCGACCGCGGCCAGCACCGTCGTGACCGCGGCGGAGACGATCCCGAGCACGCCCGGCACCGGCATGCGCCGGTCACCGTATCGGTGCACGTGTCCGGTCACCGCGACCAAGGCATCGTCGTTCACCAACGCCAACGCCGGTCGCAGCACCATCGCGCAGAAGACGTCCGTGCCGTAGACCACCGCAGTGCCCAGTACCGCGATCAGCGCGGTGGCACGGGTGATGTCGTCCAAAGTCATGTCCCAACTCCCCTCACTCGTAAGTGCTAGCAACGCTAACCCCTCGCCACCCCCGCGTCAATAGCGTTGCTAGTTTTTCTAGCTGTGATATCGTCAGGTATGGCCATTGAGGATCGGCGTGAGCGCGAACGCGCCGCCCGCCGGCAGCTGATCGTCGGAACCGCGCGCAAGCTGGCCGAGACCGAGGGCTGGGAGGCCGTCACCACCCGTCGGCTGTCCACCGAGATCGAGTACAGCCAGCCGGTGTTGTACAAGCACTTCGCCGGCATGGAACAAATCGCCGACGCCGTCGCCCTCGATGGGTTCGCCGAACTCGCCGACGTGATCCGGGCCGCCCGGTCCGACACCGACGCGGCGAGTGACACCCTGACCCGGGTGGCCCACGCCTATCTCGATTTCGCCCGCGACAACCCGGCGGTTTACGACGCCATGTTCACCCGCACGACCACCTTGCGCTTCGCGGCCGAGGACACACCGCCCCAGCTCGTCGCGGCCTTCGCCGCGTTGCATCAAGCGGTGGGCATGGCCGCCGACGAGCAGGACACCGACACGCTCACCGAGGTGTTCTGGGCCGCCCTGCACGGTCTGGTCACCCTCGCCCGTACCGGACGCCTGCGCCCCACCCACGACGCGGACCGTCTCCAACTGCTCGTCAACGAGTTCACCGGGAAACGGGGGTAGGCGCAAAAACGGCTCCCGGAGTTTCCTCCGGGAGCCATTTCACCTGGTAGCGGGGACAGGATTCGAACCTGCGACCTCTGAGTTATGAGCTAACCGTTCGCGGTCTTCCACACTACGCTGGGTGTCATAGCCGCAGGCCAGCGACGTTCAGCCGTCCAAGTTGTCTCGCCCCGTACCGCTTGTTCGCATCGGTTGCACCGTGTTCCGTGGCCAAATCCGTGGCCATAACACCGAGCGGCAAGTGTGGGCCCCTCGGCGTCCCCCGCGACACGCCGGCAGTTCGTGGTGCTGCCGACGCGCTTGAATAGCGGCTGGGGAGCTCATATTGCGCAGGGCGCAAGCACAATGTCGAAAAGCACCCGCGTCCATGGGCTCTCACCCAGGTCGCGGCCATCGGGGCCTGGGGTGCCGGGAGCCTGCGCGTGGAACTCCTTGACGAGAGAATCCTTGACACCGAACACGCTGTCGCGGGTCAGCAGGTCGTCGCCGGCCACAAAGATCTGGGTGACCAGGGTCCGCAGGTCCTTGGCGCTGACCATGAAGTGTAAGTGCGCCGCTCGCATCGGTAAGCGCGCCGCAGCCGCGAGCAACACCCCGACCGGGCCGTCGTGTGGAACCGGGTACGGGATGGGAGTGAGCCCCCAGAACCGATAGGATCCGTCGGCGTCGGTGAATAAATGGGCTCGGTCCGCGACTCGCCCGTCGGGGTATTGCACGTCATAGAGTCCGTTCGCGTCGCACTCCCACACTTCGATCCGGGCCTCGGGGACCAAATTGCCAGCACTGTCGGTGACCGTGCCCTCCACCCAACAAGGCTCGCCGACGGCGCCGCCGGCGATGTCGCCGCCGAGCGGGACGTACGGGGAGCCGTCGACAAAGAACGGACCGAACACCGTGGCCTGTGTGGCATTGGCATAGAAGGCGTTATTGACGGCAATGGTCTGCATGGAAACACCGAGAACGTCTGAAAGCATCTCGAATTCCTGGCGATACTCGTCGGTGATGTGCCCGCACGCGGTGAGGAATTCGATGGCGGCTTTCCACTCTTGCTCGCTAAGCCGCACGTCGCGAATAAAGTCGTGCAGATACCGGGTCAGCGACTGCATTACCTGTCGGACTCGCGGGTTAGGGGTGTTGTCGAATGACGCGACGACGCGGGCCTCGAGGTCATCCTCGATCGCCTGCTGGTCAGGCGTGATCAGGGCTGAAGTATCGCCACGCGTGTTCATTCTTAGCTCCCATTCGGTTGTGATCGTGGGATCCACACTCTGGTATGCCGCACGCAGCCGCGGTCGTCGGCCGCGGGGAGCAGCAGCTGCGCACGGCAAACCCGCCATTGGCGCAGCGCGCTTTTTGATTGTCGTTGCAGGTCGCGGTCAGCGGCCGCGGATGCACCTCCGACGCTGTCGCCCAAGATCCCAAGGCCACCACCGCCGCTCGCGTACCGCACGAACTCACCGTAGCCGCGGGAGTCGTGGAAACGTTCATGTCGACTCCGTTGGATATCAGTTGGCACAGATGGTGCCGTTGACGTGTCGACCGTCACCGGTGAGGCACCCGTTGGGGGGGTCACTCGGAAAGCCATTGGGCACGCAGGAATTGGTGTTGCTGTTCCAGTACCAGCCGTCACCGCAGCTGGCCAGGCTCGCCGCCGGCGAAACGGTTGCAAGCGAGGCCAAGCCGATGCTCGCCGCAGCCAACCCGGCGGCTAGGGCAACAGTGAGTTTTTTCATTTCTTTGTTTCTCCTTTTAACGAGCGACGAGCGAGTTGTTCATCGCAGTTCCCTCTACTACTCGTGCGGAGCAGGTATCTCGAACAGGTTGAGCGTTGTGCACACTGCGTGGTAGATGCCGATGAGGATGGCGATGTCGGTCAATCCTTTTTTGCCAAAGCGGTTTTCGGCCTGCCGGTAGAGCGTTTCGTCGACACGGTGACGGGTTGAAAGCTGCCGCGTCAGTTCTGCAGCGATCTTTTCGTCCTCGCTGAGGTCGTCGGGTATTCCACCGGTGGCGAGCACCCGGATGGCGTCATCAGAGATGCCGACTTTGCGGGCCGCGGCCGAATGGGCGTACAGCTCGTAGTCGGACCGCCAGACGGCGCCCACCGCGAGGATCACCACTTCACGGACCCGTGTGCTTAACGACGTGTGTTCCCTCTCGCCCAACAGGAGCGGGGAAGACACTGACGTCATGGCCGGATTGAGCAGCATGGGGTTGAAAGGCCCGATGAGTCGTCCGTCGTCGGTGGTGCTTTGGAAGCCGGTGTCGTCGGCCCACGGGACCACGGCGCTGGTCATGGTGTCGAAGAGTTCTCGTTGCGCCCCAAGGAGAGCGGCGGGATCGGCCAAAGGCAGGCGTCCGCCCAAGGCGGCGGTGTGATCGGACATGAGAAATTGCTCCTGTTCTCGTTAGGATCGGTGGTCGTTTGGTCAGCGGTGCGCTCAACCGTTGCGAAACGGAGGCACTACCCGGCAAAGCGCCTCTGCACTGCGGCCGGCCTGCATCACGGTGCTGTCGGGCCGGATGATCGCCGCGGTGGCACCGCCTTGCCGTAGCCAGCGGTCGAGTTGGCTTCCCGGCACGGTGGTGATGACGGCGGCTCCGCGGCGGTCCAGCTCCGTTCGCTGCTCAGCGTTTAGCCGTGAGGTGGTGATCAGCGCGAATCGGTTGCCGATCACGTCGTCGAGTCGAAGACCGCCACCCACAGCAGGATTGGGGCACTGGTTGCCGGCCAGCTGCCGCGGGCTTGGTGACTTGATCACCAGGGCAGATCTCCGCAGTGCCGGGGTGACGCCGTCGACGACTCTGGTCCCGATGAAGGGCAGGTGCCGTATTTGGGGAAACACTGCCCGGCGGAAGATGTTGCCGACCTCCCCGCCGGCGGTCATCGCCAACCCCATCGAGATCGCGACGCCAATCATGGAGCGGACGTGGGGTTTTCGCTCCAGCTGATAGGTGTCCAGCACCGTGTCGGAGAGGTCGCCGTTGAGCACGCCGGCCAGCTTCCAGGTCAGGTTCAACGCGTCGCGCAGCCCGGCAGCCATGCCTTGGCCGACGAACGGTGGGGTGGTGTGGGCGGCGTCGCCGACGATGAATACATTGCGGTCACGCCACCGGTTGGCCAGCTGGGCCTTGAAAGTGTACTCGGTCACCCGCACCAACCTCAGCTGCTCGGCGGGGGTTTCGCCCAGCCAGGGTGAGAGCAGCGGAACGATCTCGGTGATGCTTTGGTAGTTCGCGGCGGTCTCCCCGTCGAGTAACCGGAATTCCCAGCGGTAGCGGGTGTCGCCGACGCGCATGTAGGTGGCGGCGCGAACGGGGTTGCAGACCTGGTACACCCCGTCCCATTGGTGCAGCTGGGCGCCGGTGTCGATATCGATGACCAGCCAGCGCTGCTCGAAATGCAGATTCTCCATGGCGGCGCCGATCGCGGTGCGGACCGCGCTGTTGGCGCCGTCGCAGCCCAAGACGTAGGCGGCCTCGACACTGTGCTGGTTGCCGCTGACGCGGTCGGTGAAGCTGACCCGCACTCGTCCCGGTTCAGTCTGGGAGATGGCGGTGACTTCGGCGTTGCCCCGCAGCACCACACCGGGGTGCTTTTTGAGGTTGGCGCGCAGCAGTGCTTCCAACTCGGGCTGATCGAACATGTTCATCTGGGGGAAGCCGTGCAGGCTGTCTTGTCGGTCACGGCGAAACTCCTCCAGCACCCGCATCTTCGGGTCCAGCAGCCGAAGACCTCTCCCCGGGCGCGAGGCGGCGGCGAATTCGTCGCCGAGGCCGACTCGGGCCAGGATGCGGTAGATCTCGTCGTCGGCGTGCACCGCCCGCGGTTGGGGATAGACGTCGTTATGCCGCTCCAACACCAGGCATTGGACACCGTATTGGGCCAGCAGCGTGGCCGCGGTGATGCCGGTGGGGCCGGCGCCGATGACGACGACCGGAACCGTTGTGCAAACCGGGGTTTCGGTGTGTTGGTCGGTGTTCATGCGTACCTCACTACGGTGCGTTGGGTGCCGAGCTCGATGGCGCCATCGTCGGTGCCGATGGTCGCTTCCACTACGTCGCCGTCGTGCAGGTAGTTGGTGTTTTTGGCCTGGCTCGAGAAGAACATCTTCCACTTCAGCTCGGCGGGCAGCAGCGAGGCGATGGTCTGCACCGGCTTGGGGGGTGCGCTGATTGCGGTGCCGACCGGGGTGCCGGTGAGCACCAGGTCGCCGGGGTCGACGCGTTGGAAGCGCGCCAGCGCCCGCAGGGCTTGCACTGGGCCGTAGATCATGTCGCCCTCGACGACTGCGTTCTGGCGGAGTTCGCCGTTGACCCGCAGCTGCAGGCGTAGGTCACCGAAACGTTTGAGCTCGTCGGCGTCGACGAGCACCAGCGCGGGTCCGACCGGGGTGAAGGTGGGGTAGGACTTGGACTCGTAGAACTGGGTTTTCGTCAGCTGGACGTCGCGCGCCGACACGTCGTTGGTGACCACCAGCGCGCACACGTAGTCGGCGAGGTTGGCCTCGGTGATCTCGGTGCCGACCGGGATGTCACGCCCGATGAGCAGGCCGATCTCCACCTCGTAGTCCAAAAACCGGACATGGCCGGGTTTGACGATGTCGTCGAACGGACCGCTGATGGAGCCCGAAGCTTTGCGGAAAAAGGTCAGCGGAATGGTTTTCGGGTCCATGCCGGCGTCTTCGACGTGGGAGATGAAGTTGGTCATCTGGGCCACCACCCGACACGGCGCGGTCACCGGCGACACCAGCTTCAGGGTGTTCACCGGCACGGTGTCGTGGCTCGCCGCGGCGGCGTCGATGGCCGCCGGGTCGGCCAGCAACTCGGCGGTGGTGGTGGCGTCGGTGTCGATGCGGGCGGCTCCGGTGGGGGTGTGCACCCACCAGGCGTCGGTGGTGCGCAGGATCGAGATCGTCATGATTGGTTCCTTCTTTGTTTCTTGGTTGGGGGTTGGTGGGTTAGGAAGTCGCAAAGGCCAGCAGCCCGCGCAGGGCGGAAAGGTCGAATTCGCTGTCGTCGCGGATCGCGTGCAGCAGCGTGCCAAGTTGGCGCACCGCATCGGGGCCGGGGCTGAGGCCCAGGAAGTTCTTGCTGGCCGGGGGGCCCCACTGCGCGAGCCCTGAGGTGGTGAACGGTGCCCAGCCCGGCTCGAGGGTGCAGTCGAACATGTCGCCGTCGGTGAAGTGCTCGACCAGGAAGCCGTCCGGGTCGCGCCAGTAGTCGAAGATCTGGCTGCCCTGCTCGTGGCGACCGATGCCCCAAGAGTGCCGATAGCCGCGCTCGGCCAGGTACGCACCGCCGGCGGCCAGCGCGTCGAGGTCGCTGACCTGGTAGGCCGAGTGCTCGTAGCGGTTGGACGGGCCCAGCGCCATCGCCAACGTGTGGTGATCGGTCGGGGTCTGGCCGCGGTCGCAGCGGATGAAACTCATGATCGGCCCGCGTTCGCGCTGATTGGGGTAGAACTGGAAGTCGCTGACGATCATCCCCAGGTGATCCAGATACCAGTCCAGCGCCTGACGGTAGCGGGTGGTCTGCAGTACCACATGTCCGAGCCGCTGCACCGTGGTGGGGACTTGCGGCGGGCGCACGGTGGAGTTCACGCGCACCTGCTGGTGGCCGAAGTTGAACACGCCCGGACTCTGCGCCGGTAGGCCCTCAAGCCGATGGGTGCCGGAGACCACCCGCACCGGCAGGCCGCTGGGATCGACCAGATCGACCGCCACCCCGCCCAGCGCCTCGGGCAGTGCGCGCACGCTAGCCCCGGTGGCATCGGCCAGCCGCAGTACATCGGAGTGCTCGGCGGCGCGAAACGCGATCCCCGCGAATTTCGACCGCGGGCCCCCGCGGATGATCACGCACGGCGACCCGGGGTCGCTGCCCCGCAGTTGCAGCTCGTCGCCGGTGCGCGCCGCGGTGGCAAAGCCGAACGCGTGGGCAAAGACTTCGGCGCGGGCCAGATCGGGCTTCTCGAACTCCAGCCAGGCGAGGTCGGCCACCTTGATGATCGGGTTGGCCGAGCGCCCCGGGTGCTCACCCGTGCGGGCGCCCTGCTCGCTGTGCAGATCGTTGTGGGGGGTTATGAGTTGGTCGGTCATTACTGTTTCTCCTTCATTGCTGACGATGTCGTCATTTGACGTGCGTTTCTCATGGGGTTAGTTGGTGTGGGCGGGCATTAACCCGGGCTACCTTGGATCCCCACGAGATGAGCTCCGGGCTGGCGTCGTCGTTGGGGATCTGGCATTCGATCAGGACCGGGCCGCCGGTGTGGGCTCGGGCAATGCCGATCGCGTCGGCCAGTTCTGCTGCGGTGGTGGCGGTCAGCCCTAGACCATGGCCGTCGTCCGCGTTGAATGCGGTGATTAGTCCCGCGTAGTCCCAGTTCTTGTAGTAGTTATAGGGGCCGTCATGGATTGCCGATTCGATGACGTAGCCGCGGTTGTTGATCAGGTAGATCAGGATTTCTTGGCGGTGGCGGATCATGTTGGACACTTCTTGGGCGGTCAGCTGGAAGGATCCGTCGCCGATGGCTGCCACCAGCCTCCGGTCGGGTTCCAGACCCATGGCATAACCGAAGGCAGCCGGGACCGACCAGCCGATGGAGCCCCACTGCATCTCGATCTCGAACCGGGCACCGCCGGGCAGCCGGGTGTAGATGCCGTTGAGCCAGGAGTCACCGGTTTCCGCCAGCAGTGTGGTCGTGGCGTCGAGGTCTGCCTCGATCTGGCGCCACAGCTCGGCGCGGCTTAGCGGGGCGTCGGCGTCGACTTCCGAGGGTCGCGCCGGGGCGGATGCGCCGCCGCGCAGGCGATGATATTGCCGCAAGGTGGCGTCGTTGGCTTGGACTTTTTTGGCGAGGTCGGACAGGAAGTCGGCCAGCGCGACACCGGTGTATTCGGCGTCGGGGAACCGCACCACTTGGGGTTCAGCGCTGATCAGCTTGTGCCGGGGCGGCTGCGCGCTCCAGCCCACCGTGGTGTAGTCGGAGAACACCGGGCCTGCGGCCACGATCAAGTCGGCCCAGTCGACGATGGCCTGGCACTGCGGGGTGCTGACCTCGCCCCAGTAGATGCCGACGTATTGGGGATGGTCCTCAGGGAAAAAGCCCTTGGCGTTGGGCATGACCGCCACCGCGGCGCCCAATGCCTCGGCCAGTTCCCGGAACGCCGCGATCGCACCGTAGGCGCGCAGGTGAACCCCGGCCAGCAGGACCGGCCTTTTCGCGTTCTCCAGAAGCTCGCCGGCCAGGCTGATGGCTGCAGTCAATGCCTGCGGATTGGTGGGCTGCCAGGACAGCATCGTGGAGGCCAGCATCGTGTCGACCGGGGCCGGCTCGGGGCACGGTGCGGCCGACAGGTTGCAGGCGATCTCGATGTAGGCCGGCTTGCGCTCGCGCAGCGCGGTGCTGATCGCCTCATCGATGAGCGCCGGCGCGTTGTCGGGGTGCAGGATGCGCACCGCTGCACAGGTCACCTGCCGGCATATCTCGTACTGATCGGAGAAGTCGTGGGTGCCCATTGTGTGATGCATGATGTGATTGGCGGCCGGGTCGTTGGTGTTGGGGCCGGATGACACGAAGATCACCGGCAGGCGTTCTGCGTAGGCGCCGGCGACACCGTTGAGCGCTGAGAACGCACCCACGTTGTAGGTGGTCAGCACCGCGCCGCAGCCGTTGACCCGGGCGTAGCCCTCGGCGGCGTAGGCGGCGTTGAGCTCGTTGCAGCAGCCGATCTGGGCCAGGTTCTCGTTGGTTAATAGCTCGTCGAGCAGGACGAGGTTGTAGTCGCCGGGGACCATGAAGTAATGCTTGAGTCCGATCTGCTCGAGCCGGGTCGCCAGGTACTTTCCCACGGTGAAGTCAGCCATGATTACGGTTCCTTTTCTCTGAGTCACGGACTGATCAGGCCGGCGCGTCGATCGGGACGACGTTGATGAGCTTCTTGTTCACGAATTCCTGAATGCCGAGGTTGGAGAGTTCGCGCCCGTAGCCCGAAATCTTGACCCCACCGAAGGGCAGGTCGGCCTTGGTCCAGGTGGGGTGGTTGACGAACACCATGCCGCTGTCGATGCGTTTGGCGACCTCGACGCCGTGCGCGACGTCTTGGGTGTACACCGATCCACCCAGCCCGTAGCGCGAATCATTGGCCAGCCGCACGGCTTCGTCCTCGTCCTTGACCCGGAAGAACAGCGACACCGGTCCGAAGAACTCCTGGTAGTAGGCAGGGTTGTCCGCGGCGATGTCGGTCAGAATGGTCGGTTGCACGAACGCACCCTTGGCGGGCACCGGCGCACCGAGCGGGATCGCCTTCGCGCCGGCCTCCACGGCGGCGGTGATTTGGGCGTTCAGACCGTCGGCGGCACCCTGAGTCGACATCGGGGGCAGCGTGGTCGCCTCATCGAACGGATCACCAGCTTTGAGCTCGGACAGTGCGACCTGGAACTTCTCGAAGAACTCGTCGGCGATCTCGTCGACGACGATGATCCGCTTGGAGGCCACACAGCACTGCCCGCCGTTGTTCATCCGGCCCCACAGCGCCCACTGCACGGTCTTATCCAGATCGGCGTCGGCCAATGCGATCAGCGCGTCCGAACCGCCCAGTTCCATGGTGGACTTCTTCAGGTTCTTGCCGGCGCGGGCGGCGACGACCGCACCGGCGCCCTCGCTGCCGGTCAGCGCCACGCCGCGAACACGCGGGTCGTCGATCAGCATCGAGATCTGATCCTTGGTGGCGTACAGGTTGGTGTAGGCGCCGGGCGGTGCACCGGCTTCCAGTAGCAGTCGCTCGAAGGCGGCCGCGGCCTGCGGCACGTTGGAAGCGTGTTTGACCATCACCACATTGCCGGCCATGAGGTTCGGCGCCGCTACCCGTGCCAGTTGGTAGAACGGGAAGTTCCACGGCTGGATGCCCAGGATGACCCCGAGGGGGGCACTGACCACCATGGCGTCGTCGTCGGGGCTGGCCGTGTCAAGGCGCTCGGGCGCCAGGAAACCCTCCGCGTTCTCGGCGAAGTAGTCGAATATCTGCGCGGTTAGCTCGACCTCGCCCAAACTCTCGGCGTAGAGCTTGCCCATCTCCAGCGTGAGCAGCCGGGCGAACTGATCGGGGCGCTCGCGAAGAATGGCTGCACCACGCCTGGACACCGCGGCGCGCTCGCCGAACGGCGCCTGGCTCCATGACTCAAATGTCTTCTGCGCCTGCGCGATAAGCTTGGCGACCTGCTCGTCGGTCAGGTCCTCAAAGCGAGCCACTACCTGGTTGTCGTACGGGTTGACCGTCTGGTATGCCATCGTGTTCCTTCTTTGTTCGCGGCGGCTCTTAGCCACCGTCTTGGACTTCGCGCTTGTCAGCCAACGACGCTCTTGGCGATATCGTCACTTATGAGCGCTTCAACTGATTATGATGAAAACCTCATAACTGAGGATGTCTGGTGCCGAGGACTGATGTCGACGCGGTTAGCACCCAATCCGACCCCCTGCTAGCCGTAATAGCTCCCCCGCTAACCGCCTCACGGGGCGCCAATTCAGCTGCGATGTCTTTGGGAGTGCCGGTCCGAGCGTGGGTGCTAGCGGACACCGACGGATTGGGAACGCTGATAGTCCTTGTCTGCACCATCCACGCACACAGTGCGAGACCTCGGGGAGGGCGCGCGTGGTCATGAGCGGTCTTCTCATCACAGCGGGATGATGATGTGCAGAGTCGTCCCGACTGCAGGCGGACTCACGACTTTCATGTGGCCACCGAGGGCCTCGACCCGGTCGATCAAGCCGATTAGTCCCGACCCGTTGCGGGGATCTGCTCCGCCCACTCCGTCATCACGGATCAGCACAGTGAGGGCCGCGTCGTCGGTCTCCGCGCACACATGCACCTGCGACGCTCGGGCGTGCTTGGCGGCGTTGGTCAGTGCTTCAGCTGCCACGTAATACGCGCCGACTTCAACGGATTCGGGCAGCCGTCGGTCAATAGCGAGATCGAGCGTGACGGGCACAGAACAGCGGCGCGCCAGCATCTTCAGCGCAGGCCCAACCCCGCCCTCGGACAGGATCGCGGGATGGATCCCACGGGAGATCTCTTGCAATTCAGTCAATACGCCGGTCAATCCGCGCACGGCGTCGGACAGGTGGTCCCGAACGAAAGCGCATTCGGTCGGCACCACAGCTTCGGCGAGTCGTAGCTGCAGTCCCAACGAGACGAGGCGCTGCTGGGCTCCGTCGTGCAGATCACGTTCCAGACGACGCCTGGCGTCATCGGCAGCGGCTACGATCCGGGCGCGCGACGCGATCAACTCGGCGCGCGTAGCGGCGTTGGCGATCGCCGTCCCAACGAGATCTGCAAAATCACCGATGCGCTCCTCAGAGTCCGGTGGCATCGGCGCGGTGCCAGTCGTGGCGGCGATAGCCAGTCCCCAGATGCGCCCATCCACGATGATGGGTGCTCCCACGCCCTCACGAATGCTCAACTCGCGCATGCGCGCAACGGCCGAGCCGCGGGCGTTCTCGACCTTGTCGTGCCGGGCAGCGCGGCCGGTGCGTAGCACCATCGCTCCGAGATTGTCGCCCTCAATCGTCAGACGCTCGCCCACTGGCAGATATTGCGAACCGACCCTGCTGCTTCCGGCGACAAGGGTGATCGCATCATCAGATTCGTAACGCCACACCCCGCTGGTGTCCACATTTAGGCAGCGGACGATTTCGTCTGCGACCGCTGAGTACACCTCCGACGGTCTCGCTCCGCGGGCCACCAGTGTGGCGACGCGCCGCAATGCAGCCTGCTGCTCGGCGAGCACGCCGACGTTGTCGCGGCTCGCCTGCAATTCGGCCCGGGTCGCGGCATTCGCGATAGCGGTGGCGACCAGATCGGCGAAGTCGCTTATGCGCTTTTCGATGTTGAGGGGCAGTTCGGGGCCCCTCGTGCCGACAAGCGCGGCACCCCAGACACGGCCACCCACGATGACTGGGGCTGCGGCCACCGAACGGATGCCCAGTTCTCGGACGCGGGCGGCCAAGGAACCGGTCGCTGGCTCGTAGTTATCCATGCGGGCGCTGCCTGCCGTGTTCAACACCATCGCCGCGACGTTGTCGCCCTCCAGTGTTAGGCGCTCGCCCACCTCCAGCTTCCGCCGACCCAGCTCGTTGTGGGAGGCGAGGATGACGGCCGCGTCGCCGCCGTCATAGCGGATCACTTCTGTCCCAATGACATCGAGACACCGGGCCATTTCTTTGGCTACAGCCGCAAAAACCTCGGACGGGTCGACCCCGCGGGCGACCAGTGTGGCGACCTGTCGCAGTGCGGCCTGCTGCTTGGCGAGCTCGCTCGTCTCGCGGCGGCGCTGATGAATCTCGGCGGCGCGCGATCGGGCCAGTTCGGCGAGGGCGCTGATCGCCAGTGCGATCGCCAGAAAGACGACTAGTACCACCCAGTCCTGGCGCTCCACAGGAGTGAAGTCGAATGGGGGCGGGATATGAAAGTAGTCGAATGCCAGGGCGCTGGCCAAAGATGTCGCCGCCGCCAGCCTGAACCCCCACCGAATCGCAACCACCACGACGCCGAGCAGATAGATCACGCCCAAGCTGTCCGCGGGCGCGGCACCCTTGAGCGGATACACGACAAGGGTTTCGCCGACAATCAGCGACGTCGCAACCACAACTCCGACAGCCACAGGCGGTGGCGTGGGGCGCAAGATCAGCGAGCGCAGCTGCACCAGCAGCATCTGCCGGCACCGCTTCTCGCTAGATGTGACGTGGGCGGCAAGGCGTCGCAACGACCACGTCGTGGCCCCTGACCATTCTTGTTGACGCGTCATCCCTGGGCTCACAACGGGAGAGAGCCTTGGACCTTGATGACCGGGTTGGCTGACCGCATTCGGTGTTCTCCGGTACGGGCGCCCTGGTCGCTGTGCAGATCGTTGCAGGCGCCGACGATGTGCTCGCTCATCGCTGGATCCTTTCGTGCGATTTGACGATATCGTCACTCACGATGGTTTCCTCAGTCAAGGGTTTTGTGACGAATCCTTCATATTTGATTGATACCGTCATAATTGATGGAACCTTCAGTAATGTGGGTGAGGTGAGCGACGTAAAAGAGGAAGCCCGCGCGGTCCCAACCCGCGCCGAACGACGCAGGCAACGCACCCGAGCGGCGTTGATCAAGTCCGCGCAGGCGTTTATCGCCGCAGGCAAGCTCAACGCGCCGGTGCAGGACATCACCCGGGCCGCCGATGTCGGGATTGGCTCGTTCTACAACCATTTCCACAGCAAGGAACAGCTGTTCAAGGCGGCGCTCAATGAGATCTTCGACGTCCACGGTGCCCTGCTGGACAACCTGCCTGAAGTCGATGATCCCGCAGAAACGTTTGCGCGAAGCTTCCGGTTGACCTGCCGGTTGTTTCGGCGTCGCCCCGAAGAGAGCCGTGTGCTGCTCAACAGTGGCATGGGACCACTGCTGTCTGAACGCGGGATGGCGCCCCGGGCTCTGCGCGACATCAAAGCAGCCAACCGGGCTGGCCGGTTCCATGTCGCTGATCCCGAAATGGCGCTGGCACTGGCCGCCGCGGCACTGCTCGCGCTGGGCCAACTGCTGCATGACCAGCTCGGGCGCGACGACGCGGATGCCACCGACAGGATGACCGAAGACCTGCTGCGTATCTATGGGGTACCGGCTGACGAAGCCCACGAAATCTGCCGCCGGCCCCTTCCAGACCTTGGCGATATGGGCGAGCCCGATTCGGCGGCATGAACTCATGAAGCTAGGGTCGCGAGTCGCTAATTCGGGTGCAGTGTCTCCAAGCCATCGTTGTCGCCCGGAGGTGGGCAAGTGACCGATCCCGAAACTCCGCGGGCGTAGGCGCTTCCGGACTGCGCCCGCATTCAGCAGCATGCTCCGGCTTGAGTGGCAGCTACCCAGAAGAGATGATGGGTGTCAGCTGTGGCGACGTCTATTGCCGCTAGCGCAATCGTTGAGCCATGGATGGCATCCGCAGTTGTTCCAAAGATATTGCACTGCAGCGCACGAAAGCTGAACCGAAGACCGAAATGGACGCTCGGTTCGAACGTGAGGTCGTGCCGCTACGCGAGCCGGTGTACCGCCACGCGTTGCGCATGTGCCGCAACCACTCCGACGCGAAGGACCTGGTGCAAGACGCTATGGTCAAGGCGTACAGCAGTTTTCATTCGTTCACGCCACACACCAACCTCAATGCATGGCTGCACCGGATACAGACGAACACCTACATCAACGGATACCGCAGAAAGCAGCGGCGGCCAATACAGTATTCAACTGAGGAGTTCACCGAGCAGCAGCTGGCGGCCCACACGTGGATGGGACTTCGTTCGGCCGAGGATGAAGTGCTCGCGGCCTTACCTGACTGCGAAATCAAGGCGGCGATGCGGGCCCTGCCCATACAACTACGGTCGGTGGTGTATTACGCCGATGTCGAGGGTTTTCGATACAAGCAGATTGCCGAGATCATGGGCACCCCGAACGGAACTGTGATGTCACGGCTTTATCGCGGACGTCGACATCTCCGCAGACTGCTTGTCGAGCAGGTGGTGAGGTAACCGCGATGTTTCAACCGCTCTTGGATGAACGTAGTACTGCAATCGGTCATGAGCAGGCGCTCCAAAGCCGTTGGCTGGCAGGCCCCAGCGTTTACCACCGCCTGTTGGGCCACGTCATTTTCACGATGCTGCGTGCAACCCTGGCGGTACCGGAAACTTGGTACTAAGCGATTCCGGCTAGCTGACATTCCCTATGGGGGCCAGCAGTGGCGACAATGCGTCGCAGGAGCCGGATCGTAGGGGTTGGGCGCCTTCCCAACTGGCAGCGTATCCCACAGGCACGGCCTAGCCTGGCCCGCAATGAGAGAGGACGACCTTGAAGACAACAACATTGGGGAAGACGGGACTGCACGTCTCGCGCATCGCCTTCGGCACATGGCAGCTGGGTGGAGAATGGGGCCAGTTCGACGCGGACACGGCCGTCAAAGCCATCCGACGTGCCCGTGAGCTCGGCGTCAACTTCTTCGATACCGCACAAGCATATGGATTCGGCGCGTCCGAGCGGATCCTGGGTGCGGCGCTTCACGACGAATTCGCCAGCGCCCGAGACGAACTCGTCATCGCCACCAAGGGTGGACTGCGCAAGACTGACACCGGCCTCGTCCGCGACGCCAGCCCGGAATGGCTACGCCGAGGCGTGGACTCGAGCCTTGCCGCGCTGGGCCTCGACCACATTGACCTCTATCAGGTGCACTGGCCCGACCCCACCGTGCCCGTCGCGCAGACGGCAGATGCGTTGGGCGAACTCATCGCCGAAGGCAAGGTCCGCCACGTCGGGGTGTCGAACTACACCGCTGACCAAATTCAGGAGTTCTCCGCGACACTTCCCGTGGAGACCGTGCAGCCGCCCTATCACCTCTTCCGCCGGGATGTCGAGGATGAGCTCTTGCCCTACTGTCGCGAAGAAGACATCGGGGTGCTCGTGTATGGGCCGCTGGCACATGGTCTGCTGACAGGCACGCTGGCCGAGGACAGCTCCTTCGCCCCCGATGATTGGCGAAGCGGCAGCGACGTTTTCACCGGTGACGCCTATCGACGCAACCTGGCGACGGTGCGAGCCCTTTCGATGTTCGCCGCCGATCTCGGCATATCAGTCAGCCAGCTGGCCATCGCCTGGACCCTGACCAACCCTGCCGTGCATGTTGCCATCGTCGGTGCCCGCCGGACCAGCCACGTCGAGGACAGTCTGGCGGCCGCGGATGTATCACTGAGCGAGGCCGACCTGGAAGAGATCGACAAGATCATGGTGTCGGCGGCGCCGGTCTCGGGCCCCTCCCCGGAGAGTGTGTGATGACCGCGCAGACGATCACTGTCGCCGTGTTGGGCACCGGGACCATGGGCGCACCGATGGTCCGCGACCTGCTCCGAGCAGGATTCGATGTGCGGGTGTGGAACCGGACACCGGACAAGGCCGCGCCGCTGGTCGCCGACGGCGCGTACCTGTCAAGAAGTCCGGCAGACGCGGCGGCGGGCGCGGATGTCCTGATCACCATGCTCACCGACGGCGCGGGCGTGGAGTCCGTGATGTCCGGGCCGGCCGGCGCCTTGCTTGCCGCGGGTCGCGACGCCGTCTGGGTCCAGATGAGCACCGTCGGGGTCCAGTGGTGCACCCATCTTGCCGAGCTGGCGGGTTGGTACGGCGTGGCGTTCGTCGACGCACCGGTGTCGGGTAGTTCCGGACCGGCCGCGGAAGGCCAGCTGCTCATACTTGCGGCCGGCGCCGATGCGGTGAGGTCCCGAGTGGAACCGATCTTCGACGTTCTCGGCCGGCACACGGTGTGGCTCGACCGTGTCGGAGACGGCAGCCGGCTCAAGTTGGCGATCAACAACTGGATGAGCGTGCTCGTCGAGGGCATGGCCGAGACCCTCGCGCTGACAGAAGCTCTCGGCCTCGACCCAGAACTGTTCCTGAAGACGATCGCCGGCGGTCCGATGGCTCCCAATTATGTGATGGTCAAGGCGAACGCAATGGTAGGCGGGAATTTCGCCCCCGGTTTTCCGTTGCGGCACGCGGCGAAGGACGCTGAACTCGCCGCATACGCCGCGCAGCTGCAAGGACTGCATCTGCCGCTAACCAACGCCCTGCTACCGAAATGGCGCGAAGCGATCTCCCGTGGCCACGCAGACGACGACATCGCGTCGGTCATCACCGCCGCGAGGGCACTCCCCCGCAGCCGTCTGATCGCCTGAACCGGAAGAGAACTGAGTGCAATGAATTCGATCCACACCACACCGTTACTGCCGGAAGCCGTCGCGGTGTCGGCAGCTGCTCAACCATGCATACGCGAGGTCGACATAAATGTCCTGGGCCTTCGCGTCCAACTACGCAGCGGAAGCAGAAACGCGCGCTGGCTTTGGCCGCGTAACAACCGCCAGGTGGCGGTGCCCGGCCACGAAATGTGATTCGAAGCAGGGGAACTCAACAGACGCTCACTGCTGATCGCGTCCTCGTTACTTGCGGCGGCCGGGATCACCGGTTGCGAGAACGGCACGTCTCCTTCAAATCTGGCTAGTACGTCGCATGCCGACGGGCATCTCCCCGATCCGAACGAGACCTTCGTACTAGCTTACGACAAGATATCTTTCCAGCCGTGGGCAGAGCTGCCACCGACTAGCGGCCAAATGGCCACGCTCTATGGTGATCTCAACAGCCCAGAACCGTACCTGGTCATGATGAAATGGAATTCCGGTTGGTTCAGTGCACCGCACTCTTATGCCACGGATCGGATCTGTGTGGTCGTGTTCGGAACCTGGTGGGTCAACAGTGGAAACGAATTCTCACCGCAGGACGCCGTTCCGGTCGGTCCCGGCGGATATGTCAAGCGCACTGCCCGCACCCCCCATTACGACGGGGTACCGGCCGCCGCACACGAGCCAGCTGTGATCGCCATCTTCGGTCTCGGGCCCGTTGACATCCAGCTGGTTGAACCCGCTAAGCCTTCGTGGCGCCAGGTTTGACCGCCCTCCCTTGCCGGCGCGCAAGCGTTGCGTATCTGACAACCGGCCGGCAGTCGCACTAGCCTCGGCTCGGATCCTGGTCAGCGGCGCGGACCGATGAATTGCGGCTAGCAGCAATGGTCAATGGGCGTCAGCAGTAACGACTTTCACCGTCGGCGGCGCAATTCTGGAAACCATGGCAACCGATACATCGCAACCGCCGCTTCGGGCGCTCAACGGCTACGTCGACGACACCTCCGCCGCGCGTCGGGCCGCAGTCAAGTACGCGGTCGAGGCAATCGGCACATTCTTCTTGGTATTCACCGTGGGCACCGCGGTCGGCAGCCGCAGCTCGTTGGCGCCGATGGCGATCGGTGCGGCCCTGATGGTGATGATCTACGCCGGTGGGCACCTATCGGGTGGTCATTACAACCCCGCGGTGACCCTTGCTGTGTTGGCGCGACGCCGGATCGGGCTGCGCGATGCCGTCGCCTACTGGATGGTGCAGTTCGGTGCTGGTGTGCTGGCCGCGGTAGTGGTGCGAACGGTCATCGATCCCGCGCAGTTCGCCGCGATCGCGACAGTGACGCTGAGCGGACGCACGTTGTTGGCCGCGTTCGTGGTTGAGCTGCTCTTCACCTTTGCCCTGTGTTACGTCGTGCTCAACGTCGCCACCAGCAAGGACCACCCGGACAACTCGTTCTATGGGCTGGCGATCGGCTTCACCGTCGTCGCCGGCGCCGTCGCCGTCGGCGGTATCTCCGGCGGTGCATTCAACCCGGCCGTCACCATCGGCGCCGCGGTGATGCACATGTTCGCGTGGCCGACGCTGTGGGTGTACCTGGTCGCTCAGGTCATCGCCGGCGCGGCCGCCGGCGTCGCTTTCCTCGCACTCAACCCCGATGACAAATAGCGCCTGCAGCCGCGGGTTCACGCACAACGAATGGAAACAGAATGACTGACACGCAACCCAATCCGACGACCACCGACGCAGGAATCCCGGTGCCCAGCGACGAGCATTCGCTTACCGTCGGTCCCGACGGCCCGATCCTGCTACAGGATCACTACCTGATCGAGCAGATGGCCAACTTCAACCGGGAGCGCATCCCGGAACGACAACCGCACGCCAAAGGCGGGGGCGCGTTCGGCCACTTCGAGGTCACCCACGATGTCAGCGGCTACACGCGGGCCGCGGTGTTTCAACCTGGCACCAAGACCGAGACGCTCATCCGGTTCTCCACGGTCGCGGGTGAGCGCGGCACCCCAGACACCTGGCGGGATCCACGGGGGTTCTCACTGAGGTTCTACACGTCGGAGGGCAACTTCGACATGGTCGGCAACAACACCCCGATCTTTTTCATCCGCGACCCGTTGAAGTTCCAGCACTTCATCCGTTCCCAGAAGCGCCGTGCGGCAAACAATCTGCGTGACAACGACATGCAGTGGGACTTCTGGACCCTGTCCCCGGAATCGGCGCACATGCTGTCCTGGCTGATGGGTGATCGCGGTATCCCCAGGACCTGGCGGCACATGAACGGTTACTCCAGCCACACCTACAGCTGGATCAACGCGGCCGGCGAGATCTTCTGGGTGAAGTACCACTTCATCAGCGACCAGGGTGTCGAGTTCCTCACCCAGGCCGAAGCCGACCGGATCGCCGGCGCCGACCCCGATTATCACCAGCGGGATCTGTACAGCGCGCTCGAGCGCGGCGACTTTCCGAGTTGGACATTGAAGATGCAAATCATGACGTTCGAGGACGCCAAGACCTACCGGTACAACCCGTTCGATCTGACCAAGGTGTGGCCGCACGCCGACTACCCGCTCATCGACGTCGGCACGCTGACGCTGGATCGCAACGTCACCGACTACCACGCCGAGATCGAGCAGGCCGCGTTCGAGCCCAACAACATCGTGCCCGGCACCGGTCTGAGTCCGGACAAGATGCTGTTGGGGCGTGGCTTCTCCTACGCCGATGCGCACCGCGCCCGGCTTGGGGTGAACTACAAGCAGATCCCGGTTAACGCGCCCAAGGTCGAGGTGCACAGCTACTCCAAGGACGGCGTGATGCGGATCAAGAATTTGTCCGACCCGGTCTACGCGCCGAACTCCTACGGTGGTCCGCAGGCCGACCCGCAACGCGCCGCCGAGGTGCACTGGTACACCGACGGTGAGATGGTCCGCGCCGCGAACACGTTGCGCGAGGCGGACGACGACTACGGCCAGGCCAACATCATGGTCCGCGACGTGCTCGACGACGCGGCCCGGGATCGGCTGGTGTCCAACGTCGCTGGGCACCTGCTTAACGGCGTGTCCGAGAAGGTCCTGCTGCGCGCCTTCGAGTACTGGAAGAACATCGACAAGGAAACCGGCGAGAAGATTGAGGCCGCCGTGCGCAACGGTGCGGCGTAAATGTCTGTCCGTCGAGACACCGGGCAAGCTCGTCGGTTCCACGAGCTGTTGGCGTCCGAACGGCGCAGCGCGGCTCTGTATTCCGGCCTTGCGGCAACCGCGCACGGCGACCAGCGAAAGGTTCTGACTGAGCTGGCCGCGGTGGAACGCAAGCACGCCGCCCATTGGGCGGACAAGCTCACCGAGATCGGTGAGCCGGTGCCCGACCAAATTCGGTCCGGCATACGCGGCCGGATGCTGGCCTGGCTGGGGCGCCGGTTCTCCGTTGACACCGTGCTCCCCTACCTGGAACGCGCCGAGCACGGCGACGCCGGGCTCTACCAAGACGACCCGGAAGCCACCGCGGCGATGGCTGTGGACGAGCGCTCGCATGCTCTCGTCCTCAGCCGTCTCCGGGATTCACGCGACGGGAGTGATTCACGGGGCATTCAACGACGCGAATCCTGGCACCGTGGCGACCGCTCAGGGGCCTTGCGAGCGGGGGTCTTTGGCGTCAACGACGGCCTGGTGTCCAACACATCACTGGTGATGGGATTCGCCGGTTCTGGGGCGTCGAGTTCGGCAATCCTGTTCGCCGGCCTCGCTGGCCTTCTCGCGGGGGCATTTTCGATGGCCGCCGGTGAATACATCTCAATGCGCAGCCAGCGGGAGGCTTACCAACGTGAAATCAGCGTCGAATCTGAGGAGTTGCGCGACGACCCCGAGGCGGAGGCTGAGGAACTGGCCCTGATCTATCGGGCCAAAGGCCTGGGCGCAGACGAGGCTGAGCAAGTCGCGGCCACGATCATGAAAGATCGTGACACGGCGTTGAATACCATGGTCCGCGAGGAACTCGGTCTCGACCCCGACGAGCTCGGCTCGCCGTGGTCGGCGGCTATCTCAAGCCTGCTCACGTTCGCGATCGGCGCGGTCGTGGTGGTGCTGCCCTACCTATTCGGTTCCGGTGTGGCCGCTCTGACCATGGCAATCGCGTCGGCAGGCGCGGCCCTCTTCGCGGTCGGCGCGGCGATAGGCCTGCTCAACCGTAAAGGCGCTGTGCGCTCCGGCACGCGTCAACTCCTCGTCGGCGGCGGTGCCGCGCTACTCGTTTTTGTGGTCGGACACCTGGCCGGCGCGCATACCGCGGCATAGCCAGGGTGGTCGCCGCATTTGCAGGTACCTGGAATGCCACCCGGGGGCCGCTCGGTCAGACTGGTGTCATGGAGTCTGGGGCTCAGCCGCTGCGCTGCGTCATCGTCGATGACAACCCAACCTTCCTTGACGCGGCTGCGAAGTTTCTTGGCCGCGAGGGGATTACGGTGGTCGGGGTGGCATCCACCAGCGCCGAGGCACTGGACTGTCTGGCACAACTGAAGCCCGACGTCACGATCGTCGACGTCGATCTCGGCGGCGAAAGCGGGTTCGAACTGGCTGGGCGGCTCACCGGCGGGGCTGTCTCCTCGGCAGTGATATTGACTTCTACCCATTCCGAGCAGGAGTTCGACGACATGATCCTGGCCAGCCCGGCTCTTGGGTTCGTGCCGAAGGTCGCGTTGTCTCCCGACGCGATACGGGGGCTTCTCGATGGCCGTGGCCAGCCATCGCGCGAGCCCTGATCAGCGAGCATCCAGGTATGCGATCACCGCGCGGACGCGTCGGTGATCATCGGGCTCCTCGGGCAGGTCCAGCTTGGTCAAGATGCTGCGCACGTGTTTTTCCACTGTGCCCTCGCTGACCCACAGTCGTCGGGCGATTCCGGCGTTGGATCGACCCTCGGCCATCAACGCCAACACTTCTTTTTCCCGCGCGCTCAGCACGGCCAGCGGGTCATCACGCCGACGCGCGTTGACGAGGTCAGCCACCAAGGTCGGATCCACCACCGAGCCCCCTTTTGCGATGCGTTCAAGGGAGCCGAGGAAATCTGAAACGTCGGTGACCCGGCTCTTGAGAAGATAGCCAACCTTGTGACCGCTGGCCAAAAGCTCCATCGCATGCTCGACATCGACGTGGGCCGACAGCACAAGTATTGCGGTGTCGGGCAATTCTTCGCGGATCAGCCGGGCCGCATCCAGACCTTCCGTCGTATGCGTCGGCGGCATCCGGATATCGACGATCACCAGGTCGGGCTTTTTAGCGCGAGCCTGCGATACCAAGTCGGCGCCATCTCCTGCATCGCCCACCACGTCGAAGCCGGATCCTGTCAGCAGGCTGGCCAGGCCCTCACGAAGCAATACTTCGTCGTCGGCCACGATCACCCGCAACGGAGCCGCGTGACCTTCCATTTCGAAAACGTGTCCTCTCTAGAGCAACGCCTACCGCGCTGCAATCATCTTGATACCAGAAAAGAAAATCCTCACACCGGCACCATCCAGTCTGGTCAGCACTGCCTGTGCGATTCATACGTGGCGGCAGCCGGGAACTACAGCGAACGGCAGCTGCCACGTGAGACTCTGGTCAGGTCGATTAGCTGGTAAGCGCGGTAATGAACGCATAGCGGCTCGGCGTCATGACTTGTGACCGCACGGCCTTTTCAGGTTCGCCAAGACCTGCAATGGTTCTGGCATGCCGCCCCTTTCCCGACGTGAATTTGCGTGACACGTGTCCGGCGTCGCCCGGGACCACGGCACAATGCGAGCCTCCTATGAACCGACTTTCGGCTATCTCGCACTGAGCTCCCTGCCCACGCTGGCCTTCGACCGGCGCGACAGGCCGGGAATCATCACAGCTTTTGCGCGAATTCGATAATGTTGCCGTCCGGGTCGGCGATGTGGAGCGGCCTTTCATGCCATGGCCGATCCACCGGTCCGCTGAGGATCTCGACACCGAGCCCTCTCAACCGCCGCGCTTCCAAATCTACGTCTTCGATCAGGAAGCCGATCTCGCCGCACGGCGGGTTGCCGCCTTCGCGACCGATGAGCCCCGGCAGCTTCGACCGTTCGAAAAGCGAGAACTTGGTGTTTTCCATCTCGAATTCGACGTAGCCGTCGCCCTCGATCCGCAGGTGGAGCCCGATCACGTCGCGGTAGAACGTCACCGACCGTTTAAGCGACTCGACGTAGTGGATTACGTAGTCCACGCGGCGCATGAATACACCGTATCGGCTCCCGCTGTGACGGGTCTGTCCTGGCGGTCAGCTGAGAATCCGCACTAGCGTGCGACGCGCTGCTCAACGGCTCATGCGGAAGCGCTTGAGCCGCGAGGTCGTTCCGGATACCAATTCGACTCGGCTTCTTGGCAATTGAAGGTGGGCTGCCAGTAACCGGGTGACCGCGTCATTCGCCTTGCCGTCAACCGCTCGCGGCCGGACGTAGATCGTCAGCTCACCGTCAGGACCGACCTCGACAAGGGGTCCCTTGCGACTGCCGGGCTTGACCTTGACGACGACGGAGTCGTTCATGCGGCGTAAGGCTACCGTCCGGACTCGTGCGCTGGGCAAGTGCGATCTCGAGTTCGGGCCATAAGCACTGACTAGCCGGGCGGCGGTAGCAGTGGCGGACGGCATACGTTGGCGGCCGGATCCCACCACCAGCCGTTTGTCGCATGCCAGCGGTCGCGGCCCGACACCCAGCGGCCGGCGTACATTAGCGGCCGGGTCCCACCACTCGCCGTCCGCGCATTCGGCCGAGCTCACTGCCGGCGTAGCGATCGTCACGGCGGCCATCGACGCCAACGCCACCATGATGATGGGAACCCAGATGACGAACGACCGTCCTAATTGCAGGTCTCCCCGAGTGTGCTCGACCTTGGCCAGCAGTCCAGCTTCTGTGTCTGGCTGGCGTATTCATCATCGAACTCGGGATTGCATGATGCCAGCTGAAGCCTCCACCGGGTCTGTGCGGCGGCTACCGTGAATTCCGTGACGACAGCTATCTAGCACTGAGCTTCTGAGTAAATCGCGCCGTGGCAAACGATGACCGAAGCGCCGCCGGAGCAAGGGAACGCCATCATGCTCGGCAAAAGGCTGGAATCCAGCAACGAAGGTGCAGGTCAGTTAACTAGTAAACCGAGCTAATGTGGCCAACTACGTGGCCATCGGGCGTGAAAACGGCCCCCGGAGAAGTCTCCGAGGGCCGTTTTACCTGGTAGCGGGGACAGGATTCGAACCTGCGACCTCTGGGTTATGAGCCCAGCGAGCTACCGAGCTGCTCCACCCCGCGTTGGTAAATGACAGGTTACCGAACGCGCGTCGCGGCGACCAAATCGCCGCCTGGCCAGTGCCTTTTCGCGCGGCGGACGCGCGCGGTCACGCTGACGCGGCGCCCGGCGCCGAGCACCGCCTGGCGCGCGACAGTCAAACCGCCACCCCGGCCTGGCGCCGGGCCCATCGCTTGGCCCACCGGCCCAGGGGCTCGTAGGCCTGCAACAAACTGCGGCCCTCTTCGGTGAGCCGATAGCCGTCGGTCCCTCTGCCGAGGATGCCCGCCTCACGCAGCTCGCGCAGCCTGCTGTTGAGTGCGCTGGCCGACACGCCGCTACAGCGTTGCTGCAGTTGGCGAAACGTCAGTTCGTCGGCGCGCAATTCCCAGATGACCCGCATCGCCCACCGGCGCCCGAGCAGGTCCAGCAGGGCCATGATCGGTTCTTTCGAGCTTTCGGACACAGCAGCAGCGTAGCTGCCCGGGTCCTCTTGCGCTCCGATTTTCAGAGCGCTATGGTGGTGCTTCGATAATCAGAGCACGGAGGTGCGTCGTGTCACGTCGAGTCCGGATCGCTCCGCTGGAGCCGCCCTACGAACCCGATATCGAGCGGCTGCTCGCGAAGTGGATGCCGCCCGGTTCGGACGTGGCGCCGTTGGCGTTGTTCCGCACCTTGGCGGTCCACGACGAGCTCGCGGCGCGCATGCGTCCGCTGGGCGCCGGCATCCTTGGCAGCCGCATTGTGCCGCCGCCGACGCGCGAGGTGCTGATTGCCCGGACGTGTGCGCTCTGCGGCGCCGAGTACGAATGGGGCGTCCACGCCGTCGCCTTCGGTAAGCCGCTCGGCCTGACCGACGAGCAGCTGCTTTGCACCGTGCACGGCGGAGCCGACGACGCGTGCTGGAATACCCAGCAGCGCAACATCATCCGACTCGCCGACGAGCTGCACCACACCAGCACCATCTCCGATGAGCTGTTCGACGACCTGCGCGCCGACTTCGACGACCGACAGATCCTCGAACTGACCGCCACGGCCGGCTGGTATCACACCATCGCCTACCTCATCGGCGTCGCCGGCGTCGCCGCCGAACCGTGGGCGGCGCAGTTCCCCTCAGTGTGAAGGCGGGTTCAGTCCGTATCGCCGCGCGATGTCGTCCATCCACTCCGGTGACCCGTAGGTCAGCCCGTATTTGTCCGCCAGCTCGCCGAATTCGGGCAGCTCGTGCAGGACCTTGCCGACCGGGTCACCCGCGTGCTCCACGAGCAGCTCCCCGAGCTCGCGGAAGTAATTCTCGAATCCGCCGGGGGTGATGATCTCGACGATGCGGCCGGGCTCGGTGCCGGCGTTCCACATCGCGTGCATTTGGCCGCGCGGCTTGGTGATGTAGCCGCCCGGCCCGAGGACCACTTCGCTGTCGTCGGAGCGGAAACCGATCTCGCCCGCCAACACGATCGAGTGCTCGTCTTCCCGGGTGTGCCGGTGCGCCGCGGTCAGCAGGCCGACCTCGAACGGATGCTCGACGATGGAGACCTCGCCCCCGTTGGTCTTGCCGGACAGCTTGAACACCGCCCCGAAACCGGGCAGGGCGACGTAATCCCCTTCACCCGGCGCCACGACCGTGACCCCGATTTGCTTGGCGCCATCGTCCATGTGAGCTGCCTCCTCACGGTCCCCGCTATTCGGGCCAGGTGTTCTTCATGATGACGTCGACGAAATCGGCACGGACGAACGTCGGGTCGAAGTGTTGCAGCACATCGGCATTCATCGTGCCGAAGGTGCTGTCCGGACGGTGCTTCATCCCGTCGTTGAACGCCGCCAGGATCCGCCGCTTGAAATCCGGTCTCGGGTGCGCGGCGGTGACCGCGGCGAGCGCGTCGGGGGGAAGGTCGTCGCGGCCGATGCCCAGCACGTCGGTCTCCACACCCGCGGTGACACAGGCGATCTCGGGCGCGAGGAACTCGGGCACTCCGGGTGTGGTGTGCAAGGCGATGCTCAGCCACACCTTGTCGGCGTCGGCCTCATCGACGCCGTGCTGCAGCAGGAAGTCTCGCGCCGCATTGGCGCCGTCGACCTCGAAGCGCAGGGCGGAGGTGCGGTAGCGCCGGGTAAGACCCACGTCGTGGAACATCGCCCCGGCGTAGAGCAGCTCCAGGTCCGGCTGCAGTCCGCGGCGGCGACCCTGCAGCGCGCCGAACAAAAAGACCCGGCGCGAATGGTCGAACAGCAGGTCCTCTTCGGCGTCGCGGATGTGTTCGGTGATCGCGCGCACCAGATCGGTGTCGGGTATCGCGATGTCGGCGATGGTTTCCGGTGACTGGATGGCCATGATCTGTCTCCTGTTATCCCACGGCGGCCAGGCCGGGCGCCGTCTCGTCCCGCGGCGACCACAGCGGCTGCGGCACCTCGACACCGAATGGCCCGTCCCAGCTGTTTCGGGACGAAACCTCATGCACCGGGCGACGATTGGCTGCCACGCCCCACTTTCCCCGCGGGTAGCCCAGGGTCAGCATGGCCGACATCTTCCAGCCTTCCTCGACAGGCACACCGAGCAACTCGTTGACCCTATCCCGGAAGTTGTTGAGCACCATCGTCATGACCCCGCCGACGCCCTCGGCACGGGCGGCGAGCAACACGCTCCAGATCGCCGGGTAGATGTTGGCGCCCCCGAGGTCGTCGATGGCGAAGACGAAGAGCAACAGGGGAACCTCTTCGAAGTGGTCGGCCAGGTAATCCCCCGAGCCCTTGATCCGGCGCATCGTCTCGGCGTGAGCGGCCGCGTCCGCGCCGGGCCCCGGCACGACCATCGGTCCCTGCCCCGTCCTGAACTTGTCGTATTCGAGAGCGCGGCCCTGCCGGAACAGTTCACCGAACTCGTGGATGAGTTGCGGATCGTCGACTGCCACAAAGTGCCAGCGCTGGGTGTTGCCCCCGTTGGGTGCCCGGACGGCCGCATCGAGGATGCGGGCCTGCACGTCCAGCGGAACCGGGTCCGCGCGCAGCCGCCGCATCATCCTGGTGGTGTACAGCGCCTCATGGATTTCCATTGACCTGCTCCTTTCCGTTACTCGGGCCACGTGCTGTTGAGCACGAAGTCGACCATGTTCCCCCGCTGGAACGTGGGGTCGAAGTGCGCCAGCACGTCGTCGTTCATCGTGCTGAAGGTGCTCTGCGGGCGGTGTTTCATGCCGTCGTAGAAGGCCGACAGGATGCCGTTTTTGAAGTCGGGGCGCGGGTGGGCGGCGATCACCGCGTCAATGTCCGCTGGGGCCAGGGCCTCCCGGCCGACGCCGACCACGTCCGTCTTGACCCCGTCCGCCAACAGGGCGATCTCCGGGTCCAGGCGCCCCGGAACCTCGGGGGTCGAGTGCAGCGCGATGCCGAGCCACACCTTGTCGGCCTCGGATTGCCCGACGCCGTGTTCGAGCAGGAAGTCGCGCGCCGCGTCGGCGCCGTCCAGCTCAAAGCGCTGGGTCGATGTGCCATAGCGCGGGGCAAGGCCGAGGTCGTGGAACATCGCCCCCACGTAGAGCAGTTCCGGGTCTGCAGCCACGCCGAGGCGGCGCCCATGCAGCGCGCCGAACAGGAACACGCGCCGGGAATGGTGAAAGAGCACGTCGTCCTCGGCGCTGCGAATGAAGTCGGTGGCATCCCGGACAAGGGCGGTGTCGGGGACGGCGATGCCGGCAATGGTTTCGATGGACTGAATCGCCATGACCGCTTCTCCTTCGGGGACTGGCTACATCTTCCGGCGCCATGCGCCCAGCCACCGGTGCCGTTCCGGCCGTCTTTCCCATGGATTGCGACACAATGTGTGCGTGGCTGAAGCCGGAGGGCAGTCGCGCGTGATGGTGATCGTCGTCTTCGACGACGTGACGATGTTGGACGTCGCGGGAGCCGGCGAGGTCTTCGCCGAAGCCAACCGGTTCGGCGCCGACTACCGGCTCAAGATCGCGTCGCTGGACGGGCGCGACGTCACCACCTCGATCGGGACCCGGTTGGGCGTCACCGACGCCCTGTCGTCGATCGAGTCCGCCGACACCATCATGGTCGCCGGCAGCGACAACCTGCCGCGGCAGGCGATCGATCCCGAGCTCGTCGACGCGGTCAAGTCGGCCGCCGCCCGCACCCGGCGGCTGGCCTCGATCTGCACGGGATCGTTCATCCTGGCGCAGGCCGGGCTGCTCAACGGCCGGCGCGCCACCACCCACTGGCACGACGCCCGGTTGTTCGCCCGGGCCTTCCCCGGCATCACCGTCGAGCCGGATGCGCTTTTCGTGCGCGACGGCGACGTCTTCACCTCGGCCGGGGTGTCGTCGGGCATCGACCTCGCGCTGGCGCTGGTCGAGATGGATTACGGCACCGAGCTGGTCCGCGACGTGGCCCGGTGGTTGGTCGTCTACCTCAAGCGCGCGGGCGGCCAATCGCAATTCTCGGTGCTGGTAGAGGCCGACCCCCCGCCGCAGTCCCCGCTGCGCAAGGTCACCGAGGCGATCTCGGCCGACCCGGCGGCCAACCACAGCGTGCAAGCGCTAGCGGCGCGGGCGTCGTTGAGCACGCGGCAGCTGACGCGCCTGTTCCAATCCGAACTCGGCACGACGCCGGCCCGCTACGTCGAGATGGTGCGCATCGACGCCGCCCGTGCCGCGCTCGACGCCGGCCGCAGCGTCGCCGACACCGCGCGCCTGGCGGGGTTCGGTAGCACGGAAAGCCTCCGGCGAGTGTTCGTCGACCACCTCGGCGTCTCACCGAAGGCCTACCGCGAGAGATTCCGCACGGCATCGCGCGGCTGAAGCCTTCCGGCATACTGTTCCGCCATGCACATCGACGTGATGGCGGTCCCCCAGCCGCTGGACCGGATCGGCGATCTGGCCCGGCGAACCCAGGCCGCCGGGTTCTCCGGGCTGCTGTTGACCGAGACCGGACGCACGCCGTACCTCAACGCCGCCGTCGCCTCGCAAGCCGCGCCCGGCCTCGAGCTGTCCACCGGGGTCGCGGTGGCCTTCCCACGCAGCCCCTTCGTCACGGCGGCTACCGCCTGGGAACTCCAGGAGTCGACCGGCGGGAAGTTCCGGCTCGGCCTCGGCACACAGGTGCGCACGCACGTGGTGCGGCGCTACGGGATGGCCTTCGAGCGGCCCGGTCCCCGGCTGCGCGACTACGTGCGCGCCGTCAAGTCCTGTTTCACCGCGTTCCGAACGGGCAAGCTCGAGCACCACGGTGAGTTCTACGACCTGGACTTCATCACCCCGCAGTGGAGCGCCGGACCGATCGATGCGCCCGACCCGAAAGTCGATGTGGCGGCGGTGAATCCGTGGATGCTGCGGATGGCCGGCGAAGTCGCCGACGGCGTGCACGTCCATCCGCTCGGCGAGCCCGGCTACCTGGCCCGTCACGTGGTACCCAACGTCGCCGACGGAGCCGCCAAGGCCGGGCGCTCCCCGTCGGACATCGCCATGATCGTGCCGGTGATGACGATCGTCGGCGACGGCGACGAAGAACGCGACAGCGAACGGGAGTCGGTGCGGGCCAGCATGTCTTTCTACGGCAGCACACCCAATTACGCGTTCATCTGGGACGAGGCGGGATTCGAGGGCACGACGGCCCGCATCCGCGAGAAGCAGAAGGCCGGGGACTTCGCCGGCATGGCGGCCCAGATCACCGACGAGCACATCGCCGCGTTTGCCACCGAGTCGACGTGGGACGGGTTGGCCGACGCGCTGAGGAAGAAGTACGCGGGGGTCGCGACTCGGCTGGTGCTGTACAACGCGCTCGGCAGCCACGAGCGCTTCGAGCGCTACGGGGAGGTCGCCCGCCGGCTGCAGGGGTGAGCCGTCACTGGGCGAGCGCCCCTGGAATGCCGCGCATTACGGCGTGTCGCCGTACAAACACGCGCGCTCGCGGCAGCTAACGGAGCGCCGCTACTTGGCGGCGTTGTACTTGTTGATCGCGTCGTCGAGGCGCTGCAGCGCCGCGCCGTAGGCGGCGAAATCGCCCTTCTTCTGGGCGTCCTTCGCCGCGCCGATCGCGGCCTGAATGTCCTGCAGGGCGGCGGCCTTGGCCGCCGACAGCGTCACCGACCCATCCGGGGCAGGGGGCACCGCGGTCGGCGGCGGTCCCGGG
>NZ_LZIC01000118.1 GCF_001667185.1 Mycobacterium sp. 852002-50816_SCH5313054-b | reverse complement strand
CCCCGGGCCCCGGGGTTGGGGTTGGCGTCGGCAACGGTTCGTCATTGCTCGGTGGCACGTTGCCGCCATCGCCCGAGCCAAGCATGCCGTGGGGGAGTTGTTCTGTGGGACTGTCATCCCCGATGGCTTGCGCCGCGTCCGACATCGAACAGCCGGCGCAGCGGCCCCAGTAGATGACCTCCGCCCCGTCGAGCTGAAACCCGTTGGTGTCCGAGACGGTCAAGCAGGGAGCCGCACCGACGGTGCAGTCGACGTCCGCGATGGCCCCGCAACTCCGGCAGACCATGTGATGGTGGTTGTCGCCCACGCGAGTTTCGTAGCGCGCGACCGAGCCCGGCGGCTGAACCCGTCGCAAGAGAACGACTTCGGTCAGCGCGTGCAGGATGTCGTACACCGCTTGCCGGGACACGGCGGGAAGACAGGCGCGCACGGCTCCGATAATCGTTTCCGTATCGGCATGCGGGTTCAGGTGCACCGAATGGAGCACCGCGATCCGCGGGCGCGTCACGCGCAGATCCGCTGTACGAAGACTCTCCGCATAGCGCGCCACCGAGGGCACCTGCACCAGGCGAAGGTCTTTTCTCGAATTGATCAAGCCCCTGACCCTTTCCCTCGAACCGTGAAACCCGCTGGCGTAGGGAAGCCTTTGAGAACGATATGGGAAAACGGTATTTTCGCGGCGGGGCCAAGATTAAGGTCCTTCGGCACCTTGTGGTGGGTTTCGGACAAAATCGCGACACCTTTCCGAACTGCGGTTCCGTCAATTAACCAAATCTTGGGTCCGCCGGGCGCGGGGGCTCTCGGCCGAGCAAAGCGCGGTCGCTCGGTGTGCTGCTGGCATCCGCCCGGGGCTAAGTCTGGGGGGTCCGCCGCTACCCGGTCGCGCGCCCGAGGGCGGCCCGCGCGCCCAGCACCGCTCGCGTGGCTCGACCGTCGTCGAAGCTCGCCGACCACCGCCAGCGCCCCCGCCGGTCGGCCCACACGAGTTGAAGACCCCGCACCCCGGCCCCGTCGAGGGCGATCGCGGCGTTCATGTGCGCATCGGCCGCCTCCGCTGCCGAGTCGGCCAAGCAGCCCAACAGTTGCAGCGCCCGCGCCGGTGCGACGCCGGTCATCAACAACTCGGGCAACCCGCGGCCGGTCAGGCCGGGTCTGACATGGTTGGCCACACGCGATCCGCGGACCACGGAAAGCGTTGTGTGGGAAGGGGAGCTACGTCAGGCGACGCACCTTGCCGGCGTAGCCCAACGCGTGCTCGTAGGTGTCAAGGTTGTCGCGGGAAATCCGCGCGTGCACCGGGCGCTCGAGGAAGAAGCGCAGCACCGGGTGGTAGGCGTGGTAGGTCTCGTGGAAGGTCAGCACAGTGGTGCCGTCGGGCTGTTCTTCGAGTTCGTGGTAACCCTCCGCGCGGGACCACAGTGGCGCGCCGACCGCCACGTACCGCGACAGCTTGTTGATCTCGGCCTCGGTCACGCTCTCCCAGGACCGCCCCTTGCCACCGGACAACAGGTATTTGGGCACGGGAAAGACACAGGTGCGCACCAAGCCCTCGCCGGCCTCGTTGCCCTCGTTGAGGATTTCCATGCTCCCGGTGGGCCACTCGAGGACGCGGGGGCGCGGGGAGTTCGGCGGTACCGGCGGGTGGAGTACCCGCCAAACCTTCCTCGGCGGTGCGTCGATATGGAACCGCACGGTGTAGGACTGCATCAGCTCGCTCCCCAGCTATCCCAATAGGTGATGGTCTCCGCGGGCGGCCGCGCGGCCGGCCGGAAGTCGGTGCCGATGGTGTAGGCGACCGGGAACAGCGCGGCCTGGGTGGCCGTCGGCGGAATGCCGAGCAACTCGGCCACCTCTTGCTCCTTGGCCAGGTGCATCGTCGTCCACACCGATCCCAGCCCGCGGGACCGCAGCGCCAGCAAGAAGCTCCAGCCGGCCGGGATGATCGACGCCCAGGCCGATGCGGCGGTCAGCAGATTTGAGTTGTCGATGCGGTTGTCCAGGCAGGGGATGACGTGCACCGGCACCCGGGCCAGCGTGTCGGTCAGCGCCAGCGCGCCGGCGTACACGCGCTGGGTCTGCGGATCGGACGCCTCCTTCGCCGCGTAGGTGAGGTACTCGGCGCCGATGCTGCGATAGATGTCGCCGATCGCGGCGCGCTTGTCGGCATCGGTGATCACCAGCCATCGCCAATCCTGCGCGTTGCTGGCGGTGGGGGCCTGCATGGCGAGCCGTATGCACTCGAGGATCACATCGCGACCGACCGGCCGGCTCAGGTCGAGGCGTCTGCGCACCGCCCGCGTGGTGGTCAGCAGTTCGTCGACCGAGGCGAGGTCCATTGGGTCCTTCCCGACGGGAGGTCAGAGGTCGATGGCGCAGGACTGGTCGACGCCCAAGACGGTCAGCGAACGCCCCAGGCCGAGAAACACTGCGACGCACAGCGTGAGATCGAGGATCTCCTCGTCGGAGAATGACTCCCGCAGCCGCTCGAAGAACGCGTCGCCCATCGACGCGTGGTCTGTGGCGAAGCGCTCGGCATACTCGATGGCCAGACGCTGGCGCGGCGTGTAGCCCGGGTAGCTCGCGTAGGCGGCGACGTTGTCGTACAGCTCCGGGGCGACCCCGGCGTCGAGCACCGACTGGGCGCGGAAGTCAGAGCAGGCGACGCAGTCGTTGATCTGAGCGATTCGGATCCGGGCCAGCTCGCGCTCCTCGGCCGGCAGGATGCTCTGCTGGTAGGCGCCCCGAATCATCCGCTCGACCATGGAGCCGAGCTGCGGTCGCAGCGACCAGATCATGGCGGCTTCGCCACCGGGGCCATCCGGAACATTGACTCGGGCCATCCGTGAACTCCTGCCCCGGGAAGATCGTTACCTAGTGGAGCAAACCAGATTCTCAAGTCGGCTGTCTAGGTCGGCCCCGCATGCGATCGTGCATATGGATACCCGGCGCCAATCCGAAAATTTGGTTGGCTACGGTCCGTTGATTGAGGGCGCTCATCGGGCGAGCGTCCCGAATTTGGAGGTCTGTGCGTGCTGTTCATGCACGAGGTGCACAAGGTGCGCGGCCGCCTCGAGGATGACTTCGAGGCCGCGTTTCGAGAGGGCTGGATGCCGATGCTCGCCGCCGGAGGCGACGCGCGGTTGCTGTGGTACGCGAACCAGGCGCATGGCAGCGGTCCCGCCTACACGGTGATTACCGTGACCGCCGTTCGCGACGGGGCGGCGTGGGAGCGCCTGACCAAACGGGTCCAGCAGGGCGATCTGCAGGAGTGGATGCGCCACCTCGACGAGCTCCGCCACGAGGTCGACGCCAAGTTGCTGGTCCCGCTCCCGTGGTCGCCGCTGCCGGAGGTCGCCCTCGACGAGGTGCCGGTCGATGGGCGAGAGCACGAGATGAGCCTCTACATGGAAGACACCATGTGGCCCTACGAGGACAAGTTCGAGGAGTACATCGTCAGATGCGGTGAGGTCTACGCGAAGAGCCTCGCCGGACCCTCGTCCATGCTGAGCATGCACGCCGCATTCCAGCCCGCGCTCGGCAGCCACGTACGCCGCGAGGTGATCCTGATGCAGCGCATCAGCAGGCCGGAGGCGTTGCTCGATCTGCTCCGCACCCACATCCCCGCCGAGTACCGAGCCCCGGGGACCTGGATGTACGACGCCCTGGACCTGCGCGACCAGTGGACCAGCCGGCTGCTGCGCACCTCCACATGGTCACCGCTGTATTAGGACAGCGGGTGAACACCGGGACGATCCTCGACGCCGCCGCGGCCGGCGATCCCACCCGGGCTGCCTTGATCATCGACGGGCGCATCATCGGCTACGGCGAGCTCGCGACGACGGTGCGGTCGTGCGCCGCGGCCCTGGCCGCCCGGGGCGTGACGGCCGGGCAGCGGGTCGCGGTCGTCGACAACGGCAGCCTGATGTCGATCGCTTCCGTGCTCGGGGCGGCGCGCCTCGGCGCCGCGGCCGCGCTGATGAATCCCGCGCTGACGCCGCAGGAACTACAGGGACTGCTGAAAAACGCCGGCTGCGCCGACGTGGCGCTGGCGGGGGAGCAGTACGTCGAGCGGGTGCGCGACGCGGGCGCACCGGCGGTCTTGACGGTCGCCGACCTCACGGACGACGGCCCCGAGCCCCCGCCGCGCGCCGACGCCGAGGAAGCCATGGTGCTGTTCACCAGCGGCACGACCGGGCTCCCCAAGCCCGTCGGCATCTCCGGGCGGCAGCTCACCGCGCGGATCAAGGGAATGGCCGCGCCGTTCCGGGCGGACGCCGCACCCGCGGTGGGCATGATGTGTGTCCCGTTCTTTCACGTCGGCGGAGCGCTCGGCACGCTCGGCAGTTTGTACTCGGGCAACACGTCGGTGGTGCAGCCGCGCTTCGACGCCGGCGAGTGGCTGCGGCTGGTAGCGGAGCATCGGGTGGCGACGACCTTCATGGTGCCGACGATGCTGCAGCGCATCCTCGATCACCCCGACTTTGCGACCAGCGACCTGACCTCCTTGGTCGCCATCGCGTACGGGGCCGCCGCCGCGCCAATTGCCTTGGTGCGCAGGGCAATGGACGCGCTTCCGCACGTCGCGTTCGCCAATGTGTTCGGCCAGACCGAGACGCTCGGGGCGTACACCACCTTGCTGCCCCAGGATCACCGGGATCCGGCCCGGGCCGGATCGGTCGGCCGGCCGCTGCCCGGGGTCGACGTGCGAGTGGTGGACCCAGCCAGCGGCGATGACGTCGCGCCGGGAACGGTCGGCGAGCTCTGGGTGAACACCACCCAGAACGTCACCGAAGGCTGGCTGCGCACCGGTGATCTCGCCCGCCAGGATCCCGACGGCTACATCTTTCCGTGCGGCCGGCTGAGTGACACGATCAACCGCGGGGGAGAAAAGTTCGGACCGGTCGAAGTCGAGGAGGCCTTGCGTTCGCATCCGGCGGTGAGCGACGTCGCGGTCGCGGGCGTTGCCGACGACGAGCTCGGTCAGCGGGTCGGGGCGGCCGTAGTCGCTTGCGCCCCGGTGACACTCGAGCAACTGCGGTCCCACTGCCGCGAGTTGATCGCCTACTTCAAGCTGCCCGAGCGGCTGGCGATCGTCGACCAAATCCCCTACAACGCGACCGGCAAGGTCAGCCGGCGTCAGATCGCCGCGCTCATCGCGGATAGCGCCTGAAACCAGGGAGTGCCAGTGCTGTTTCTTCACGAGACCCACAAGGTGGTCGGCGCGCGGGAGCAAGAATTCGAAGCCGCCTACCGTGACGGCTGGATGCCCACGCTGGCCAACGGGGACGACGCCCGGCTGCTCTGGTACGCCAACCACGCCCACGGCTCCGGAGTGTCCTACAACGTCGTCACCATCACCGGGATCACCGACGGCGCGGCCTGGGAGAGCCTGGCCCGCCGCGCCCTGACCGGGGACCTTTGCCCTTGGATGCGCCAGCTGGACAACCTGCGCCACGAGGTGACGGGCAAGCTGCTGCTGCCCGTCTACTGGTCACCGCTGCAGACGGTCGACCTGGCCAGCGTGCCCACCACCGGCGCAACCCACCCGGTGAGCATGTTCATGGAGGACACCGGCTGGCCGCACGCACCGCTTGACGACTACATCCGGTCCTGGGACGAGATCTACTATCGGCCGCTGTCCCGAGCGCCGGCCGGTATGCGCATCCTCGACATCCAAGCGTGCTTCCAGGTGGCTCACGGCAGCTATCGTCGCCGAGAGGCCATGCTGTGGCAGAAGATTGACAACTCCAACAATTACGCGGCCCTCGTCCACCTGCTGACCAAGGAGGTCCCGGCCGCGCACCGGGCGCCGGGCAGCTACATGTTCGAGGCGCTGAAATTCCGCGATCAGTGGGAAAGCCGTCTGCTGCGGACGTCGGACTGGTCACCCCTGTACTGATGGACGTCGCGGACGCGCCCGTTTGCCTCGCCGATGATTATGGCCGCTGTGTCGAAATCCTCTTCAGCCGTTGCTGTTTCGAAGGCCTTCACCGCCCCGGCCAGTGAACCTGACAGTTGGTTCTCGTTGCCATGCCAGGTGTCGAGGCAAGCGCCCGTCACGGTTTGCATGCGGGCTCCAGCGGAAGCACCGGCCCGCCGGATTGCAGGGACAGCAGATACAGGTAGGTCGCCAGCGAATGTTCGCACAGCACCGAATATTTCACCAAAACCTTCGGCGGAAGCGGCACCAGCCGAATCGGGTTCAGGTCGTAGCGGGTGAGGACGTGCTCATAGTCGATGGGCGGCGGCAACGCGGGGACGACGTCCAGGCGGTTCGCGACGCGATAGGAGTTCTTGACCACCTGGTCAAAGGTGCTTGCAAACAGCGAATCCCCGGTGCGTGGGCTGGCATAGGTGTAGACGGACGGGTCGGTGAATGTCGTATTCGCCGCCACGTCGAGAGCGAGCAGCGTCGCCAGGGCTCCGCCCAGGCTGTGGCCGCAGATCGTGACGGAGCCGACGGGTTGCGAATATGGCAGCGTTGCAAGCGCTTTGACGACCGTCGGCGCCCCCGGGTCGGTGGCGGTCCGCAGGGACTGATACATGTCGGTGAAGCCGTCCTCCGTCTGGCCGGCGCCGGCCAGGAAGGGGCAGGGCACCTGGACAAACTCCGCGTCGTGAATCCATTCGAGCGTTCCCTCGGTGCCGCGGAGCGCGATTGCCACGTCGCCGGTCTTGTCGTCCTGACAGATCAGTCCGATGGATACTTCGACGTCGGCTCGGCCCGGGTTCATGTCCGTCGCAAGGTCATTGGCGTAGATCGTCGTGACCACGGTGTAGTCGATGCCGCCGGCGCTCAGGGCCTGGCCGGCCTTGTTCGTCAGATCGCCCGGCGACGTCGCATAGGTGGCGTTGACAAGTTGGCCGAATTCGATTGCCTTCGTTGCGTCGAACGCCGGCGCTGTCGACGGCATCAGCCGGCGAACGTTCCGGTGAACTGCGCCCGCCGGGACGCGGCCTGCGCGATCGCCTGCGCCGCCTGCGGCCCGGCGAGCCCCGGCGGGAGCTCGTACGTGGCGGGGAGCTGGTAGAGAGTGAACCGGTAGTGGTGCACGCCGGTGCCCGCGGGCGGGCAGGGCCCGCCGTACCCGGCCTGGCCGGCCGAGTTCGGCAGGCTGCTCCCGCCGGCGGGCGTCTGACCGTCCGCGGTGCTGCCGGCGCCGGGAGGAATTCCGGCGACGAGCCAGTGCACGTAGGGACCGCGCGGGGCGTCGGGGTCGTCGACCACAAGCGCCGCGCCCAGCGGCGCCGACCATGTCAACGGCGGCGCGACGTCGGCCCCCTTGCAGGTGTACTGCGCGGGAATCGGCGCGCCGTCGGCGAACGCCGGGCTACTGACGGTCAACGGCCCGTCGGCGGGCGCCTGCGCGACGGTGCGACCCAGAGTGGTCACCTTCGGCGTCGACGAACCCGTCATGCGGCCGCCACCGTTACCGCCGCAGCCGGGCAGCGCCGCGAGAAGCATCAGCCCGGCGCCGACCGACGCAATGCGGTGAAACGTGCTCGCCGGTATCGATTCCATAGAGGACAGTGTCGCTCCGGAATCGCGGGTCCGGAAGCTACTTGCCACCCTTGACTTCGAGCACCCGCTTACGCAGGCCGTCGGTCGCCGTCTCCATCAGCCCCTTGGCACCCCGCTTGACGAGGAATCCCGGCACCGGCGCGGAAAGATCGACGGTGAGGTCGAAACGCACCCGGGTGGAACCGCCGTCGGGTGTCAGCGTGTAACGGCCCTCCTGCGCGCGTTGCTGCTTCGAGCTCTCCAACGTCCAGCCCACGCCGTCGTCGTGAACGGAGTAGTCGAGCACCTGCTCGTCGCTGACTCCCACGATCTTCACCGTCTGCCGCGATTTGGTCGGACGGCCCTCGTCGTCGCGCTCCAGGATTTCGACCTTCTTGTGAAACGCGGACCACTCGGTCAACGACTCGAGGTCGAACAGCACGTCCATGATCTCGTCGGGGGTCGCGTCGATGACGACTTCGCGGGAATCGGTGATAGCCATAACGGACTAAGTAGCCACTGTCGCGGTAACAAAAACTCAGGGCACCAGGACGACCTTGCCGACGTTCTCCCTGGCCGCCAGGATGCGGTGGGCCTCGGGCGCCTCGGCGAACGGCACCGCCGCGTGCACGACGGGGGCGATGGTGCCTTCGTCGAGCGCCTTGGCCAGGGGAGTGATCCAGGGCTCGAGCGTGCCGCGATCGTCCCACAGCCGCAGCATGTTGAGGCCGATCACGGCCTTCGACTCCGAGAGCTGGTCCAGCAGGTTGAACCCGCGCAGCATCGCCAGCGCGTGCGGCGCGGCCGCGCGCAGCGAGCGCTTCTCCCCGTGCTGCATCGCCGAAACCCCGTAGCCCACCAGCCTTCCGCCCGGGCGCAGCAGTGCGTAGGACCGGCGCAGCGACGTGCCGCCCAGCGCGTCGAGCACCACGTCGTAGGGGCCGAGGCCCTTCCACCAGCCGTCGCGGCGGTAGTCGATCGCCCGGTCCACGCCCAGCTCGGCCAGCTTGGCGTGCTTGGCGGGCGAGGCGGTGCCGTGCACTTCCGCCCCGGCGGCCTTGGCGAACTGCACCGCGGCGATGCCGACACCGCCGGCGGCTGCGTGCACCAGGACCCGCTCGCCGGCGCGCAGCGACCCGTAACCGTGCAGCGCGGCCCAGGCGGTCGCGTAGTTGACGGGAACCGCCGCGCCCTGTTCGAAGCTCAGCGCGTCGGGGAGCCGCACCGAATCGTTCGCCGCCACGTTGACGACCTCGGCGTAGCCACCGAATCGCGTGCCGGCCAGCACCCGTTCGCCGACGCGGCCGGCGTCGACACCGTCGCCGACCGCCTCGACCGTCCCGGCCACTTCGTAGCCAACCACCGCGGGCAGTTTCGGCGCGTCGGGGTACATGCCGACGCGGGCGAGGTGGTCGGCGAAGTTCACCCCGGCCGCGCGCACGGCGACCCGCAGCTGGCCCGCTGCCGGCCGCGGCGGGTCGGGACGCTGTTGGACCTGCAGGACCGAAGGGTCGCCGTGCTTGGTGATGACGATGGCGCGCATCGTGGTTCCTCCTCGAGGGCTCAGGCCTGTGCGGCGGCGTCGGAAAGGCGGGGCAGGACGACGTCGCGCCAGCCGGGGCCCATGCGGTCGAAGGCCTCGGCCATCCTTTTTTCATCGAGGTCAAAACCGCTGTGCTCCAAGAATACTCGGGTTCCACTACCTTCCGGCTCCAGGCACCAGGTCAGCGTCCAGGCCGCGGTGAAGGTATAGACGAAGCGGTGCGGGGGATCCACCTCGAGCACCTTGCACGGTTGCCTGCCGTAGCCGGGCATGTCCAGGGCGAACTGGTGGCCGACGACGGCGGCCACGTCCCCCTCGGCCCACCACCGTCGCATCAGCTCAGGTTCGGTCAGCAGCCGCCACACCTTAACCGGTGGTGCGGCGACGAATTGGTCGACCCGGATGGTGGCGGGCGCCTTGCCCGCCACGGGCGTCTCGGTCATTCCAGCTCCTCGGCTGCCTCGGCGAGCCCGGCCAGTCGGGCGCGCCAGAACTTCTCGAACGGATGTAGCCACTCGCCGAGTTGCGCCAGCGGTTCCGCGGTCAGGCGGTAGATGCGCCGGCGCCCTTGCGGCTCGTCGGCCACCAGCCCCGCGTCGCGCAACACCTTGAGGTGCTCGGCGACCGCCGGGCGGCTGAGCTCGAACCGATCGCTGAGCTCCCCCGCGGACAGCGGCCGCGCCGTGAGGAGCTCCAGCAGCTCCCGGCGCACCGGGTTCGCCAGGGCGACAAAGACGCGATCGGCCGGAGCCACACTGCCAAGATATGTCGGGCGTTCCCGACATGTCAACTTTTTCCGACATATCCCGCCGTCGCGTCGTCGTTGCGGCTACCGTCCTGGTTGTGCACCTCGCCTGGGAACGACTGACCGACACGGTCCATCGCTGTCGGCTGGCGTTTTGCGACGTCACGATCGGGCTGGTGCGCGGCGCCGACGGAGCGCTGATCATCGACACCGGCACCACCCTCGCCGAAGCCGCTGCGATCGAGGCCGATGCACGACAGATCACGGGGCACCACGTGACTCACGTTGTGCTGACGCACAAGCACTTCGACCACGTCCTGGGTTCCTCGGCGTTCGATGATGCCGAAATCCATTGTGCGCCAGAGGTTGTCGAATACCTATCGTCGGCTACCGACCAACTGCGCGCACACGCGCTGAGCTACGGCGCGCAGGCCGCCGAAGTCGATCGCGCGATTTCGGCGTTGCGGCCACCTCGCAGCCGGCTATCCGACGCCACGATCGACCTCGGCGACCGCGCCGTTACGGTGACTCACCCGGGGCGCGGCCACACGACGGCGGACCTGGTCGTGATGGTGCCCGCCCGGGACGATGAAGAGGACCCGGTCGTGATGTTCACCGGCGACCTGGTCGAGGAGTCGGCCGACCCGTATATCGACGCCGATTCCGACCTGGCGGCCTGGCCGGCGACGCTGGATCGGCTGCTCGCGATCGGCGGCCCCCATGCCGTCTATGTCCCGGGGCACGGGAAGGTCGTCGACGCCGAGTTCATCCGTCGGCAGCGGGATTGGTTGAGCGCCCGCGGCAGGCCGCGATCAAGGCATCCGGATCGGTGACGCTGACCCACAAGGAGCGCAGGGTCACCGACCTGATCCAGACTTTCGCCTGCACCGGGGGCTCTATCGTCAACGCCACCAACCCCTTGCCCGACCCGTTGACCAACCAGCGACCTCGCGAGTAGTGCACGCCCCAGGCGAACACACGCTCGTTGGCCGGTTCGGCCTTGGTGATCGACGCCAGCGGGATGTCGGCTTCGAACGCCCAGCCCATCTTCACGTGCAGCACGCCCGCGTTCAACCGGATCTCGCTGCGGCTGGGGCCCAGTCCGACCGGAACCGCGAGGGGACGATACCAACGCTCAAAACGTAAACTCGTCTGCACGGTAGGAGGCTACCGGTCGCCGACCCGCTTTGCTGGTTATCGAGAACGGGTGGCACCGAAACGTACTCGCGTCCACGAAACGCGTTGCGGCGCACGGGGCCGCGCGGCCAAAACCGGCCGCCCGATCCCGGCGGGCCGAAATGCCGGAGTACGGCAGAGCTAAAGTTTCGGTTCGGGACGATTTACCCCTGATTGAACCGCTATGTCCGGGGATAAACTCACGGTCAGCGGATTCGTGCTGAAAGAGGAGCGTAACCCCATGGCCATCATCGAAACGGACACACCGGTCCGCACGCCGTTCGAGCAGGACGTCGAGGCTACGCAGCGATACTTCGAGGGTTCGCGCTTTGCCCGGATCACCCGCCTGTACACGGCGCGCCAGGTCGCCGAGCAGCGCGGCACCATCCCGACCGATTACCCCGTGGCGCGTGAGGCGGCCGCGGCGTTCTACGACCGGTTGCGCGAACTCTTCGCGGCCAAGAAGAGCATCACGACGTTCGGCCCCTATTCGCCCGGCCAGGCGGTGAGCATGAAGCGGATGGGCATCGAAGCCATCTACCTCGGCGGTTGGGCGACCTCGGCCAAGGGTTCCACCACCGAGGATCCCGGCCCCGACCTCGCCAGCTACCCGCTGAGCCAGGTGCCCGACGACGCGGCGGTGCTGGTGCGCGCCCTCCTCACGGCCGACCGCAATCAGCAGTACCAGCGTCTGCGGATGAGCGAACAGAAGCGCGCCGCGGCCAAGGAATACGACTTCCGGCCGTTCATCATCGCCGACGCCGACACCGGCCACGGTGGTGACCCGCACGTGCGCAACCTGATCCGCCGCTTCGTCGAGGTCGGCGTGCCGGGGTATCACATCGAAGACCAGCGCCCCGGTACCAAGAAGTGCGGCCATCAGGGCGGCAAGGTCCTGGTGCCGTCGGACGAACAGATCAAGCGCCTCAACGCCGCTCGGTTCCAGCTCGACGTCATGCGGGTGCCCGGCATCATTGTCGCGCGCACTGACGCCGAGGCGGCCAACCTGCTCGACAGCCGTGCCGACGAGCGCGACCAGCCGTTCCTGCTCGGCGTCACCAACCTCGACATTCCTTCGTACAAGGCGTGCTTCCTGGCGATGGTGCGCCGCTTCTACGAGCTGGGAGTCAAAGACCTCAATGGTCACCTTCTCTACGCGCTGCCCGAAGGCGAGTACGCCGCTGCCACAGCCTGGCTGGAGCGCCAGGGCATCCAAAGCCTGATCTCGGACGCCGTAAATGCGTGGCGAGAGAACGGAAACCAATCGATCGACGACCTCTTCGACCAGGTCGAGTCGCGGTTCATTGCCGCCTGGGAGGACGACGCGGGGCTGATGACCTACGGCGAGGCCGTGGCCGACGTGCTCGCATTCGACGCCAGTGAGGGCGAGCCGCGCGAGATGAGCTCGGATGAGTGGCGTGCCTTCGCCGGGCGCGCCTCGCTCTACGCCGCGCGGGCCAAGGCAAAGGAGCTGGGCGTCAACCCCGGTTGGGATTGCGAGCTGGCGAAGACCCCCGAGGGCTACTACCAGATCCGCGGCGGCATACCGTACGCCATCGCCAAGTCGTTGGCCGCCGCGCCGTTCGCCGACATCCTCTGGATGGAGACGAAGACCGCGGATCTGGCCGACGCGCGGCAGTTCGCCGACGCCATCCACGCCGAGTTCCCCGACCAGATGCTGGCGTACAACCTTTCGCCGTCGTTCAACTGGGACACCACCGGCATGACCGACGAGCAGATGAAAGAGTTCCCCGAAGAGCTCGGCAAGATGGGATTTGTCTTCAACTTCATCACCTACGGCGGACACCAGATCGACGGCGTCGCCGCCGAGGAGTTCGCCACCGCCCTCAAGCAGGACGGCATGCTGGCGCTGGCCCGCCTGCAACGGAAGATGCGCCTGGTCGAGTCCCCTTACCGCACACCGCAAACCCTGGTCGGCGGGCCGCGCAGCGACGCGGCGTTGACCGCCTCCTCGGGCCGGACCGCGACCACCAAGGCGATGGGCGAGGGTTCGACCCAGCACCAGCACCTGGTGCAAACGGAGGTGCCGAAGAAGCTGCTCGAGGAGTGGCTGGCGATGTGGAGCGAGTACTACCAGCTCGGCGAGAAGCTCCGCGTGCAGCTGCGGCCGCGCCGGGCGGGCTCGGATGTGCTCGAACTCGGCATCTACGGCGACGGCGAGGAGCAGCTGGCGAATGTCGTCGTCGACCCGATCAAGGACCGGCACGGCCGCAGCATCCTTCAGGTGCGCGACCAGAACACCTTCGCCGAGAAGCTGCGGCAGAAGCGGCTGATGACCTTGATCCACCTGTGGCTGGTGCACCGCTTCAAGGCCGACGCGGTGATCTACGTGACGCCGACCGAGGACAACCTCTATCAGACTTCGAAGATGAAGTCCCACGGCATCTTCAGCGAGGTCTATCAGGAGGTCGGCGAGATCATCGTCGCCGAGGTGAATCGCCCGCGCATCACCGAGCTGCTGACGCCCGACCGCGTGGCACTGCGGAAGCTGATCACCAAGGAGGGCTAGTCACCGGCGACTGTCACCCCACAAAGTTCCTGCCAGGGTAGCGCGTCGCCAGCGACCCAGTCGTCGTCCGCGGCGCCGGCCGCAGCGTGCAATGCGGCGACTCTGACCTGCTGCGTTTCCGGCGAGAACTGCTAGCTCCCGATACACCCGGGCCGCTGGATCGACCTCGATCCGGCGGCCCTGTGCCGTTTGCGGCCGCGCGCGCCGGGGTACGGAGAAGTGGACTGCAATAAGTGTGGTGCGAGGGGAGATTGGGGAAGCTGATGAGATCTGGAGCCAGGAACGCCGTCGCGCTCGTGGGCGGTTCGGCCATGCTCGTATTGGCGGTCGGATGCGGCGGCGGCAATAAGGGGCCGGCCAGCAGCAGCACGACGCCATCGACCACCACCACTCCTACGTCCAGCATCGCGCCGTCCACCGCACCGGGTGGGGGCGGCGGCGCCCCCGGTGGTCCCACCGGCGGCGGGGGCCCGGGCGGCGGAGGCGGCAGCGTGCCCGGTGGCCCGACCGGCGGTGGCGGTCCCGGCGGCGGCGGCGGCAGCGTGCCCGGTGGCCCGACCGGCGGTGGCGGTCCCGGCGGCGGGAGCGGCAGCATCCCCGGCGTCGGTGGTGGCGGCGGCGGACCGGGTGGCGGCGGCGGTTGCGTCGGCAACCTCTGCGGCGGCTACTGATCGCTGACCGTCGGCGAAGACTTGCTCCGATAGCCGGTGGGGCCATGTGAATCTGGCCCCGCCGGCTGAGCAATCCCTTTTGGCCTAACCCATGGCGAGTTGAGTTATGGTTCTCCGCAACTCGACTGCAAGGGGTTCCCCATGGCCAAGCTCAGGTTTGGATACTTCATCGCCCCGTTTCACCGGGCCGGCACCAACCCGACTCTTGCCCTGCAACGCGACCTCGAGTTCGTCGAACATCTCGACGCGCTCGGCTTCGACGAAGCCTGGATCGGCGAGCATCACTCCGCCGGCAGCGAGATCATCAGCTCGCCGGAAATCTTCATCGCGGCGGCCGCTGAACGCGCGAAGCGCATTCGTTTTGGGACCGGGGTCATTTCGCTCTCCTACCACAACCCGCTCTGGGTCGCCGACCGGTTGATGCTGCTGGATCACCTCACCCACGGGCGCATCATCGGGGGGGTGGGCCCCGGTTCGCTGCCCACGGACTCCGCGATGATCGGGCTGAATCCCACCGACACACGCGAGCTTCTCGAGACCAACCTCGACATCGTCGTCCGGTTGCTGGCGGGGGAGACGGTGAGCGCAAAGACCCCCACGCATCAGCTTTTTGACGCCAAGTTGCAGCTGGCCCCGTACTCCGAAGGGGGGATACCGCTGGCGGTCGCGGCGGTCGCCTCGCCGACCGGTGCCCGGCTGGCCGGCAAGCACGGCATCGGGCTGCTATCGATCGGGGCGACGCTGATCGTCGAAGGCTTCGACGCGCTGTCCTATCACTGGAACATCGTCGAGGAGCGCGCCGCGGCCTTCGGCACGCAGGTCGACCGCAGCAACTGGAGCCTGGTCGGGCCCATGCACATCGCCGAGACCGACGAACAGGCCCGTGCCGACGTGAAATTCGGCATCGAGTCGTGGTTCAACTACTTCCAGAAGGTGGCGGCGTTCCCCCAGATGACGATGCCGGGCGAGCAGCTCGACGAAATGATCGACGTCATCAACGACAACGGGGCGGGCGTCATCGGCACGCCGGAGCGGGCTCGCGCCCAGGTGCAGCGGCTCTGGGATCAGTCCGGCGGCTTCGGCTGCTTCCTGCAGATGGGCCACGAGTGGGCGAACCCCGCGGCCACCAAGCGATCGGCCGAGCTGTTCGCCGCCGAGGTCATGCCCCACTTTCAGGGCCTGGCGCAGCCGACGCTGGACGCCGCGGCGCGGGCCGGGCAGGTGCGGGACGACCTGGCACAATCGCAGCTGCAGGCCGTCGAGCACATGGCCAAGAAATACGAAAACGAGAAACGGCCCTGAACGGCCCTTAAGGATTTTCCGTGGTCACCGGGTTGGGGGTCGCCGGATTTGTTACCCCTGGAAGTTGCCCCGGCCAGGGCGGCAGTGCGGTATTCGGTTCAGCCGTCGGCGCGACTTCTACCGGAACGCATTTCTTCGCGGTGAGCGCGTTTTTCCATGCGCCGGGCGGGTTCGGCGCGGCCGACAGCGAACCGTCAGGACAGCGGAACGAACACGAACCTTCCAGCGCCCCCAGCGGAGTGATGACCGAAGCGCTGAACAGGAAGATGTTGATTCCGCCGACACCTTGCACGGCGCCGCCGCCGTATTCGCAGTGCCAGCGGCTGCCGTTCTCCTCAACCGGGAAGTCGCACCAGTAGTGGTAGGCCCCCATTTCCATGCCGGATCCCCCCACGCCGGGGTAGTCGCACAACCCGGGGCCGGGCACGTTCCCGCCGATATCCGCTTGCGCCACGGGAACACTCAGACCTAGCCATGCGGCGGCCACTATGCCGAAAATAGCGAATCGTTTCATTCGTTCACCTCTTCACAGCGACCGACGTCGCATCACCTACGACGCCTTGAGTAACTTGCCTCCCGATGTCTCGCTCAAACTCAGCCCGTGCCTCATTAGCCCAGAATTCCGATCACCGCGCCGTCATTTTCGATCAATAACTCATATTGCTGCGATAGCCACTTCTCAGCTGGCAGCTAGTCACGGGCGCGAACCTCAATGGATGACCATCCAGGAAACCGGCACGGCGCGTCGGCAATGGCGGCGCCTCCAACTGATTTTCGCCGGGGCCGCGGTCCTCGCGACGGTTGCGCTTTTCGGCACGGCGCGCCCCGCCGTGGCCCTGGCCGCTCCGGTCAGTGGCGCCTTCGGCGGCTTCACCGCCGACGACAGCGACGACCAGGCCCAGTTGCAGCAACAGCTGGCTCAGCAACAGCTGCAGCAGTCCATGCAACAGGCCGAGGAACAAAACGAACAGGCCCAACAGCAGGCTCAGCAAGCCGAGCAACAAGGTCAATGGGTCGAGGATCACCCCGGCCCGTAGCTACCGGCCGCCGGTTGACTCGCGCTCGGCCGCCTGCACCAGCCGGCCCGAGAAGAACCGGACCGCCCCGCCCAGCGCGGCCCGCATCACCGGACCCGTTCCGCGCGCCCCCTCGACGAACTCGCCCGTCCAGCGGATGTCGGTGCCGCCCGACGGATTCGGGGTGAAGACCACCTCGCCGAAGTAATCCTTGGCCGGGCTGGGCGGCCCGACCAGTTTGTAGGCGTGGCGGCGGTCCTGCTCGTAGGCGACGGTTTCCTCCTGCACCAGCAGCGGCCACATCCCGACCTTGCGGACGGCCCCGACGCCCCCCGGCGCCGGATCCCCCTGGCGCGCCCAACTCGAGTGAAGAACGATCGGCTTGGCCCACTTCGACCAATTGGCACCGTCGGCGACCAGCCGAAACAACGTCGCCGCGGGCGCGCTGCTGGTGCGGTTGATTTCGAACGAAAACTTGCGACCCGACATCCCGCGTACCCTACGCGTCGAGTGTGGGGCCTACGCACGAATTCCAGGCGATTTTGGTACCTAGCCCCCACGGTCGGCGAGCCCGGTCACGGTGCGTCCGTCCCGCCGTCGCCGCGCGAAACCGATGTGCCGCGTTGCGATGAGTTTCGGTCTCGGAACTTGTCTATATGAGTAGTTCGAAGCCCCTGCACCTCCGTGTGGGGGCTTTTTCAGTTGAGAGAGGCTTGTGATGGACCCAATCGCGGACAAAGCAGTTCTGATCACCGGCGCCAATCGCGGCATCGGCCGGGCCCTCGTGGCGGAGGCCCTGCGCAGGGGGGCACGGCGGGTGTACGCCGGCACGCGTGGCGTTTCGCCGTCGCCCGATGAGCGGGTGGTCCCGCTCACGCTCGACGTGACCGACGGCGCGCAGATCCGCGCGGCCGTCGCCACGGCCGGATCGCTTGACGTGCTGATCAACAACGCCGGCATCGCGCTCTACGACGATCTCAGCGATCCCGGGGTGCTCGAACGGCACCTGGCCGTCAACCTCTTCGGCACCTACGCGGTGACGCAGGCCTTCCTGCCGGCACTGATTCGATCCCAGGGCGCGGTGGTCAACAACCTGTCGGTCAACGCATTGGCGCCCCTGCCGCTGATTCCCGCCTACTCGGCCTCCAAGGCGGCCGCGCTCAGCCTCACCCAGTCGCTGCGCGCCCTCCTGGCTCCGCAAGGCGTGCGGGTCCACGCGATTTTCACCGGTCCGGTGGACACCGACATGACCCGGGCCCTCGACATACCGAAAACAACCCCGCTGTCCGTCGCCGCCGCGGTTTTCGACGCCTTGCAACGCGGCGAACACGACATCTTCCCCGATCCCATGTCGCAATCCATCGCCCAGGGCTGGCACAGCGGCCCCGCCAAGGAGCTGGAGCGGCAGTACGCCCAGCTGCTCGCCACCCACGCCTGACCGCACAACCAGGAGGACACAATGAACAACCTATCCGGCAAGACCGCGCTCGTCGTCGGCGCAAGCCGCGGGCTGGGCAGGGGCATCGCACTGGCTACGGCCACGGCCGGCGCCTCCGTGATCGCCGTATCCCGCAGCGCGACAACGTTTCCCGAGCCCGACGGCGCCGGCAGCGTTCAAGCGATCGTCGCGGACGCGGCCGACGCCTCGGTGCCGGGCAGCCTGCTGGACCGATACGATCCGGACCTTCTGGTTTTGGTGGCCGGGGCGACTCCACTGATTCGCCCGCTGCAGCACCACACCTGGGAGACGTTCTCGGCCAACTGGAACACCGACGTGCGCATCGCCTTTCACTGGCTGCGGGAGGCGCTGCTGAAACCGCTGCGGCCCGGCAGCACGGTGGTGGTCGTCAGCAGCGGCGCGGCGCTCGCCGGCTCGCCGCTCAGCGGCGGGTACGCCGGCGCCAAAGCCACCCAACGGTTTATCAGCGGCTACGCCCAAGACGAGGCGGACCGCGCGGGCCTCGGCATCACCTTCACGGCCGTGCTGCCGCGGATCACCCCGCTGACCGACCTCGGCCGCCCCGCCGTGCGGGCCTACGCGGCCCGCAACGGTCAATCCGAGGAGGAATATGTCAGGCAGCTCGGCGAGCCGGTGAGCCCGGGGTCGGCCGGTGCGGCCGTCGTGGAGCTGGCGCGGGCGGACACCGCCGGCGTTGCTCCGGGTTACCTCCTGACCGGCGCGGGGCTGCAGAAGCTCGCCTGAAAAGTACTGCACCACAACGAAAGGCTCACGATGAAAATGCAGACACCCCCGATCGTCTCGGCGCAGGACTGGGAGGCCGCGCGCCAGCAGCTGCTGGTCAGGGAAAAAGAGCTGTCCCGGGCGCGCGACGCGCTGGCCGCCCAGCGCCGGCGCATGCCGTGGCTGCCGGTGGACAAGCCCTACCAATTCGACGGGCCCAACGGCAGGGTCAGCCTGCTGGACCTGTTCGGTGGCCGACGCCAGCTGATCGTCTACCGGGCGTTCCTGGAACCCGGGGTGGACGGCTGGCCCGACCATGCGTGCCGGGGCTGCTCGATGATCGCCGATCACATCGGCAACCTGGCGCATCTGAACGCCCGTAACACCACGCTGGTGTTCGCATCCCGCGCCGGCCAGCCCGACATCGCCCGGGTGAAGGCCCGGATGGGATGGCACATGCCGTGGTACACGATGATCGACGACTTCGACCGCGACTTCGGCGTCGACGAGTGGCATGGCACCAACGCCTTCATCCGCGACGGCGAACGGGTGTTCCGTACGTACTTCATCAACAACCGCGGCGATGAGGCGCTGGGCACCACCTGGAGTTATCTGGACATGACCGCCATTGGGCGGCAAGAGGATTGGGAGGACTCCCCGGAGGGCTACCCACAGAGCCCCGCGTATGCGTGGTGGAACTGGCACGACGCCTACGGCGACCAGCAACCGCAGTGGTGGGACGACCCCGACCCGGGCGGGCGCGACCCCAGCGATCCCCGGCCGCCACGCCGCGACTCGTGAAAGGCTTTGGGCATGGCGGACGCCGGCATCGATGATTTCGCACAGGTCGCCGAACGGTACCGGCCCGAGTTGCGGGCGTATTGCTACCGCATGCTCGGGTCCGTTGACGAGTGCGAGGATCTCGTGCAGGACACCTATCTGCGGGCGTGGCAGGCCTACGGGGGGTTCGAGGGCCGGTCCTCAGTCCGGCTGTGGCTCTACAAGATCGCCACGAACACGTATCTGAACGTGCTGCAGACCCGCAAGCGGCGTCCGCTGCCCTCCGGGCTCGGCGCCCCGGCCGACAGCGGGGCAGTCGCGCTGGCCCCGGCGCAATCGGACATCCCGTGGTTGCAGCCCGCACCGGACAGCCTGTTGTACGGCGCCACCGACGACCCCGCGGTCGTCGTGTCGGTGCGCAGCAGCGTCCGGTTGGCGTTCGTCGCCGCCCTGCAGCATTTGTCGCCCTTGCAGCGCGCGGTCCTGCTGTTGCGCGACGTATTGGGTTGGCAGGCCGGCGAAGTCGCCGAAATGCTGGAGACGTCCACCCCGGCGGTCAACAGCGCCCTGCAACGCGCCCGCGCGCGATTGGCCGAGGCCGGCCCGACGCTCGACGAGCTCGGCGAACCCACCGAACCCGAACTGCGCGACGTGCTCGACCGCTACATGGCCGCCTTCGAACACGCCGACGTCGACGCATTGGCGGAACTGCTGCGCGCTGATGTCGAGCTCGAAATGCCGCCCATTCCAACCTGGTTCACCGGTCGGGATGCGGTGTGCGCGTTCCTGGCCCGGGTCGTGTTGCACACCGCGGATCAATGGCGGCTCGCCCCCACCCAGGCCAACGGCGCCCCGGCCCTCGCCATGTACCGGCGGGCGCCGGACGGTTCGTTTCACGCCCATGGGCTGGACGTGCTGTCGTTGGCCGGCGGTCGCATCTCGCGCATCGTTGCCTTCAACGACGCGGCGCTGGTCGCAAAGTTCGGGCTGCCCGAGGCGTTCGTGGCACCGGGGAGCTGAAGGCTCCGGGCGTGTCCGACACCGACGAGCGGGCCGTGCTGACAGAGGCGGCCCGTTACCTGTTCCAGAACCTGCTTCTGGTTCGCGAAGCGGACCTCGCGGCGCCGACGCCCTGTCGACAGTGGGACCTGCGCCGCCTGCTGCAGCACGTCTGCGCCTCGTTGGCGGAGGTCGCCGACGTGCTGGCGGCGCGCGACTTCGACGAAGGGCCGGCGGCACGTTCCGATCCGGTGGGCGCGGTGCGGGCCGCGATCGTCGACTTTGTGCTCGCGGTCCAGGCGCACCAGACCGCTCCCGGCCCTAGGGGCCGGTGGTGCGAAATCCAGGGCCGGACGCTGTCCGCCAAAACCGTTGTCCACGTGGGTGCCATCGAGATGGCCGTGCACGCGTGGGATATCGCCCAGGCCTGCGGGATCGATCGACCCATTCCCTCGGAGACTGCGTCGGCCCTGTTGTGGGTTTCGCCACCCCTGGCCCGGGCCGGGCGGGCCGGACACGTGTTCGCCGAACCGGTGCCGGCACCGGCGACCGCTACGCCAAGTGATCAGCTACTCGCCCTCTTTGGCCGTCGGTGCGTCCCTCGTTAAGACCGCCTCGTCGCCCCGACCGCACCGTTCGCGGCGCCGCACGGGGGCACGGACCGGCCGCGGCGGGCACCTAGACTGCGCTCATGGATTGCGGTTCCCGGCACAGCGCCGCGGCTCCACAGGGGCTGCTACTGATAGAGGACTGCCTGAACGCCGAGGGCGGCGTCGAGTTGCCGCCGGGCACCACCCTGATATCGCTCATCGAGCGCAACATCGCCAATGTCGGTGACGCCGTGGCGTATCGCTTCCTGGACTATGCCCGCTCCGAAGGAAACGCAAGAGAAGTGACCTGGGCCCAATTCGGGGTCCGGTTGGGGGCCATCGCTGCGCGGGTGCAGCAATTCGCCGGCGAGGGCGACCGGGTGGCGATCCTGGCGCCGCAGGGCATCGACTACGTCGCCGGCTTCTACGCCGCGATCAAGGCCGGGACCACCGCGGTGCCGTTGTTCGCGCCCGAACTGCCCGGCCACGCCGAACGTCTGGAGACGGCGCTGCGCGACTCCCGGCCCGCCGCGGTGCTCACCACGGCGGCCGCGAAGGAAGCGGTGGAGAACTTTCTCGTCAACCTCCCGGACTTGCGCAAGCCGCAGCTGATCGTCATCGACCGGATACCCGACTCGGCGGGGGAGCTGTTCGTGCCCGTCGAACTCGACGTCGACCGCGTTTCGCACCTGCAGTACACCTCGGGTGCGACGCGCCCCCCGTTCGGGGTGGAGATCACCCACCGCGCCGTCGGCACCAACCTCGTGCAGATGATCCTCTCGATCGACCTGCTGGACCGAAACACCCACGGCGTCAGCTGGTTACCGCTCTACCACGACATGGGCCTGTCGATGATCGGCTTTCCCGCCGTGTACGGCGGGCACTCCACCCTGATGTCGCCCACCGCCTTTGTCCGCAGGCCGCTGCGCTGGATCCACGCGCTGTCCGCCGGGTCGAAGCAGGGTCGGGTGGTGACCGCCGCTCCGAACTTCGCCTACGAGTGGACGGCGCAGCGCGGGCTGCCCGCGCCCGGTGACGACGTCGACCTCAGCAATGTCGTGCTCATCATCGGTTCCGAGCCGGTCAGCATCGAGGCGATCCGGACCTTCAACAAGGCCTTCGCCCCGTATGGATTGCCGCGCACGGCATTCAAGCCCTCGTACGGCATCGCGGAGGCGACCCTGATGATCGCGACCATCGATGCCTCCGCCGAGGCATCCGTCGTGTATCTCGACCGCGAACAGTTGAGCGCCGGTCGCGCGATTCGCGTCGCGGCGGACGCCCCGAACGCGGTGGCGCAGGTGTCCTGCGGGCGGGTCGCTCGCAGCCTGTGGGCGGTGATCGTCGACCCCGACAGCGGATCCGAGCTGCCCGACGGTGAGGTCGGCGAGATCTGGCTGCAGGGCAACAACGTCGGTCGCGGATATTGGGGGCTGCCCGAGGAAAGCCGGCTGGCCTTCGGCGCCACGCTGCACTCGCGGCTTGGCGACGGCAGCCACGCCGAGGGCTCGAAGGCCGGGCGGCCCTGGTTGCGGACCGGGGACCTGGGCGTGTACCTCGACGGCGAGATCTACGTCACGGGCCGCATCGCGGACCTCATCACCATCGCGGGCCGCAACCACTACCCGCAGGACATCGAGGCCACCGTCGCCGAAGCCTCGCCGATGGTGCGACGTGGGTACGTGACCGCGTTCTGCGTGCCGGAGCACGGCCAAGAGCGTCTCGTGGTGATCGCCGAACGCGCAGCGGGCAGCGGTCGCGAGGATCCCCAGCCGGCGATCGAGGCGATCGGGAACGCGGTATCACGCCGGCACGGCGTGCCGGTCTCCGACGTGCGTTTCCTGCCGGCCGGTGGCATCCCGCGCACCACCAGCGGCAAACTGGCCCGCCGAGCCTGCCGCGCGCAATACCTCAGCGACGCACTGGGAGTGCATTAGCAAGCGCCGCCCCCTCGCCGGAAGGCACAGCGGTGGCATCCTGGCGGGGTGGGTCTGCTCATCCGACTGGCGGAGCTCCTGATCGTGATCCTGCCGCTGACGGGCATGGTGGTCGCGGTGGTGCGGGCGTTCACCGCCAACAAGCGGCGCGCCGAAGAGCCGCGGGAGCTGGATCAAACGCGCCCGGCGGAAGCCGTGGGGGCGCCGGACGGTAACGCCAATAGCCAAGCGGCGCAATGGTATTCGCTCCGGCGTGTCATCGACGAGCACGGCCGCACCGACGCACGCTGGCTCGAGTACGAACTCGACGTCGCCAAGCTGCTCGACTTCCCGCTGATGACCGACATGCGTGATCCGCTCACGGTCGGCTTCCACAAAGCCAAGCTCCGGGCGGACTTCCTGCGCCCCGTCAAGGCCGAAGACCTCCTGGATGATCGGGAGGCAGCGGCGCGGTATCAATCCGCCGTCGAGGACTACGTGACCGCGTTCAACGTCGCCGAGGCCGAGGCGACGCGCAGGCGCCGCAGCGACTTCTCCGCCGAAGCCCGGCAGCGGATCGCGCGCGCCCAGAGCCTCTTGCGGGTGGCCGCGGACCCCGCCGCGGCGCCGCAGGAACGACAAAAAGCCTTCGACCTGGCCCGCAAAGAGCTCGACGGCCTCATCGTGTTGCCCTCGACGACGCAGGCCAGCATCGCGCGGGGGATCTCCGGTCAGCTGGAGGGATAGGCGGCAAAGCCGACGAGTGCCACCATGATCGAGTGGCCGTCCCTCCCGAACTTCCGGACGCGCAACCGGGTCTCGCCGGGTATCCGGTCGCGCCGCCACCGCTTCCGGGACGCGTCACCTTCGAGCAGCGCTGGGCCGATCTGACCTTCATCCACTGGCCGGTGCGGCCGGAAAGCGTCGACGCCCTCTACCCGCCCGGCACCCGTCCGGACGTCTTCGCGGACGGGATGACCTATGTGTCGCTGATCCCGTTCGTGCTCGCCAGCACCCGAGTTGGCACCGCGTTCCCGCTGCCTTACTTCGGCCGATTCGCCGAGACCAACGTCCGGCTCTATTCGATCGACGACGCCGACCGGCACGGTGTGATGTTCCGGTCGCTCGAAACCGCGCGCCTGGCCGCCGTGCCCGCGATCCGGGCGGGCCTCGGCGTGCCCTACACCTGGGCGAAGATGCGGGTGACGCGCCGCGGCGACCACATCGACTACGACAGCGTGCGCCGCTGGCCCCGCCGCGGCCTGCGCAGCCGGGTGACGGTCGCCCTCGGTGACGTGGTCGAGCCGACACCGTTGGAGGTCTGGCTGACCGCCCGGTGGGGCGCGCACACCCGCAAGGCCGGCCGGACCTGGTGGGTGCCCAACGAGCACGACCCGTGGCCGATGCGCGCCGCCGAGATCGTCGAACTGAGCGACGAGTTGCTGGGCGCGAGCGGGGTACGGCCCGCCGGCGAGCGCCTGCGTGCCCTGTTTTCCGACGGCGTGCGGGCGCGCTTCGGTCGCCCGTGCCTCGTGGACCGACCCACGATCACGGGCAGCAGTACCCACCATCGATGACGATGTCGGAGCCGGTCATGTAGCTGGACGCCTCGCCGGCCAGATACACGTACAGGGCGGCGAGTTCCTCGGGCCGGCCCAGCCGGCCCATCGGTATCTTCGGCTCCCACTGGGCGTGTAGGTCGGCGAAGGGCATGACGAGCTCCGTGAGGATGTAGCCCGGACTGACGCTGTTCACCCGGATGTGGTGCGGCGCGAACTCGACGGCCATGGCCTTGGTCAGGTGGATGACCGCCGCCTTGGAGGCGCAGTAGTGGCCGACCTGCTGGGGAATGTTGATGATGTGCCCGGACATCGACGCCGTGGTGATGATGGACCCACCCCGGCCCTGCGCGACCATCGCCCGCGCCGCGGCCCGGGCGGTCAGGAACACGCCCGTCACGTTGGTGTCCTGGATGCGCTGGAATTCCTCGGGCGGCATGTCCAGCATCGGTGTGACGGTGATGATCCCGGCGTTGCAGACCGCGATGTCGATGCCGCCCAGCTCCGCGGTCGCCCGGTCCAGCATGCCGTCGACCTGGTCGGGCCGGGTCACGTCGCAACTGATGGGCACCACCCGGCCGCCGGCCGCCGTAAGCTCCGCGGCGGCCTCCTCCAGGGCCTCGGGATGTCGTGCCGCGATCGCCACTTCCGCGCCGGCTTGGACGTAGGCCAGCGCCACTTCCTTTCCGATGCCGCTGGATGCCCCGGTCACCAGAGCCTTCTTGCCGTGCAGGTCGAACAGCTTCAGCACGCCCATGCGATATCTCCATTCAGAGCAGTCACCTTGAATCGAAACACGTTCTAGTGTGTCCGCTATGGGCAAATTCAGCAGGGCCGAAATCGAGCAAGCCGTCGACAACTACACGACGGTCGTCGAGGGGTGCAGCGCCTCGGGCGACTGGCGACCATTTGCGGATCTCTTCACCGAGGACGTCGTCTACACCGAGCATCACTACGGCGTCTTCCACGGCCGCGAGGCGGTGCGGGACTGGATCGTCGCGGTGATGGCGCCCTTCCCGCACATGCGTTTTCCGAATGACTGGGTTGCCCACGACGAGGACAACGACGCCGTCGTCGTCATGATCAAGAACCTGCTCGACCACCCGACCGACCCGGACGGCGAGCCGTTCTGGTTTCCCAACTGGACCCGGCTGGTCTACGCCGGCGACGGCCTGTTCTCCAGCGAGGAGGACATCTACAACCCGAACCGGGACGCGCCCCGGGTAGTCGCGGCCTGGATGCAGGCCGGCGGCCAGCTCGCGTCAACCGAGATCCTGCAACCCCAGGCGTAGCGCGGGGCTAATCGCCTGAAACCACTCGGCCCGCGACGAACGCGAGCGCTTCACGGAGCAGCGCGGGCCAGGCTTCTTCGCGGCCAGATCCGATGGAGGCCCATTCGCGAAAGCGCCGACCGGAAGGCGCGAACGGTTCGGCCGCACCGGCTTCGATGAGTCCGTCGACCCGGGCCGCCGGCAGCTTCACGACGAGCGCGTTGCTGCGCCGGTCGTAAGAGGCGAAGAAATGGCCGTCGGCGCGCAGGCAGGGGAGGCCCATCATGGTCGACCGGGTGATGGTGGCGTCGGCCAACAACGGTTCGGCGACCGCCCAGAAGCTGGCTTCGGTGGACCCGCCGGTCACCGGTGTAGCTCCGCACGACTTGGCACCCGACGATCGGCCCACGGATCGGCGCCGACGTCCTCGCCGTCGGCGGTGCGGCGTAGCCGGTCGAGGTAGTGGGTCCAGCCGCCGTCGTGAGCCTCCGCGGCCCCATCCTCGAGGCCACGATGGAGCAGTTTGACGAGCGTGGTGCCGTCCGGCTGCGCGACGAGGTCGATCTCGACTGTGGTTGAGCCCGGCGGGATCCCGACGTCGGCGCGTTCCCAGCCGTAGGTGAACACGATTCGCCGCGGCGGGTCGACTTCGACGTAGCGGCCCGACACGGTGTCGCCGTTGGGGTGGGTCCAGCGGACGACGCCGCCCGGGGTGGCCTCCAGGATTGCGCCCTCGGCCATCCATTGGCCGAATTGCACCGGGTCGGTGAACAATTCGAAGACACGCTCGGGGGTCGCCCGCACGGCAAGCTGCTGGATGACGAGCTTCACGGCGATTCGCCTTCGGCGGCGGCGCGTAGCCGTTGCAGCGGCGCGGCCCAGAAGTCGTCGAGCAGCGCGGCCACCTCGGCGACCCGCGCCAGGTCGGCGCGATACAGCCGACGCGTCGCATCGACACGGACGTCGACCAGTCCCGCGTCGCGCAAGATCTTGAGGTGTTGGCTCGCAGCCGATTTCGACAGCCCGGCGGCCTCGGCGAGGGCTGACGCGGGCCGCTCCCGATCCCATACCAATCGAAGCATCGTGCGCCGGCCCGGGTGGGCCAACGCCCGGATGGCATCCTCGACGGCCGGCTCTGTCATGGTGCGCGGCCCATCGCCGCCAGCAGCCGATCCTGCGCCGACGCGCCCGCGCCAGGCACCACCTCGGGGCCGATGATCCCCGCTTCGCGCCCCCGCCTTGGCATTTCGGGGAGAAACATGGCCGCGCAGGCCTCCACCAGGCCCGCGTCGAGCCGTTCATCCTGGCCCGTCGCCCGGGCCAGGTCCCAGGTGTGGATCAGCACGTCCATGAACGTGCCGGCGACGGCGTCGGACACCGGCCAGTCGAAGCCGAGCGGCGAGACGCAGACGCGCTCCATCGCGCCGGGCGATTCGAGGGCGGTCAGGACGCGGTCCACACGGTCTCGGTAGTCGGTGGCGGCCCGTCCCGCGGGCGAAACCGGCTCGGCCCCGGTCGCCGCCGAGAGCAGATAGTCCGCGCCGCCGACAAGGTGGTCAATGAGCTGCTGCACCGACCAGTCCGAGCACGGCGTCGGCCACCCGAGCTGGTCGGGCCTGACCGCCTCGACGGCCGCAACCGCACGATCCGTCGCAGCGCGGTACAGCAGCGGGGGAGCGACGCCTTTGTTAAGCACTCGCTAAATTTAGGACTTGCTAAACGAATAAGTCAAGCCCCGCGCGCACGCTACGACCTGCCGACCGGTACGGCCGTGGCGGTAAAGACCCGCCTCCGCCGGCGCGACCGGACCGCGCTCAACGCCTGATCCCAGGCCAGCAGCGTCGTCGCCTTCAGGTTGGCGGGCTTGACGCTGTCCCTGGACAGCAGCGCCGTGGCGGCGGCCTTCGTGCTCGCCGACGCCTTGGACATGTGACCGGAGTCGAACGGCGGCTGCGGGTCGTATTCGATCGCGAGCTGGATCGCCTTGGCGCGGCCCTCCCCGCCGATCTGGCCGGCCAGCCACAGCGCGAGGTCGATCCCGGCGGACACGCCCGCGCTCGTGATCACGTTGTCCTGCTGCACGATCCGCTCGTCGGACACCGGGATGACGCCGAACGCCTGCAGCGCGGGAAGAGCGATCCAGTGCGACGTGGCGCGGCGGTCCTTGAGCAGACCGGCGGCCGCCAGGATCACCGAACCCGAGCACACCGACGTCGTCCAGCCGGCGGTCGAATGCGCCCGGCGCAGCCACTCCAGCAGCGCCTCGTCGCGCGCGTGCACCGGAGTCGACGGGCCGCCCGGCACCAGAATCACGTCCGGGGAGGGGGTTTCGGCCAGCGAGTGCGAGGCCCCGATCACCAGCACGCCCGAGTCGGCGGTGATCGGTCCGGGTTCGTGCCACACGAATCGCACCTCAGCGCCGGGCAGGTTGCGCAGCACCTCGTAGGGGCCGATCATGTCCAGCGCGGTGAAGCCAGGGTAGACCACGATTGCGATTTGGGTTTGGGACATCGGGGTGATCCTTTCTCGATCAGGCGAAAGCCTTGCGGTACTGATCCGGTGGAATGCCGACGCGCCGAATGAAGTTGCGCCGCATCGTTTCCGCGGTGCCGAAGCCACACCGGGCCGCGATGGCGACGACGGTGTCGTCGGTCTCCTCCAACTGCCGGCGCGCGGCTTCGGTGCGGATGCGTTCGACGTAGTGGCCGGGCGCCTCGCCCACCTCGTCGGTGAAGACGCGCGTGAAGTGGCGCGGGCTCATCGCCGCGCGGCGGGCCAGGTCCCCGATGCTGTGCGGACCACCCGGTTCGGCCTCGATGGCCTCCTGCACCTGGCGGATGGAGGTGCGTTTGGCGCGCGGCATCCACACCGGCGCCGCGAATTGTGTCTGGCCGCCCGGGCGGCGCAAGTACAGCACGAGCCAGCGGGCGACCGTCTGCGCGACGTCGGTGCCGTGGTCGTCCTCGACCAGGGACAGCGAGAGGTCGATGCCGGCGGTGACACCCGCGGCCGTCCACACCGTGTCCGAGCTGCGGATGAAGATCGGGTCCGGATCGACGTCGACGGCGGGGAACTCGCGGGCCAACCGCCCGGCGAACGCCCAGTGGGTGGTAACCCGCCGGCCGTCGAGCAGCCCCGCCTCGGCGGCGAGGAACGCGCCCGTGCAGACGGTGACCACCCGGCGGGCGTTTCCGGTGACCCTTTTGATCCAGCCGAGCAACTCCGGATCGGATCGCGCTTCCTCGACGCCGCCGCCGCCGGGCAACACCACGGTGTCGATGGCTTCGCTCGGGTCGGGCAGCGGCTCGGCCAGGAAGGCCAGGCCGGTGGCGGTGGTCACCGGCCGGCCGTCGACCGACGCCACGAGGACGTCGTACCCGCCCCCGGTCAGCAGCGACGCACCGGTGAACACCTCGTGGGGCCCCACCACGTCAAGCCCCTGAACGCCGGGAAAGCCGACGATCACCACCTTGCGAGCCATGCACTCAGCCTCGGCCACCCCTGGCATGGCGTCAACGCCCCATACCCCACGAATTAGGACATACGGACCTGACCCGAGGGGTCCGCACCGGGCTTGGCAGACTGTGCCCATGGCACAGATAACCTTGCGTGGAAACCCGATCAACACCGTCGGCGAGCTTCCGGCCGTCGGCTCTCCGGCCCCGGCCTTCAATCTGGTCGGCACCGATCTGGGCGCGGTCAGCAACGACCAGTTCAGCGGTAAGCCCGTGGTGCTGAACATCTTTCCGTCCATCGACACACCGGTGTGCGCGACGAGCGTGAGGACCTTCAACGAGCGCGCGGCCGCGAGCGGCGCGTCCGTGTTGTGCGTGTCGAACGACCTGCCGTTCGCACAGGCGCGATTCTGCGGCGCGGAAGGCATCGAGAACGTCAAGACGGGGTCGGCGTTCCGCGACAGCTTCGGACAGGACTACGGCGTCAGCATCGTCGACGGCCCGATGGCCGGACTGCTGGCGCGCGCCGTGGTCGTGGTCGGCGCCGACGGGCAGGTCGCCTACACCGAGTTGGTGCCCGAGATCGCGCAGGAGCCCGACTACGACGCGGCGCTGGCGGCGGTGGGCTGACGCCGTCTGTTTGCAGCCTCGAGCGCTAGGGCCCTCTGAGCTGCCATATCGTCACAATTGCGTGTTAGCCTCAACAATGGCAAACAGCAGCGCCCGCTTAGTCGCGGGCTCCGTCGCAACCTTGGTCCTGCTGACCGCGTGCAGCCCCAAGTCCACCGTCAGGCCGGAGGGGGCGGCGCAATCCGTCGTCGACGTCGTCTCCGGCCAGACGGGCTTTCACCCGACCGATGTGCACTGCCCCTCGGGGGTGGAGGCCAAAGTCGGCCAGGAGTTCGACTGCCACTTCACCGGCCCCGAGGGCAAGCCCTACACCGCGCACATGCGCATCACCAAGGTCGACGGTGAACGGGTCGACTTCGACGTCAGAAGCCGTCCGTCGTAACCGGCCCTATTCGCTCGGCCGTGGCCACCGGCGTCAACGGTCATCAGCCGCGCGGGTCGATCAGGTCGCGGAAGCCCGCCGCGGGATAGACGGACGCGCCTAGCGCGGCGACCCGATCGGTCAGCCCTTTGTCCGATGTCACCACCCGAATGTCGTGCGGCCGGGCGTCGGCCCGCACCAGCCGGACGATCTGGTCGTCGGCGGAGTTCGCGGCCGGCCGGGGAGCGTACGCGACCTCGATCACCGAGGTGGGGATGGCGGTCGCGGGCGGCCGCTCAAACACCACGGTCACCGGCTCTCCTTGCATCGCTGCCCATCGGTCGAGACTTTCCACCAGCGCGACCATGGCGCGGCCGCGGTCCTTCCACCACCCGTCCGGGCGACTCCCGATCACGTTCATGCCGTCGACGATCCACCGCACAGACACACGGTAGGGCACAGCGGTTGCGGGGCTCTTCGGCGTTCTGGTGTGAACCCTGGGCGTTTCGTGTGCGCTCACGGCGGCGACACGCCGAGGGGACCTGCCCTGAACGCACGCTCAAAGCCCTCAGCGCACACTCGACCGGGACATGTGCAGGCCGAGTACTACGGCGGCGACGGTCGCGATGGTATTAACTACGGTCACCGGTATCAGTGTTCTCCACTGCTGCCTCACACCGATGATGGGAAACGCCGATGACGTCGTTAGCCGACACGGAAGACCGGGTGGTTTCGCTGGCCCGCGGCATGCGGGACCTCGTGCAGGCCCAAGCCGCCGAATCCGAGCGGGCGCGCACGCTGACCCCGGCGATCGTCGACGAAATGTGGGAAAGCGGGCTGATGTCGTCGTTCAACCCCGTCGAGGCCGGGGGCGTCGAGCCGTCGTTCACCGAGATGATCGAGACCTGGATCGAAATGGCTTGGCAGGACGGATCATTCGGGTGGATCGGCATCGCCAATCTGCCGTCTTCCTTCGCCGCCGCGGCGTACCTGCCCGACGAGGGCTTCGCGGAGGTGTTCACGGCGCACGACAACCGGGTCACCCTGGGCGGGCAGTTCTTTCCGAACGGGCAGGGCGCCGCGGTCGACGGCGGTTACCAGGTGACCGGGGCGTGGAACTTCGGCTCGGGCATCGGTCACTCCGAATACGTCGCGGCCGGGTTCCTGCCGATGGACAACGGCGAAATGCGTTGGATCAGCGAGGGCTTGCCGGAGATGCGCGTCGCCGTGATTCCGCGCGCGCAGATCAGCTTCGACGACGGCTGGCACGTGCAGGGCCTCAAGGGAACCGGCTCCTACGACTACAGCGTCCAGGACGTGTTCGTGCCGTCCAGCCGCACCTTCGAGCTGTTCGTCCGGGAGCCGCACCGCGGCGCCTCACCGGCCACGCGGATGGGGCTGATGCCGGTCACCGCGGCCGGTCACGCGTCGTGGGCGCTCGGCGTCGCCAAGAGCATGCTCGACGACGTCCAGGAACTGGCGGCGACGAAGTTCCGGATGAGCGACATGGCCTCGCTGGCCAGCCGCCCGACGTTCCAGAAGGGGCTGGCGCACCACCGCGCGGCCTGGCGCGCCGCGCGCCTGCTGGTGATCGACGCGTTCACCACCGCCGAGGCCGCCGTCGCGGCCGGCGACGACCTGACACCGGCCCTGCGCGCCGACATGCGGGTGGCCGCCGTCTATGCGACCGACACGGCGCGGGCCTGCGCCGAGTGGGCGCATCTGGTCGCGGGCACCAGCTCGATCCGCGAGGGCAGCCGCCTCGAGCGCGCCTTCCGCGACATCTACACCGGAACCCAGCATGCCTTCATCAGCGAGAAGGTGGCCATCGATGTGGCGCAGATCTGGCTGGGCATCATCGACGACCAGCCGGGTCTGTAAGTCGCTGACGCCGGCTATGGCGGCCGCCGGACGCCGAAATCGACGCTAGCTGCCGCCCACTCGAACTTCTGCGCGCCAGCGTCGATCTCGACGAATGACACCCCTGAGCACAATGCGCAAAACCGGGTAATCGTCGCTTATTTCGACTATCGCCCACAACCGCGACACCGGCCGCGCCGCACCGAAATTTCGGTTTCAGCAGATAACCGGCTACACCGCACCAACGCGGCGCGACGGCCCAATACCGCTAACGCGAACGAGATTCGCGCAGCAGCCATTCGGCCACTCCCGCGCCGCGACGGAAAGTGCGGATCAATGGAGGGACGGGATTCCACGTATTCGGTGACGGCCTCGGGCGCGACCAGCCCGAAGCGGACCTGCAGGTCGATGGGGTTCAAGCCGAAGTACTTCGCGGCCCTGATCAGATTGTCGGCGGTGATCAGCCTGCCCTCGCGAGCGGCCTTGTAGTTAGGCCGACTTGCGGTACCCGAACGCCTCGTAGACCTCAGTGGCGGCAAGGGGCCTACCCACCAGGTAGGGCAGGACCACCGTCGGATCCTTGTCGCGGTCGTCCATAGTGCGAAACCAGTAGCCCACGGCGGTGGACACCGCCCGGCATGAGGACACCCATCGGTGTCGGCGGATGGCAGCGCCTACTATCAGCGCATGCGCGGCTCAAAGATCTTGATCACCGGTCCGACCGGTCAACTCGCCACCCCCATCGCCCTGGCGCTGGCGTCGGAAAACGAAGTGTGGGGCATCGCCCGCTTCAGCAACCCCGCCGCACGAGAAGGCCTCGAGAAGGCGGGGATTCGGTGTCAGACCGTCGACCTGGCCGCCGGGGACTTCACCGGCGTCCCGGACGACTTCGACTACGTCCTGAACTTGGCGGTCGCCAAGAGCGGACATTGGGACAAGGACCTCGGCGCCAACGCGGAATCGGTCGGCCTGCTGATGGCGCACTGCCGCGGGGCGAAGGCCTTCCTGCACTGCTCCTCGGCGGCCGTCTACGACCCGCCCGACGACGAACCCCGAACCGAGCACGCCGCCCTCGGCGACAACCACAAGTTCTTGTTTCCCACCTATTCGATCTCCAAGATCGCCGGGGAGGTCGTCGCCCGGGCGATGTCGCGCATCCTCGATGTGCCGACGACCATCGCCCGTCTCAACGTGCCCTACGGCAACAACGGCGGGTGGCCGTATTACCACATGGAGATGATGCTGGCCGGCATCCCGATTCCGGTCCCGCCCGGCGGACCGGCCCACTACAACCCGATCCACGAGGACGACATCATCGCGACCGTCCCCAAGCTGCTCGAGGCGGCGTCGGTCCCGGCGACCACCGTCAACTGGTGCGGCGACCAGGCAGTCAGCCTCCAGGAGTGGTGCGCTTACCTCGGTTCGCTCGTCGGCAAGGAGCCGGTGTTCGAGGAAAGCGCGCACGCGTTGCGGGGCAATCCGACCGACGGGGAGCGGATGCACGAGCTCATCGGCCGCACGCAGGTCGACTGGCAGGACGGGTTGCGCCGCATGGCGGCGAAGTTCCACCCGGAGCTGGTCGGCGCGTAGGGACAACGCCTGATCACAGGTGGACTAGAAGCCGCTCGGCGAACGTCTCGGGATGCTCCCGGTGCATGAAATGCCCGCCGGGGACCTCCTCGACGACATACTCGTTCGCGAACATCCGCGCGGCGCGCCGGTAATCCGCTGGCTCGGCGATCGGGTCGTCCAGCCCCGCGAAGACCACGGTCGGCACCTCGATCTTCGCCTTCAGTGATGCGCTGGGGACGGGGGAGAGCTTGCGGTAGTAGCCGAACGCCGCGTTCAAACTCGCCGGGTTCGCGAAGCTGGCACGGACGGCGTCGAACTCGTGCGGGTCCGGGTTCCAGGTGGGCGACCAGCGCCGGCAAATGGCGGGCAGAGCCGCAAAGTCGTTGCGCGCGAAGCGTTTCGGTGCGCCCGGCAACTTGTACGCCGCGAAGTGGCGGACGCCCCAGAGCTTTTTCAGCGTCGGCTTGAGCGCCGCCGGGTGCGGAATGCCAACGACGAACAGCTTTTTGACGCGGCCCGGCCCGAGCGCCGCCGCGCCGTAGGCGGCCGAGGCTCCCCAGTCGTGCCCGATGACGACGGCCTCGCGGGCGCCGAGCGCGTCGATCAGCGCGAGCGGATCGCGGGCCAGCGTCTCCTGATCGGCATCCCGGGTGGGAATCGCACTGGGGTGGTACCCGCGCATGAACGGGCTGACCGCGCGGAAGCCCGCGGCGGCGAGCCGCGGGCGCAAATCGTCCCAGGTGTGCGGGGTGTCCGGGAACCCGTGCAGCAAGAGGACGAGCGGCCCGGTGCCGTCCTCCAGATAGGCGAACCTCAGCCCGTTGGCTTCGACGAAGTGGATCTCATCGGCCATGGCTTGGGACACTACGCGCTGTTCGATCTCGGCGGTCAGGTGCGCTCGACGGGTTTGACGAGTCGGGACGCCGCCTCGACGGCCGCGGCGCGCCGTCGGGCGATAACCGCCGCGTCCGAGGTGACCGCCGCGGGGTCGGGCCAGTGCGCCCACGCCAGGGCGATCGCGAAGAGAAAAACCAGCAGCTGCTGCGGATCCCATGCCGTGTCGACGTGGCCGTCGGCCTGCGCCTGCTCCAGGGCGGCGAGTGCCCGCTCGGGCGGGTGCTCCTCGTCGAACTCCGGAATGTCCAGTGGGAAGCCCTCCAGCCGGGCCCACGTGATCATCCGGTCGTGCTCGGGCCGGTTCTGCGCCAGGTCGAAGATGCCGCCGACGAACTCGGGCACCGCGTCGGGGCGCAGCTCCACGGCCCGGAAGAATTCCGCGCCGTCGGTGGCGACCACGTCGCGAAACAGGGTCTCCTTGTCGCCGAAATGGGCGTACAGCCGTTCCTTGCTGGCGCTGGCGGCGCGCGCGATGCGGTCGATGCGCGCGCCGGCCAAGCCGTACTGGGCGAACTCCGCGCGGGCGGCGGCGAGAATTTCGCCGCGGAGCTCTGTCCTGGATCTCACAGGATCATCATATACAGACGAACTAGTTCGTTTGTTATGGTGGTCTCAACCATGCGTGACGACACGAGAAGGAGACGCAGTGATGGTTACGACCCAAGCCCCGGACCAGGCAATTGCGACGATGCCGCGGGGTGGACCCGACGCATCGTGGCTGGATCGTCGATTCGAGACCGATGCGCTCGAGTACCTCGACCGCGACGACGTGGCCGACGAGGTCAAGCAGAAGGTCATCAGCATGCTCGACCGGATGGGCACGTTGACCAATCAGCATGAGAACTATGCGCGCGCGGCGCTCAGCGTCGTCGCCGACATCCCGAACCCGCGCATCCTGGAGCTCGGCGCGGGCCACGGCAAGCTCTCAGCGCAGATCCTCAAGCTCCACCCGTCGGCCAGCGTCACCGTGAGCGACGTGAACCCGCACTCGGTGGCCAACATCGCGGCGGGCGAGCTGGGGCAGCATCCGCGGGCGCGCACCCAGGTCGTCGACGCCACGGCGATCGATGCCGCCGACGACAGTTACGACCTGGTCGTGTTCGCGCTGGCGTTTCACCACCTGCCGCCCGCGGTCGCGGCCCGCGCCGTCGCCGAGGCCACCCGCGTGGCCAAGCGATTCCTGGTCATCGACCTCAAGCGGCGCAGCCCGTTGGGCACCTTGCTGTTTCCGGTCGTGGCGCTGCCCCTCAACCTGGCGCTGATGCCCTGGTCGTGGATTCGGCCGTCGCTGCACGACGGGTTCATCAGTGCGCTGCGCGCCTACAGCCCGTCGGCGATGCAGGCGCTGGGGCGCGCCGCAAATCCCGAGATGAGCGTCGAGATGCTGCCAAGCCCGACGCGGTTCGGGCCGCCCTCGCTCACCGTCGTGTTCACCCGCCCGAAAGCGGACCGCCGTGGCTGACAACACCGACCTGGCCGCGTTGACGGAGCCCAGCCCACGGGTACAGGCGCTGCGGCGAGTCCTCGACCACGTGACCGACCGGATCCGCCCGCTCACCGACCTCTCCCGGCCCTATGTCGACGGCGTCGAACACCTGCCCGCGGACGGGCGATTCCTGTTGGTGGGCAACCACACTCAGTTCGGCTCCGAGGTCTTTTTGATCTCGGACACTGTGCGACGCACGATCGGGACCCGGGTGCGCCCACTGGCCGAACGGGGTTTCGGGCGCATGCGTGGGTTGCCCGGCGACCTGATCGCGGCGTACGGCGCCGTGGTCGGCGCGCCGGAGACCGCGCGCGAACTCATGCGCAACGACGAGACCATCCTGGTGTTTCCCGGGGGCGGCCGCGAGATCGCCAAGTTCAAAGGCGAGGAGTACCGGCTGCGCTGGCAGGGACGCGCGGGATTCGCGCGGTTGTCGGTGGAGAACGGCTACCCGATCGTGCCGGCCGGTCTCGTCGGCGGCGACGACATGTACCGCAGCCTGACCACTCGTGACGGCGCGTACGGGAAATTCAGCGAAGCCCTGGGCCGTCGATTGAACGGACGCCCGGACATGGCGATGCCATTGCTGCGGGGGATGGGGCCGACTCTGATTCCGCGACCGCAGCGGATGTACCTCCGCTTCGGCTCGCCGATCGATACCAGCCGGCCGCTCGGCGTCACCGGACAGGAGTGGGTGGACATCGTCAAAGGCCAAACACAACGGGCGCTGGAGAACATCCTGAGCGACCTGCGGTGGCTGCGCGACGGCGATCCGTATCGCAACCTCAACCCGTTGGCGTGGCGAGCCGCGGTTACCCCGTAGTCGTTTCCGCGACACATAACCAGTTGCGAAGAATCGCCGACGGGCGTCGCAGTGGTTTATGTTTCGGGGGCCGTGGGTGGTGGCACCATCGTGAGGGTGACAGCGAGCTCCGCCGAACAGCAACTGCGTGACCTCGCGCTGCTGCGCCGCGTCCGCGACCGGATCGACCGGGACTACGCGCAGCCGCTGGACGTCGAGGCGCTCGCCCGCGGGGTGCACATGTCCGCCGGGCATCTCAGCCGTGAATTCCGCCGCGCCTACGGCGAATCGCCGTATTCCTACCTGATGACGCGGCGCATCGAGCGGGCGATGGCGCTGCTGCGTCGCGGCGACCTCAGCGTCACCGAGGTCTGTTTCGCGGTCGGCTGCTCATCGCTGGGCACGTTCAGCACCCGGTTCACCGAACTGGTCGGCATGCCGCCCAGCGCCTACCGGAGCCGCGCGGCCGACGCAACGGCGGGGATACCGCCGTGCGTCGCCAAACAGGTGACCAGACCGATCAGGAATCGAGAAGCGCGGGTCAACGGGCCGCACCTAGCCTGACGCCATGGACATCACGATTCACTCGAGCTTCCTCCCGCACGACGACCCGGAGGCCTCGCTGGCCTTCTACCGCGACACCCTCGGCTTCGAGGTCCGCCTCGACGTCGGACAGGGCAAGATGCGCTGGATCACGGTCGGCCCCCCGGCTCAGCCCGGCACGTCCATCGTGTTGAACCCGCCGGCCGCCAACCCCGGCATCACCGACGACGAGCGCCGCACCATCGCGGAGATGATGGCCAAGGGCACCTACGCGATGCTCCTGCTGGCCACCAAGGACCTCGACGGGGCCTTCGAGCAACTGCAGGCCGCCGACGCCGAAATCGTCCAGGAGCCAACCGAACAGCCCTACGGGCTCCGCGACTGCGCCGTGCGCGACCCGGCGGGCAACCTCATCCGCATTCAGCAAGTGCGCTGAGCCCGAAAACGGGAAAAGTCCCGAATCTCAAGCGGATTCGGGACTTTCCACTTCCAGCGGACCGGTTCAACTCGCCTTGAAATAGCGGTTCAGGAACGCGAAAGCCACGACCCCCGAGATGACACCGATCACGCCCCAGAGCAGCAGCTGGGGAACCATGGCGCCGGCGACCCAGTCGAACGTCATTGCCAGGTAAAAGCCCCAGATCACGCGGTAGACGCTCCAGACCGCAACCAACGCGTTGGCGATCCCGATGTAGAGGCTGCGCTGACGATCGACGCGGTTGACCTGCTCTTCGAGGCTGGCGGGTACGAGCTTCATCTGTCTGACTTCCTTTCACGTGGCGCCGCCTGGTTGGCGTCGTCGTTGCGGTAAGTACAGAGCGCCCGATCGGCTACCGATCCCAAGAACCCCGGCCGCGGTCCGGCGTCAGCCGGCCTGGTCGAGTTCGGCCTGGAATTGGCGGTACCGCTCGGCGCGGCCGGGCCGGCGCCGGACGACGAGCCACCCGGCTCCCAGTGCCACGAACCACAGCGGAAAACATGCCAGGGCGATCGCGGTTTCGTGTTCGGTGCACAGCGTCCAGACCACGAACGCGAAGAAACCGAGGATGGCCCAGCACATCACCATGCCGGCCGGCATCTTGTAGGCCGACTCGGCATGACGTTGTGCGTGGCGGCGGCGGTAGACGAGGTAGCTGACGACGATCATCGCCCACACGAACATGAACAACAGCGAGGCGACGGTCGTCACGAGCGTGAAGGCGCCCATCACGGAACCGCCGACATACAGCAGCGGAATGGTGGCCAGCAGGAGCGTCGCCGTCAGAAAAAGCGCGGTCGCGGGCACCCCGCCGCGGTTCAGCTTCCGAAACGGGGCCGGGGCGCTTCCCTTGTCCGCCAGACCGAAGAGCATGCGACCGGTGGAGAACACCCCGGAGTTGGCCGAGGAGGCGGCCGCGGTGGTCACCACGAAGTTGACGATCGAGGCCGCGGCGGCGAGCCCCGCCAGGGAGAACATCGTCACGAACGGCGACTCGCCGCTGGCGAAGCGGCGCCAGGGGACGACGGTGAGGATCGCCAGCAGCGCACCGATGTAGAAGATCGCCACCCGAAGGGGGACGGCGTTGATGGCCCGGGGGAGCGTGTGGCGCGGGTTCGCCGTCTCGGCCGCCGCAGTGCCGACGAGTTCCACGCCCACGAACGCAAAGAACGCGATCTGGAAGCCGCCGACGACGCCCATGAATCCCGTCGCGAAGAATCCGCCGTCGTTCCACAGGTTCTCAACCGTCGCCCGATGGCCTTGCGGCGAAACGAAATCCGTCGCCACGAGCACGGCGCCCACGACGATGAGGCCCACGATCGCGGCGACCTTGACCAGGGCGAACCAGAACTCCATCTCCCCGAAGTTGCGGACGTTGAACAGGTTGAACGCGAGGATCAGGCTGCCCGTCACCAGCACCGGCAGCCACACGGGCACATCGGGCCACCAGAACTTCGAGTAGCCGGCAATCGCGACGATTTCCGCGATCCCCGTGACGATCCAGGCGAACCAGTACGACCAGCCGACGAAAAAGCCCGCCGCGGGGCCCAACAGGTCGGCCGCGAAGTCGACGAACGACTTGTACTTCAGGTTCGACAACAACAGCTCGCCCATCGCGCGCAGCACGAAGAACACGAAGAACCCGATGATCCCGTACACCACCAACACCGCCGGACCGGCGTGCGAGATCGTCCGCCCCGAACCCATGAAGAGGCCGGTGCCGATCGCGCCACCGATCGCGATCAACTGGATGTGCCGGTTGGCCAGACCCCGGCGCAGTTGCGGGACGGCGTCCGCGGCCGTCGTGGGTGCGGGAGCGCCGGATGCCATGGCGAAGACATTAGAGGCGCGGCGCTGGGCCCGCGATAGTTGTGACTTGTCTCGGCCTATGCCAAAAAGACGCCTGACGAGGTAATCACGTCCCCGGCGGAAAGATCGTTTTTGTCGAGCGCCTTGAAGAGCAATCCGACGTTGTCACCGACCGTCGCGGTGTCGATCTTCTTGCGCAGCGACTCGATAGCGTCCACCCGGACGGCCGGCCCGTCGTTGATCTTCACCTGGTCGCCGACGCGCAGCTCCCCATACTCCACGCGGCCGGTGGCCACCGCCCCGCGACCGCGGATCACGAACGCGTCCTGGACCGTCATGCGAATCATGCGGTAACGGTAGTGGCCTTGCCGGCTATTTCGACAGCTTCACCACGAGCTTGCCGACGTTCTTGCCGTCGAACAGCATGTTGATCGCCGTCGGCAGCTGCTCGAAGCCCTCGACGACCGTCTCGAGCGGCGTCAGCGTGCCGTCGGCGATCAGGCCGGCGATCTCGCCGGCCGCCTCCGGCGCCCGCCCGAGGTGGTCCAGGACGATGAAGCCCTGCACCGTCGCGCGCTGGATGAGGAGGTTGCCGAACGCGCGGGGTCCCGGCGGCGGATCGACCGCGTTGTAGCCAGAGATCAGGCCGCAAAGCGCAACGCGCGCACCGATATTCAGCCGCGCGAAGACCGCGTCCATGATGTCGCCGCCGACGTTTTCGAAGTCGACGTCGATGCCGTTGGGGGTGGCCGCTGCGAGCCGGGCGGCCCAGTCACCGGCGCGGTGGTCGACGGCCGCGTCGAGGCCGAGTTGGTCGGTGAGCAGGGCGCACTTCTCGGGTCCGCCGGCGATCCCGACGACGCGGGCGCCGGCGGCCTTGGCGAGCTGCCCGGCGACCGACCCGACGGCACCGGCCGCGGCCGAGACCACGACCGTGTCGCCCGGCTTGGGCTTGCCGATGTCGCGGATGCCGATCCAGGCGGTCAGCCCGGTCGACCCCAGCGCGCCCAAGTAGGCGCTCGGCGAAATGCCCTCCGCGATGTCGACGGGCATCACGAACGCCGTGGGCGAGATGACCGCGTAGTCCTGCCAGCCGAGCAGGCCTTGCACGGTCTGACCGACCGCATAGTTCGGATTCTTCGACGCGACGACCTCGCCCAGACCGGCCGCGCGCATGACCTCGCCGATGCCCACCGGCGGCAGGTAGGTCGGAGTGTCGTTGATCCACATGCGGTTGGTGGGGTCGAGCGATATCCAGTCGACGCGCACCAGCGCCTCGCCGTCGCCGATCTCGGGCACCGCTTCCTCGCTCAGTTCGAAGGTGTCCGGGCCGATGCGGCCGGTGGGGCGTTCGCGGAGCAGAAAACGGCGGTTTCGGTCGGGCATATGCGCACCGTACCCTTCAACAAGGGAGCCGCCGAATGAAAGGTTTTGCGCGGTGAACGTGATGTCGCGAATCATCGTTGTCCCCATCGCCGCGCTGACGATGGCGGCTTTGGCGCTGCCCGCGTCGGCCGTCGCGGACCCGCCGCCCACCCAGCAGATCAGCGTGATGGCCGTCGGGCCCGACGGCCAGCCGATGAACGGATATCGAGAGTCGCCCCCGCAGGGCAACGTCGTCACCGTCGAAGGCTGCGAAGCGTCGCCGTCGGCGACGGCCGACAACGTCTACTCCTGCGCGCCCAGCGTGGCGGGCGCCGGCACCTGCTGGCCGTCCACACCCGGATCGCTGCTGTGCGTGGACAATCCCTGGGACAGGACCATGCACCGGGTGAAGTACAACGGTTCGCTGCCGCCGGTGCAGCCGACCGCCACGCCGGACCCGTTCGCGCTGACCCTCGACGACGGCGCCCAGTGCCGGCTCCGCAACGGCGGCGCGGGAGGTGGCCGCGCCGACGGGTACGTGGCCGCCTATTACTGCGGCGACCCCTACGCAAACGTCAGCGTGCTGGAGCTGCCCGGCCAGGGCCCCGGGAGCTGCATCGACCGCTCGTCGGCGACGTGGACGGTCAAGGTCGGTCCGCTCGGCAGGCCGGACACCGTCTATCCACCTCCCCAGACCCGCGCGGTGACATCGGCTTGGTTCGCCGGACCTAGGGCCGGTCAGTAGGGAGGCGGGGCGGCTGCTATAACGCACGTATGTCAGCCCTCAGACACACGATCACCCACGTCTCGGACACGGCGCGATGGACGGCGTTGCACCGGGCGACCGAATCGGCCCGTCCGGACGCGCTTTTCAACGATCCGCTCGCCGAGCGCCTCGCCGGCGAACACGGCCGCGAAATCGTCGCCAACGTGCCGCGGTCTACCCGCAACGGCTGGTGGCTCGTCGCGCGCACCAAGATCATCGACGACGCCATCGCCGAAGCGATTTCCGCCGGCTGTGACCGGGTGCTGAACCTGGCCGCCGGTTTGGACACCCGGCCGTACCGCCTGGAGCTGCCGTCCGACCTGACCTGGGTCGAGGCCGATCTGCCGAAGTTGCTCGAGGAAAAGACGCAGCTGCTGGCCGACCAGACACCGCGATGCCGGCTGACACGGACCGCCGTCGACCTGGCCGACGCCGCGGCCCGGGGCGCGTTCCTCGATGAGGCGCTGGCCGGCGCCGGCAAAGCGCTGGTGCTGACCGAAGGCCTGCTGATGTACCTGGAAGAAAGCGACGTCGTCGCGCTGTCAGCGGCGTTCACGCGCCCCGAAATCAATTGGTGGATGCTTGATTTCGCGGGCCCGGGCCTGAAGCGGATGATGAACAAGAAGATGGCCGGCATGCTGCAGAACGCGCCGTTCAAGTTCGCGCCCGAGAACGGCTTGGCCTTCTTCGAGGACCTCGGCTGGCGCACGGTCGAGGTGCAAGCGCTCTACGTCGCCGCCCACCGGTTCCGCCGCTTGCCGCTGTGGATGCGCCCGATGACCTGGCTGCCCGAGCCGGACCCCCGGCGCCCCGGCGGCCGGGTCTGGAGCGCAACCGCGCTTCTCACGCACTGACAACACGACGCCGGTAGCCGACTTCGCTTGTGCCGGTAGGGTTTGCTCGATGAGTCGAGCCAACGACAAAGTGGACGCGAGACTGCTGACGGCGTCTCGGAGACCGCACTGTTGACCCTCTACGGCAGGGCCGACCAGGCGGGCCGTCCAGACCCGATCATCGACGACCCGATGGCCATCAAGCTCGTGGAGTCAATCGAATTCGACTTCGAGAAATTCGGCCGCAAAGGCCAGGAGATGGCGTTGCGCTCACTGGCCGTCGACCGGTGCGCGATCCGGTACCTCTCCGAACACCCCCAGGCAACGGTCGTCGCACTCGCGGAAGGCTTCCAAACCAGGTCCTACCAGACCCGTATCCAGTCGACGAGCATGTCGGCGGGATAGGTGCCCGGTCCGGGATCGGCGCCGCCAGACCCGGCGACCGCGAGATTGAAGACCGGGAAAACGGTGTAGCCCGGACGGTTGAACGGCCAATCCGGCAGGGAGCTCGCCGGGACGTCGAAGTAGGGCTGCGCCCCGTCGGTGTAATCCTTCCAGAACCGGATGCCCGCCTCGTCCCACTGGGTCCGCCAGGTGTGCCAGCCGCTGTCCACCGCGATGTTGTGGGTCTTCCACTCGCCGCCGTTCGCTTTGGCGTGCACGGTGGTGGCCGAGGGCCAGTTGCCGTTGCCGTACCACTCCATGACGTCGATTTCGCCCTGATCGTCATTGCCCAGCCAATAGGCGGGCCAGGCGCCGGCGGTCAGGCAATTGAGCTTGATCCGGGCCTCCCAGGTGTGGCCCACGCCGCCGTGCCACAGGCTTTGGACCTTGCCGCTGAAGTAGGTGGGTCCATCTTTCGCGGCGCGCAGGACCAGGTTGGAGTTGCCGTCGAGGAACACGTTGCGGCGATCGTCGCGGTACTGCCCGATGTGGTCGGGCTGCTCCCAATACGTCGGGTCCTTGATCGTCTCGCGGGCTTTGGCCACCGACCATTTCGACGCGTCGGGGGCCGAGCCGGCCGGGCCGTCGAATTCGTCCTGGAAGATGTAGCTCCCGGCCTGGCCGCTGGGCGCGGCGGGCGGCGGGGCCTCGGGAGCTCCTGGTCGGCGCGGGTAGGCCCGGGCCTCGGGGAGCGGCAGCGCGGCTGCCAGCACTCCGATCCCGGCCGTCAGCATCATGCGGCGGCGGTCGATCTCTGGCATAAGCAAGGCACCATAGCAGCCGTCGCAGTCCGGATGCGAACGGGAAATCTTGTCGGTGGCCGTCGCTAGCGTAGGGATCGCCGCCGGCCGCAATGCGACGTCGGCGCGCAGTGGTTTTGGGATAGGCCGAAATTCATGGCTAATTCTCACGTTGGGGCGTGGTTTGGTCTCAGGATTGGCAGGGCATTCTGGAATCACGATCCGATAACCAGTGTTGACAAATTTTGCGGGTTGCTCGGGAGGAGTTGGAATCGTGGCGGATGCACCGGGGGCGACGGTCATTTTCCTGCAATCTCATCCGGCGTGGGTTGCAGCTCGCCGCCTTGAACGGGAGCGCCGCGCGGCGATGCGCCGTCATCCGTCCTATTTGGCCCGTCGGCACGCCGCCGCATCGGGCGGCCAGGTTACCCGCGACTTCAAGCTGTACTCGAGCACCGACACCTCTGCCTGAATTCCGATCTTTCAGATCACGGCTCGGGCGCCATGAACACTTTTGCAGGCCATTAACAACGCGTGCGAAACGGCCAGCGCCACCGCATAATTCTGCCCGAGGCAGAAACACGTCGGACAAAGGCGCTCGCCAACCCGAACCAACCGCATGGCGCGCTGCTACGAGCTGGAGCGCTACATCGAGGCGCACAATCCCGGCGTGACGGACGTCAACGTTGTGAGCGGGACGGAAACCGGTCAGGCGGACCCGGCGCACAAGCCGGGGCGTCACTGGTAGCAGGTCACCTACGCGGCCTGAGATTGGCGCCGGCCGAGAACCGGAAATGTCAGCAACGACGCCGTGACCATGGTGTATGGTCCAGCCAGTTCAGGGGGTAGATCAAGCAGCCGGTCCACCACGTTCATTGACGCGCTCCGTGCGGGGCGAAGGGGACCCGATGGCTCTGACTACCGACGACGCATCGCAGGCAGCGACCCTCCCGCTGGGAGCCAGGCTCTCGCGAACGACCATTCGCCTCGCCATCGCGGCACTGCAGCAGCGGTACGGGCTGGATGACCAGGCGGCCTTCGAAGTGCTGCGGGACGTCTCTCAGCGTCGCAATGTGAAGTTGCGCGCCGTGGCCGCCGAATTGCTGTCGCCGAGCGGCGACGGCCAATCGGGCCCCACCGCCCCTGCGCCGACCTTGCCGTTCACGATCGGGGGCCGGGCGTGCTCGAACCGCAGCGAGGTGTTGGCGGAGTTGATGCGTGCGGCCGTCACCCGCTGCGGCGCCGAGGGGGCGACCGTTCAGCTGCGCGACCCGGTGCATGGCGGGCTGCAAATCGAAGGCAAGCGCGGTTTCGGCCAGGACTTCGTCGACGCCTTCAGCTACCTGGACGAACCGGCGACGCCGTGCGGGCATGCGTTTGGCGATGCCCGGCAGGTGGTCGTCGCCGACGTCGACAGTTCGCCGTCGTTCAGCGAATCCGCGCGGGAAATCCTGCAGGCTAACGGGGTCCGCTCGTGCGTGTCCACCCCGATCGTCGACGCCGACGGGAAGGTCCGGGGCGTCGTGTCGACCCATCAGCGTCAGCGCGACGCCGTTCCGGACGAGGCCGACCTGCGCCATGTTCGGATGCTGGCCGACCAATGCGGTCGCTGGCTGCAGTGGTACGACGGCGCGGTGCTGCCGGTCATCGTGGGCGAGGTCCATCAAGCGGCGGCCGCCCAAGCCCAGCGCGCCGGCGCCCGTCGGGCCGCGAGCCGCGTGGAGCCGCCGGCCACCATCGCCGCCGCCGCTCGGCTGCTCTCCGAGCGCTACGGTGTCGAATCGAGCCATGCCGAGGGCGTGCTTGCGTCACTCGCAGCCCAGCGTGGCATCGCACTGGAGGAGCTGGCCGCCCAACTGGTCGGCTAAAGCTTGCCCGCCACGAAGTCGGCGGCCTGGTTGGCCATGCCCGCATCGATGTAGGCGCTGGCCAGATGCTGCGGCCAGTTCTCTTTCCAGGTGTTCGGGTCGGCGGGGTTGCAGATGGGATCCGCGCCGTGGCACAGCTCGATGGTCCTGTCGTTGTAGGTCGGGTTGAAGTTCGTGATGGGACCCGCCCACTGGCTTCCGTTGCCGAACAGCGCGACGGCGGCGATGTGCTGATCGATCCCCGGCGGCAGGGGGCTGTCGAAACCGAACGCGCTGATGGGTGCCGCGAGCACCACGTCGGTGACCGCCGCGCCCAGCGAGTAGCCACCCAGCACCAGGCGGGTGTTCGGGCAGTCGTTGACCATGTCCTGGATGTGATGGCTCATGTCGTTGGCGCCGATGTCGATCTGTGTGTCGGCGGGGTAATTCACGGCGTAGACGCCGATGTTCTTCGAAACCTTGGACCGCAAGGCGCTGATGAACGCGTTGCCGAGCGCGCCCGTGCCCGGCGATTCATATCGGCCGCGGGCGAAGACGACCTGCACTGGGGGACAGTTCGCCGCGGCGGCCGTCGGCGTCATGGACGGCAGCATCGTCAGCCCGGCTGCGGTCAGGATCACCGCCAAGCCGGCATCGACCCATCTGCGGGCAGACACGCGCACAGCACGATGGTAAAACGATCGCGACGATCCCGCTGGCCGGAGGCCCGAAGACGACCGATAGGTTCGGCTCATGAGCCGCGCCGACGTCAGTTCAACCGAGCGCCTGTTCGCGATGGCCGAACAGGTGCAAGGCTTCATGCCGCCCGACGAGGGACGCGCGATCTACGACGCCGCGCTGCGGTACCTCAACGGCGGCGTCGGCGTCGAGATCGGCACCTACTGCGGCAAATCCACCCTGTTGCTCGGGGCGGCGGCGCAACAAACCGCCAGCGTGCTCTACACGATCGACCACCACCACGGCTCGGAGGAACACCAAGCCGGCTGGGAGTACCACGACGCCACGATGGTCGATGACGTCACCGGTCTTTTCGATACGCTGCCCACCTTCCGTCGCACGCTCGACGTCGCGCAGCTCGACGACCACGTCGTCGCCGTCGTGGGCCGCTCGCCGGTAGTCGCCCGGGGCTGGGGAACACCGCTGCAGTTCCTGTTCATCGACGGCGGCCACTCCGAGCAGGCCGCGAGCGAGGACTTCGACGGCTGGGCCAAGTGGGTGGAGCCCGGCGGGGCGCTGCTCATCCACGACGTGTTCCCGGACCCGCGCGACGGCGGGCGCCCGCCGTACTTCATCTATTGCCGCGCGATGGACTCCGGCCAGTTCCGCGAGGTTGCGGCCACCGGGTCACTGCGGGTGCTCGAACGCACCGGCGGGCAGGCCGGTGCTGCCCCGGGCCAGGGCAGGGTCACCAGCCGGGACCGGTAACCACGCATTCGCAGTCGAAGTCGGTCTGCAGCCCCATCGGCAGCCCGTCCCCACGGAACATCGCGCTGCCTCTGGTGGTGTCCGACAACGCGTCGGCCGCCAGGATCATCGCCGCACCGGTCCAGGTGGTGCGCTCCTCGGGCCAGCGCTTCCCGTCGGCGAAAACCAGGCCGGTCCAATAGGACCCGTCCTCTTCGCGCAGGTGCTGCATCGCGGCGAACTGGCGATGCGCGGCCGACCTGTGCCCGATGGCGTCGAGCGCCAGCACCAGTTCGCAGGTTTCGGCGCCGGTCACCCACGGCCGGTCGCCGACGCAGCGAATGCCGAGATCGCCGACCACAAAGTCGTCCCAGCGCTCCCTGATCCGCGCGGCGGCCGCCGGGCCGCGCAGGGCGCCGCCGAGGATCGGGTAATACCAGTCCATCGAGTAGCGGTCCTTCTCGGTGAACGCCTCGGGATGCGCGGCGATCGCGTGCCCCAGGCGCCCCAGCGCCAGCTCCCACTCGGGCTGCGGTTCGGAGACCAACGCCGCCAGCGCCAGCGCGCAGCGGATGCTGTGGAACACGCTCGCGCATCCGGTCAGCAGCGCTTCCAGCAGAGGCCCGTCTTCGCTTCGGGCCCAGGCGATCTCGCCATAGCCGAACTGCAGGTCGATGACGAAATCGATCGCCTTGTGCACCACCGGCCACATCCGGGCGGCGAAGGACTTGTCGCCGGTGATCAGCACGTGGTGCCACACGCCGGTGGCGATGTAGGCGCAGAAGTTGCTGTCGCTGTTGTGGTCTTCGACGATCCCGTTGCGGGTTTGGATCGGCCAGGAGCCGTCGGGGCGCTGCGTGCGGCGACTCCACTCGAACGCGGCCTGCGCCGGCTCCAGCAGCCCGGCGACCGTCAGCGCCATCGCGCATTCCACGTGATCCCACGGATCGGTATGCCCACCCTCGAACCAGGGGATGGCGCCCGAGGGTTCCTGGGCGGCCGCTATCGACAGCGCGGTCTGCCGGCATTGGTCGGATGTGAGAACACCCGGAACGGCCGGCGTGCTACCCCGATGCAACTGAATACCCCAGGGCCGCTTCGCTTTCCGTGGCGCTCGACTTGGTGAAATACATCGCCACGCTCTTGCCGACGAGCGGGTTGAGCAGCGATTCAGCCAGCTGCGTGACCTTGGGCCGTTGCATCAGGTCCCACACCAGCAGCTTGTGGTAGGCGGCCACCGCGGGATGGTCGGGGTTCGACACGCCGACAGCGCATTTCAGCCACCAGAACGGCGAGTGCAGCGCGTGCGCGTGGTGGGTATGCGTCAGCTCCATACCGCCGCCCGCGATCTTGGCTCGCAGCTCGCTCGCCTTGTAGATGCGCACGTGGCCGCCCTCGTTGGCGTGGTATTCGTCGGATAGCAGCCAGCACACCCGCTCGGGAAGCCAGCGCGGCACGCTGACCGCCAGCGTGCCACCGACTTTGAGGACCCTGACCAGTTCGGCGATCGCGGCGTCGTCCTGCGGCACATGTTCGAGGATTTCCGAGGCGATGACGCAGTCGAACGTCTCGTCGGCGTAGGGCAGGCTCAGCGCGTCGCCAAGGACGACCTTCGCCGACGCCGCCGCCGGCGCCTCTCCGGTTTCGGCCATGGCACGCAGAATGGTGTCGACCGAGCGCAATTCGGCGGCGTCGCGGTCGAAGGCGACCACGTCCGCGCCGCGCCGATAGGCCTCGAACGCGTGCCGGCCCGCCCCGCAACCGACGTCGATCACCATCGTGGACGGCCCGATAGCGAGCCGGTCGAAATCGACGGTCAGCATCGCGCGATCGCCCGCTCGTAGACCCGCACGGTTTGGGCGGCCACCGCCTCCCAGCTGAACACACTGACCGCGCGGTCGCGGCCCGCCTTGCCCATGGTGCGGCGCTTTTCCGGCGAGTCGAGCAGCTCGCCGAGCGCACGGGTCAGGGCGTCGACGTCGGCGGGCGGCACCAGCTCGGCGCAGGCGCCGTCGATGCCCAGCACCTCGGGGAGCGCGCCCACCCGGCTCGCCACGATCGGCGTCCCACTGGCCATGGCTTCCACCGCGGGCAGCGAGAACCCTTCGTAGAGAGACGGAATGCAGGCGACCTCGGCCGAGGCGAACAGCGCGGCGAGCGCCTCGTCGGATAGCCCGCTGGTGATGTGGACGATGTCGGAGATGCCGAGTTCGGCGATGAGTTTGTGGGTGGGGCCGTTGGGTTCCACCTTGGCCACCAGCCGCAGCTCGAGGTCGCGGCGCGTGCGCAGCTTGGCGACCGCGTGCAGCAGCGTGCGCACACCCTTCAGCGGGGTGTCGGCGCTGGCGATCGCGATGACCCGGCCCGGTCGGCGGGGCTGCGAACCCGGCTGGAACAGTTGGGTGTTCACCCCCAACGGCACCACGTGCAGTTGCTCGGGGGAGACGCCGAAGTCGGCGACGATGTCGGCGGCCGACGACGACGAGACCGTCAACAGGTCGGGGATCCGGCGCGCCACCTGCTCCTGCATCTTGGAAAAGCCATACCAGCGGTGCACCAACGGCTTTCGCCACCACCTCGCGGCGGCCACGTCGAGCACCCGGTCGCGGGTGATCGGATGGTGCACGGTGGCCACCACCGGAAGTCCCGTGTCGGCGATCGCCAGCAGCCCGGTCCCCAGGCTCTGGTTGTCGTGCACGAGGTCGAAGTCGTGGGCCCGTTCGGCCAGCAGCCGGGCGACGCGCATGGTGAACGTCCGCGGCTCGGGGAAGCCCGCCGTCCACACCGTCAGGAGTTCCAGCAGGTCGATCGAGTCGCGGATCTCGCTGGGGCGCGGCACCCGGAACGGGTCGGGCTCGCGGTAGAGGTCCAGGCTGGGCACCTTGGTCAGCCGCACCCGCGGATCGAGCAGTTCCGGATAGGGCTGACCGGAGAAGACCTCGACGTCGTGGCCGAGATCGACCAGGCCGCGGCTGAGATGGCGCACGTAGACGCCCTGTCCGCCGCAATGGTCCTTACTGCGATAGGACAGCAGGGCAATTCGCATACTCAACTCTTATCCGCCGACCAAACAACGCGGGCGACCGCCCCCCAATCCATCGCTCTCAACGGACTCCCGAACCCCGCGACAGCAAACTGGACATGTGTCCAGACTATAGTTCGCCCACCTAAATGACGCAACGAGGCCGGGACCACATCGTTTGAGTGTGCGCCAGGGCTTTCCGTGTGAGCCCAGGGCGCAAATGCGCGCTGATTTTCGCCCAGAGCTCACACTCAAGACCGTCAGCGCACAACGGCTTGTTACCATCGCGCCGTGCGATCGGTATCCCGGCGCGACGTCCTCAGATTCGCCGCTCCGGTTCTCCTGGGCTTGGGCGCGGCGGCCGCGCCCGTTGACGAGGCGCGGGCCGCCGACCTGCGGTTGATCGATTTCGCCGAGAAGCGGATCGCGCCGGACGAGATCAAGGCGGCGGGGTATGGCGGGGTGGTGAACTACGTCTCCGAGTCGCGGCCGGGCGCGAACTTCGAGGCGAAACCCATCACCCGCCAATACGCGGACGCGCTGCGCGCGGCGGGCCTGCAGATCGTCAGCAACTTTCAGTACGGCAAGCCGGGCTGGCCCGACCCGTCGGATTTCACCCGCGGGTACGACGGCGGCGTGGCCGATGCGCACACCGCCCTGCAACTGCACGACGCGGCAGGGGGGACGGCCTCGGCCCCGATCTTCTTCAGCGTCGACGACAACATCGACGAGAACACGTGGAATGGCGCTGCGGTGCAATGGTTTCGGGGCATCAACTCGGCACTGGGCGTCGGCCGCACCGGCATCTATGGGCATGCCCGTGCCTGCGGCTGGGCGATCCGCGACGGCGTGATAGGAAATTCGAGCACGCCCGGGCACCGATGGGCGTGGCAAACGAGGTCGTGGTCGAACGGCGATCGCGAGCCGGCGGCGGTGCTCTATCAGGCCGTGGTCAACAGCCCGTCGAACCCAAGCCCGTTGCTGGGCGGGATCAACGTCGACATCGATGACGTCCTCGCGCCCGACTACGGCCAGTGGGATTTCCCGCGCTGAATTAAAGCTGAGCTCAACGCACGACACCCCGCGAGCCGATGGCCGCGGGGTGTCGCTTGCTATCCGGCTGTTACTTCAGGTCGAACCGGTCGGCGTTCATGACCTTGACCCAGGCCGCCACGAAGTCCTCGACGAACTTCCCCGCGTTGTCGTCCTGGGCATAGACCTCGGCCAGCCCGCGCAGCACCGAGTTCGACCCGAACACCAGGTCGTTGGCGGTGGCGGACCACTTCTTCTGTCCCGACGAGCGGTCGACGACCTCGTAGACGTTCTCCGCCGACTCGGACGTCTTCCACGCATTGCCCATGTCGAGCAGGTTGACGAAGAAGTCGTTGGTCAGCGTGCCGGGCCGGTCGGTGAACACGCCGTGCTTGCTGCCGCCGTGGTTGGCACCGAGGACCCGCAGACCACCGACGAGCACCGTCATCTCCGGACCGGTCACGCCCAGCAGGTAGGCCCGCTCCTGCAGCAACTGCTCCAGCGGTGCCTTCTCGCCGGCCCGGATGTAGTTGCGGAACCCGTCGGCCCGCGGCTCGAGCACCGCGAACGACTCCACGTCGGTGCTCTCCTGCGAGGCGTCGGTCCGCCCCGGCGCGAAGTGCACCGTGATCTCGTAGCCGGCGTCCTTGGCCGCCTTCTCCACCGCCGCGGATCCGGCCAACACGATCAGGTCGGCCAGCGAGATCTTCTTGCCGCCCGACGCCGAAGCGTTGAAGTCCTGCTGGATCTTCTCCAGCGCGGGCAACACCTTGTCCAGCTCCGAGGGCTCGTTGACCTCCCAATTGCGCTGCGGCTCCAGGCGCAGCCGCGCCCCGTTGGCGCCGCCCCGCTTGTCGGTGCGCCGGAAGCTGGACGCCGCGGACCAGGCCGTCTTGACCAGCTGCGGCACCGACAGACCGGAGTCGAGCACCTTTTGCTTCAGTGCCGCGACGTCCTTGTCATCGACCAGCTCATGGTCGACGGCCGGAACCGGGTCCTGCCAGAGCTGCGGCTCGGGAATCCACGGCCCGAGGTAGCGGCTGATCGGCCCCATGTCGCGGTGCAGCAGCTTGTACCACGCCTTGGCGAACGCCTCGGTCAGCTCCTCGGGGTGGTCCAGCCAGCGCCGGGTGATGTCGCGATAGATGGGGGACTCACGCATCGAGATGTCGGTGACCAGCATCGTCGGGGCGCGACCCGGGCCGCCGAACGGGTCGGGGATGGTGCCCGCACCGGCGCCGTCCTTGGCGACGAACTGCCAGGCATCGCCGGGGCTCTTGGTCAGCTCCCACTCGTAGCCGTACAGCGTCTCCAGGAAGGTGTTGTCCCACTTGGTCGGAGTCGGCGTCCAGACCACCTCCAGGCCGCTGGTGATGGCGTCCTTGCCCACGCCGGTGCCATGCGAGCTCTTCCAGCCCAGGCCCTGCTGCTCGATCGGGGCGGCCTCCGGCTCGGGGCCGACCAGGTCGCCGCCGCCGGCGCCGTGGGTCTTGCCGAAGCTGTGGCCACCGACGATCAGCGCGGCCGTCTCCTCGTCGTTCATCGCCATCCGCCCGAACGTCTCGCGGATGTCGATGGCCGCGGCGATCGGGTCCGGCTTGCCCTCCGGGCCCTCCGGGTTCACATAGATCAGGCCCATGGTGGTCGCGCCGTAGGGCTGCGAGAGGTCACGCTCGCCGGAACCGGCGTAGCGCTTGTTCGTGCCGAGCCATTCGTCCTCTTCGCCCCAGAGGATCTCTTCGGGCTCCCAGACGTCCTCGCGGCCGAAGGCGAAGCCAAAGGTCTTGAAACCCATGGACTCCAGGGCGCAGTTGCCGGCGAAGATGATGAGGTCGGCCCAGGAAATCTTGTTGCCGTACTTCTTCTTGACCGGCCACAGCAGCCGGCGCGCCTTGTCCAGGCTCACGTTGTCCGGCCAGCTGTTGAGCGGGGCGAAGCGCTGCATGCCCTGGCCGCCGCCACCGCGGCCGTCGAAGATGCGGTAGGTGCCCGCGGCGTGCCAGCTCATCCGGATGAACAGGCCGCCGTAGTGGCCGTAGTCGGCGGGCCACCAGTCCTGCGAGTTGGTCATCACCGAGATCACGTCCGCCTTGAGCGCGTCGACGTCGAGCTTGGCGAACTCCGCGGCGTAGTCGAAGTCGTCGCCGAGCGGGTTGGCCTGCGGTGAGTGCGGGTGCAGCGTCGACGGGTCGATCTGGTCCGGCCACCAGTCCCGGTTCGTGAGGGGCGCATGCGATTTAGGCTCCGGCGCGGGAATTACCGGGTTTTCGCTCTCTGACACAACATTCCTTTCGGTGTTAGGTGATGCGGGGCTGCGACCACCGGAGTGATCAAGAATCTGCGGTCGAGCAAGCGGGGCACATGCCCCAGTAGATGACTTCGGCCTCGTCCAAGACGAAGCCCTCCAGCCCGCGGTCGTCGTCCAACGGGGTCAAGCAGGGCGCCTCTCCGACCGCGCAGTCGACGTCGGCGATGATCCCGCAGGCGCGGCACACGACGTGGTGGTGGTTGTCGCCGACCCGGGCCTCATAGCGGGCGACCATCCCCAGTGGCTGGATCCGGCGAACCAGGCCCACCGCGGTCAGCGCGCTGAGCACGTCGTAGACCGCCTGTCGCGACACGTCGGGCAAATCGTCGCGCACCGCGGTGAAGATCGTGTCCGTGTCGGCATGCGGGTTGGCGTGCACGACCTCCAGGACGGCGAGCCTGGGCCGGGTCACCCGCAGATCGGCCATGCGCAGCCGATCCGCGTTGCTCGCCGATGAGGACACGCGGTCCATATCACTCTCTTATTTGGAATCAGTCAAGACTTTCCGGGGAGAGTGTTGCGCGAATACGCGGTGAACGTTGCCCGTCGGGGAGTCGAGCTACGCCGGCCGTGGGTCGAACAACGTTGGGTCCGAGAGCAACTCGGCAATAAGAGCTAGGACGCCGGCTGCAACGCGCTGCCCTTGCGCCACTGGTCCCAGCTCAGCGTCCAGTCGCCGTTCTGGGCCAGCGTCAGTGGCGGCCCGCCGCTGTTGCGGATCTCGACCACGTCGCCGGGCACCGAAAAATCGTAGAACCACTTGGCGTTGTCGGCGTTGAGGTTCAGGCAGCCGTGCGAGGTGTCCTGATGGCCCTGGGCCCACACCGTCGCGTCGAGCTCGTGCAGGTAGATGCCGTCGGTGCTGATCTTGGTGGCCCAGCTGATGGTCTCGCGGTAGCCGAGGCGCGAATTCTTGGGCAGTCCGAACGTCGAGGAGTCCATCACGACCGGGTTGCCCTTGTCGAGCACGGTGTAGATTCCCGGCGGGGTCCACAACGAGATGGTGTGCCCGGCGACGTCTTCGGTGCCGCCCATCCCCATCGACGTGGGCATCGTCCTGACCAGGGCACCGTTGTTGAACACGCTGACCTGGTGGGTGGCGTCATCGGCGATGGATACGTGCGCATCGCCGATCCGGAACGACACCCGCGTGTCGTCCTGCCCGAACAAGCCGTCGCCCAAGGCGATTCCGTAGATCTTGGCCTCGGCGGTGACGGTGGTTCCCGGGGCGTAGTAGCGCTCGGGACGCCAGTGCGCGTTTTGCCCGTCGACCCAGAACCACGAGCCCGGCACCGGCGGGTTGGTCGTCACCTTGAGCTGCCGCTCGGCGGCTGCCCGGTCGCCGATCTGCTCGTCGAAGTGCGCGACGACCACGGTTCCGACCCCGTAGGTGCCGCCGTCGTGCAGCGCGGCCTCGGCCGTCGTGGTGAACGAAACCTTGGTCTGGTTGGACGGCCGCAGCGTCGAGAACGACGAAACCTGGGTGGCCGCAACGCCGTTGGTGCCCTGCCCGGTGGCGGTCAGCGTGTAGGTGCGGCCGTACCCCAGCGGGACCGTAGGCTTCCAGACGGTGTTATCCGGGGTCATCACGCCCTCGACCGATTTGCCGCTTTCGTTGACCATGCGCACGTCGGTCAGCGTCCCCACTTCGGCTTTCACCATGACCGGCGCGAGCGGGTCGACGTCGTGTGCGCCCGTGCCCGGCGTGATCGTTATTTGCGCGGCGGCAGGCGCTTTCGATGCGACACCGTGGCGCGAGCACGATGCCACCAGGGTCGGGCCGGCCACGCAGAGGACGACAAGCAATGCCAACAGGAACCAGCGAGGCCAAGCAGCCCAACCCCGGTGCGCATCGCTTGCGGGCATGATCATCAAATAGCCCGGCGCGTGCGCAATGAAACGTCGGCCGGGGATCATGGCGTCATGGCCGACGACGAACTCGACAGTCTGTACTGCGCGGCACCCGACGCCTTCTCGGCGCTGCGCACCACATTGGCCGCCGAGGCGAAGCGCCGCGGCGACGCGGCGGCCGCCAAACGGATCTCGGCGGCGCGCAAGCCGACGACGGCGGCGTGGATCGCCAACCGGCTCGCGCTCGAGCGTAAGGACACCAAGAAGCGCCTGTCCGACCTCGGCGACCGCCTGCGGGCCGCTCATGCCGAGATGGACGGCGAACGCATCCGCGACCTGTCGGCCGAGCAACACAAACTGATCGACGAACTCACCCGGGCCGCGCTGGAAGCCGCCGACGTGAAGCGGCCGTCGGCATCGGTGCGCGAGGACCTGACCGGCACGCTGCAAGCCGCGGTCGCCGACCCCGACGTCACCCGGCGGCTGGGCCGGCTGACCAAGCCCGAGCGCTGGTCCGGTTTCGGCTTCGGCGACGCAGCGCCCGTATCGACACCCGCGAAGCGCCCCGGCACGGCCGCGCAGCGGCGCCTGGACAAGCTGAAGGCGGCCGTCACCGAGGCCGAGCGGGCCAAGGCCGAAGCCGGCGACGCCCTGTCGCGGCGGATAGCCGAACGCGACGAAGCGCGCACGGCCCTGCGCGACGCCCAGCGCCGACTCGAGAGGGTCGAAGCCGCGTACGACAAGGCGGAGCGGGCCGACCGTGCCGCCACCGAATCGGTCAAAGAGGCGAAAGCGCAGCTCAACCGGGCGTGACCGCCGCTGTGCGGGTAACGGCCAGGTTTTCCTGGGTGTTCCGGGGGTATCAGCCCAGGCGTGACTTCTTTATGGTTGGCCGACCGAGCCGAACAGCCTTGGGCTGCAAGCCAGCTTGACGACGGTCCCCGTTCCGCCGACGTCATCGTCGTCGGCGCCGGGATCACCGGGCTGATGACCGCCGTCCTGCTGGCCCGCGCCGGCATGGACACGTTGGTCCTGGAGGCGCGCACGGTTGGTGCCTGCGCCACCGGCAACACCACCGCCAAGATCAGCTTGCTGCAGGGCACCCAGCTGTCGAAGCTCCTGCCCAGGCACGGCAGGGACGTCGCGCGGGCCTACGTCGACGGCAACCGGGAGGGCCAGGACTGGGTGCTGCAGCACTGCGAGTCGCACGGCATCGCGGTGCAGCGCGAGGACGCCTACACCTATGCCCAGTCCGCTAAGGGGGTCTTCTCCGCGCGCGCAGAGCTCAAGGCCTGCGAGACGGTCGGGCTGCCAGCCCTGTGGGACGACGACGCGGACGTGCCGTTTCCGTACCACGGCGGCGTGCGGCTGCCCGACCAGGCGCAGTTCGACCCGATGCCGTTCCTGGACTCCCTGGCCGCCGAGCTCCTCGATCGCGGGGGACGGCTGGTCGAGCACGCCCGGGTCCGGCGGGTCTCGTGGCGCGGCAAGGGGGTGCGCGTGCACGTCAACGACGCCGCGCAGCGCGATGTCGAACTCGAGGCGGGCCAGCTGGTGCTCGCCACCGGAATCCCGATCCTGGATCGCGGCGGCTATTTCGCGCGGGTGAAGCCGAGCCGGTCCTACTGCCTGGCCTTCAAGGTCCCCGGCAACATCACCCGGCCGATGATGATCTCCACCGACTCGCCGACGCGTTCGGTGCGTTATGCGCCCGTCGCCGACGGGGAGCGGCTGATCGTAGGAGGGGCCGGCCACACAGTGGGTCGCAAGAAGAGCCCGTCGCAATCCCTGGCGGAACTGTCGAGCTGGGCGCGCAAGCACTACCCGGGCGCCGTGCAGACCCACTTCTGGTCGGCGCAGGACTACACGCCCATCGACCACCTGCCGTACGTCGGACCCATCCTGCCGAACACCGAAACCATCTTCGTCGCAACGGGTTTCAACAAGTGGGGCATGACGAACGGCCCCGCCGCCGCGCTGGCGCTGTCGAGCCGCATCCTGGGCGGCCGGATGGACTGGTCCGGTGCGTTCGCCAGCTGGAGCCCCCACGAGCTGTCGGGTCTGCTGACGGCCCTGCAGGCCAACCTCGAGGTCGGGTTCGACTTGGCGAAGGGCTGGATCACGCCGGCAATCCGCGCCGGCCGTCGCAGCCCGGTCAACGGCGAGGGCGGCGTGGTGAGCGGGCCCCCGTGGCATCTGGAGGCCCGCTGCCGCGTAGACGGCACCGAGCACCGCGTTTCGCCGGTCTGCCCGCACCTGGGCGGGATCGTGAACTGGAACGACGCCGACAACGCGTGGGAATGCCCGCTGCACGGGTCGCGCTTCGCACCGGACGGCACCCTGCTGGAGGGCCCGGCCACCCGGGACCTGACGGCCTAGAGTTCTGCGCCGAACGTGCACTCACTGCGAAAAAATCGCCGCATCCTCGCCGTGAATGCACGTTCGGCGCAACGGGATTCAGCCCGACTTCTGGTAGACCAGCCAGCGCAACTCGATCGGCGACTCATCCCGCGGGACATCGAACACGTCGAGCCCGCTGGCCCAGCCCTCGAACCATCCCGTCGGGGGCCAGGCGCCTTCGGGCAGGTGGGCCTTCTCGTACTCATAGGCCGAATCGTCGGCGATGAGCTCCAGGGGCAGCTCCGCCGCGGCGCCGGTCACCTCGTCCCGGGTGAAGATCATGGTGTTGCACTGCTGCCCGAGTTCGCGCGCGGTGCTGTCGGGGGTGTAGCCCGGTCGCGCCAAGAAGACGTTGAACACCAGTCGTCCGCCGGGGGCCAGGCAGTCGGCGGCGAGTTCGAACAGGCCCCGCAATTCGTGGGTCGTCCGGAAGTCGGGCACCACCTCCGAGAGCACCATCAGCTGATACTCGTCGTGGACACCCTCCACCGCCGTGAACACGTCGCTTTGGATGACGCGCACCCCGAGCGATTCGCGTTCCACCTCCGCGCGCATGACGTCGGCGAACTTCGGCGCCATCTCGACCGCGTCGACGGGGTGCCCGAGCCGGGCCAGCGGCAGCGCGTTACGGCCGGTTCCTGCGCCGACGTCGAGCACCCGAAACGTCGCGGGATCGGCCGCCTCGCCCGCCAGCGCCACCACGCGCGCGTCGGCTTCGGTGCCGAACAGCGGCGGCGGCCGGGTGGCGACCCAGTTGTCGTAGTCGGCCTCGACCGTCCGCCATTCGGCTTTGACTTGGTAATTCAGGCCGGTGCCGAAGGGAAGCTGAAACGAGATCGCGATATCGGAGCGTTGCGAGGCCTTGAACGCCTTGGCCAGCTCGCCTTCCAGCACCTTCCGGAGCTGGATGGATTGTTCCGGCGTGTAGGGAACGCCCAGGGTGGCGCACAGGTTGGCACACATCTGGACGTAGTCCTCGAGCATGCCCGGCACGGCCGGCACCGTGATCTGGCCCTCGGCCAACGATCGGCGATACAGCCGGCTGACCATCGCGTCGCGCAACGTCGACCGATCGAACGATTTGGGAGGCTCGTCCACCAGACTCTTCTACACGACCGGGTCCGTGGTCGCACGGTGGCCACCTCGGTCATCGAGCCTTAACCCGCCCGTTCGGCGAGGTATTGGCAATGTTGGGGTACTGGACATGTACTACTGAGGGACGTGCGATCGTTTGCTGGCTCGGTTCTGGCTCTGCCGCCCAGTACGCGACACCGAAAGCGCCAACGCCTGGCGGTTTTGAACCGATCGGAGGGACGACATGGACTACGCTGCGCTGCCGCCGGAGGTCAACTCCGCGCGCATGTACGCCGGTCCCGGATCGGGTCCGATGCTGGCCGCGGCGTCGGCTTGGGACGGTTTGGCCGCCGCCCTGCAATCGGCCGCGAGCTCGTACCAATCGGAGCTCGCGGCATTGATCGCCGGCCCCTGGCTCGGCCCGTCGGCGGGGTTGATGGCCGCCGCGGCCACGCCGCACATCGCGTGGACGAGGGTCTCCGCCACGCAGGCCGAGCAGGCCGCCAACCAGGCCGCGGCCGCGGCCGCCGCCTACGAGACCGCGTTCGCGGAAACGGTGCCGCCGCCGGTGATCGCGGCCAACCGCAGCCTGCTGCTGGCCCTGGTCGCGACGAACATCTTCGGCCAGAACACCCCGGCGATCGCGACCACCGAGGCGCAGTACGCCGAGATGTGGGCCCAGGACGCCGCCGCCATGTACGGCTACGCCGCCGCGTCCGCGCTGGCGACGGCGCTGACGCCGTTCTCGCCGCCGCCGCGGAGCACCAACGAAGGTGGGCCCTCCGCCCAGGCCGCGGCGGTGGCGCAGGCCACGGGCACGTCCGCGGGCAACGTGCAGGGCGCGTTGTCCAGCGCCCCGCAGGCGATATCCGGGGTGCCCGCCGCCCTGACCAGCCTTGCGGCCGCACCCGCCCAGTTCGGGCCCCTCGACCTCCTTGCGGTGCTTGCGAACCTGAGTGGGGTTTTCATCGACCCCGAATTGAGCGCGGCGAGCCTCGGGGTCGACACGGGGGTGGCGCTGCCGGCCCTTCCGTTCGACGTTGCCGGTGCCCTGACCGGTTTTCACACCGACGACATCGTCAGTGGCTGGGCAGGGGTCCAGGCGTGGCCGGGGAACGCGCCGGTGCCACCCTCGCCGTTCCCGGTGATCACGAACCTGGCCGGCGGCTCGGCGGTATCGGCGGGCCTGGCCGAGGCGAAAACGATTGGGGCGCTCTCGGTTCCGCCGGCGTGGACCTACGAGACCACGATGATCCGGCCCCTGGCCGTCGCGTTGCCGGCGGCCACCGCGGCCGCCGCCGATGCCTCAGCCGGGAGCGCGGGAAGCCTGTTCAGCCAGATGGCGTTGGCCGGCATGGCCGGGCGCGCAATGGCAGGCACCGGCGGCGCCGGCGGCGGCCCCGGACGGCGGGAGCGGATCGGGATGCCCACGACGAGCGGGAAGACCGATGCGAAGGAGGCGCCACCCGAGGCCGGCGGCCCGGTCACCAGCATCGCCGCGGAGCTGCGTGAGCTGGCGTCCCTGCGCGACGCGGGCGTGCTCACCGAAGAGGAATTCACCGAGCAGAAAAAGCGCCTGCTGGCCCACTGAGCCCCTAGCAAATTGTCGATCAGGGCAATAGTTGTCATTTGACGGCATATAACGCCGGGCGTATTCGGCAGCTTCGCATTCCGGCCACCCGGTTGACCGAATATGAGACCCAGCTGTGCGATTTTCCGCCAAGTGCGCGTGCCGGAGGTGCTACCGTTTGCACGCAATTCAAATCTGCACTGCCCTCCGCGAGTGATCATGTTCGGTTACCGGATCGAAGCCGCGGCGCGCGCCGCACTGGCGGCGGCTTGCGTCGCCGCCGCGTGTGTTCTCGCAGGGGGTAGCCCGGCGGCGAGGGCCGCCGGCGGCATGTACGGCGACCCGCAGGCGGCCGCCAAGTACTGGCAGGAACAGTCGCTCGAGGACAACTGCGGCCTGATGGCCGCGGCCGACGTCGTCGGGGAGGTCACCGGCGCGCCGCCGACGGAGCGCCAGATGGTCAAGCTGGCCCAGAACACACCGTCGGGGACCAATGCCGGCCCCATTTACGCCCCCCGCGGCGACCCGAGCCACACCAACGGCAACGGCGGCATCGAGATGGCGGACGAGGTGGTGCTCCTCAAGCACTTCGGCGTCAAGTCGACCATGTTCTGGGACAAGCAACCCGACGACCGGACGGGACTGCCGGCCTTGGAGCAATACCTCAGCAACAACCGCAAGATCATCGCCTATGTGAACTACGCGTTCATCTGGAGCACCAGCGACCAGCGTAAAGACGCAGACCACTTCGTCGTCGTCACCGGGATCGACACCAACAAGGAGATGGTTCACCTCAACGACCCCGCCGCAGGGTATGCCGACACGCAGGTCCCCATCTCAGCCTTCACGAATGCGTGGCGCGCGGGCGAGGACTCGGTGGTCGTCACCTCCTAATCGGCCCCTCACAAGTTTCGATATTTTTAATATTCGATTAGCGTGAACGCTCATATACTGACGGCACACAGACGCCGACCGGAAAAGAAGGGGCACGAAATGTTTGCACCTCGCTGGCTCACCAAACTCACTATCCCCGTAATGGTTGGCGTTGCCCTGACCGCAAGCACCGCGATCGCATCGGCCGACGGCACGGACGACGCCTACTTGGCGAAACTGAAGAACCTGGGATTCAGTTGGCCATCGTCGAGTGACACCGACATGATCGCGATGGGGCACGCGGTCTGCGCCGACCGGATGGCCGGCAAGACCCCGGATGCGATCGCCTCCGACTTGCACTCCAGCATGAGCTCGAAGGGCTTCTCGTTCGCGGACATGACCGGCTGGGTCAGCGCCGCGGAATCGACCTACTGCCCGGGCTAGTCGCCTCCCGGCCCTACAAGCGGCCGTCCTGACCGCATACTGTTTCCCCTGACGATGGATGCACGGTCTCTCGCGGGGGAAGGGTTGTGGAGGAACAACTGCGGGTAGCGAGTTTGCGCCGGTACCCGGTGAAATCGATGCTCGGCGAGAGCGTGGACAGCCTGTTCGTCGACGAGGGCGGCGCCGAGGGCGACCGGCGGCTGGCCCTGATCGACACCGAGACCGGGCACGTGGCCAGCGCCAAACACGCACGACTTTGGCGCGGGCTGCTCAAGTGCACCGCCAACGCCGACACCGGACGGGTGAGCATCCGGCTCCCCGACGGGACGAACCTCGCGTCCGACGACCCCGGCGTCGACGACACGCTGTCGCGGCTGCTGGGACGGACGGTCCGGCTGGTCAGGCAGCGACCGGCCGGCGCGACGCTGGAACGCCCGGACCCGGAGAAATTGCTGGAGCTCGGGTTGGACGCAGCCGACGCCGAGGCCGGGGGCCGAATCCTCGAGATCGCTCAGGCGACGCCGGGCGACTCGTTCACCGACGAGGCCCCGCTGCACGCGATTTCCACCGCCACCCTCGACCACATCGGCGTCGAGGCGCTGCGCTACCGGCCGAACCTGGTGATCGCGACGCCACCGGGCTACCCGCCGTACGGCGAAAGCGACTGGATCGGAAGGGAACTCGTGTTGGGGGAGGCGCGACTGCGCGCCCTGACGTCCACGTCACGCTGCGTGGTGCCCACGCTGGAGCACGGCCCGCTGCCCCGGGCCCCGCAGGCGCTTCGCACGCCCGCGGCCGAGAATCGTTGGAACACAGGCGGTCACGGACCGCAGCCGTGCGCGGGCGCGTACCTCGAGGTGCTGTCGGCGGGCGTCATCCGCGTCGGCGACCCCGTCACCCTTGGGCCGTAGCCACTTTCAGTCGGTTACCGCGGCGAAGTCCACCCACAGGTGCCGCGGCCCGCGGAACACCTGGTTGTGCCGGTACGGTGGCGGGTCGACGACCAGCTTCGGAGACTCGACACGGCGCAGGAAAGTCTCCAGCGCCAGGTTGACCTCGAGGCGCGCCAATGGGCCGCCCATGCAGGTGTGAATGCCGCTGCCCCAACCGAAATGCTCGTTGTCCTCGCGCAGCGGGTCGAAGCGATCCGGGTTGTCGAACCGCCGGGGATCCCGGTTCGCCGCCGCGTAGACGAGATGCACAGCCGACCCGGCCGGGATCAGAGTCCCGCCGATGTCGATGTCGGCGGTGGCGCTGCGGCTGGGGAAGAACTGCACCGCCGACTGCAGCCGTTGGACCTCCTCGATGGCGCGCGGGATCAGCTCCGGGCGCTGCCGCAGCAGATCCCAGGAGCCGGGGTTGCGCAGCAGCGTCATCACGCAATTGGTGATGGTGTTCACGGTCGAGTCGTGGCCGGCGACCAACAGCAGCATGGCGTTGGACGTCGTCTCCTGCACCGACATCGGGCCGTCCGGCCCGTCGTCGTGCAGCAGTGTGGACAGCAGGCCGTCACCGGGTGTTTGCGCGTACTTGCGCACCAGGGCGCCCAGGTAGTCCTGCAATGCGGCGGTGCTGGCGCGGCCCTTGTCGGCCAGGGCCCGGCCCTCGTCGGTCGCGCCCTCCGGGCCGAGGTCGCTGCCCATCATGAAGTCGAAGATCCAGCCGTGGAACATCGGCTCGTCTTCGACCGGCACGCCGAGAATCTGGCAGATGACCGCGACGGGTATCGGGTAGGCGAAGTCCTCCACCACATCCAGGCGAGCCTTGCCGCGGGCCTTCGCCCGGTCCAGCGTCTCGTTGGCGAGTCGCACGACGAACGGCTCCATGCCCGGGATCACGTCGGGGGAGTGCGGCGGACCGAAATGGCGCATCACCTGGCGGCGGGCCCGGTCGTGGTCGGGTGGGTCGGAAACGATGATGCTGGGGGAGCGGCCGTAGGCCTCCATGTGTTCGCTTCCGGCAGCGGGCTTTTCGCCGGCCAGGCCCGCCGGGCTGCGGCGGGTGTCGGAGCTGATCCGCGGGTCGTGGGCCAACGCGAGCAACTCGGGATACCCGGTGACGACGTACGTGTTGGCCGAGACCTTGGCCACCGGCGTTTCGCGCAGCTCCCGGAAGAAGGGGTACGGGTTCGGGCGGTTCTCGAACTTCATCGCCTCGGCCCAGGCGGTTTCGGCGTCCATCATCGGCTCCTGGGCCGGAATTCCGCACCGCGCGAGGTGGGGTCGTGTCCGGTCAGCACCACGTCGGGGATGGCGGTCGGTTCGCGGGGATCGGGGAACCGGGCCGGCATCGACTCGAAGATGACGGGGCGGTCGTAGCCCGGGGGAGGTGGCGGGAACGGCGCGGAGCGCTCGATCAGCGACGCGTAGTACGGCAGCCACTTGCCGTGGTTGAACGTTACCGCCCCGACGATGCGGCCGCGGTACCCGTAGGCCGCCGCGAACCGGCGTTGCGCGGGCGAGCCCTGCGTGAACACGATCTCGTCACCGAACGAGCACACCCCGACGCTCTTGATGTTGACCCCGAACTGGCCGGACCAGAACGACGGCAGCGGCAGGTGCGGCCGCCGCCCCATCTCCAGGCTGATCATGTTGTTGGCCGCCACCTCCGCTCCGAAAACGGCGTTGTCCCAATGCTCTTGGGACATGAACTCGTATTCGTAGAGGACGTGCGGGGCGCGGGCCACGTCGCCGGCGACGAAGATGTTGTCGGTCACCACACCGTTGATGTCGAACGCGCGGCACCCGGCGTCGCACGCCACCCCCCAGAACCCGCTCGCCAGCTGCGCGCCGTCGAGCCATTCGACGTTGCGGATCGAGCCCAGGCAGGCCACCACCACGTCGACGTCGAGCACGGTGCCGTCGGAGAGCCGGGCCCGCCGGACGTGGCCGTCGTCGTCGCCGTCGAGGCCCTCCACGGCCACGCCGGTCCGCAGGTCCACCCCGGCGTCGATCTGCATCTGGGCGGCGATGTCGCCGATCACGCCGCCGAGCGCGCCGGTCAACGGCGCCTTGCCGCGCTCGGCCACGGTCACCGGAAGGTCGAGATCGCGGCAGACCGAGGCGATTTCGGAGCCGACGAACCCCGACCCGACGATGAGCACGCGGCGCGGTCGCTCCCGCAGAGCGGCGGCCAGCCGCGCGGCGTCGTCGCGCGTGCGCACCGTGAACAGCCCCTGCAAGGCGGCCTCGTGCGCGTTGAACCACGGGCGCGCCCTGGTCCCGGTGGCGATCAGCAGGCGGTCGTAATCCACCTTCTCCCCGTCGGCGAGCAGCACCTGGCGGTTGGATCGGTCCAGGCCCACCGCCGCCACGCCCAGCCGCCAGTCGGCGTCCACCGGACGCAGGCGGGGGAGCTTCGTGTGATCGGCGGGCACCCAGCCCTTGAGGACCTGCTTGGACAGCGGCGGCCGGTCGTAGGGTTCGTGCGGCTCGTCGCCGATGATCGTGAGCGGACCACGAAAGCCCCTCTCCCGCAAGGCTTCCGCGGCCCGCAGCCCGGCCAGCGACGCGCCCACGATGACGATGCGGCCCTCGGACTTGAACGCATCGACGAGCCGGGCGACGAGCGAAGCGGCCGTCATCGGGTGTCCCGGTCGGCCGGCGGATCGAGCTCCAGGATGATGGCTTGCACGGGACAGGACGCCGCCGCGCGCAGCACGCGCTGGCGCTGGGAGTCGTCGGGATTGGGGTCGTAGGCCAGAGCCTCCTCGCCGACCATCCGGAGCACTTCGGGCGCGAGCGGCACGCATTGGGCGTAGCCCTGGCACTTGTTGAGATCGACCACCAACCGCATATCGCGAGCCTTCCGCCCGTGGGCTACCTGACCCCTCGCGCGCAGATTACGCGGCCGGGACGGGCCGCGACAGCCATCGCCGGAATTCGCCCGGCGGGCCGGTGTCCTGAGGCCCCAGAGATCTCAGCCCACCCCAACGATTTTCATCACGAGCAGCACCCCGACCGCGGCGAACGCCACGACGAAGACGCATACCCCGATGATCGTCAGCACGGCGCTCGGCGTCATCCGCCCCGTTGCGGGGGCTTGGTGTTCGGCCACACCGGAGGTCTGCGGGGCCGCCGGCGGGGTGGTTCCCGGCGCGACGCCCCCGCCCGGCTCGAGGCCGGGGGTCTGCGTGGGATCGGGGTCGGGAGGTTGCGCGGTCATGGGTGCTGTGGCGATACCCGCCCAAGGACCAGCCAAACCGAGCGCGCCGAGATCTACCCGGTGGCGGCGGTGCGCGCCGCGCTCAGCGCCACTTGATGCCGCACCCGATCGACGGCCGCTGATCGGGGTCGACCGGCTGCCCGGCGAGCACGGCGTCGACGGCCGCGCGGACGTCGGCCGCCGTCACCGGCTTGTCGTTGCCCGGGCGGGAGTCGTCGAGCTGGCCGCGGTAGACGAGCCGGCGCTGTCCGTCGAAGACGAACGTGTCGGGCGTGCAGGCGGCGGAGAAGGCGCGGGCGACATCCTGGGTCTCGTCGTAGAGGTACGGGAACGTCCAGCCGTGACCGCGCGCCTCGGCGACCATCTGTTCGGGCCCGTCCTGCGGGTAGGTGACGACGTCGTTGCTGGAGATGCCGGCCATCGCGACCCCCTTGTCCGCGAGGTCGCGGCCCAGCGCGGCGAGGCCGGCGGCGACGTGCTTGACGTACGGGCAGTGGTTGCAGATGAACGTGACGACGAGCGCCGGGCCCGTGAGGTCGTCGAGGCTGACCGTGGCCCCGGTGGCCGGGTCGGGCAGCGAGAACGGCGGCGCGGGGGTGCCGAGCGCGAGCATGGTGGACTCGATGGCCATACCGGCCAGACTAGCCCGGCGCTACAGCTTGGAGCCCAGCCCCGCAACCAGATTGATCGTGACGGCCAGGACCACCGCGCCGAGGAGGTAGGACAGCAGCGCCTGGCGCAACACCGTCGCCCTGATCGAGCTCAGCCCGATCTCGGTGTCCGACACCTGATAGGTCATGCCGACGGTGAAGGCCACGTAGGCGAAGTCCCGGAACCGGGGCGGCTCGGGGTCGTGAAAGTTGATCCCGCCCGGTTCGTCGACGTAGTAGAGCCGCGCGTAGTGCACGGTGAACAGCGTGTGCACCGCGAACCAGGACGCCGCGACGGCCGCGATTCCGAGCAGGGCCGCCGCGACGGCCACGGCGCCCGAGCGCGAACCCGCCGCCACGACGTAGGCGACGCCGAGCAGGCTCGCGACGCTCGCGGACACGACGACGGTGTCGGCGACCCAGCGGGTGGGGTCCTCGCGGGTCACGTAGGCACGGGTTTGCTCGGCGTCCATGCCGCCGATGAGCAGCCGCGTCCACACCACGTAGACGCCGGCGGTGACGACCCACCCGAGCAACGCGAACCGCCAGCCGATCGTGTTGCCGACCGTGACGGCGACGGCGACGCCGACCACCACGGCTATCAGGATCCGGACCGCGACCGTGTCGCGGGACAACGCAACGAGGGATTTCACGGATTTCACACTTCCGACCTAAGCATCATCGGAAGCGTGCCCGGACGAAACTAGCCGTTCTGGTCCCGTGGCGGCGCCTGCCCGAGCTTGTTGACCGCAAACGTCGCGGCCTGGTTGACCATTCCGTTGTCGATGTAGGACATGTGGGACATGATGTTGCCGCCCGGGGAGCAGATCGGGTCGTCGGGGGCGCACAGGCTGATGGTCCTGCCGACCAGCGCCGGGCTGATCGTGGGCAGCGGCTGGCCGCCCCACAGCATGCTGGAGAACCCGCTGGTGGGCTCGCCGAACAGCGCGACGGCGGCGACGCGGTCGGCCGCCGGGCCGGGCAGCGTCTGGCTGGCGAGGTCGATCACCGTCGAGCCCTGCGAGTACCCGCCGAGCACCATCTTCGTGTTGGGGCAGCTGGCGGCGACGTCCTGGATGTGCGCGCTCGCGTCGTTGGAGCCGGCCGTCGCGCTGTTGTGGTAGTCGTCATTGGCCGGGTAGTTGACGGCATAGGCGCTGATGGACCGGCCGCCGAGCTGCGCGGTGAGCGAGTCGACGAACGCTTGCCCGACGTTGGCAAGGCCGGGTTCCTGATGGGTGCCGCGCGCAAACACCACCGCGACGTCGGTGCAGGGGTCGGCGGACGCGGCCGGGGCGGCGAAAGGCGCGCTGAGCGCCGCCCACGCGGTCACGGAGGAAACACCCACGATGCGGGCAAGGCTGCGTGAATTCATTTCCAAATGCTGACACACCGTCGGCGGCGGCGACGCATGCGGGCCGACCGCTCACCGCCGCGCGGCGTGCAAACGTTTGGTGAATACCGAGAATTTCGGGCCGGAGTTTCCTAGAGTCGGCATACCGGCGCGTGGCGTGAGCTGCCCGTCCCCGGTACGAAACGTGGTCGTGGGGCAGAGGGGAAGGACACCGGGGGATGAGTTTCCTGACGTCGCCGCCAGAGATCATCTCGGCATTACTCCATGCGGGCGCCGGCCCTGAGCCGATGCTCGCCGCGTCCGCGGCGTGGGACGGGCTGGCCACCGAATTGGCTTCGGCGGCGCAGTCGTTCTCCTCGATCACCACCGGTCTGGCCGGTGACGCCTGGCAGGGCGCCGCGTCGACGGCGATGGTGTCCACCGCGGGGCAGTACACGGGGGTGCTGAGCGCGGCGGCGGCGCAGGCGCAAACGGCCGCCCTCCAAGCCCAGGTGGTGGCCGGCGAGTTCGAATCCGCCCTGGCCGCCACCGTGCACCCCGCGTTGGTTTCCGCCAACCGCAGTCAGCTGATTCAGCTGGTGTTCTCGAACCTTTTCGGGCAGAACGCACCCGCGATCGCCGCGGCGGAGGCGCAGTACGAGGAGATGTGGGCCCAGGACGTGTCCGCGATGGTGGGCTACCACGGCGGGGTTTCGGCCGCCGCCGCCCAGCTGTCGTCCTGGTCGTCGGCCATCCAGGGCCTGCCGGGCCAGGCGACCGCCGCGATCGCCGGCAGCCCCGCGGCCGCTGCGCTGAGCCCGGCCACCCCGGCGGCCGCCAACCCCATCGTCGACCTGCTCGGGGGCGTCGAGAACGAGGCGACCAACGTCGTCGCCCAGGTCGAGCACTACGCCGTCAACATCATCAACGCGCCCACCGACCTGTTGTTCGGCTTCCCCCTGATCGGCGGCGGGGGGTCGGCCCCGCTCGGCGGCACGATCACCGGCGGAAACGCAACCGCCCCTCTGACGGTCTTCGGCGGCACCGAGCCGCTGGTGAACGCCACCGTGGGCACCGGGTCGGGCATGCCGCTGCTGGTCGACACCGGATCCACGGGCCTGGTCGTCCCCTTTACCAAGGTCGGGGGCCTGTTGGGATTGCTCCAACTCGGCATACCGCACGGAGCGGGTATCGGCGGTTACAGCGGGGGATTGGACTACCTGTACCTCACGTACAACGCGCCGGTCAATTTCGGCGGCGGAATTATGACCGCGCCGACCCCCGTCAACGTCGAACTCTTCGCCTGGCCGGTGTCCATCTCGTCCGCGATGAACAGCGGCCTGACGTTCCAGTCCTTCTTCGCGACCGACGGAGCGTCGGGCGTCCTCGGTGTCGGCCCGAACGCAGGCGGCCCCGGCCCGAGCATTCCGCTGCAGGCTTTGCCGTCGCCCTACAACTCCGGCCTGCTGATCAACCAAACTGCGACGAACCCTTACCTGCAGTTCGGTGGCCACAACACTGTCAGCACCCCGGTGCTGACGACGCTCAACGGGTCACCCATCACCAACCTGCAGGTGCAGATTGGTGCCGGGCCGCTGCAACCAAACGTCGCCTCGATCGTCGACTCCGGCGGTGTGCAAGGGACCCTGCCGGCGAGCATCGGCGCGGTACCCGGGGACCTAATAAATGTCTACGACAGCAACGGTACGCACCTGCTGTATTCCTACGTTTTGGACGGGACGGGTTCAAACGGTTATTCCCCCACGCCGATCTCGAGCGGGTTGATGAATACCGGGAACCTGATTTTCGCGGAGCACCCGGTGTACGTCGATTTCGGCAACAACACCTCGACCATTTTCCAGTGACCTGAGGCGTCCGCGCCGATTACGCCCGAATTCCGTTGCGGAAGGGCGCATTTTCACGTCGGCGCCCCGGTCTTTTCCTAAAGTTTGCCGTACCGGTCTAGGCCGTTCTCGAATCCGACCGGGCGCGGAGGGGAAGGACATCGGGGATGAGCTTTTTGGTCTTACCGCCGGAGATCAATTCGATGCTCATGTACGCGGGCGCGGGCTCGGCACCGATGCTGGCCGCCGCGACGGCGTGGGACGGACTGGCCGCCGAGTTGGGCGCAGCGGCGCAGTCGTTTTCGTCGATCACCTCCGGCCTGGCCGGCGAGGCCTGGCGGGGGACCGCCTCGACGGCGATGCTGTCGACCGCCGCGCGATACACGGGCGTCCTGAGTGCGGCTGCGACGCAAGCGCAATCGGCCGCCGCGCAAGCCCAGACGATCGCGAGCGCGTTCGAATCCGCCGTCGTCGCCACCGTGCATCCCGCGTTGGTGAGCGCCAACCGCAACGAGCTGGTGCAGCTCGTCGTCTCAAACCTGTTCGGGCAGAACGCACCCGCGATCGCCGCCGCCGAATCCGACTACGAGCAGATGTGGGCCAGGGACGTGGTCGCGATGGTCGACTACCACGGCGGTGTTGCGGCGGCGGCGGCGCAACTGTCCTCGTGGTCGGCCGCGGTGCAGGGCCTGCCGGCCCAGGCATCCGGCGCGACGAGCGCGAATCCCGTTGGCACCGTAATGAGTTCACTGAACTCCGCGGCCAGCGGCCCGGGGCTCGGCACCCTCGAGCACTACGCCATCGCCGCGATCAACGGGCCCACCGAGTTTCTGTTCGGGCGTCCGCTGATCAGCGCCGGGCCGGCGGTGGGCCTCGGCGGCGCCGTGAACGGCGGGACGGCGACCGCCCCGCTGACCCTCTACGGCGGCGCGGAGCCGTTGGTGAACGCGTCCGTCGGCGGCGGGGCACCCGTGCCGTTGCTGGTCGATACCGGGTCCACCGGTCTGGTGATCCCATTCCAGAACGCCGGGGGATTACTGGGCACACTCCAGCTCGGTTTGCCCACCGGTTTCGGCATTGGCGGCTACAGCGGCGGAATCAACTATCTGTACGCGACGTATAACGCGCCGGTGAATTTCGGCGGCGGACTCGTCACCTCGCGCACGCCCGTCGACATCGAACTCTTCGCATGGCCGGCATCCATTTCGGCGGCAATGAACCACGGCCTGACGTTCCAGTCCTACTTTGCCCCAGACGGTGCGAGCGGCGTTTTGGGTGTCGGCCCCAACGCCGGGGGTCCGGGCCCGAGCATCGCCACCCAGGCGTTGCCGGCGCCCTACAACTCGGGCCTGCTGATCAACGAAACCGGGCAGCACCCTTACCTGCAGTTCGGCCCGCCGCCGACGAACCTGAACCCCATCGCCACCTTCGCCGGATCTCCGATCGCCACCCTGGAGATCGGCACCGGCCCGCTCGGCGCGATCTTCCCGCAGTACTCGGTGAACGCGGTCATCGATTCCGGCGGTGTGTCAGGGACCATCCCGACCGGCCTCAATGCGGTGCCGGGCGAGCTCATCAGCGTCTTTGCCCCCAACGGGGCGCTGCTGTACTCCTACATCTACGACGGGACGTACTTCCCGACGCCGTCGCCGTACATCATGAACACCGGGGCCCTGCCCTTCCTGGCACATCCGGTCTACGTCTCCTACAGCCCCAGTGGCGTCGGGACGACGACCTTCTACCAGTGACCGGTCGCTCGTCGCGCGGCGTTTTGCCGCACTAAGACCCGGGGTACCTGCAGGGTCATGGGGTGGGTGGCGCTGCACGCGGTGGCGATCGTGTCCGCGTTGCTCGCAGCGTTCTGGGCCGCGCTGGGCATCGTGATTCGGCAGCGAGTGGCCCAAGGCGTTCCCGCCGGCGGAGCCGTGTCGACCGCCGTGACGACGACCGTGGTACGCGATCCGTTGTGGTGGGCGGGCACGCTGGCCGCCGTCGCCGGTTACGTCTTTCAGGCGCTGGCGCTGGCTCATGGGTCCCTGCTGTTGGTCCAACCGCTGCTGGTGTCCTCGCTGCTGTTCGCCTTGCCGATGAGCGCCAGACTCAGCCACCAGCGCATCAGGCGGGCCGACTGGGGCTGGGCGGCGGTGCTGACCGCCGCGCTGGCGGTGTTCGTGCTCGTCGGACAGCCCCGCGAGGGCCACAACCGGCCTCCCGTACCGGCGTGGACGCTCGCGCTGGTGATGACCGTGCCGCTGGTGGCTGCGTGCGTGGTTGCGGCACGCCGCACCGCTGGACGCGCGCGTGCGATGCTGCTGGCGGTCCCGGTCGCGGTCCTGCTGGGCATGGTCGCCGTGCTGACCAAGATCTGCACGCACCGTTTTGCCCTAGGCGGCTGGCACGGGCTCATGACCGTCCCGGCGCCTTATGTGCTGGTCGCGTCGGCGGTCGCGCTAACGGTGTTGCAGCAGTCGGCATTTCATGCCGGCGCGCTGCAGGCGTCGGTGCCGATCATGCTGGTGGGTGAGCCGGTCGTCGCCGTAGCGCTCGGGGTGGTGGTGCTCGGTGAGCACGTGGCGGTGCGCGGCGCGGCGGCCCCAGTGCTCGCGGTCGCGGTGCTCGCGATGGTGGCGTCCGCCACCGCGCTGGGCCGCGATGAGGCTCCCGACGCGAACGCGGCGACGCGGCGGCCATCCCCGTCGTCGCGGGTGCCCCCGATGGCCGCCGCCGGTGTCGCTACCGTTGACGTACCCCGACTCGGATCGGACCGAGGTGAACGTTATGAGCCGTAACCGTGCAGGCGCCCTTGTCCTGGGAGCGATCGTGCTCGCGCTCGCCGGCGTCACCCAGCCAGGTGCGGCGTTGGCCGCCCCGACCACCGTGTTGCCCGCTGCGCCCAGGATGCCCGAGGGCGCGCAGCCCCAGCTGGCATCCGACCCCGCGCAGGTGGCCGACGACCTGGTTGCCGACGAGCACGCGCTGCGCGACCCGTCGACCTCCGAGCCGGCGCTGACGGCGGCGGCCAAGCGCCAGCAGGCGGCGTATCGCGCCATCGGGCGGCATCCCGAATGGGACGCGACCGCGCGACCGCGAATCCCGGCGTCGCTGCTCGACGTCTACGACCGCAACGTCGACGCCCGCCGGCAGCTGACCGCGATGACGCCCGTGCGGGACACGCTGCCCGCGTGGCGCATCGAGCCGCCGGCCCCGGCCGACGAGCTGCTGGGCTACTACCACCAGGCGGAGGCGGCCTCCGGGGTCGGCTGGAACTACCTGGCCGCCATCAACCTCATCGAGACCCGCCTGGGCAGCATCGTCGGCGTCAGCACCGCCGGCGCGCACGGACCCATGCAGTTCTTGCCCGCGACCTTCGCCGGCTACGGGCAGGGCGGCGACATCGACTCACCCCGCGACAGCATCATGGCGGCCGGGCGTTACCTGGCCGCCAACGGCTTTGCGAACGACCGCGATCACGCTATTTACCAGTACAACCACGCGAACGAATACGTCCGCGCGGTCGACCAATACGCGGCGCTGCTGGCCGCCGATCCGTCGACCTTCGGCGCGTATTACCGGTGGGACGTCTACTGCCGCACGACCGCGGGCGACGTGTTGCTGCCGATCGGCTACGCGGCGACGTCGCCGATTTCCGCGGCGGACTACGTGGCGAGCCACCCGCAGTAACCCCTCGCTCTGGCGGCCGAAAATTGTCGGACCCCGCTGTGATGATGGGGCTATGTCTTCGACCGCATCCTCTCCCGTGGCGCTAAGCCCGAAAGAGCGGCTGGAGGTGTTGTTCGAGGAGTTGGCGGAGCTGGCCGGGCAGCGCAACGCGATCGACGGGCGCTTGGTGGAGATCGCCGCGGAGTTGGATCGCGATGAGTTGTGGGGGATGACGGGGGTGCGGTCGCTGGCGGGGTTGGTTGGCTGGAAGCTGGGCTTGTCCTCGGCCACCGCGCATACGATCTCGACGGTGGCGCGCCGGGT
>NZ_LZIC01000117.1 GCF_001667185.1 Mycobacterium sp. 852002-50816_SCH5313054-b | reverse complement strand
GGGTATGGGCGGGCATGATCGGGATGTTCGGCCCGGTGCGAGAAGTCCGCATCGGGTGGCTGCTTCCCCTGTCGGGGGTGCAGTTGAGCCTCGACCCGCTCGGCGGGTTCTTCATGACGCTCACGGGCGCGGTCGCGGTTGCCGTCGGGCTGTACACGATCGGGTATGCCCGCCGCGGCCACCTGGGCAGGGCGACGCTCGCGGTGTTGCCGCTGTTCGTCGCTGCGATGCTCGTCGTACCCGCGGCGGGGTCGGTGACCACCTTCCTGCTGGCGTGGGAGTTGATGGCGGCCGCGTCGCTGGTGTTGGTGCTGGCCGAACACACCCGCCCGCAGGTTCGCTCCGCCGCCCTGGTGTACGCGGTGATGACCCAGTTGGGGTTCGCCGCGATCCTGGCCGCGCTGACGGTGCTTGCGGCGGCCGGGGGCGCGAACCGGTTCGCCGACCTGCACCGGATCTCGCCGGGCGCCTGCAACGCGGTGTTCCTGCTGACGGTCGCGGGGTTCGGTTCGAAGGCCGGGCTGGTGCCGCTGCATGCCTGGTTGCCGCGCGCCCACCCGGAGGCGCCCAGTCCGGTGTCGGCGCTGATGAGCGCGGCCATGGTCAACCTCGGCGTCTACGGCATCTGCCGTTTCGATCTGCAGCTGCTGGGCCCGGGCCCCCGCTGGTGGGGCCTGGTCTTGATGGTCGTCGGCGGGGTGTCGGCGCTCTACGGCGTGGTGCAGGCCTCGGTGGCCACGGACCTCAAGCGGCTACTTGCGTATTCGACAACCGAGAACCTCGGGCTGATCACGCTGGCCTTGGGAGCCGCGACCCTCTTCGCCGCCACCGGTGCACACCGGCCGGCGACGATCGCCGCGGCCGCGGCCATGCTGCACCTGATCGCGCACGCGGCGTTCAAGAGTCTCGGCTTCCTGTCCGCCGGGTCGGTGCTGGCCGCGACCGGGCTGCGTGACCTCGACCGGCTGGGCGGTCTGGCCCGCCGGATGCCGGCGACCACCGCCCTGTTCGGGGTGGCGGCGCTCGGCGCGTGCGGGCTACCGCTGGGCGCCGGGTTCGTCAGCGAGTGGCTGCTGGTCCAGTCGCTGATCCACACCGCCGCAGAACACGTCGCCGTCCTGGCGTTGACGACACCGCTGGCGGTGGGCGCGGTCGCGCTCACCACCGGCCTGGGCGTGGCGGCGATGGTCAAGGCGTTCGGCATCGGATTTCTGGCGCGGCCGCGCTCCGAGCGGGCCGCCGGGGCCGTCGAGGCGCCGCGCAGCATGCTGGCCGGCATGGCGCTCGCAGCGGCCGCCTGCGTGACCCTGGCCGTGGCGCCCGCGACCGTCGCCCCCGCGCTGCGCCAGGCGGTCGCTGCGCTACCCGCCGCCCGGACGGTGGAATTCACCGATTTCGGTGCCCTGGTTCGCCTGCCCGGCCTGCAAGGGTCGATCGCACCCGGCGTGATCGTCGCCGGCTGCTGCGCGGCCGCGCTGGCCGCGGCGATGCTCGCACAATGGCGCCGCAGACGGCGCCCCGAGCCCGTCACGGCGCCCCTATGGGCTTGCGGTGCAGACGATCTCACCGCCCGCATGCAGTACACCGCGACCTCCTTCGCCGAGCCGTTGCAACGGGTCTTCGACGATGTCCTGCGTCCCGACACGGACATCGAAGTCACCCACAGCGCCGAATCGCGGTACCTGGCCGACAAGATCACCTACCGCAGCACCATCGGCGACGCGATCGAGGATCGCTGCTACCCGCCGGTGATCCACGCGATCTCGGCCGCGGCGCGAGTGGTCCGGCGCGCCCATACCGGCAGCGTGCACCTGTACCTGGCCTACGGCGCGCTCGGTGTGCTGACCGTGCTGGTGGTCGCCCGATGAACGTCCTTTCCTACGTCGCGGGCGCGGTGCAAATCGGCGCCGTGGTGGCCGGCGCTCCGCTGGTCGTCGGCCTGACCCGCCAGGTGCGCGCGCGCTGGGAAGGACGCGTCGGTGGCGGCATCTTGCAGCCGTGGCGCGACATCATCAAACAGCTTGGCAAGCAACAGATCACGCCGCGCGGTACGACGGTGGTGTTCGCGGCCGCGCCCGCCGTCATCGCCGGATCGACGCTACTGATCGCAGCGATCGCGCCGCTGGTCGCGACCGGATCCCCGCTGGATGCCAGCGCCGACTTGTTCGCCGTCGTCGGCCTGCTGTTCGTGGGCACCGTCGCGTTGACCCTGGCCGGCATCGACACCGGCACCTCGTTCGGCGGCATGGGTGCCAGCCGCGAGATCACCATCGCCGCGCTCGTCGAACCCACGATCCTGCTGGCGGTCTTCGCGGTATCGATGCCGGCGGGCTCGGCCAATCTCGGTGCCCTGGTGGCGCACACCGTCGCCCATCCCGGGCAGGTGGTGTCGCTCGCCGCGGTGCTGGCGTTCACCGCGCTGGTGATCGTCATCGTCGCCGAAACCGGGCGCCTGCCGGTGGATAACCCGGCCACCCATCTCGAGCTGACGATGGTCCACGAGGCCATGGTCCTCGAATACGCCGGTCCCCGACTGGCACTGGTCGAGTGGGCGGCCGGGATGCGGCTGACGGTGCTGCTGGCGCTGCTGGCAAACCTGTTTGCGCCCTGGGGCATTGCCGGCGACCGGCCCAGCGCGGTGGACGTCGTCGTCGGCCTCGCGGCCGTGGCCGCCAAGGTCGCGGCCCTGGCGGGACTGTTGGCCACCGTCGAGGTGTTCGTCGCCAAGCTGCGGCTGTTCCGGGTTCCCGAGTTGCTGGCCGGATCGTTTCTGCTGGCGCTGCTCGCGGTCGTCGCGGCCAACTTCTTCGGGGTGCCGGCATGACGTACAACACTTTTACGGTACTGGTCGACCTCGCCGCCGGCGGACTGCTGCTGGCCGCGGTGCTGATCGTGTGGCGCCGCGACCTGACCGCCATCGTCCGTCTGCTGGCCTGGCAGGGCGTCGCCCTGGCGGCCATTCCCGTGCTGCGCGGTGTGTATGACGGCGACGGTGCGCTCATCGGCGTTGGTGTCGCCGTGCTGGTGTTGCGGGCCGCGATATTGCCGCGGCTGCTGGCGCGCGCGACCGGCGCCGACCCGCAATGCCACCGCGAAGCCACCCCGCTGATCAACACCGCGACTTCGCTACTCATCACCGCGGCGCTGACGCTGGCCGCCTTCGCCGCCACCGGTCCCCTGGTGAATCTGCAGCCCGCGGCCACCACGACCGCGGTGCCGGCCGCCACGGCGGTGGTGCTCATTGCGTTGCTCGTCATGGGAACGCGCCGGCACGCGGTCTCCCAGGCCGCGGGATTCCTGATGCTGGACAACGGAATCGCCGCCACCGCGTTCCTGCTCACCGCCGGGGTGCCGCTGATCGTCGAGCTCGGCGCCTCGCTGGACGTGCTGTTCGCGGTCATCGTCATCGGCGTCCTGACCGGCCGGCTGTCCCGGGCGTTCGGCGGCGCGGACCTGGACGCGCTGCAGGAGTTGCACGACTGATGTTGGGTCTACTGCTCGCCGCGATCCTCGCGCCCGTCGGTGCGTCGATCGTCACCCTGATCGCCGGATGGCGCAGGGCCACCGCGGCATTGATCGTCGTCTCGGCGGTGTGCGTGCTCGGGTGCGGTGCGGCCCTCGGGGTGCTCACCCGACCGGGCACGCGGTTCGCGCTGGGCGGGATGCTGCGAGTGGACGCCCTCACCGTCACCATGTTGATCGTCATCGGAAGCGTTGCGACGCTGGCGACCTGGGCCAGCATCGGTTACGTGAACGCCGAACTTGCGCACGGGCACACCGATGAGCGCGGCGCCCGCGAGTACGGGGCGCTGACCGCGGCCTTCGTGGCGGCGATGGTTGTCGCGGTGTGCGCCAACAACATCGGCATCGTCTGGATCGCCATCGAAGCCACCACGGTGATCACCGCGTTTCTGGTTGGGCACCGCCGCACCCGCGGCGCACTCGAGGCGACGTGGAAGTACGTCGTGATCTGCTCGGTCGGCATCGCGATCGCGTTCCTGGGCACGGTGCTGCTCTACTACGCCGCCGAGCACGCCGGTGCGCCGGCCGCGGCAGCCCTGAACCTCGATGTACTCACGGCGCATGCCGTGGGGCTCAATCCCGACATCGCCCGGCTTGCGGGTGGATTGCTGCTCATCGGCTACGGCGCGAAGGTGGGGCTGTTTCCGTTCCACACCTGGCTGGCCGACGCCCACAGCCAGGCCCCGGCGCCGGTTTCGGCGCTGATGAGCGGGGTGCTGCTGTCGGTGGCGTTCTCGGTGCTGATCCGCATCAAGCCGATCATCGCCGCGGCGGCCGGACCCGCGTTCATGCGGGCGGGGCTGCTGGTGATCGGGTTGGCGACGCTGGTGATAGCGGCCCTGATGCTGACGCTGACGCCCGACATCAAACGGATGCTCGCCTACTCCTCCATGGAGAACATGGGGCTGATCGCGATCGCCGCGGCCGCCGGGACCACCCTGGCCATCGCGGCGCTGCTGCTGCACGTCCTCGCCCACGGCCTGGGCAAGACGGTCCTCTTCCTGGCGACCGGCCAGCTGCAGGCCGCGCACGGCTCTACCGCGATCGCCGACATCGGCGCCGTGCTGCGGCGCTCCCGCCTGATCGGCGTATCGCTTGTCGTCGGAGTCGTCGTGCTGCTCGGGCTGCCGCCGTTTGCGATGTTCGCCAGCGAGTTGGCCATCGCCCGATCGTTGGCCGATGCCCGGCTGGCCTGGGCCCTGGGGCCGGCACTGCTGCTGATCGTGGTCGCCTTCGCCGCGCTGGCGCGCAACTGCGGGCGAATCCTGCTGGGCGACCGCCCCGGTGCCACACCGGAGATCGCCGTGCCGCGAACGGTGGCGGCGGCCCTGGTCGTCGGCGTCGCGGCGTCGCTGGTGCTCGGCGTCACGGCCGGCCCGTTGACCGGCCTGTTCACCACCGCGGCAACCAACGTCGGGACGCCGCGGTGAACCGTAACTGGTTGCGCCACCGGCTTTCCCAAAACGGTGTCGCCGAGATGGCGGAAGACCTGCTGGGCAAGGGCTTTCGCCTGGCACTGGTGGCCGCCCACGACGACGGCGACGCTTTCCGCGTCGTCTACCTGTTCCTGGCCGGCCGGCCCGATCGCCGCGTCGAGCTCGAATGCGTGGTGAGCAAGGACGATCCGGCGCTTCAGTCGCTGGCGTACCTGTCGTTTGCGGCCGGCCGCTTCGAGCGCGAGATGGCCGACCTTTATGGAATCCGGCCCCTCGGGCACCCCAAAGCGCGCCGACTGGTCCGGCATGCCCATTGGCCCGAGGAGTGGTATCCCATGCGCGGCAACGCCGCGCCCTCGCCGCGCTTCGACCGCGTCGGCGCTTTCCCGTTCGTCACCGTCGAGGGGCCCGGGGTGTACGAGATTCCGGTGGGCCCGGTGCACGCCGGGCTGATCGAGCCCGGCCATTTCCGCTTCTCCGTCGCCGGCGAAAGCGTGCTGCGGCTCAAGATCCGGCTGTGGTTCGTCCACCGGGGCGTCGAAAGGCTCTTCCAGGGTCGGCTGGCTGCGGGCGCCGTCGAGCTGGCCGAGCGCGTCAGCGGCGACACCTCCGTCGCGCACGCGCTCGCCCACAGCCTGGCCATCGAGGACGGGTTCGGTATCGAACTGCCCGACGAGGCGCACCGCCTGCGGGCGCTGCTCGTCGAACTCGAACGGCTCTACAACCACGTCGCCGATCTGGGCGCGCTGGCCAACGACGTCGGGTTCTCCCTCGCCAACGCCCACGCCCAACGCGTCCGCGAAAAACTGTTGCGGCTCAACGCGAATGTCACCGGACACCGGCTGCTGCGCGGCGCCATCCGCCCCGCCACGGTGGCGCTGCGGGCGCTGCCCGACGCCGACGAACTGCGGTCCGTCGCGGCCGATGTCGCCGAGATCGCCGAGCTGACCCTGCGCAACTCCGGGGTGTATGACCGGTTCGCCGGCACGGCCGCGCTGCACGACGAAGACGCGCGGGCCCTCGGCTGCCTGGGTTATGTCGCGCGGGCCAGCGGCATCCGCACCGACGCGCGGCTCGAACACCCGACCACCACCCTGCCCGTCACCGAGATCGGCGCCGACGCGGGCGATGTGCTGGCCCGCTACACGGTGCGGCGCGACGAATTCGCCGCGTCTGCCGAATTGTGCTGCCACCTGATCGAATCACACACCGGCCCAATCGAATACACCGAGGATCTGCCGGCGCTGCACGCGCCCCGCAGCGGGATCGGCATCGTCGAAGGATGGCGCGGCACCATCGTTCACCGCGTCGAAATCGATGCCGCCAATCGCATCACCCGAGCGAAGATCGTCGACCCCTCGTGGTTCAACTGGCCCGCGCTGCCCGTCGCGATGACCGACACCATCGTCCCCGACTTTCCGTTGGCCAACAAGAGCTTCAACCAGTCCTACGCCGGCAACGATCTCTGATCGAGGCCGTTCATTGCTCGCCCGGTAACGCGAACCGGCCGTCGACCGTCCTGGTCACCAGGCCGTCGGCCAGCAGCGAATCCAGCGCGCGATCGCGCTGCGCCGGATCGGTCAGCCACGCCACGTCAAGTTCCGCCCGAGTGACCGGGGAATCGTTGGCGCGCAAGATATCCAGCAACCGACCGCGGACCTGGCGGTCGGTGCCGGCGTAGGTCTGCACCCGGCGGGCCGGCCCCTGCGCGGGAGGACAACCCGCCCCCCGCCACGCGCACCCGTCAAGCGGGCACAACCCGCATCGGGGGGCCCGTGCGGTGCACACGATCGCGCCCAGCTCCATCAACGCGATCGAAAACTGCGGCGCCCGTCCGTCATCCGGTAGCAACGCGGAGACGTCGGCGTGGTCGCGCGCCGCGGACGGCGCACCGGCGTCGGCCAGGCCGTGCACCGCGCGCGCCACCACCCGCCGCACGTTCGTGTCCACCACCGGCACCGGGCGGCGGTAGGCGAAGCACGCGATCGCCCGCGCGGTGTAGCTACCGACGCCGGGCAGCGTCATCAGGACGTCGACGTCGTCGGGAACCACATCGTCGTGGTCGCGCGCGATCACGGTGGCGCACTCGTGCAATCGCTTGGCCCGCCGCGGGTAACCCAGCTTGCCCCAGGCCCGCAGCACGTCGGCGGCGCTGGCCGCGGCGGTGGCCGACGGGGTGGGCCAGCGCCGCACCCAATCCGGCCAGATCGGGAGCACCCGCGCCACCGGCGTCTGTTGCAACATGAACTCGCTGACCAGGACCTGCCACGCGGTGACATCCGGTTCCCGCCAGGGCAAGTCGCGGCGCGACCGGTCGTACCAGTCGATGAGTTCGTTCGGGCGGAACTTCATGCGCGGGTGCGGCATGATGTGTGGCATGCCAAACACCAGCCCGGTAACCGCATGGAAAGCACTCAAAGAGGGTAACGAGCGATTCGTCGCCGGCCAGCCTCAGCATCCCAGCCAGAGCGTCGACCACCGGGCCAGCCTGGCCGCGGGCCAGAAACCCACCGCTGTCGTGTTCGGCTGTTCGGACAGCCGCGTGGCGGCCGAGCTGATCTTCGACCAGGGTCTGGGTGACATGTTCGTGGTTCGCACCGCCGGGCAGGTCATCGACTCGGCGGTGCTGGGCTCGATCGAGTTCGCGGTGACGGTGCTCGACGTGCCGCTGATCGCCATCCTCGGCCACGACAGCTGCGGCGCCGTCAAGGCGGCGCTGGCGGCGATCCAGGACGGCGCCATACCGGGCGGTTTCGTGCGCGACGTGGTGGAGCGGGTCGCGCCGTCGATCCTGATGGGCCGGCGCGACGGCCTGAGCCGCGTCGACGAGTTCGAGGAACGCCACGTCAAGGAGACGCTGGCGCAGCTCATGGCGCGCTCTTCGGCCATCTCGGAGCGGGTGTCCGCGGGCACGCTGGGGATCGCCGGCGTCACGTACCACCTCGCCGACGGGCGCGCCGCATTGGTCGACCACGTCGGCGATATCGGCGAATAACGGCCGCCTTTCTCACCGCCACCTACACGGCGGTCGGCCAGCAAACAGGGCGACACGCCGACGCGGATCGAACAAATCCGCGTGACCTGGGCCTACGGTGTGATCGTGCTGGATCTGGAACCGCGTGGCCCGCTACCTACCGAGATCTATTGGCGGCGCAGGGGCCTCGCCCTGGGCCTTGCGGTCGTCGTGATCGGGGTCGTGGCCGCCATCGTCGTTGCGTTCATGGGCAACAAGGCGGGCGCCAAGCCCGCCGGCGCCGACAAGCCCAACTCCGCCCAAAGCAAGCCCGCCGCGCCCCCGAACCAGGCGCCGCCTCCGGGGCAGGAGGGCGTCACGCCGGTACCGGCCCCGCAGGGGCAAAACCCCGAGTCGCCCACCCCCACCGCCGCGGTGCAGCCGCCGCCGGTGCTGAAGGAGGGCGATGACTGCCCCGATTCGACGCTGGGCGTCAAAGGCCTGACCAATGCGCCCCAGTACTTCATCGGCGACCAGCCGAAGTTCACCATGGTCGTCACCAACATCGGCCTGGTGTCGTGCAAGCGGGACGTGGGTGCCGCGTCGCTCGCCGCCTACGTCTACTCGCTGGACAACAAGCGGCTGTGGTCCAACCTGGATTGCGCGCCGTCCAACGAGACCCTGATCAAGACCTTCACGCCGGGCGAGCAGGTGACGACCGCGGTGACCTGGACGGGCATGGGGTCGGCGCCGCACTGCCCGCTGCCGCGGCCGGCGATCGGGCCGGGCACCTACAACCTCGTCGTGCAGCTGGGCAACCTGCGCTCGCAGCCGGTCCCGTTCATCATGAATCAGCCGCCACCGCCGCCGGGACCCGTGCCGGGGCAGCCGGGTCAGCCGGCGCTCGCGCCGCCGCCGGAGGCCCCGCCGGGCGTCGCCCCGGGCCCCATTCCCGCGGGCTGACCGCGTTCAGGTGAGCGGATCGGCGATGGTCGATTCCGCCAGCTGTGACAATCCCTCGCGCACGTGGCGGGCCCACATCCCGCCGATGCCGTCCACCGACTCCAGGTCGTTGGCGCTGGCCGCCAGCAGGTCCTGCAGCGTTCCGAAGGTCCGGACCAACAGGTCCACGTGGGCGAACTGCAGCCGTGGGATGCCGGCCATCGCGCGGTAGCCACGCGGGCTCAGCGCCGAATCCTGCGCCTCCGCCGTCGTCGGGTATCCGAAAACCTTTGCCAGCGAGGTGAAGTCGAGCAGCTCGGTGTCCGAGAGGGCGTCCAGCTCGTCCAACGTGGCGGTGATCTGCGCTTTGGACAACGGCTCGGGGCTGGCGTGATAGTCGCGGACGATCAGCTCGCGGGCGATGTCGTTGCCGCCCAACAACTCCTCGAGCTGCAGCCGCAACTGGCGGCCGTCGGTGCCGAGCTCGACGCAGTCGTAGTCGATCGCCAGGCCGATGCGCCGGACCAACTCCAGCCGCTGCACCACAGTCATCACGTCGCGCAGCGTCACGAAGTCCTCGATCTCCGCGCGGGACAGCTGCCTGCTGACCTCGTCGAGCCTCATCTTGTACCGCTCCAGGGTGGCGATCGCCTGGTTTGCCCGCGACAGGATGGTCGCGGAATCGGCCACCACGTGGCGCTCGCCGGCGACGTAGACGGTGACGATGTTCATCGAGTGGCTGACCGAGATCACCGGGTACCCGGTCTGGATCGCGGCGCGCTCCGCCGACCGGTGGCGGGTCCCCGATTCGTCGGTGGGTATCGACGGATCCGGAACCAACTGCACGTTGGCGCGGACGATGCGGCCGCCGTCGGTGGACAGGACGACGGCGCCGTCCATCTTGGACAGCTCGCGCAGCCGCGTCGGCGCGTACCGGACATCCAGGGCAAACCCGCCGTCGCAGATGGCCTCGACGTTCTCGTCGTTGCCGAGCACGATCAACGCACCGGTGCGGCCGCGCAGGATGCGCTCCAAGCCGTCGCGCAGCCCGGTGCCCGGCGCCAGGCGGGCGACGGTCTCACGCAGTGTCGGACGGGTCACAGCGTGTCATTGTGCGGCCCCACGGCGTTATGCGTCCAGCCGTTGGGGCGCTCGGCGATGGCTTTCATGTGTTGGAGGGCCGCCACGATGGTCGGCGCACGCAGCGCCCGCATCCCGCTCGGCACTATCTCGCGCCGGGGATCGTCGCCGTCCGGGATGAGCGCGATGCTGAATCCCTGGCGCGCTGCTTCGGCCAGCCGCCGCTCCATCCCAATGACCCGGCGCAGGTCGCCCGCCAGCCCCACTTCGCCGATCATCACCGCCGTGGTGGGCAGGGGCAGGTTCGTATACGCCGAGGCCAGCGCGATCGCGACGGCGAGATCGGAGGACGGATCGGTCAACCGCATGCCGCCCACGGTCGACAGGTAGACGTCGTTGACGGCGATGTTCAGCCGGGCGTGCTTTTCCAACACGGCAGCGATCATCGCGGCGCGGGCGTGGTCGATGCCGCTGACGGCGCGGCGCGGCGAGCCGCCCGACGGGGTCGCCAGCAGCGCCTGCACCTCGCCGATCAGCGGCCGCTTTCCGTCCAGGGCCACCGTGATCGCGGTGCCCGCGACCGGGGCGGGCCGCTGATCCAGGAAAAGGTGCGACGGGTCGTTGACGTCCTCGATCCCGTTGTCGTGCAGCATGAAACACCCGACCTCGTCGGCGGCGCCGAATCGGTTCTTGATCCCGCGGACCATCCGCAGTGGGCCGTTGCGATCGCCCTCGAAGTGCAGCACCACGTCGACGAGGTGTTCCAGGGACCGCGGTCCGGCGATGGCGCCGTCCTTGGTGACGTGGCCGACCAGGATCAGGGCGACGCCGGCGGCCTTCGCGGCGGCCGTCAGCGCCGCGGTCACCGCGCGCACCTGCGTGACCCCGCCGGCGACGCCGTCGGCCTCGGTGGTGGACATGGTCTGCACCGAGTCGACGATGACCAGCGCCGGCCGGACCGTCGCGATGTGGTCGAGCACCGTGTGCAGGTCCGACTCGGCGGCCAGGTACACCTCGTCACCGCCGCAGCTGATGCGGTCGGCGCGCAGCCGGATCTGGCCGGCCGACTCCTCGCCGGAGATGTACAGCGCCCGGCTGCCCGCCTCGGCCCAACGGTGGGCGACCTTGAGTAACAGCGTCGACTTACCCACGCCCGGATCGCCCGCCAGCAACGTGACCGAGCCGGGGACCACCCCGCCGCCGAGCACCCGGTCCAATTCGCCGACGCCGGTGGAGCGGTGCCGCGTGCTGTGCGCTTCTATCGAGCTGATGGGAACGGCCCGCGACGCCGAGGCCGCCGCAGCGCCGGCGCGACGCCCCGCGCCGCCGATGGCGGCCAGTACCGGCACCTCGTCGACAGTGCCCCAGGTGCCGCACTCCGCGCAGCGGCCCACCCACTTGGCGGTGACGTGCTTGCATTCGGAGCAGCGGTATTGCGAGCGCGGATGTGCCACGTCATGACGGTATCGGGCGGGTGCGACATGCCCGGTGTGACAGGCCGGGTCAGCCCCCGGTTAGCGCCGCGCTCAGGCGGGTTGGGATCCCACTCCGGCCGAAACCGGCACCATCACGCTGGCCTGCCCGGCCTTCTCGAAGTTGAAGGTGAAGTTGTAGGCCAGGCCGTTGCTGATGGGCTTGGCCAGCGCGACGGTCGCCTTGACCGCGTTGTTGGGCTCGAGCGGACCCGGGGCCACATTCTGGCCTTCGGGTTTGCCGATGAACAGCATCCCTCCGGCGGGCAGCCGGCCATCGCCGCCGATCGTGACCGCGCCGACGTCACTGGTGATGCTCACCAGCCGGTCCGCGACGTCCGGCGACTGGTTGATGGCCACCGCCACCAGATCCACCGTTCGCCCCGGCTGCAGGAAGTCACCGGTCTGCACGGCCTGCATGCGGATGTCGCGCAGCGCGACGTTGTTGATGGTGACCCGGTTGCCGTTGACGGCGGGCTCCTGGGTGGCCATTTGCGAGATCTGACCGGCTCCGCAACCGCTGAGCAGGGTGGCGACCAAGGCGACCAGACCGACGACGGCGAAGCGGTTCACTCAATGCCTCCTGCTCGGCTCGCGCCCTCACGACGCACCAATTCAGCGGTTCGACTATGCAACTATGCACAGTAGTAGGAAGGTCTGCGCGGCGGTAGCGCAGGGCGCCAGACCAGCGCAGCAAGGCCGCCGGTGGGGGGCTTGCCCGGGTCCAATAGGGACGAGCGTAGTGTGACCCCTTGCACGTCTTCCGCCGCCTGTCAACCCCTAATATGCATGCGATGTGCCCCTGACCTGCACCGTTGTTCCCCAAGCCTTGGCCCGCCGTGTTAGACTGAAGTAACGAAAGGGGCTCGAATCAGATGATCTTCAAGGTCGGCGACACCGTTGTATATCCACACCACGGTGCTGCGTTAGTCGAGGCGATCGAAACCCGCACCATCAAAGGGGAACAAAAAGAGTATCTCGTCTTGAAAGTTGCGCAGGGAGATCTGACCGTTCGAGTGCCCGCAGACAACGCCGAATACGTCGGTGTCCGCGATGTGGTCGGGCAAGAGGGCCTGGACAAGGTGTTCCAGGTGTTGCGCGCGCCCCATACGGAAGAGCCGACGAACTGGTCCCGCCGATACAAGGCCAACCTGGAAAAGCTCGCCTCCGGCGACGTCAACAAGGTGGCCGAGGTAGTGCGCGACCTGTGGCGCCGTGACCAGGAGCGGGGTCTGTCCGCCGGCGAGAAGCGCATGCTGGCCAAGGCCCGCCAGATTCTTGTCGGTGAGTTGGCGCTGGCCGAGAGCACCGACGACGCCAAGGCGGAGACCATCCTCGACGAGGTTCTGGCCGCCGCTTCCTGAAGGTCCTGAGGCTCTTTGGTGGTCGGGGACACAGTTGTCGCACTGGTCCCGGCCGCGGGGTCGGGGGCACGGCTGCAAGCCGGCGTTCCGAAAGCATTCTGTGAGCTCGACGGGCATACCCTGCTCGAACTCGCCGTCGCCGGCCTGCTGGAATCCGGGGTCGTCGACCATGTCGTAGCGGCCGTCCCCGACCACCGCATCGACCAGGCCAAGCAAGTCCTGGGCAGCCACGCCACGGTCGTGGCCGGCGGGGCCGACCGTATCGAGTCGGTCCGGCTTGCTTTGTCCGCTTTGCCCGGCGACTCCGAGTTCGTGCTCGTCCACGATGCCGCCCGGGCGCTGACGCCGCCCGCGCTGATCGTGCGGGTGGTCGAAGCGCTGCGGTCGGGGTACGCCGCCGTCGTGCCCGCACTGCCCTTGTCTGACACCATCAAGGCCGTGGATGCCAACGGGGTGGTCCTGGGTACGCCCGAGCGGGCCGGTCTGCGAGCGGTGCAAACGCCGCAAGGCTTCGCCACCGACTTGCTGCTGCGGGCCTACGAACGGGCGGGCAGCGCGGATTTCACCGATGACGCGTCCCTGGTCGAGCACGTCGGCGGCCAGGTGCAGGTCGTCGACGGCGACCCGCTGGCGTTCAAGATCACCACGCAGCTCGATCTGGTGCTGGCCCGAGCGATCGTGCGCCGGTGAGCGAGCCGCTCCGGATTCCAAGGGTCGGGCTGGGCACCGACGTGCATCCGATCCAAGCGGGGCGCCCGTGCTGGCTGCTGGGGCTGCTGTTTCCCTGCGCCGACGGTTGTGCGGGCCACTCCGACGGTGACGTAGGGGCGCACGCGCTGTGTGACGCGCTGCTGTCGGCAACCGGGTTGGGCGACATCGGCGCGGTATTCGGGGTCGACGACCCCCGTTGGGAGGGCGTCAGCGGCGCCGACATGCTGCGCCACGTCGTCGGCCTGGTTTCGGGGCAGGGGTACCGCGTCGGCAACGCGGCCGTCCAGGTGATCGGCAACCGGCCAAAGGTGGGTCCGCGCCGCGCGGAGGCGCAGCGGGTCCTTTCCGAGCTGCTGGGGGCGCCGGTGTCGGTGTCCGCGACGACCACCGACGGCCTGGGCCTGACCGGGCGGGGCGAGGGATTGGCCGCGATCGCCACGGCGCTGGTGTTCCCGACCGGCTAGCGGCGCAGGTTGCGGTAATTGGGCAGGTAAGCTGGCACGTCGTGACCGATCGCGCCCGCCTGCGGCTACACGACACGGCAGCCGGTGCCGTGCGTGATTTCGTTCCGCTGCGCGACGGGCACGTCTCCATCTACCTGTGCGGCGCCACGGTCCAGGGCCAGCCGCACATCGGCCACGTCCGCAGCGGGGTGGCGTTCGACATCCTGCGCCGCTGGTTGATCGCCCGCGGTTACGACGTCGCGTTCATCCGCAACGTCACCGACATCGACGACAAGATCCTCAACAAGGCCGCCGCGGCGGGCCGCCCGTGGTGGGAGTGGGCGGCCACCTACGAGCGCGCGTTTTCCGCCGCCTACGACGCGCTGGACGTCCTGCCGCCGTCGGCGGAGCCGAGGGCCACGGGGCACATCACCCAGATCGTCGAGCTGATCGAGCGGCTGATCGAAACCGGTCACGCCTACACGGGCGGCGGTGACGTCTACTTCGACGTGCTCAGCTATCCCGAATACGGCGCGCTGTCCGGGCACAAGATCGACGACGTCCACCAGGGCGAGGGCGTGGCCACCGGCAAGCGCGACCAGCGCGACTTCACCCTGTGGAAGGGAGCCAAGCCCGGCGAGCCGTCGTGGCCGACGCCGTGGGGCCGGGGCCGGCCGGGCTGGCATTCGGAGTGCGTGGCGATGGCGCGCGAATATCTCGGGCCGGAATTCGACATCCATTGCGGCGGAATGGATTTGGTCTTCCCGCATCATGAGAACGAGATCGCGCAGGGGCGCGCCACCGGGGACGGCTTCGCCCGCTACTGGCTGCACAACGGCTGGGTGACCATGGGCGGCGAGAAGATGAGCAAGTCGCTGGGCAACGTGCTGGCGATACCGGCGATGCTGCAGCGCGTGCGCCCGGCCGAACTGCGC
>NZ_LZIC01000116.1 GCF_001667185.1 Mycobacterium sp. 852002-50816_SCH5313054-b | reverse complement strand
GACCGGCGGCACCGGCGGCAACGCCGGCGCCGGCGGCACCGGCCTGGGCGGCCAGGCCTTGGCGGGCAACGCCGGCAGTGGCGGCCAAGGCGGGCAGGGCGGCAGCGGCGGGCAGGGCGGCGCCGGCATCACCGGCACCAGCAACGGCCAGGGCATGTCCGGCGGCACCGGCGGCCAGGGCGGGGCCGGCGGCCAAGCCGGTACCGGCGGCGGCGGTCAGCAGGGTGCGGGCGGCCAGGGTGGCGACGGGGGCACCGGTGGCACCGGCGCCCACGGCGCCGCCGGCACCGACCACAGCGGCGACGCTGGAGTAGCCGGCGGAGTCGGCGACGACGGTGGCACCGGCGGCACCGGCGGCAACGCCGGTGCCGGCGGCACCGGCCTGGGTGGCCAAGCCGCCTCCGGCTCTGCCGGTAACGGCGGCCAAGGCGGCCAAGGCGGCACCGGCGGCCAAGGCGGCGACGGCATCACCGGCACCAACAGCGGCCAGGGCACGTCCGGCGGTAACGGCGGCCAGGGCGGGGCCGGCGGCCAAGCCGGCTCCGGCACCGCCGGGCAACAGGGTGTGGGCGGTCACGGCGGCAACGGCGGCACCGGTGGTACCGGAGCGGCCGGCGGAGACGGCGCCGACCACAGCGGCGACGCCGGAGTGGCCGGCGGGGCCGGCGGCGGAGGCGGCAAGGGCGGCACCGGCGGCAACGCCGGCACGGGCGGCAACGGATATGGCGGCCCCGCCGCCTCGGGCACCGCCGGCAACGGTGGAACCGGCGCGCAGGGCGGCAACGGCGGCACCGGCGGTTCGGGCATCACCGGGATGAACAACGGTCAGGGCGCGGCCGGCGGGGCCGGCGGCCAGGGCGGTGGCGGCGGCGATGCCGGCAGCGCCAACGGCGGCAGCACCGGCCAGCAGGGCGCGGGCGGCCTGGGTGGCAACGGCGGCACCGGCGGGCAGGGCGCGCTCGGCACTACCGGCGCCGACCACAGCGGCGACGCCGGGGTGGCCGGCGGCGACGGCGGCACGGGCGGCACCGGCGGCACCGGCGGCAACGCCGGCGCGGGCGGCACCGGCCTGGGTGGCCAAGCCGCCTCCGGGACGGCGGGCAGCGGCGGCAAAGGCGGCCAAGGCGGCACCGGCGGCCAGGGCGGCTCCGGCATCACCGGCACCAACAGCGGGCAGGGCACGACCGGCGGCAACGGCGGCCAAGGCGGGGCCGGCGGCCAAGCCGGCACCGGCGGCGGCGGCCAACAGGGCGCGGGCGGCCAAGGCGGCGACGGCGCCACCGGCGGCACCGGCGCCCACGGCGCCGCGGGCACCGACAACAGCGGCCTGGCGGGGGTGGCCGGCGGTGATGGCGACAACGGCGCCACCGGCGGCACCGGCGGCAACGCCGGCGCCGGCGGCACCGGCTTCGGCGGCCAGGCCTTGGCGGGCAACGCCGGCAGTGGCGGCCAAGGCGGGCAGGGCGGCAGCGGCGGCCAGGGCGGCGCCGGCATCACCGGCACCAACAGCGGCCAGGGCACGACCGGCGGCACCGGCGGCCAAGGCGGGGCCGGCGGCCAAGCCGGCACCGGCGGCGGCGGCCAACAAGGTGCGGGCGGCCTCGGCGGCGACGGCGGCGGAGGCGGCACCGGCGCCCACGGGCTGATCGGTTAGGCCAGTCGCCACATCGCGGAGGCGTCCGACTTCGGTTTCATCCCAAAGGTTTTGCGG
>NZ_LZIC01000115.1 GCF_001667185.1 Mycobacterium sp. 852002-50816_SCH5313054-b | reverse complement strand
GGAACACCGAGCTGACCGTTGACCCGCACCGGGAAGTGATGCAGCCCCGCGACCGGAATGTCGTAGTACTCCGCGACATTGGCCACCACCCCGTGGTAGGTCTGGCCCGTCACCAACAGGTCGGCCCCGTCGGCCAGCGAGGTGAGCGTGCGGCTCATCTCGGCCCAGCCGTCGACGAAAAGCTCCCTGAGGTCGCGCATGAAGTTGACCGGGTTCTGGACCTTCAAGGCGTTGTGGGTGAAATCCGCGACGGCCACGACTTGTTCTCGCGTGTCCGGTCCATAGGAGACGGCGGGCACGCCGGCGGCGTCGACGAAGCCAACGAGGTTGGGCGGCACCGCCATTCGGACGTCGTGTCCCCGGCGCCGCAGCTCCGCACCGACCGTGGCGCACGGCTCGATATCGCCGCGGGTCCCATGGGCCGCCAGAACGAACTTCATCGACGGAGCTCAGCCTTTCACTTCATCCCCGCTCGGGGACGAAGCGCCTTGGAGCCTACCTGGCTACGCGAACCGGAAGGGCGGCCAGCTTGCCCGCGACAACCCGCTCGAAGACCGACTTCATGGCCTCCGTGTAGCGCGTGACGGACTCGCGGGCGACCGGGTTGTTCGGGTAGGACACCATGATGGAGACCTCGTCGAACAGCCGGAACACCGTCGAGTACATGTACGCCGGGCTGCGGCCATCGGTGAACGCGGTCGCGTTCACGCCGTCCAGGGCGGTGGCGACGATGGCGGACAGCGGAGGAAGGCCCGCGTCCATGTAGCTCATCATGGTGAACTGCGGTCCGTGCCGGCGCAGCCAGGGCGCCAGTTCCAGCACCTTGTCGAACGGCACATTGGCCAGGTCCATGTTCGCGTCGAACGAGGCCTGCGCCGCGCGGGCGGTCTCCTCGAACGAGTTCGGGTCGACCGGAACCGTGAACGGTACCACACCGGTGAACCAGCCCACCGTCATGAAGTCGGCCGGGCTCTTCCGCTTGTCGGTCGGCGTCAGCCCGTAATACGTTTCCGCGCCGGTCAATTCGTATTGAGCCAGGGCCGCGCAGGCGAACAGGCCGCCACTGAACCGGGCGCCCGCCTGCTGGCAGAGGGCCTCGAATTGAGCCGTCTGCTCCGGGCCCAGCAGCCGCTCGACGTGGGTGTCGCCACCGCACGGGATCGATTGGTCACCCAGGGGCAGGGGGAAGTCCGGCAGGGTTCCGCCGTTGGCCTCGGCGAACTCGATCCACTTCTTCACCTCCGGGGACTCCAGCGTCATCCCCGACACGCAGGCGTGCTCCCGCATGCAGAAGTCGTCATAGCTGGCCGCCGGGGGCAGCGTGACGGGCGCCTTGCCCTCCAGCAGGGCGTTGTAGTTCATCACGATCTCGACGTACAGACCGGCGATCAACATCGGGTCGCAGTGCAGGTGGTCGACGACGGCGTACAGGGCGAAGCGGTCCTCGTGCTGGATGATCCCGAACCTGAAGCAGTCCCACTGCAGCGGGTCGGGGGTCGCCAGCACGTGGTCGCGCCATTCCTGCTGGTTCAGCACGCCGTACTCCTTCGCGACGAACTGGATGTCGCGCGGATTCTTCAGGGTGTGCCGGACGATGTTCTGCTCATCGGAGTACTCGAACCAGCTGTGGTAGGTCGCGTGGCGCCGCAGGTGCGCGTTGATGACGTACGTCATCGCGCGAATGTCGCACCGGCCGGGCACCTCCCAGGAGCCCATGACCGCCCGCGAGTAGTCGAGGCCGCGGTCCCGAAACTCCACGAAGCCCCGAAGATGGCCAGCCTGCATGGAGCTGGGCGGCACCGGGCTGACGGGCGCCTGCCGAGCCTTCGCCGCGCAACCAGGTGTGGGTTCCCAACTTACGACGGGTCCCGGCTCCGGGTTCCAGTCGTAGGCGTTGCCAACTCGCAGGCTGTCGTGCTCAGAGCCTCCACCTATGAACACGTTTTCCCTCCTTGTAGTACCGGCCTAGCAGTGCAGTCGACTCTGACGTAGGACCTCTCTCACGCGGGCGCCACGGCGTTTTCCTCCTGAGGCGCCAGCTTGTGGAACAGGTGATCCGCCAAACCCCGCACCGTGGTGATGTCGGCAGAGGTGATGCGTACCCCCGTTTGGGCTTCGATGTGAGTCCGCAATTCGAGATTGCCCAGCGAGTCCAGGCCGTACTCGGACAGCGGGTGGTCCACATCGATGTTGCGACGCAGGATCAGGCCGATCTGCTCCGAGAGCAGGCGCCGCAGCCGGGTCGGCCACTCGTCGAGCGGCAGGTCGGCCAGCTCGGCGCGCAGTTTGCTTGAACCCGAACGCTTTTCGCCCGCGGACTTGAACATCTCGAGGAACTTGCTGCGTTCCGCGAACGATGCGATCCACGGTGTCCCGATCAGCGGGCTGTAGCCCGTGTACGCACGGTCGTGGCGCAGCAGCGTCTCGAACGCGTAGGCACCCTCGTCGGGAGCGATCGCGGCGCCGCTGCCCTCCGCGAAGTCCGCACCGCGGCCGATCTCGCCCCAGGCGCCCCAGGCGATCGCCGTGGCCGGCAGGCCCTGGGCGCGTCGCCAGTGGGTGAAGGCGTCCAGCCAGCTGTTGGCCGCCGCGTAGGCACCCTGGCCGGGCGAGCCCAGCAGGGCGGCCGCCGAGGAGAACGAGCAGAACCAGTCCAGGTCCGCAGATGCGGTGGCCTCGTGCAGGTTCCACGCGCCGTACACCTTGGGCGCCCAGTCCCGGTCGATCAACTCGTCGGTGATGTTGGTCAAGGTGGCGTCCTCGACCACCGCGGCCGCGTGCAGCACGCCCCGCAGCGGCAGCCCGGTGGCTGTCGCCGTGGCCACCAGCCGCTGTGCGACGTCGGCCTGGGCGATGTCACCGCACTCCACGATCACGTCAGAACCTATCGCCCGGACGAGCTCGATCGTTTCAAGCGCCTTCTGCGAAGGCTCGGAGCGCGAGGTGAGCACGATCCGGCCCGCGCCGGCCGCGGCCATCTTCTCGGCCAGGAACAGGCCCAGGCCACCGAGGCCGCCGGTGATGATGTAGGAGCCGTCCTTGCGGAAGACCGGCGCCTGCTCCGGCGGCAGCACCACGCTGCTGCGCCCCGTCCGCGGGATGTCGAGGATGAGCTTGCCGGTGTGTTCGGCCGCGCTCATCACGCGAATCGCGGTGGCCGCCTCGGCGAGCGGGTAGTGCGTGCTCTCCGGCATCGGCAGCACGCCCTCGGCCGTCAACCGGTAGACGTTGCTCAGGATCTCGCTGACCTGCTGCGGATGGCTGACGGACATCAGGCCCAGGTCGACGCCCCAGAACGCGAGGTTGCGACGGAACGGGAAGAGGCCCAGCTTGGTGTCCCCGTAGATGTCGCGCTTGCCGATCTCGACGAACCGCCCGCCCAGCGCCAGCAGCTTGATGCCGGCGAGCTGCGCCGCACCCGTGACCGAGTTGAGCACGATGTCCACCCCGTAGCCCTCGGTGTCGCGACGGATCTGGTCCGCGAAGTCGACGGTCCGCGAGTCGTAGACGTGCTCGATTCCCATGTCGCGCAACAGCTGTCGACGCGCCTCACTGCCGGCGGTGGCGAAGATCTCGGCGCCCGCGGCGCGGGCGATGGCGATCGCCGCCTGCCCCACACCGCCGGTCCCGGAGTGGATCAGCACCTTGTCGCCGGACCTGATGCGGGCCAGGTCGTTGAGGCCGTACCAGGCGGTGGCGTGCGCGGTGGTCACCGCGGCGGCCTGCGCGTCGGTGAGTCCCTCGGGCAGCGTGGTGGCCAGGCGTGCGTCGCAGGTGACGAACGTGGCCCAGCAGCCGTTCGGGGACATCCCGCCGACGTGGTCGCCGACCTGGTGGTTGGTGACGTCGGGTCCCACTGCCGTGACCACACCGGCGAAGTCGGTGCCGAGCGCGGGCAGGATGTTGTCCAGGCTCTGGTAGCGGCCGAACGCGTTCAGCACATCGGCGAAGTTGATGCTCGACGCGGTGACCGCCACCTCGATCTGTCCGGGCCCGGGCGGAACCCGGTCGAACGCCGCGAACTCCATCGACTGCAGGTCACCCGGCGTGCGGATCTGCATGCGCATCCCGTCGCTCTCGTGATCCGCGATGGTGGATTGCCGCTCTTCCGGACCGAGCGGAGTGGGGCACAGGCGCGCGATGTACCACTCGTCGTTGCGCCAGGCGGTCTCGTCCTCGCCGGGCCCCGTGGTCAGCAGCTGGCGCACCACCTGCTCGGCGCTGGTCTGCTCGTCGACGTCGATGTGGGTGGTGTGCAGGTGCGGGTGCTCGGAGCCGATCACCCGCAGCAGCCCGCGCACCCCGCCCTGGTCGAGGTTGGGCACGTCCTCCGACAACACCTTCTGGGCGCTGCGGGTCACCACGAACAACCGCGGCGACTCACCCTGCAGCTCCGGGAGCTCGCGGGCGATGCGGACCAGGTGGTGGACGTACTCGCCACCGCGCACGGCGCTTTCGTCGTCCGGGTTGCCGTTCTTCGGCTCGGTGAGCACCACCACGCCGGCTAAACCGCCCTTTTCGACCTCACCGCGCAGCCGCTCGGCGATGGCCGGGTGGTCGGCCCGCGTAGGCCAGGACAGCGTGGTGCACTCCGCCTCGTGCAGCTTCATCGCGTCGGTGAACGCTGTCGCCACGAGGTCGGCAGCATCGGAGGTGCTGACCAGCAGCCATGCGCCGGTCTCGGTGGCGGGCACCTCGGGCAGCTGGCGCTGCTGCCACTCGACGGTCAGCAACCGCTCGGCCATCACCCGGGCCCGCTCGCCGCTCGGCGAGACGCCGGTGCCCATCTGCAGCCCGCGCACGGTCAGCAGCACGGAGCCGTGCTTGTCCAGGATGTCCAGGTCGGCCTCGACGGACCCGCCGATGGCCGCGGTCACCCGCGAGTAGCAGTAGCGGGCCGAGCTCACGGACCCGTGGACCCGCAGCTCGCGAACGCCCAGCGGCAACAGCAGGCCGCCCAGGCTGGCGTTGGCGACGCTCGGGTGCGCGGCAACCGACTGGAAGCACGCGTCGAGCAGCGCCGGGTGCACGCTGTAGTTGGTTTGTTGCGTCCGGATCACGCTGGGCAGCCCGATCTCGGCCAGCACCGTGGTGCCGGTGCCCTCGGCGGTGTGCGCGGCGGCCAGGCCGGTAAAAGCGGGGCCGTACTGAATGCCGCACAGGTCCATCGCGTCGCGCAGGTCGCTGCCCTCGAGGCTGCTCGGGTGCGCGGCCAGCAGCTCCTCGATGTCCACCGCGGCGGGTCGCGCCGCGTCGCCCGAGTCGTCGACGTCCACCAGCACGGCGGAGGCCCGCCGTGCCTGCACGCCGTCCTCGTTGGTCTCCACGGCGAAGGTGAGCGCGCCGGGCACCTCCGCGGTCGCGGTGAGGCTGATCTGCGTCTCCTCGTCGAGCATCAGCATCTGCTCGAAGCGGACGTCGCGAACCCCGGATGCGTCACCGAAGACGGTGTGGGCCGCGGCCAGCGCCATCTCGCAGTAGGCCGCGCCCGGCAGCGTGGCCGTGCCGTGGACCTGGTGGTCGGCCAGCCACGGCAGCGTCGCGGTGCCGATGTCGGCCTGCCACACGTGGCGTTCCGGCTCCTCGGGCAGGCGCACGTGCTGGCCCATCAGCGGGTGCACCGCGACGCTGGAAGCCAGCGCGCGGGAGCTGTGACCCTCGCGGCTGAGCAGCAGCGAGCGGTGCGTCCAGGCGGCCAGCGGGGCGTCCATCAGGTGCCCGCCGGGGTAGAGCACGGAGAAGTCGACCGTGGCGCCCGTGGCGTACAGGTCTCCCAACAACCCGAGCAGCCCGTTGGGCAGCGGCTGTTCGCGCCGCATCGCCGCGAGCGCGGCCACCGTCATGTCCAGGCTGCGGGCGGTCTGGTCGACCGCGTGGGTCAGCAGCGGGTGCGGGGACAGCTCACCGAACACCCGGTAGCCGTCTTCCAGGGCCGCCTGCACCGCCGCGGAGAACCGCACCGTGTGGCGCAGGTTGTCCACCCAGTAGTTGGCGTCGCAGTACGGCTCCTCGCGCGGGTCGAACGAAGTGGCCGAGTAGTACGGGACCGCCGGGGTCAACGGCTCGATCTCGGCCAGCACGTCGTACAGCTCGTCGAGGATCGGGTCGACCTGCGGCGAGTGCGACGCCACGTCGACGGCCACCTCGCGGGCCATCACCTCGCGCTGCTCCCACACCGAAACCAACTCGCGGACCGTGTCCGTCGCACCGCCGATGACCGTGGACTGCGGAGACGCCACCACCGCCACCACGGCGTCGTTGACGCCGCGAGCCATCAGCTCCGAAAGCACTTGCTGCGCAGGCAGTTCCACCGACGCCATCGCACCCGAACCGGCGATCGTGGTCATCAGTCGAGAACGGCGGCAGATGACGCGCACGCCGTCCTCGAGCGACAGCGCACCAGCGACGACGGCCGCCGCGGCCTCGCCCATCGAGTGGCCGATGACCGCGCCGGGGCTGACCCCGTAGGACTTCATCGTGTTCGCCAGCGCGACCTGCATGGCGAAGATCGTGGGCTGCACCCGGTCGATGCCCGTCACCTTCTCGGGTGCGGTGAGGGCCTCGGTCACCGAGAAGCCGGACTCGTGGGCGATCAGTGGCTCGATCTCGGCGACGGCCGCCGCGAATGCGGGCTCCTTCGCCAGCAGGTCGGTGCCCATGGTCGCCCACTGCGAACCCTGTCCGGAGAACACCCACACCGGACCGCGCTGCTCCTGGCCGACCACTTCCTGGAACAGGGCGTCACCGCTGGCGACCTCCCGCAACGCGGTCAGCAGCTCAGGGGTGTCGCTGGCCAGCACGGTGCTCCGCACGGAGCGGTGCCCGCGCCGGCGGGCGAGGGTGTAGGCCAGGTCAGGCGCCGGCACGTCGGACGCGTGCGCCTCGACCCAGTCGGCCAGCCGGGCGGCGGTTTCGCGCAGCCCGTCGGCCGAGGTGGCCGACAGCGGGAACAGCAGCGTGCCGTCGCGGCTCGGCCGGGTTGCGGCGCCGTTGCGGGACAGGGGCGCCGGAGCCTGTTCGACGATGGCGTGCACGTTGGTGCCCGAGATGCCGTACGCCGACACCGCCGCGCGTCGCGGCTGCACGGTGCTCAGCGGCCACGGCGTATTCTCTTGCGGCACAAACAATCCGGTGTCGATCCGGGCCATTTCGTCCGGCAGCGCCTCGAAGTGCAGGTTCTTGGGGACCACCCCGTGCTGAACGGAGAGGACCGCCTTCATCACGCCCAGCGCACCCGCGGCCGCCTGGAGGTGCCCGAAGTTGGTCTTCGAGGCGCCGAGCACGCATGGGTTGCCGATGCCGTAGACCTCGGCGAGACTGCCGTATTCGATCGGGTCACCGACGGTGGTGCCCGTGCCGTGCGCCTCGACCATGCCGACGGTGCCGGCGTCCACGCCTGCCGCCTTGAGCGCCGCGCGGTACACCGTGGCCTGCGCCTCACCCGACGGCATCGCGATGTTCAGGGTGTGGCCGTCCTGGTTGGCGGCGGTGGCGCGGATCACACCCAGGATCCGGTCGCCGTCGCGCTGCGCGTCCGTGAGGCGCTTGAGCAACAGCACCACGCAGCCCTCGCCGGAGACGAAGCCGTCGGCCTTGACGTCGAACGCGTAGCAATGCCCGGTGCCCGAGAGCATGCCCCCCGCCGATGCGGAGGCGGACCTGCGCGGCTCCATCATCACGTTGACGCCGCCGGCGAACGCGAGCTCGCTCTCGCCGTCGTTCAGGCTGCGGCAGGCCTGGTGGATCGCGAACAGGCCGGACGAGCAGGCGGTGTCGATCGTGACCGCGGGGCCGTGCAGGCCGAGCGCGTAGGAGATGCGCCCGGACGCCATGCAGGAGATGGTGCCGGGGTTTCCGTAGGGTCCGTCAAAGGCGTCGGTGGCGGCGTGCACGAATTGGTAATCGCCGTAGTTCAATCCGACGAAAACGCCCGTTTGCGGGGCGATGGTGTCCTTGGTCAGGCCGGCGTGTTCCATGGCCTCCCACGAGGTTTCCATGAGCAACCGGTGCTGCGGATCCATGGCCGTGGCTTCTTTTTCGGTGATGCCGAAGAACTCGGGGTCGAAGTCGCCCACGTTGTCGAGGAAGGAGCCCCACTTGCACACGGACCGGCCCGGCACGCCCGGCTCGGGGTCGTAGTAGTAGTCGACATCCCAGCGCTCGCCCGGGATTTCCTTGACAAAGTCCTCACCGCGCAGCAACGCTTCCCAAAAGAGGTCAGGTGAGTTGATGCCCCCCGGCAGCCGGCACGCCATCCCGATGACGGCGACCGGAGTCACGACTGCCTTATCCACTGTCCTTCACCTCTCCTTGCCTATCCACAAGTTCCTATCACTGCTGCTCGCTCTTATCTCAGCTTCGAGAAATCTCGCCGAATTTTTTTGCGCGAGCTAGTAACTCCGCGAGCAACACACAAACAACCCACCGACCCCCGCTATCGAAGCTCGCCATAACAACGTGGCGCGATCAGCAGCGTAGCGGCTTGGTCCGAACCGCGTGGAAAAATCGTGCGAACGTACAAAAATTTAACAACGCTCGAAGCATCGTCGCTGACAGGAAGCTTGAGTCACACGGTGGTCACATACTTTTCGCACGATTATCGGCCGTAGTGCCGGACTCGAGTCGCTGCCAGAGGTGCTGTGCCGCAACTGCTCCGGCGATGTGGCGTGCTGGGGTGGCAAACATGACCACGGGCGTTGTCGGCCAGCGCGGTGGCGGGGGCTGCACGAACCACCCGACCTGGGGTCGGGCGAGGCAGAAACCAAATTGGACGCGCCGATGCACTGCATCGGGATGCGTAATCCCGCCATAGTAGGGGCTATTGGGAAGCCCCGCAGGAAAATCGCTGAAATCTTTAAGATTGCAAGTTAAGTGCCGATTTAACGGCCACCGATTCGTGCGGTGTGGCCATATGACGGGCCGAGCGGCGCGGTTGTCGACGGCCGGGCTGGTTTTCGGCCGTGGCGCTGCGGGCCTTTCGCCGGCGCGCCCGGGCCGCCGAGTCCGTGCCGCTGGCTACGATGGCCGATGAATGTGAGGTGTCTCACCAGTACCCGGAGTGTTCACGCGATGACTTCACCTATCGGGCAAGCCCGGGTCCCTCGACTGCCCCTCGACGAGGCCAAAGCGGCCGCCGACGAGGCCGCGGTGCCCGACTACATGGCCGAGCTCAGCATCTTCCAGGTGTTGCTCAACCATCCGACGCTGGCGCGCTCCCTCAACGACCTGCTCGCCACCATGCTTTGGCACGGCGCCCTCGACCCGCGGTTGCGGGAGCTGGTCATCATGCGGATCGGCTGGCTCACCGCGTGCGATTACGAGTGGACGCAGCACTGGAGGGTCGCGTCGGGCCTGGGCGTGAGCCCCGACGACATCCTCGGCGTGCGCGATTGGCAGGGGTATGACGGCTTCGGGCCCGCCGAGCGCGCGGTGCTGGCGGCCACCGACGACGTGGTGCGCGACGGCGCGGTAAGCGCGGCGAGTTGGGCCGCGTGCTCGCGCGAATTACACAGTGACACAGCGGTTCTCATAGAGCTTGTCACCGCCATCGGCGCGTGGCGAATGGTCGCGTCGATCCTGCACAGCCTCCAGGTTCCGCTGGAAGACGGCGTGTCCAGCTGGCCGCCGGACGGCCGGTCGCCGTAACGATTGACTTATCAGTCAGTAACTCATAACGTCGGGCGATGCGAACCAGAGTCGCCGAGATGCTCGGCGTTGAGTTTCCGATCTGCGCCTTCAGCCATTGCCGTGACGTGGTGGCCGCGGTAACCAACGCGGGCGGATTCGGAGTCCTCGGCGCCGTCGCGCACAGTCCGCAGCGTCTGCAGAACGAGCTGACCTGGATCGAGGAGCAGACGGGCGGCAAGCCGTACGGTGTGGACCTGTTGTTGCCGCCCAAATACGTCGGCGCCGAGCAGGGCGGGATCGACGCCAAACAAACCAGGGAGCTGCTTCCCGAGGAGCACCGCGCGTTCGTCGAGGACCTCCTGGCCCGCTACGGCGTCGCGGCGCCCACCGGCGAGCCCAAGGCGTCATCCGGCGGCCTCAACATCTCGCCCAAGGGCTACGAGCCGCTGCTCGAGGTGGCCTTCGCCCACAACATCCGGCTGATCGCCAGCGCGCTCGGGCCGCCCCCCGCCGACCTCGTCGAGCGCGCCCACCGACACGACGTCCTGGTGGCCGCGCTGGCCGGCACCACCCAGCACGCGCGGCGGCACGCGGCCGCGGGTGTCGACCTGATCGTCGCGCAGGGCACCGAGGCCGGTGGCCACACCGGAGAGGTGGCGACGATGGTCCTGGTGCCCGAGGTGGTGGATGCCGTGGCGCCGGTTCCCGTGCTCGCCGCCGGCGGCATCGCCCGCGGTCGCCAGGTTGCCGCGGCCCTGGCGCTGGGCGCGGAGGGGGTGTGGTGCGGGTCGGTGTGGCTGACCACCGAGGAGGCCGAGACGGTCCCGGTCGTCAAGGAGAAGTTCCTGGCGGCCAGCTCGTCGGACACCGTGCGGTCCCGGTCGATGACCGGCAAGCCGGCCCGGATGCTGCGCACCGCCTGGACCGACGAGTGGGCCCGCCCGGACACCCCCGACCCGCTCGGCATGCCGCTGCAGACCGCGCTGGTCACTGGCGCGCAGGTGCGCATCAACCAGGCGGCCACCCACCCGGGTGCCGAGGCGCGCGAGCTGGCGACCTACTTCGTCGGCCAGGTGGTCGGCTCGCTCGACAAGGTCCGCCCGGTGCGCTCGGTGGTGCTCGACATGGTGGAGGAGTTCATCGACACGATCGGCCGGCTCGACGGCCTGGTCGATACGTGACGAGCGCGACCCGGCGGCGCCGCGCGGTCAGCGACGAGGACAAGTCGCAGCGGCGCGACCAGATTATGGCGGCCGCCAAGGAAGTCTTCGCGCGCAAGGGTTTTCACGCCACGACGATCGCCGACATCGCCAAGCGGGCCGGCTTGGCGTACGGGTCGGTCTACTGGTACTTCGACTCCAAGGACGAGCTGTTCCACGCGTTGATGGCCGCCGAGGAGGGCACGCTGCGCGACCACGTCGTTTCGGCGCTGGCCGCGGCGGGGGTGCCGGCGGCGGACGCCGGGCACGAGGAGCCGCTTCGCGTCGCCGTACGCGCGACGCTGGAGTTCTTCGAGTCCGACAAGGCCACGGTGCAGCTGCTGCTTCGCGATCCGTATGCCATGGGCGAGCGATTCGAGAAGCACCTCGGCGGGATCTACGAGCGGTTCATCGACGACATCGAAACCTTCATCGTCGCGGCGCAGGCGCGTGGCGAGGTGGTCGCCGCACCGCCGCGCATGGTGGCGTACGCGCTGGCCGCGCTCGTCGGGCAGCTGGCGCACCGGCGGCTGCGCACCGACGACGACGTCACGGCGGCCGAGGTGGCCGATTTCGTCGTGGCGCTAGCGCTGGACGGGCTGCGTCCGCGCGAAGCTGGCTGAAGCCTGTGTGCGCGCGTAATGAACGCATAAAGATTGGGTGACACAGCGCCAGGGCGTTTGACCGTGTCGTGCCCGTCGTGCATTATCGGTCGCGTATGCACCTCGTTAGGTGAGGCGTCTACACGAATACAGGCCACTGACCCCGAACGTCCAAAGACGCCCCGGGTCAGGACAGCTCCTCCCGGCTTAAGGGTTGAGCCCAGGTGGCTTCCGGAATATCGGACACGTCGTGTAGTGCCAAAGCTCTGACGAGAGGGGTGCGGATCTCCGGCGATCGCCGGTTTCTGTACTCCTTTTGGTGCGCGTAGATCGTGCGAAAACCGCACGCGTCGTGACGTCGAGGAGGTGAGGGACGTATGAGTTCCAGCGACAGTCCGGGCCGAAGTCCGAACTGTGTTTCGTCCCGATCCGTTCTCCCGAGCGACCTTCGCGCCTAGCCAATCGGCTTCGCGGCCAAGCGTTCTGGGGTTCGGAACCACTACGGGACGGGACACGTCAGTCCATTCAGTCCTCGATTTTGATTCCGACTAGGAGACGATCATGACCGCAGTTCTGCACGACGAAGTGGTAACCGTAGCCCCCGCCCGCACGCTGACGGTGGTGCGCGACGCCAACCCGGCCCCCGCCGCCAAGGCGGCGCGCCCGGTCGACAGCCGGACCATCGTGATCAGCGACCCGGTGGTGGACGGCGCCGCTCACCTGTTGAGCATCGGCCTGCGCCACGTGTACGCGGCGCTGTGGCGCGTCGGTGTCCTCGAAGTCCGGTCCTGAGATATGGCGCACCGATGGACGGCGAGCATTCAGGGCTCCGAGGGGCTACCCGGCCGCAGGTCTTTCCTGAGGCCAGGTAGCTCCTCGGGGTGCGGCACTTGAGTAGAATCGACGCAGTGGCATCGATCCGGCGATCACCGGGGAGCCTTCGGAAGAACGGCCGGCGCGGCTCAGTAGAACCGAACGGGTAGGCCCGTCACAGCCTGCATCGAGCGGTCGCGCGCGAGCGCGGCAAGCGGGGTGGTACCGCGGCGCTCGCGCACCGTGCGCGTCGTCGTCCCCGGCCTGAGCAGGACGGCCACAGGAGACGACACACATCGTGACCGAGAACGCTGACGTCAAGGCCTATCCGAAGCTGGCCGGCGGGGCGCCGGACTTCCCGGCGCTCGAGGTCGAGGTCCTCGACTACTGGGCCCGCGACGACACCTTCCGGGCCAGCATCGCGCGCCGCGACGGCGCCCCGGAGTACGTGTTCTACGACGGGCCGCCGTTCGCCAACGGGTTGCCCCACTATGGCCACCTGCTCACCGGGTACGTCAAGGACATCGTGCCGCGGTACCGCACCATGCGCGGCTACAAGGTCGAGCGCCGGTTCGGCTGGGACACCCACGGGCTGCCCGCCGAGCTGGAGGTCGAGCGCCAGCTCGGCATCACCGACAAGTCCCAGATCGACGACATGGGCATCGCGGCGTTCAACGAGGCCTGCCGCGAATCGGTGTTGCGCTACACCGACGAGTGGCGGGCGTACGTCACGCGCCAGGCGCGCTGGGTCGACTTCGACAACGACTACAAGACGCTGGATCCCAGCTACATGGAGTCGGTGATCTGGGCGTTCAAGCAGCTGTGGGACAAGGGCCTGGCCTACGAGGGCTACCGGGTGCTGCCGTATTGCTGGCGCGACGAAACCCCGTTGTCCAACCACGAATTGCGGATGGACGACGACGTCTACCAGAGCCGCCAGGACCCGGCTCTGACCGTGGGATTCAAGGTTTCCGGGGGTGAGCTGGACGGCGCCCATCTGTTGGTGTGGACGACGACGCCGTGGACCCTGCCGTCGAACCTGGCGGTGGCCGTGCACCCGGACATGACCTACGTGCAGATCCGCGCAGGCGAGCGCCGTTTCGTGCTAGCCGAGGCCCGGCTGGGCGCCTACGCGCGAGAGCTGGGGGTGGGGGCACCTCCCGCTTGCGGGGGAGAGCCCGAGGTGCTGGGCACCTATCGGGGCGCGGATTTGTTGGGCACGCGCTACCTGCCGCCGTTTCCCTATTTCATGGACACGGCGAAGGCGTTTCGGGTGCTGCGGGGCGATTTCGTCACCACCGAGGACGGCACCGGGATCGTGCATATGGCGCCGGCCTACGGCGAGGACGACATGGCGGTCTGCGATGCGGCCGGCATTGCGCCGGTCACCCCGGTGGATTCCAAGGGCCGCTTCGACGCGACCGTCCCGGATTACCAGGGGCAGCGCGTCTTTGACGCCAACCCGAACATCATCCGGGATTTGAAGAACGGCAGCGGCCCGGCGGCCGCGAACGGCGCGGTGCTGGTCCGCCACGAGACCTACGAGCACCCCTACCCGCACTGTTGGCGGTGCCGCAACCCGCTGATCTACCGGGCGGTGTCGTCGTGGTTCGTCGCGGTCACCGAATTCCGGGACCGGATGGTCGAACTCAACCAGCAGATCACCTGGTACCCCGAACACGTCAAGGACGGCCAGTTCGGCAAGTGGCTGCAGGGCGCGCGCGACTGGTCGATCTCGCGAAACCGCTACTGGGGCACGCCGATTCCGGTGTGGAAGTCCGACGACGCCGCTTACCCGCGCGTCGACGTCTACGGCAGCCTGGACGAGCTGGAGCGCGACTTCGGGGTGCGGCCCACCAATTTGCACCGGCCCTACATCGACGAGCTCACCCGGCCCAACCCCGACGACCCGACGGGTCGCAGCACGATGCGGCGCATCCCCGACGTGCTCGACGTGTGGTTCGACTCGGGCTCGATGCCCTATGCCCAGGTGCACTACCCGTTCGAGAACGACGAGTGGTTCGACGGCCACTATCCGGGCGACTTCATCGTCGAGTACATCGGCCAGACCCGCGGCTGGTTCTACACGCTGCACGTGCTGGCCACCGCACTGTTCGACCGGCCGGCATTCAAAACCTGTGTGGCACATGGGATCGTGCTGGGTTCCGACGGCCAGAAGATGAGCAAGTCGCTGCGCAACTACCCGGACGTGTCCGAGGTTTTCGACCGTGACGGCTCCGACGCCATGCGGTGGTTCCTGATGGCCTCGCCGATCCTGCGCGGCGGCAACCTGATCGTCACCGAGCAGGGCATCCGCGAGGGCGCGCGGCAGGTGCTGCTGCCGCTGTGGAACGCATACAGCTTCCTGGCTTTGTACGCGCCGAAAGTCGGTAGCTGGCGCACCGATTCGGCCAACGTGCTGGACCGCTACATCCTGGCCAAGCTGGCGGAGCTGCGCGGGGACCTGACGGAGTCGATGGAGACCTGCGACATTTCCGGGGCCTGCGAGCAGCTGCGCCAGTTCACCGAGGCGCTGACGAACTGGTATGTGCGACGGTCGCGTTCGCGGTTCTGGGAGGAAGACGCCGAGGCCATCGACACCCTGCACACCGTGCTGGAGGTGACCGCTCGGTTGGCCGCTCCGCTGTTGCCGTCCGTCACCGAGGTCATCTGGCGGGGGTTGACCTTCGGGCGTTCGGTGCACCTGACCGACTGGCCCGGAGCGGACGTCCTATCGGCGGATCCCGATCTGGTCGCCGCCATGGATCAGGTGCGGGAAGTCTGCTCGGCGGCGTCGTCGCTGCGCAAGGCCAAGAAGCTGCGGGTTCGCCTGCCGCTGCCGAAACTGACCGTGGCGGTGGGCAATCCGCAGCGGCTGGAGCCGTTCGTCGACCTGATCGCCGACGAGCTCAACGTCAAGCGTGTCGAACTCACCGACGCGATCGACACGTACGGCCGGTTCGAGCTCACCGTCAACGCGCGGGTGGCGGGGCCGCGGCTGGGCAAACACGTGCAGGCCGCCATCAAGGCGGTCAAGGCCGGCGAGGGCGTCGTCAACCCCGACGGCACCCTGACCGCGGGCCCCGCGGTGCTGCAGCCCGAGGAGTACAGCTCCCGCCTGGTGGCCGCGGATCCGGACTACACCGCGGCGCTGCCCGACGGGTCCGGTCTGGTGGTGCTGGACGGCACGGTGACGCCCGAGCTGGAGGCCGAGGGTTGGGCCAAGGACCGGATCCGCGAGCTGCAGGAGCTGCGCAAGTCGACCGGGCTGGATGTGTCCGACCGCATCAGCGTGGTGATGTCGGTGCCCGCCGGGCGGGCCGACTGGGCGCAGGCGCACCGTGATCTGATCGCGGGGGAGATACTCGCGACCAGTTTCGAGTTCGGCGAACCCGCCGACGGCGCCGAGATCGGTGACGGCGTGCGGGTAGCTATCGCGAAGGCATGACCGCGAGAGTGCAACTGGCGACACGTTTCCCGAGTAGGGGTGTCGCCAGTTGCACTTTCGCGCGGTGTCGGAGGCCCATGGCATTCTTCGGCCATGGGGAAGGGGACACCATTTATCGGCACGCACGCGGTCGATGCGGGCACCGTCACGGAACGTGAGCTCCGACGGTCGTGCACGCGGATTATCGCAATGTCTATCAACGGGGTGGCAGCGTCCTGACCGCGAAGGATAGGGCGGTGGCCGCCTGGCTGTGGTCGGGCAAGACGGCGGTTGTCGCCGGGAACTCCGCCGCCGCCTTGCTCGGCGCGGAGTGGGTCGATCCGCACGCGCCGGCGGAGCTCATCAGCAGTCGCAAACGCTCGCCGCGGTTGATCGTCACGCGGAACGAGTCGTTGTTGGCCGGGGAGATCACCTCAATGAATAGCGTGGCGGTCACGTCGCCGGCCCGCACCGCGTTCGACTTGGGACGGCGTCCCAGGCTGGTCCCCGCCGTTGTCGCTGTCGACTCGTTGGCGGGGGCCACCGGCTTTCCGGTCGATGAGGTACTGCCGCTGATTGAGGCGCACCGCGGCGCTCGCGGCGTGAGGCAGTTGCGACAAGTGCTCGCTCTCGTCGATGCGGGAGCAGAATCGCCGCAGGAGACTCGGACCCGGCTCGCGATCATCTCCGCCGGCTTACCCAGACCCCAAACCCAAATACCGGTCCGCAACGAGTGGGGCGCCGTGCTGGCGCGCATCGACATGGGGTGGGAGCAGTGGCGCGTCGGTGTCGAATACGACGGAGCGCAGCACTGGACCGACCCGCGGATTCGCGCCAGGGACATCGACCGCGCCGCTGAGTTGGAGCGACGGGGCTGGCGGATCATCCGAGTCAGCGCCGACCTGCTGCGGAACCGACCCGACATCGCCATCGCCCGGATCCGCGGAGCTCTGGTGGCGGCGGGCTGTCCCTGTTGACCGCGAAAGTGCAGCTAGCAACGCATTTCGCGAGTGAGGGCGTCGGTAGTTGCACTTTCGCGGCAAAAAGTTCCGAAAAAACTGTCCGAGCCATCGGGGGTGGCTGCTCCTACCTGTGACGGCGGCCCAACGGGGGTCGCGACCACAGTTAAGGAACACGCCATGAGCACCATCGAAGACTTCCAGTCGAGGACCTTCGCCGCCCTTCGGCCCGACGACCTGACGGTTGCCGCTATGCCCCACGAGGACCTCACCGTCGGCGAGGCGTGGGCGTCGAGCCCCCTGGGCGACCCCGCGATCGAGGACGGATCGATGTCCACGCCCGCGGAATTCGAGGACTTTGCGCCCACGACCGTGACCGCGAAGCCGCGCTCCAGGGGCACGAACTTCTTGGTGGCGGGGGCGGTGGTTGCGGCGCTCGGCGCGGTCGCCGGCGTCGGCCTGATGCTCATCGATGGGTCGGGCAAGGAGCAGAAGCCGGCCGTCGTGGTGCCGAACTCCGTCGTCAGCCCGGCGTCGCCCCAGGCCCCCAGCGCGGTTGCGCCGCCGGCCGTGGCGCCGGCTCCGCCCTCGGCGGCCACGCCTCCCGACGCCGCGCAGGTCTCACCCGGTGCGACCGGACCCGCCGGCGGCGGGGAAGCGCCCGTCGTGGTCCTGCCCGCGCCTGCGCCGGCGCCCGTGGCGGCCCCGGCCGATCCCGGTGCCCCGGCCGACCCGGGCACCCCGCCGCCCCCTCCGTCGGTGACGGTCAACGTCCCGGGAGTGATCCCGGTGCCCGTGCCCGTGCCCGTTCCCGTTCCCGTGCCGCCGCAGCAGGGTGGCGGCCAGCAGCAGGGTGGTGGCCAGCAGCAGGGTGGTGGCCAGCAGCAGGGCGGTGGCCAGCAGCAGGGCGGCGGGCAGCAGGGTGGCGGCCACCCGCCGGTCCAGTGCCTTGCCTGCCAGCAACATCCGATCCAGCAGCAGCCGATTCACCCACTGCCGATCCAGCAGCAGCCGATCCACCCGCAACCGATCCAGCAGCAGCCCGTTCACCCGCAGCCGATGCAGCAGCTGCCGACCCCCGGGAAGAAGTGAGCCCGGTTGCTCAACCGCGAGAGTGCAACTGCCGACAGGTTCCCGAGAGGGCCGGTCGGCAGTTGCGCTTTCGCGGTCTGGTTACCCGCGCGACCGAAGCGCGCGGCGGGCGTGCGGCCAGAACGGCATCCCCGCCACGACCGTCGCGCCGGTCGCGATGACGCCGACCGCGACGTCGACGCTCTGACGGCCGTCGCGCGCCCAGTAGACGTCCTTGAGGTCCAGCAGCAGGGCCAGCTCGTCGACGATCATCGCGTTCGCGGCGCCGTACGCGATCGCCGCCGCGGGGTGCCGCCGCTGCTTCTCCGATCCGCGCAGACCCACGCCGGCCACCGTCGCCAGCATCCCGATGCCGATGTTGTAGTGGTGAAAGTGCTTGCCGCCCAAGCTCACTCCGCCACCCGACGGCCCGTGGCCGGCTCGGATCCAGTGCGTGAGCCCGCGCAGACCGGCAAACGTGAGCGTGAACGACGTCCAGGCCAGCACGGTGGCCTGCTCACCGGGTAGCAACCGCTGGTCCCACTGGTGGCGCAACCGCGCCAGCCGGGGCTTCGGCGCGCTTCGCTCGGCGTCCATACCCCAGGACGTTAGACCAATAGCATCTGCAGTTGTGGAGTCCCGCTGGGTGCTGCACCTGGACATGGACGCGTTCTTCGCCTCCGTCGAGCAGCTGACCCGACCGACCCTGCGGGGGCGGCCGGTGCTGGTCGGCGGGCTGGGCGGCCGGGGAGTGGTGGCCGGCGCCAGCTACGAGGCGCGGGTGTTCGGCGCCCGGTCGGCCATGCCGATGCATCAGGCGCGCCGGCTGATCGGTGTGACCGCGGTGGTACTGCCGCCGCGCGGTGTGGTGTACGGGGTGGCGAGCCGCCGGGTCTTCGACACGGTGCGCCGCCTGGTGCCCGTCGTCGAGCAGCTGTCCGTCGACGAGGGCTTCGGTGAACCGCAGGGGCTGGCCGGGGCGGCGGCCGGGGAGGTCGAGGCGTTCTGCGAGCGTTTGCGGCGACGCATTCGCGACGAGACCGGGCTGGTCGCCTCCGTCGGCGCCGGTTCGGGCAAGCAGATCGCCAAGATCGCGTCCGGCCTGGCCAAACCCGACGGCGTGCGGGTGGTCCCGCACGCCGAGGAGCAATCGCTGCTCGGGGGGTTGCCGGTGCGGCGGCTGTGGGGCATCGGCCCGGTCGCCGAGGAAAAGCTGAATCGGCTCGGCATCGAGACGATCGGGCAGCTGGCCGCGCTGACCGACGCCGAGGTGGCCAACCTGCTCGGCGCGACGGTCGGTCCGGCGTTGCACCGCCTGGCCCGCGGCATCGACGACCGCCCCGTCGCCGAGCGTGCGGAGGCCAAGCAGATCAGCTCGGAGTCGACCTTCGCCGTCGACCTGACCAGCCTCGAGCAGCTGCGCGACGCGATCGACCCGATCGCCGAGCACGCGCACCAACGCCTGCTGCGCGACGGCCGCGGCGCGCGCACCGTCACGGTCAAGCTGAAGAAGTCGGACATGAGCACGCTGACCCGCTCCGCGACGCTGCCCTACGCCACGACCGAAGCGGGCGCGTTGATCGCGCTGGCCCGCCGGCTGCTGCTCGACCCGCGCGAGATCGGGCCGATTCGCCTTCTCGGCGTAGGGTTTTCGGGCCTGAGCGACGTGCGCCAGGAGTCGTTGTTTCCCGACCTGGACCTGGCGGGGGAGGTGTCCGACGAGCAACAGGTGCAGACGGCGACCGAGGCGATGTTCGCGCCCGCCCCGGAAGCGTCGGCGTGGCGGATCGGCGACGACGTCTCCCACCGCGAACTTGGGCACGGCTGGGTGCAGGGCGCCGGCCACGGGGTGGTGACCGTGCGGTTCGAGACCCGCGGCTCGGGGCCGGGCCCGGCGCGCACGTTCCCCGCCGACACGAGCGACCTCACCGGCGCCAACCCCGTCGACTCCCTGGACTGGCCCGACTACATCGGCGCGCTGCAGGCCGACGCGGTGCTATCCCCAGCGGTCGATGACGTCGGCGACGGGTAGCCCCGCGGCCAGCGCGGCCATCGCCAGGACCCGCGCCTGCGGCGGCCGCAGCCTCGGCACCATCACCGCGCCGGCGGCCGCCATCTCGTGGCCGGGGCCGTAACTCGCGCCGACCCGCCCGCCGGGGACGCGGGTGGACACCGCGATGACCACCCCGGCGCCGCAGTGCCGGCGCACCCCCTCGACCACCGCCGCTCCGGCGTTGCCCGAGCCCAGCGCCTCCAGCACGACGGCTCGGGCGCCCGCGGCCACACAGGCGTCCAGCGCCACCGAGTCACTGCCCAGGTACGCCGCGACGATGTCGACCCGCGGCGCGCCAACGGCGCTGAGGTCGCCGAGATACGGTCGCGTCTTGGCGCCCGCCAGCGTCACGTCGCCGCGCACCGCGCCGACGAGCTCGCCGGCGAAGCCGCTCAGCTCGTCGGTGGCAATCTTGTGCATGCCCAGCGGCTGCAGGACCCGGCCGGCGAAGCACACCAGGACCCCCAGGCCGCGGGCGGCGGGGCTGGCCGCGACCGCCAACGCATCGCGCAGGTTCCCCGGGCCGTCGGCGTCGGGGGCGTCGGCGCTGCGCATGGCCCCGGTCAGGGCGACCGGAACGTCGCCCGCGTGGGTGAGGTCCAGCCACAGGGCGGTCTCTTCCATGGTGTCGGTGCCGTGGGTGATGACCACACCCTCGGCGCCGTCGTCGATCGCGGCGCGCACGGCGTCACGGATGCGGTCCCAGTCGGCCGGCGTCAACTCCGAGCTGTCGAGGGACATCAGGTCGACGACACTGACGTCGAACGTCCCGCTGAGGGGCGCTGTGAGGTCCGCGCCGCTGTAGGCGGGTCGTCGCACCCCGTCGGCGCCTTTGCCGGTCGATATCGTGCCTCCGGTGGCGATGACGGTAAGGCGGCCCATGGTGGCATCATCGCGCACGTTCGGCTTAGGGGATGATGGTGACGTGTCCGACGAACCATCAGGGCCGGCCCCGGAGGTGGCCGAAGCCGAACCCGCACCCACCAGGCCGCCGAGGCGGCTGCGCCTGCTGCTGTCGGTCGCGGCGGTGGTGCTGGCCCTCGACATCGTGACGAAGGTGCTCGCCGTCAAGCTGCTGCCACCGGGCCAGCCGGTGTCGATCATCGGCGACACGGTGACCTGGACCCTGGTGCGCAACTCGGGCGCGGCGTTCTCGATGGCCACCGGGTACACCTGGGTGCTGACGCTGATCGCGACGGGCGTGGTGGTCGGCATTTTCTGGATGGGGCGACGGCTGGTGTCGCCGTGGTGGGCGGTCGGGCTCGGAATGATCCTCGGCGGCGCCATGGGCAACCTCGTCGATCGCTTCTTCCGGTCGCCCGGGCCGCTGCGCGGCCACGTCGTGGACTTTTTGTCGGTCGGCTGGTGGCCGGTATTCAATGTCGCCGACCCGTCGGTGGTCGGCGGGGCCATCCTGCTGGTGGCGCTGTCGATCTTCGGCTATGACTTCGACACCATAGGTCGTCGGCGGCCCACCACCCCGGAGAGCGGCCGGCGAGAGGCCGGCCAGCGTTGAGCGAACGATCGATGCCGGTCCCCGAGGGACTGGCGGGCATGCGCGTCGACGCCGGGTTGGCGCGCCTGCTGGGGCTGTCGCGCAGCGCGGCGGCCGCGCTGGCCGAAGGCGGTGGCGTCGAACTCGACGGGGCGCGGGCGGGCAAGTCCGACCGCCTTACCGGTGGCGCCTTCCTGCACGTGCGCCTGCCCGAGGCGCCGGCCCCGCCGGAAAACACGCCCGTCGACATCGAGGGCATGACGATCCTGTATTCGGACGACGACATCGTCGCGGTCGACAAGCCCGCCGCGGTGGCCGCCCACGCGTCGGTGGGCTGGACCGGTCCCACGGTGCTCGGCGGTCTGGCCGCCGCCGGTTACCGGATCACCACCTCCGGCGTGCCCGAGCGGCAGGGCATCGTGCATCGCCTCGATGTCGGCACCTCCGGGGTGATGGTGGTGGCGCTGTCCGAGCGCGCCTACACGGTGCTCAAGCGGGCGTTCAAGCAGCGCACCGTCGACAAGCGTTACCACGCGCTGGTGCAGGGACATCCGGATCCGTCCAGCGGGACGATCGACGCCCCGATCGGACGGCACCGCGGCGGCGAGTGGAAGTTCGCCGTGACCAAGGATGGCCGGCACAGCCTCACCCACTACGACACCGTCGAGGCCTTCGTCGCGGCGAGCCTGCTCGACGTGCACCTGGAAACCGGTCGCACCCACCAGATCCGGGTGCACTTCTCCGCGCTGCACCATCCGTGCTGCGGTGACCTCGTCTATGGAGCCGACCCGGTGCTGGCGAAAAGACTTGGGCTGGAACGGCAATGGCTGCACGCTCGTTCGCTGTCCTTCGCCCACCCGGCCGACGGCAGGCGGATGGAGATTGTCAGCCCTTACCCACCCGATCTGCAGCACGCGCTCGACGTGTTGCGCGCCGAGGGCTGATCACCCCGCCCTGCGGGCCTCGACCAGGACGCGCGTCGGGTGCGCGACGAAGGGCCCGTCGGCCTCGATCTGCTGGTGAAGTTGCCGCAGCCGGTCCCGGTAGCGCTCCACGGTGAAGTCCGGCACCGTCCACACCACCTTGCGCAGGAAGTAGACGACGGCGCCGATGTCGAAGAACTCGGCCCGGAGCCGCTCCGCGCGCAAATCCACGACCTGCAGGCCCGCGGCCTCCACCTGCGCGCGCACGGAGTCGGGGTGAAACTCGGCCCATTTCTCCGGTTGTGGCCCGATGAAGTACTCGACGAGCTCGCCCATGGTGGCGGGCCCGATGTGCTGCGCGAAGTAGGTGCCGCCCGGCCGCAGCACGCGACGGATCTCGGCCCACCACACCGAGATCGGATGACGGGTGGTCACCAGATCGAACGCCTCGTCGGCGAACGGCAGCGGCGGCTCGTCCCGGGTGGCCACGAGGACCACGCCCAGCGGATGTAGGCGTTTGGTCGCCAGCGCCGCGTTCGGGGGCCACGTCTCGATGGCCGCCATGGTGGGCGGAAACGGCCCCGCGCCCGCCAGCACCTCGCCGCCGCCGGTGTGAATGTCCAGCGCGGCCGACACCGTCGCCAAGCGACCGCTCAGCTTCCGCTGGAAGCCCCAGGACGGCCTCTCCTCGGTCGCGCGGCCGTCGAGCCAGGAGAAGTCCCAGCCGTCGACGGGTACGGAATCGGCTTCGGCGACCAGATCTTCGAATGTGCGGGACATGCATTGCATTGTCGCCGAAGCTCCGAGATCGCCGCCATGGTCGCGGCCGGCGGGTCAGACCGTGCTGGTTTCGGGCGAGGCGATCTCCGGGGCCAGCGGCGCGATGGCGCTGAGGATGTCGGTCACGGTCCCCGACGGCACCCCGGCGGCGGCGAGCGCCTCGGCCAGGTGCCCGGCCACCAGGCTGAAGTGATGCATGTTGATGCCGCGCCCCTGGTGCACCTGCTTCATCGGCGCGCCGGTGTAGGGCTCCGGCCCGCCGAGCGCGGCCGCGAAGAACTCGACCTGCTTGCCCTTGAGGCGGTTCATGTTCGTGCCGGTGAAAAAGCCCGACAGTTGGTCATCGGCAAGCACCCGAACGTAGAAGTCCTCGACGACGACTTCGATGGCCTCGTGCCCGCCGATCCGGTCGTAAATCGTGGTCGGCTCAGGTTTGCGGAAGCGTGCCAAAATTTTCATATAGCCGATTGGAACATTGCGGCGTTGCCCACCAGTTAGTGCACGATCACACCCCGATTACCCTCTGTAACACGGGGATTGCCCTCGACTGGCCGCGGCTCGGGTCGTCGTGTGAGCCGAGGGATCACGGTTCACCTGGCGGCAATCCTGCCTCCGACGGCCGGCGGATGCCCTAGGTTGGTTCTATGACCCACGTCACATTGCCCGTCAGGAGCGAACGCCGATGAATCTCCTTGGTGACTTGACCAGCCTGGTGGAAAAGCCATTCGCGGCGATGTCCAGCATCATCAACACCCCCAACTCGGCCGGGCGATACCGGCCGTTCTATCTGCGGAACGTGCTGGATGCGGTGCAGGGCCGCACCCTCAAGGATGCCGTTCGGGGCAAAACCGTCCTGATCACCGGCGGGTCCTCGGGCATCGGGGAGGCCGCCGCCAAGAAGATCGCCGAAGCGGGCGGCGTGGTGGTGCTGGTCGCGCGCACCCGGGAGAACCTCGAGAAGGTCGCCTCTGAAATCGAGGGCAACGGCGGAACGGCCCACGTCTATCCGTGCGACCTGTCCGACACGGACGCCATCGCCGCGATGGCTGACCAGGTGCTCGACGACCTCGGGGGCGTCGACATCCTGATCAACAACGCCGGGCGGTCCATTCGGCGCTCGCTGAAGCTGTCCTACGACCGCATCCACGACTACCAGCGGACCATGCAACTGAACTACCTCGGCGCGGTCCAGCTCATCCTCAAGTTCATCCCCGGGATGCGGGAACGCGGCTTCGGGCAGATCATCAACGTCTCCTCGGTCGGCGTGCAGACCCGCGCGCCGCGTTTCGGCGCCTACATCGCCAGCAAGGCCGCCCTGGACAGCCTGTGCGACGCCCTGCAGGCCGAGGTGGTGAACGACGACGTCAAGTTCACCACCGTGCACATGGCGCTGGTGCGCACGCCGATGATCAGCCCGACCACGATGTACGACAAGTTCCCCGCGCTCACGCCGGACCAGGCGGCCGGGGTGATCGCGGATGCGATCGTGCACCGGCCGAGGCGGGCGAGCTCGCCGTTCGGGCAGTTCGCCGCGGTCGCCGACGCGGTCAACCCGGCGGTGATGGACCGCCTGCGCAACCGCGCGTTTGGCATGTTCAAAGACTCCGACGCGGCCAAGGGCGGCGAATCGTCGGGCGATGCAGAACATTTCGACAAGCGCAGCGAGACGTTTGTCCGGGCGACCCGAGGGATACATTGGTGACAACATGAGTCTTCCGAAACCTGACACCGATACCACCGTCGTCATCACCGGCGCCTCCTCCGGCATCGGCGCCGAATTGGCTCGCGGCCTGGCCCGCCGCGGATTCCCGCTGCTGCTGGTCGCGCGGCGCCGCGAGCGGCTCGACGAACTCGCCAACGAGGTGGGCCAGGAATACTCGGTGGCGGTCGAGGTGCTGCCGCTGGACCTCAGCGATCCCAAGAGCCGCGCCAAGCTGGCGGACCGGCTGCGCACCGAGCCGATCGGCGGGCTGTGCAACAGCGCCGGTTTCGGCACCAGCGGGGTCTTCTACGAGCTGCCGCTCGATCGGGAGAGCGAACAGGTCACACTCAACGCGCTGGCATTGATGGAACTCACCCACGCGGTCCTGCCCGGCATGGTCGAGCGCGGCGCCGGCGCGGTGATGAACATCGCGTCGATCGCCGGTTTCCAGCCGTTGCCCTACATGGCCGTGTATTCGGCCACCAAGGCGTTCGTGCAGACGTTCTCCGAGGCCATCCACGAGGAGCTGCACGGAACCGGGGTGTCGGTCACGGTGCTGTGCCCGGGCCCGGTCCCCACGGAATGGGCCGAGATCGCCAACGCCGAGCGGTTCAGCATCCCGGTGGCGCAGGTTTCGCCGCGCGACGTGGCCGAGGCGGCCATCGGCGGGATGCTGGCCGGCAAGCGCAGCGTGGTTCCGGGCATCGTGCCCAAGGTCGTCAGCACCGGCGGCAGGTTCGTGCCGCGCACCTTGCTGCTGCCCGGGCTGCGGATCGGCAACCGATTCCGCGGCGGGCCAAGCCGCTGATGGCCGCGGTTGACCTGACCGCCGACATGCCGATGACCCCGCAGGACATGTGGGGCCACGTCTCGGACCTGTCGGAATTGGGCGAATGGCTGGTGATGCACGAGGGCTGGCGCAGCGAGCTGCCCGACGAGATCAGCGAGGGCACCGAGATCGTGGGAGTGGCGCGGTCCAAGGGCCTGCGCAACCGGGTGACGTGGACGGTGACGAGGTGGGACCCGCCGCACGAGGTCGCGATGTCGGGGTTGGGCAAGGGCGGAACGAAATACGCCGTCACGCTCACGGTGCGCGCCGCCGGGGACGGGTCCACCCTGGGCCTGCGCCTCGAACTGGGGGGACGCGCGTTGTTCGGCCCGGTAGGTTCCGCCGCGGCCCGCGCGGTCAAAGGGGACGTCGAGAAGTCGCTCAGGCAGTTTGTGGAGCTGTACGGCTAGGCAGCACCGCCGGGTCGTCGTCCTCCCATAGGAGCAATTGCCGCACCGCCGCGCGCGACCCGTAGGGCTGCAGCATCTGGCTGGCCGGCCGCGGCCGCACGCGTTGCGGCCACCAGAACCAGCGCCCCAGAAGCGTTGCGACGGAAGGCGTCATGAAGGAACGCACGATCAGCGTGTCGAACAACAGCCCCAAGCCGATGGTGGTCCCGATCTGGCCCAGCACTTGGAAACCGCTGAACACGAACGCGCACATGGTGACCGCGAAGACGAGGCCGGCGGAGGTCACCACCGAGCCGGAGCCGGCCATCGAGCGGATGATGCCGGTCTTCAGGCCGGCATGGATCTCCTCTTTGAATCGCGAGATCAGCAACAGGTTGTAGTCGGACCCCACCGCCAACAGCAGGATCACCGCCAGCGCCAGCACGACCCAATACAGCTTGATGCCGAACATGTACTGCCACACCAGCACGGACAGCCCGAAGGAGGCGCCGAGGGAAAGGGCCACCGTGCCCACGATGACCAGCGCCGCGACCAGGCTTCTCGTGATGATCATCATGATGAGCAGAATGAGGGCCAGCGCGGCGAGCCCGACGATCAGCAGGTCGTACTTGGCGCCGTCCTGGATGTCCTTGTACGTCGCGGCGGTGCCACCGATGTAGATCTGGGCGTCGGCCATCGGCGTGCCCTTCAGGGCCTCGTGCGCGGCGGTGACGATCGGGTCGATGTGGGAAATGCCTTGCGGCGTGGCGGGATCGCCGTCATGGGTGACGATCATCCGGGCCGCCTTGCCGTCGGGCGAGAGGAACAGTTTCAGCCCGCGCTTGAAGTCGGGGTTGTTGAACACCTCGGGGGGCAGGTAGAAGCTGTCGTCGTTCTTCGCGGTGTCGAAGGCCCGCCCCAGCGCCGTCGCATTGTCGATCGCGGCCTGCGTCTGGGCGTTGATGCCGCCCTGGGTGGCGTGGCTCGCCAACGCCAGTTCGCGGTTGGTCTCCTGGCTGTCGATCTGGGGCGGGATCAGTGCGACCAGTTTCGGCTGCAGCGCGTCGAGCTTGTCCAGGGTGGCCGTCAGGTTTTCGAATTTTTCGGTGAGCTGATCGACGCCGTCGAGGGCGTCGAGGACCGAACGGATCGCCCAGCAGGCGGGGATGTCGAAGCAGTGTCTCTCCCAATAGAAATAGCTGCGGATCGGCCGGAAGAAGTCGTCGAAATTCGCGATCTTGTCCCGCAGGTCCCTGATCGTGTCGACCGTGTCGTGAAAGCTCTGCGTTTCGGCGTGGGTGGCCGAGGCGAGCTGCTGCTGCAGGGCGTACTGCTGCTTGAGGATGTTGATGGTCTTCGCCAGTTCGCCGGCCTGCTTCAGCAGGTCGTCCGCCCGATCCCGTTGGTACGTCAGGTTTTCCTGCTGGGCGGCGCTCTGATTGCTGATCACGAAGGCCAGCGAGCTGTGGTCGAGCGGGGTTCCCAGCGGCCGGGTGATGGTCTGGACCTGCGCGACGCCGCGCACGTGGAACACCGCCTTGGCCACCCGGTCCAGGATGAGCATGTCGGCCGGGTTGCGCATGTCGTGATCCGTTTCGACCATCAGCAATTCGGGCTCGAGCCGGGCGCGCGAGAAGTGCTTCTCGGCGGCGGTGTAACCGATGTTGGCCGGAGCGTTGGCGGGCATGTAGGGGCGGGTGTCGTAGCTCGTCTTGTAGCCGGGCAACGCGAGCAGGCCGACCAGGGCCAGGGCGCATGCCGCCGTGAGGATGGGGGCGGGCCAACGGACGATCGCCGTGCCGATCCGTCGCCAACCGCGGGTTCGCATCGCGCGTTTCGGCTCGAACACGCCCAGGGCGGCGCCCAGGGTGAGCACCGCGGGGCCCAGGGTGAGCGAGGCGAAAAGCGCCACGAGGATGCCGAGAGCGGCTGGGATGCCCAGGCTTTGGAAATACGGCAGCCGGGTGAAACCCAGACAGGCCACCGCGCCGGCCACGGTCAGGCCCGAACCCAGGACGATGTGGGCCGTCCCGTGATACATGGTGTAGTAGGCGTTTTCCTTCTCCTCGCCGGCACCGCGCGCTTCCTGATAGCGGCCGACGAAGAAGATCGCGTAGTCCGTTCCGGCGGCGATCACCAGCAACGTCAGTAGGTTCGTCGCGTACGTCGACAGCCCGATGATCCCGGCGTTGCCCAGGAAGGCGACGATCCCTCGGGCGGCGGACATTTCGATGAGGACCGTGACGAGCACGAGCAGCATCGTGAAGAGGGAACGGTAGACGAACAGCAACATCACCGCGATCACGCCGACGGTGATCGCCGTGACCTTCGCGGTGCCCTTGCTGCCGACGTCGAACTGATCGGAGATGAGCGGCGCCGCGCCGGTCACATAGACCTTGACGCCGGGCGGGGGTTGCATGTGCTCAACGATGTCGCGGACGGCGCCGACGCCCTCGTTGGCCAGCGCCGAGCCCTGATTGCCCGCGAGGAACAGCTGGACGTAAGCGGCCTTGCCGTCGCCGCTCTGCGATCCCGCAGCGGTCAGGGTGTCGCCCCAGAAGTCCTGAACGTGCTCGACGTGCTTGCGGTCCTGCTCGAGCTTGCGGACCATCTCGTCATAAAAGCGGTGTGCGTCCGCGCCGAGCGGCTTGTCGCCTTCCAGCACGATCATGGCCGAGCTGTCGGTGTCGAACTCGTGAAACGCCTGACCGATGCGCTTGATCGCCTTCAGCGATGGCGCGTCGGGGGAGTTCAGCGCCACGTTGTGGGTTTTTCCCACCTCTTCCAGCTGCGGCACCGCGATGTTGGTGATGGCGGCCAGCGCCACCCAGAACAGCAGGATCGGCACCGAGAGCCGGCGGATGGTGTGCGGCAGGCGGGGCCGCGTCCGTTGATCGTTGCTCATCCCGACTTATCCAGACAGAAGGTGTAGGCGTCGACTTCGTTCACGGTGCGTTCGTCCTTGACCTCGCCGTTGACGGTGATCCGGCAGCCGAGGGTGCCGCCGGTGCCCTGCGCCACCACGTTGCCGACGACCGCGGGCTGCGTGGTGGTGATGGTGTACGACCAGGGCAGGGGCGCGTTTCTGACTTGCTGCGGCTGAGCGTTGACGTCCAGGTAGTTGATCGTCGCCACGGCGCCCGGCGTGCCGAAGACTTCGAGAACCACCTGTTTGGGGTTGAACGGCACGATCTCGTTGGACAGGCCGCTGTTGGCCGAGACGTTGGAATGGGAGCCGAAGATCCCGTGCAGGCGATAGATCGCGAATCCCGTGAGCACGACGACGAGCACCGCGACCAACGGTATCCACCGTCGCCTGACGACGGATGTAATCGAAATCCCCTTCACCCGTTGGCCTTTCGATGCTCGGGCGACGCCATCACGCTGCCGTGGTAAGCGCGATCGCTGGGTATGACCCTACGGTACTGATCAGTACTGTGCAAGAGACGGGACCGTACACTTCGCGGACCATCTATCAACTGGCCTGATATCCGCTGGAGCGGGTGAGTCCGGGCAGGATGAAGTCGTCCACCAGGGCCTGCACGGTGTGCCGCGTGGGCGGCCGGCCGGGAATGATCGAGCGGAAGATCAGGTATCCGGGCAGCAGGTCCCAGAGCTCGTCGGCGATGGCGGTCTCGTCGATCTCGCCGCGGTCGGCGGCCTGTCGCAGGATGTGCTGGATCGCGGTCTTGCGCTCGTCGAGGAATTGGTGCTGCAGGGCGTCACGCAGGGCGGGGTGGCGCGACACCTCGACGAGCACCGCCCGGATGGTGCCGGCGTTCAGTAGGCCCTGCTGGTAGATGTTCTCGCCGATCTGGAGCAGATCGCCGCGCAACGTGCCGGTTTCCGGGGGGACCGCGACCTGGCGGATGCCCTCGATGAAGGCGGCCAGCACCAGTTCGGCTTTCGAGGGCCAGCGCCGGTACACCGTGGCCTTGCTGGCCCGGGCCTCGCTGGCCACGGCGTCGACCGTCAACCCGTCGTAACCGTGCTCCTGCAAGAGCCGCAACGTCACCGCGAGCAACTCGGCCTCGCGCGGCGACCACGGCGACGGCCCCGCGCACCGGTCGGCAGTCTGGCGCATGCGCCCACCTTAGATCCGCGGGGCCCGGGCGCGTGAGTTAAAGACACACTCGCGACACGCCGGGGTTGCGTCGGTGGTCGGTCATAGACTGGCGTCCCTATGAACCAGTCGTCCTTCGTGCACCTGCATAACCACACCGAGTACTCGATGCTGGACGGGGCCGCGAAGATCACGCCGATGCTCGACGAGGTGCAGCGGCTGGGGATGCCTGCGGTCGGGATGACCGACCACGGGAACATGTTCGGCGCCAGCGAGTTCTACAACGCGGCCGCCAAGGCGGGGATCAAGCCGATCATCGGGGTGGAGGCGTACATCGCCCCGGGTTCGCGCTTCGACACCCGGCGCGTCACCTGGGGGGACCCCAGCCAGAAGGCCGACGACGTCTCCGGCAGCGGTTCCTACACGCACCTGACGATGGTGGCCGAGAACGCCACCGGCCTGCGCAACCTGTTCAAACTGTCCTCGCTGGCCTCCTTCGAGGGCCAGCTGAGCAAGTGGTCGCGGATGGACGCCGAGCTCATCGCCGAACACGCCGAGGGCATCATCATCACCACCGGCTGCCCGTCCGGGGAGGTGCAGACCCGGCTGCGCCTGGGCCACGACCGGGAGGCGCTGGAGTCGGCCGCCCGATGGCGCGAGATCGTCGGGCCGGACAACTACTTCCTCGAGCTGATGGATCACGGCCTGTCCATCGAACGCCGGGTCCGCGAGGGCCTGCTCGAGATCGGCCGCAAGCTCGGGATCCCGCCGCTGGCCACCAACGACTGCCACTACGTCACCCGCGACGCCGCCCACAACCACGAGGCGCTGCTGTGCGTGCAGACCGGCAAGACGCTGTCGGACCCCAACCGGTTCAAGTTCGACGGCGACGGCTACTACCTGAAGTCGGCCGCCGAGATGCGTCAGATCTGGGACAACGAGGTGCCCGGCGCCTGCGACTCGACGCTGCTGATCGCCGAGCGCGTCCAGCCCTACGACGAGGTGTGGGCGCCCCGCGACCGGATGCCGGTCTTCCCGGTGCCCGAGGGGCACGACCAGGCGTCGTGGCTGCGGCATGAGGTGGACGCCGGGTTGCGCCGGCGGTTTCCCGGGGGCGCGCCGGACGGTTACGCCGCGCGCGCGGAATACGAGATCGGCGTCATCTGCGGCAAGGGCTTCCCGTCCTACTTCCTGATCGTCGCCGACCTGATCAATTACGCCCGCTCGGTGGGCATTCGGGTGGGCCCCGGCCGCGGTTCGGCCGCCGGATCGCTGGTCGCCTACGTGCTGGGCATCACCGACATTGACCCGATTCCGCACGGCCTGCTGTTCGAGCGGTTCCTCAACCCCGAGCGCACGTCGATGCCCGACATCGACATCGACTTCGACGACCGTCGCCGCGGTGAGATGGTGCGCTACGCCGCCGACAAGTGGGGCTCCGACCGGGTGGCCCAGGTGATCACCTTCGGCACCATCAAAACCAAAGCGGCGCTGAAGGACTCGGCGCGCATCCACTACGGCCAGCCCGGTTTCGCGATCGCCGACCGGATCACCAAGGCGCTGCCGCCGCCGATCATGGCCAAGGACATCCCGCTGTCGGGCATCACCGACCCGAACCACGAGCGCTACAAGGAGGCCGCCGAGGTCCGCGGCCTGATCGAGACCGACCCGGACGTGCGCACCATCTACCAAACCGCACGCGGCCTGGAGGGTCTGGTCCGCAACGCCGGCGTGCACGCCTGCGCGGTGATCATGAGCAGCGAGCCGCTCACCGAGGCGATCCCGCTGTGGAAGCGCCCGCAGGACGGGGCCATCATCACCGGCTGGGATTACCCGTCGTGCGAGGCCATCGGCCTGTTGAAGATGGACTTCCTGGGCCTGCGCAACCTCACGATCATCGGCGACGCGATCGAGAACATCAAGGCCAACAAGGGAATTGACCTCGATCTCGAGTCCGTGCCGCTGGACGACAAGGCGACGTATGAACTGCTGGGCCGCGGCGACACGCTCGGGGTGTTCCAGCTCGACGGCGGGCCCATGCGCGACCTGCTGCGCCGCATGCAGCCGACCGGGTTCGAGGACATCGTCGCGGTGCTCGCGCTGTACCGGCCCGGCCCGATGGGCATGAACGCCCACAACGACTACGCCGACCGCAAGAACGGGCGCCAGGCGATCAGGCCGATCCATCCCGAGCTCGAAGAGCCGCTGCGCGAGATCCTCGCCGAGACCTACGGGTTGATCGTCTACCAAGAGCAGATCATGCGCATCGCGCAGAAGGTGGCCAGCTACTCGCTGGCCCGAGCCGACATTCTGCGCAAGGCGATGGGCAAGAAGAAACGGGAAGTGCTGGAAAAGGAGTTCGAGGGCTTCTCCGATGGCATGAAGGCCAACGGCTTTTCGGCCGCGGCCATCAAGGCGTTGTGGGACACCATCCTTCCGTTCGCGGACTACGCGTTCAACAAGTCGCACGCCGCGGGCTACGGCCTGGTGTCCTACTGGACGGCCTACCTGAAGGCCAACTACGCGGCCGAGTACATGGCCGGCCTGCTCACCTCGGTCGGCGACGACAAGGACAAGGCCGCGGTCTACCTCGCCGACTGCCGCAAGCTGGGCATCACCGTGCTGCCGCCGGACGTCAACGAGTCGGGACTGAACTTCGCCTCCGTCGGCGCCGATATCCGCTACGGGCTGGGCGCGGTGCGCAACGTCGGCGCGAACGTGGTGAGCTCGTTGATCGGCACCCGCGGCGAGAAGGGCAAGTTCACCGACTTCTCGGACTACCTGAACAAGATCGACATCTCCGCCTGCAACAAGAAGGTCACCGAGTCGTTGATCAAGGCGGGCGCCTTCGACTCGCTTGGGCACGCCCGCAAAGGCCTGTTCCTGGTGCACACGGACGCCGTCGACTCGGTGCTGGGCACTAAGAAGGCCGAGGCGATGGGACAGTTCGACCTCTTCGGCGGCTCCGAGGGGGAGGGGGCCGCCGACTCCGTGTTCACCATCAAGGTGCCCGAGGACGAGTGGGAGGACAAGCACAAGCTGGCCCTGGAGCGAGAGATGCTGGGGCTGTACGTGTCCGGGCATCCGCTCAACCGGGTGGCCCACCTGCTGACCGCCCAGGTCGACACCGCCATCCCGGCGATTCTGGACGGCGACGTCGCCAACGACACGCAGGTGCGGGTGGGCGGCATCCTGGCTTCGGTGAACCGGCGGGTCAACAAGAACGGAATGCCCTGGGCATCGGCGCAATTGGAAGACCTCACCGGTGGCATCGAGGTGATGTTCTTCCCGCACGCGTACTCGACGTTCGGCGCCGACATCGTCGACGACGCGGTGGTGCTGATCAACGCCAAGGTGGCGATCCGTGACGACCGCATCGCGCTGATCGCCAACGAGCTTGTGGTGCCCGACTTTTCCAGCGCCCAGGCGGACCGGCCGATCGCCGTCAGCCTGCCGACACGGCAGTGCACCTTCGACAAGGTCAGCGCGCTCAAGCAGGTGCTGGCTCGCCATCCCGGTACCTCGCAGGTGCACCTGCGGCTCATCAGCGGGGACCGCATCACCACCCTCGAGCTGGATGCCTCGCTGCGGGTGACGCCCTCGCCCGCGCTGATGGGCGACCTGAAGGCGCTGCTCGGCCCGGGGTGCCTGGGGGGTTAGCCGGTCAGTCCGGGCCGCGAGGGTGCGCAGATGTACACGATTTTCGGCGTGTCGCCGTACAAACACGCGCGCTCGCGGGGGAGGGGGACAGCTAGGCGGGCAACTGCAGCGCCGCCTGATGGTCGTGGGTGGGGATGATCGTCACCGCGCGCCGCGCCAGGTGCAGGCGGTGCAGCGTTCGGAAGGTTTCGTCGCGATCCTCGTCCACCAAAGCGCCCGGGTAGCTTGACTTTTGCCGGACCTTCTCGATCTGCAGCGCGTGCCAGGCCGCGTCGCCGGCGATCAGGATCCAGCCCCGCGCGGTGTGCAGCAGCACCCCGACGCTGCCGGGCGTGTGCCCGGCCAGGTTCACCAGGAGGACGGAGCCGTCACCGAAGAGATCGTGGCTGCTGGTGAAGGTCAGCACCGGCGGTCCGTCCAGGTCGTATTCGACGACGGGCCGAGCGCGCAGCGAATCGCGGACGCCGCCGACGGGCGCGACCGGTCCCGACCCGATCCACTCGCTTTCCGTGCGGTGCAGGTGCACAGGGAGACCGGGCATGTCCAGCAGGCCCGACACGTGATCCCAGTGCGCATGAGTGGGCAGCGCGAAATCCAGCCGCGGCGATTCGGGCAGCCCGGTCAGCGCCGTGATCGTCGGGATTGTCTCGGCGGGCGGCCGAACCGCGACGCGCAGCACCGCGGGCAGCTGGGCGATCGCCCGCCGCTCGACGTCCGTGCACACCGCTGGGTCGACGATGAACGTGGCCTCCGGATGCCTGACGACGAACGACGTCAGCGAATTCTCGACGCGCGCAGGGGCGAACGTGCCCTCGACGATCGCGGCGGTCGGCACCGGGCGCGGCACCTGGGGCAGCGCGGTCACCGCGACGGTGCGGCCGGGATCCGGCAGTCCCGCGTCGGCGATGCCGCGGAGGAACCGCCGGTCGGGGCGCCGCGGCCGCACCAGGCCGCGGACGAGTCCGGCTGCGGCGGTGCAGCATTGGCGGATGGTGGGGGAGCGGACGGGGTCGGGCGCGGGGGTGGCGGTCTGGGTCATGGCAGCTCCACCCGCACGATCACGCTGTCGGGCCAGACGCGACGGTCGCGCGCGCGCCGCAGCTTCTCGCGGACGCACAGGTCCCGATGGACGTTGGTCACGCCCGGGACCTTGATCAGCGGAACGACGTTCCACTGCCAGCCGTAGCGTCGGTGCAGTACGCGGTTGGCCCGCTCGGCGTCGGCGCCCGACAGGATCGTGGCGCGGCCGGCGACCGTCGTAGCCCCGGCCGGGACCCGGCCCCGGTAGTCGCAGGCGGCGAGTTCGACGTCGCGCCGCGCCGCCAGCCGCCTGGTCTTGGGGCCCACCTTGGTCCGGAACAGCAACGCGTCACCGTCCAGCCCGAACCAGACGGGGGTGTCGGCCGGTGTGCCGTCGCGGCGGAAGGTGCGCAGCAGCGCGTATCGGGCGCGGCCCAGCTCGTCGAGCGTTTGTTTGTGCATGGACGTAGTCAACGACTTAGAGTTAGCTCTAAGTCAAGCATCGAATTCTCGGGAGGCCCCATGGCTGCACGGCTGACGATCGGGGAGGTGGCGCGCCACGCCGGGGTCGCGGCCACCACGCTGCGCTACTACGAGCAAATCGGGCTGGTTTCGGCGCCGGCGCGCCTCGGCGGCCAGCGCCGCTACGACGATTCGGTGCTCACCCGACTCGAGGTGATCCGGCTCTGCAAATCCGCGGGCTTCGCGCTGGAGGAGATCCAGCTCCTGTTCGCCGACGACGCGCCGGGGCGGCCCGCGAGCCGGGCGCTCGCGGAGGCCAAACTCGCCGAGATCGACGCCCAGATGGAGTCGCTGGCCCGGGCGCGGGCCGTCATCGAGTGGGGTATGCGCTGCACGTGTCCGTCAATTGACGCGTGTACCTGTGGGATTCATACTGCGGTGCCCGCCTGAATAAAGGAGCAGCAGTGAACCAACCGCATTCCCTTGCCGTGCAGAGCTTCTCCCACGTCTGCGTCGGCGTCTCGGATATCGAGGCGTCGTGCAAGTTCTACACCGCGGTGCTGGGCATGGACGTCGTGTTCGACGTCGAGCTGGCGGGGGCCGGATTGGACTCGGTGACCGGCGGGGCCGCGCAGCAGGGCCGCATGATCGGAGGGCTGATCGGCGGCGTCATGGTCGAGCTGTTGTCGCTGGGCGCGGTGCCCGAAACCCCGAGCGGGCCGCACCTGGGCTACACCAACGTCTCGTTCCGCGTCGACGATCTCGACGCCACCTACGACACCGTGCGACGGCACCACCCCGACGTCCGGGCCGAGCCGCCCGTCGACATCGGCGGAGTCCGGATGTTCTTCATCTACGACCCCGACGGCACCCCCATCGAACTTCTGGAGTTACCCGGCGGCGCGTCGAGCACCGTGCAGCTCTGGCGTCCCGATGCCGGGTGATGTATTCCGTGCCCCTGAGCACGGACGTACGCTCACGAAGGGCAATCTGACCCCGCGCCAAGGAGGACGGCAATGACAGCACCCGAACGTCCGGCCACCTTGTGCGAGGCGTTTCAGCGCACCGCGGCGATCGCCCCCGGCGCCGTCGCGCTCCGGACGCCCGGCGACACCCAGACATTGACGTGGCGAGAGCTTGCGGAGCGGGTGCGCCAGGCCGCCGCCGGCCTGGCAGGCCTGGGCGTGGGGCGGGGCGACACCGTGTCGCTGATGATGGCCAACCGCATCGAGTTCTACCCGGTGGAAATCGGCGCCCAACACCTGGGCGCCGCTTCATTTTCGGTCTACAACACGCTGCCCGCCGAGCAGCTGACCTACCTGTTCGGCAACGCCGGCACCAAGGTCGCAATCTGCGAAGAGCAATACGTGAACCGCATTCGCGCCAGCGGGGCGCCCATCGAGCACATCGTCTGCATCGACGGTTCGCCGCCCGGCACCATCTCGCTGGACGACCTGTATGCCGCCGCACACCCGGTCTTCGATTTCGAGTCGACCTGGCGCGCGGTAGAACCCGACGACATCCTGACGCTCATCTACACCTCCGGGACCACCGGAAGCCCCAAGGGCGTGGAGATGACGCACGCCAATTTGCTGTTCGAGGGGTGCGCCCTCGACGCCGTTCTCCCGATGAAGTTCGGCGACCGCGTGACGTCTTTCTTGCCGACGGCGCACATCGCCGATCGGGTGATGGGGCTGTACGGCCTGGAGATTTTCGGCAGTCAGGTGACCGTCGTCTCCGATGCGCGCGCCATCGCCGCCGCCCTGCCGGACGTTCGGCCCACGGTATGGGGCGCGGTGCCGCGGGTGTGGGAAAAGCTCAAGGCCGGAATCGAATTCGCCGTCAGCCATGAGGCGGACGAGACCAAGCGGCAGGCGTTGCGGTGGGCGATGTCGGTGGCCGCCCGGCGCGCCGACGCCCTGCTGGCCGGCGAACCGATGCCGGAGCAACTGGCCGCCGAGTGGGACCAGGCCGACGAGTTGGTGTTGTCAAAGCTGCGGGAGCGGCTCGGGTTCGGCGAGCTTCGCTGGGCGGTGTCCGGGGCGGCGCCGATCCCCAAGGAGACGCTGGCCTTCTTCCTCGGGATCGGGATCCCCATCGCCGAGGTGTGGGGCATGTCGGAGCTGAGTTGCGTTGCCAGCGTGAGCCATCCGAGCGACGCGCGCCTGGGCACCGTCGGCAAGCTGCTGCCCGGACTGGAGGGCAGGACCGCCGAGGACGGGGAGTTTCTGGTGCGCGGTCCGCTGGTGATGAAGGGCTACCGGAGGGAACCGGCCAAGACCGCGGAGGCGATCGATGCTGACGGCTGGTTGCACACCGGCGACATCCTCGAGGTCGACGACGAGGGCTATCTCAAGGTGGTCGACCGCAAGAAGGAGCTGATCATCAACGCGGCCGGAAAGAACATGTCGCCGGCCAACATTGAGAACACCATCCTGGCCGCCTGCCCGATGGTGGGCGTGATGATGACGATCGGCGACGGACGGCCGTACAACGCGGCGCTGCTGGTCTTCGACGCCGAATCGGTCGGTCCGTACGCGGCGCAGCACGGCCTTGCCGACGAGTCGCCCGCGGCGCTGGCGGCCCACCCGGAGGTCATCGCGCGAATCGCCGCCGGCGTGGCCGAGGGGAACGCGAAACTGTCCCGGGTGGAACAGATCAAGCGCTTCCGGATACTGCCGACGGTGTGGGAACCCGGCGGGGACGAGATCACCCTGACGATGAAGCTCAAGCGCAAGCCGATCATGACGAAGTACGCCGGCGAGATCGAGGAACTCTATGCCGCCGACCCGCACCCCGACGTCCACCAGCCCGCCGAAGCCGCCACGGTGCAGCCGGCATGAGCGGGGGCCCGGGGGCGACGGCGCGCGAGATCGGGCGCGCCGGAGTGCGAAAGCTGCTGCAGCGCGGCGGGATCGTCGACGAGTCGACGGCACCGTTGCCGACCGATCCGGACGAAGTCGTCCAGCTCTTGGCGGCGCCGTGGTACGACGAGCGGCTGGGCAAACTGGCCGAGGAGCTCGGGCGTAACCATGACGACGTGCGCGCCGAGGCCGCCAGTTACCTGCGGGAGATGGCGCCGTCGCTCGACGAGCGGGCGGTGCAGGCCTGGCGCAGTTTCTCTTGCTGGCTGATGCGGGCCTACGACATTCTGGTCGACGAGGATCAGATCGCCCAGCTGCGCAGGCTCGATCGCAAAGCGACTCTGGCGTTTGCGTTTTCGCACCGCTCCTATCTGGACGGCCTGCTGCTGCCCGAGTCAATCCAGGCCAACCGGCTCTCGCCCGCGCTCACCTTCGGCGGCGCCAACCTGAACTTCTTTCCGATGGGCGCCTGGGCCAAGCGCACCGGCACGATCTTCATCCGGCGCCAGACCAAGGACATTCCCGTCTATCGCTTCGTGCTGCGCGCGTACGCCGCCCAACTGGTGCAAAACCACGCCAACCTCACCTGGTCGATCGAGGGGGGCCGAACGCGGACCGGCAAGCTGCGGCCCCCGGTGTACGGGATCCTGCGCTACATCAGCGACGCCGTCGACGAAATCGACGGTCCCGAGGTCTATTTGGTGCCGACCTCCATCGTGTACGACCAGCTGCACGAGGTGGAGGCCATGACCAGCGAGGCCTACGGCGCGACGAAGCGCCCGGAGGACTTCCGGTTCCTGATCCGGCTGGCGCGACAGCAGGGGGAGCGACTCGGCCGCGCCTACCTGGACTTCGGCGAACCGCTGCCGCTGCGCAAGCGCCTCGAGGAGCTGCGCGCCGAGGAATCCGGGACGGGGACCGAGATCGAGCGCATCGCACTGGATGTCGAGCACCGGATCAACCGCGCGACCCCGGTCACCCCCACGGCGGTGGTCAGCCTCGCGCTGCTGGGCGCGGACCGCTCGCTGTCCATCAGCGAGGTGCTGGCCACCGTGCGGCCGCTGGCCAGCTACATCGCGGCGCGCAACTGGAAGGTGGCCGGCGCCGCCGACCTGACGAACCGCTCGACGATCCGCTGGACGCTGCATCAGCTCGTCGCCTCCGGTGTGGTCAGCGTGTACGACGCCGGGACCGAACCGATCTGGGGGATCGGCGCCGACCAGCACCTGGTCGCGGCGTTCTACCGCAACACCGCGATCCACATCCTGGTCGATCGCGCCATCGCCGAGACGGCGCTGCTGGCCGCCATAGAAGACGCCGAGAACTCCGTGGACCGCCCGGTGTTGCCGACGGCCGTGCGCGACGAGGCGCTGCGCCTGCGCGAGTTGCTGAAGTTCGAGTTCTTGTTCTCGGCGCGCGCGCAGTTCGAAAAGGAGCTCGCCGACGAGGTGCGCCTGATCGGCCGGGTGGAAGACACCAGCAAGGCCGCCCCCGCGGCCGACGTGCGCGGGCTGCTGGAAAAGGCCGACCTGCTGCTGGCGCACCTGGTGTTGCGCCCGTTCCTGGACGCCTACCACATCGTCGCCGACCGGCTGGCCGCCCTCGAGGACGAATCGTTCGACGAGGAGGAGGAGTTTCTCGCCGAGTGCCTCGAGGTCGGCAAGCAGTGGGAACTGCAGCGCAGGATCGCCAGCGCCGAATCGAGGTCGATGGAGCTGTTCAAGACCGCGCTGCGGCTGGCGCGGCACCGCGAGCTGGTGGACGCGTTCGGGGATCCCGATATCGCCAGGCGGCGCCGGGAGTTCGCCGACGAGATCGCCACCGTCAGCCACCGGGTCAACGCCATTGCCGAGTTGGCCAGACGGGCCCTGAGTTCGGGGGTTACGTCAGCGCCGTGACCCCGGCCCAGGTGTTCACCCGCCGGTACTGGCGCCGATTTCGGACAGCTGGGTCAACCGGACACTGTTGCCGGACGGGTCGCGGAAACCGCAGTCGATGCCGTACGGCATCTCGTGCGGCTCCTCGGTGAACTCCACGCCCCGCGACCTCAACTTCTGGTAGGTGGCCCGGCAGTCGTCGGTGGTGAGGAACAATGTGGCGGCGAAACCCTTCGCCATCACTTCGCTGACCTGTTTTCGCGTCGCCTCATCCATCACCGGAGGACCGGGGATCGCCATCAGCACGACGGACACGTCGTCCTGGCCCGGTGGGCCGACGGTGAGCCACCGAAAGCCGAGCTCCGGCAACGAAACATCTTGGCGCACTTCCATACCCACCTTCTCGGTCCAGTATTTCAGCGCCACGTCCTGGTCATGCACCCACAGCTGGGCACTTGCAATTCTCAACATGGCTACGACGCTACGGTCCGCCGGTGCCGTCCGTCTTCTTCCCGTGTGCTGTCTTGACGCGGCTGTCGGCGGGCCGCCGGGTGTCCCGCCGCAGGATGCAGCTGGGCACTCGTGCGTGAACCGACGCCGGCGGAAGGCTCGCCCGGTAGGCGCCGGGGGGTAACCCGTACGCACGCGCGAAGCTGGTCGTGAAAGAACCGACGCTCTGCAGACCGACCATGACGGCGATGTCCGCGACGGACCGGTCGGTGAAGCGCAGCAGCGCGGCGGCTCGTTCCAGCCGCCGGGTCTGCAGGTAGGAGCGCGGTGATTCACCGAACGTCCGAGTGAACATGCGGCTGAAGTGGGCCCGCGACAGCCCGGCGGCGGCCGCCAGATCGTCCACCGTGATCGGCTCGGCGTAGCGGGCGTCGGCCAAGTCTTTGGCGCGCAGCAGATAACGGGCCGGCGGAACTCGCGGCATGGGCTGGCCTAACTCGTCGATCGGTGTGGTGGCCCAAGGTAGGGGAATTCGGTGAGCGTGTCGGTGTGCGGGCTCAGGCCGGTGGGTGGGATATCGCCTTTGGACAGGAAGCCGAGGCGGTAGTCGATGACGTCGTCGGTGAAGACCCGGCCGTTGGGGTACCGCGCGGGCTTCGACGGATCGAATGTCAGCATGTCCGGCAGGGTGCCTTCGGCTTCGATGGCGGCGATCGCCTCCTCGCGGCTGTACCCACCGGTGTGGCCCATCAGGTGCACGAACATGTCGGTCCAGCGGGTCTTGTCGTTGACCGGTTGGCTGGCGTTGTACTCCTCTTTGGTGTCGTCGGTGTTGAAGAAGCTGCTTACCGAGGGATGGCCGGCGCGGTCGACGTGCAGGAGTTCGCCGCCGCGGCGCAGGCTGCACCGGCCCCAGATGCGGATGTCGGGGTTAGCGCCGAGCGCGCTGGTCGGCAGTTCGAGCACGGTGGAGAATACGTTGGCTTCGGTGTTGGAATCGACGCCGGTCCAAGGGGATTCGCCACCGAGATGTGGGGCGGTGAAGTTACGTCCCCCCGAGGTGTCGAAGAGATTCTTGATGCCGTCGAAGTCGAAGAAGAAGGCGTCGCTGCGGGCGCCGGCGAAGAACGTCATGTCGCCGGAGGTGGCGATGTTGGGCTCGGGGCCGAAGGACACCTGTAGGCCGGAGAAGACTTTGTCACCAACGGGTTCCGCCGAGCGGGCCTCGTCACCGGTGGCCATGAACACGTCCACGGTCTGGGTGCCATCGCGCGGCGCGGAGAAGACGTAGCTAAATGCGATGTCGTTGACCAGGTCCCCGTCGTTATCGATCGCGAGTCGGTAGATGGCATCGGGGTGCAGCGCATCGGCCTGGGGGTTGGCGTTGAGGATCAGCACCGTCCGCCCGGGCTCGGCCGGAGACTGAAAGGCGTAGAGGTCACACAGGTCCAGACGCTGGTCTCCGAGGGGAGGTCCGAGGCTTAGTCCGGTGAAGTGGTTTGACACGATTGGACTCCCGGGATGTCGATGCAGGGATCGTCGTCGAGGCGACGGTAGGCCAAACAGTACAGCCGATCCGGCAGGTGGGCTGCGCGAGCGCGCGTGGGCCCTACAGTGGATGGCATGCCGCTTACAGGTGAATACGCCCCGTCGCCCTGGGATTGGTCTCGCGAGCAAGCCGACAAGTATGCCGAATCCGGTGGAGCCGAGGCCGCCGACATGAAGGGGAAGCCCATCATCCTGTTGACCACCATCGGGGCCAAGACCGGCAAGCTTCGCAAGACCCCGCTCATGCGCGTCGAGCACGACGGCGAGTACGCGATCGTCGCGTCGCTCGGCGGCGCCCCCAAACACCCGGTCTGGTACCACAACGTCAAGAAGAACCCGCGCGTCGAGCTGCAGGACGGCGGCGTCACCCGCGATTACGAGGCCCGCGAGGTGTTCGGGGACGAAAAGGCCACCTGGTGGGAGCGCGCCGTCGAAGCGTGGCCCGACTACGCCGACTACCAGAAAAAGACCGACCGCCAGATTCCGGTGTTCGTTCTGACCCCGGTGAGCTAATTCCCAGCTGGGCGGCATGGCACCATTGATCGGTGTCCGCTGAATTCAGCCAGAGCCCGAGCAGGTCGCCGCTGTGCGCGGCTGACATCGACGCCGCGGCGCAGCGGATTGCCCCGGTGGTCACGCCCACCCCGCTGCAGCAGAGCGATCGGCTGTCGGCGATCACCGGCGCGCAGGTGTACCTCAAGCGCGAAGACCTGCAGGTCGTGCGCTCCTACAAGCTGCGGGGCGCCTACAACCTGCTGGTGCAGCTGTCCGGCGAGGAGCTGGCCGCGGGCGTGGTGTGCTCGTCCGCGGGCAACCACGCGCAGGGCTTCGCCTTCGCCTGCCGGGCGCTGGGGGTGCACGGCCGGGTCTACGTGCCGGCCAAGACGCCCAAGCAGAAGCGCGACCGGATCCGCTACCACGGCGGGGAGTTCATCGAGCTGATCGTGGGCGGATCGACTTACGACCTCGCCGCCGAGGCGGCTCTCGCGGACGTCGAACGCACCGGGGCCACCTTGGTCCCGCCGTACGACGACCTGCGCACCATGGCCGGCCAGGGCACCATCGCCGTCGAGCTGCTCGACCAACTCACGGAGCAGGTCGGGGAGCCCGACCTGGTCGTCGTCCCGGTGGGCGGCGGCGGCTGCATCGCCGGCATCACCACCTACCTGGCCGAACGGACGACCAACACCGCGGTGCTGGGCATCGAGCCGGCCGGTGCCGCGGCGATGATGGCCGCGCTGGCCGCCGGCGAGCCCGTCACGCTGGACCACGTCGACCAGTTCGTCGACGGCGCCGCGGTGCGGCGGGCCGGGACGCTGACCTATGCCGCGCTGGCCGCCGCCGGCGACATGGTGTCGATCACCACGGTCGACGAGGGAGCCGTGTGCACCGCCATGCTGGACCTGTATCAGAACGAGGGCATCATCGCCGAGCCCGCGGGCGCGTTGTCGGTCGCGGGTCTGCTGGAGGCCGACGTCGAGCCCGGCTCCACCGTGGTGTGCCTGATCTCCGGCGGCAACAACGACGTGTCGCGCTACGGCGAGGTGCTGGAGCGCTCACTGGTGCACCTCGGGCTCAAGCACTACTTCCTGGTCGACTTTCCGCAGGAGCCGGGCGCGCTGCGCCGGTTCCTCGACGAGGTGCTCGGGCCGAACGACGACATCACCCTGTTCGAGTACGTCAAGCGCAACAACCGCGAAACCGGGGAGGCGCTGGTCGGCATCGAGTTGGGATCGGCGGCGGGCCTGGAGGGTTTGATGGCGCGGATGCGCGCCACCGAGATCCACGTCGAGGCCCTCGAGCCCGGTTCGCCGGCCTACCGCTACCTGCTCTAGGCGCCGACATGGGCGAGCCGTATGGGTTGGGTACGGCCGGCTTCGGCGTCGTCAGCGCCGGCACCGTGGTGTTCGTGGCGCTGCTGGCGGGGGCGGCGATCTGGGTCGGCCGGCGCGGGCCTTTGTTGCGTCGACTCTGGGCGCGGGCGTCCGGCGCCGCAGCGATCGGACGGCTGCTGAACTGGGGGCGCGAGCAGATCCGTGCCAGGGGATGGCCGTTGGCGGGCCGGTTGCCCGCGGACGAGGTCGCCGGTGTCGCGCTGCTCCTGGGCTTTGTCGTGGTGGCGGCCGTGGCGGTGGGCTTCACCGAAGTGCTCGAGGACGTGCTCGAGGGCGATGGCATCGCCGGAATCGACCATCCGGCGGCGCGGTGGCTTGCCGACCACCGCGATCTGTGGCTCACCGCGACGCTGCGGGTGGTCACCGTCGGAGGCGATCCCCTCATCCTCACCGCGCTTGCCCTGTCGATTTCGGTTCTTGCCGGCTGGCGATGCCGCTCGTGGCGGCCCGTGGTGCTTGGTCTGGTGGGAGGCGGTGGGATGGCACTGGTGCTCTTCACCGCCAAAGCCTTGGTAGGCCGGCAACGCCAACCCCTGCCCTTCGCCGCGGTCGCCGGGGACGGATATTCCTTTCCCTCCGGACACGCCACCGGCACCGCCACGATCATGGTGCTGTCCGCCTGGATGATGACCCGCTGGGTGATCACCGGCTGGGCCGGGCGAGTGTTTGTCTGGGCGATGGCGATCGGCTCGGCGCTGGTGATCGGGTACTCACGCGTGTATCTGGGGGTGCATTACGTGAGCGACGTGCTGGCCGGCTGGCTGCTGGGTATCGCGTGGGCCGGCATCGTGATGCTGGTCGGATCGTGGTGGACGACGGCCGGTGGCCGCGTCGCGCGGCGTCAGGTCAGGTAGGCCGGCACCGGCGTGCCGGGATCGAGGTCGTCGGCCGGCACGGGCGTTCCGGCCGTCACGCCGAGCGGCACCACGCCTGCCCAGTGCGGCAGCGCGGCATCTTCCGGATCGTCGACCGGGCCGCCGGTGCGCAGCTTGGCCGAGACCTCGACAAGGTCGAGGGCGAGCATCCCGGTCGCGGCCAGTTCGCGGGCGTTGGGCGTCCGGCAGTCGTCCGCACGCCCGGGCCGGATGTGGTCGAGCAGGCAGCGCAGCGCGCGCAGCTTCTCCGCGGGATCCTCGACCACGCGCGCGGAGCCCAGCACCACCACCGAGCGGAAGTTCACGGAATGGTGCATGGCGGCGCGGGCCAGCACCAGCCCGTCAACCAGGGTGACGGTGACGCACACCGGCAGGCTCGAGCCCGATGTTGTGGCCGCCTTGGCCGCGAGCAGCGGGCCGCCGCCGGTCGAGCCGTGCAGGTAGAGCGTCTCGCCGAGGCGGGCGTGCGTCGTCGGCAAGACGACCGGCCCGCCGGCGCTGAGGTAGCCCAGGTGACAGATCAGGGCCTCGTCGAGGATCTGGTGCACGGTCGCGCGGTCGTAGTCGGCGCGCTCCCGGTAGCGGGTGGGCGTGGTGCGGGCGGTGGGTTGGTAGCTCAACGGATTGCTCTCGACTTTGCGCTAGTACATACTAGTTCTCGTGCCAGTACAATATACGGGGACGGGCGCGGAATCCATAGCCGCCAGCGTGGAGGAGGCCATCTCCCAGGGCGCGTTGGCGCCCGGCGCGGCGCTGCCGCCAATCCGCGAACTGGCCGGACGGCTCGGCGTCAACGCGAACACCGTGGCCGCGGCGTACCGCCTGCTGCGCGAGCGCGGGGCCGTCGAGGCCGCCGGGCGGCGCGGCACCCGGGTACGGCACCGCCCGGCGACCACACCCCGCTCGCTGCTGGGGCTGGACGTCCCCGCGGGCGTGCGCGACCTGTCGACGGGTAACCCGGACCCGGCTCTGCTGCCCATCGGATCCATCGAGACGCCGAGGGCCAGGCCGCTGCTCTACGGTGAGCCGGCCATGTCGGCCGAACTGCTTCAACGGGCGCGCGCCGCGCTGGCCGCGGACGGCGTCCCGGCTGATCATCTCGCGGTCACCAGCGGGGCGCTCGACGGCATCGAGAGGGCGCTGGCCGCACACCTGCGCCCCGGCGACCGGGTGGCCGTCGAGGATCCGGGCTGGGCCAATCTGTTGGATCTTGTCGCGGCGTTAGGGTTTTCGGCCGAACCGGTGCGCGTCGACGACGACGGACCGCTGGTCGCCGACGTGCAGCGCGCCCTGACCCGTGGCGTGCGCGCACTCGTCATCACCGGGCGGGCTCAAAACCCAACGGGCGCGGCGTTATCCGCGACCCGCGCGGATGAGCTGCGTGACCTTGTTTCGGGCGCTGACCTGTTGGTGGTTGAGGACGATCATTGCGCGGGAATTTCGGGCGCGCCGCTGCACACGCTGGCCGGTTCGACCGGCCAGTGGGCCTTCGTGCGGTCGGCGTCCAAGGCGTACGGCCCCGACCTGCGCGTCGCCGTGCTCGCCGGGGACCGGCGCACCGTCGAGCGGGTGCACGGGCGCCTGCGGCTCGGTCCGGGGTGGGTGAGCCACCTCCTGCAAGACCTCGCGGTCCGCTTGTGGGCCGACGAAGGGGCGTCGCGTCTGATCGCGCAGGCCGAGGAGCAGTACACCCGCAACCGCACCGGGCTGTGCGAGGCGTTGGTTCGGCGCGGCGTGCGGGCGCACGGCCGGTCGGGACTCAACGTATGGGTGCCGGTGCCGGATGAGACGGTGGCGATCACGCGGCTGCTCGCATCCGGTTGGGCCGCGGCGCCGGGCACGAGGTTCCGCATGCGCACGGCGCCCGGAATACGCGTCACCGTGGCCGATTTGGGCGCGCGCGAGATCGATCCGCTGGCCGATGCGATCGCCGAGGCGGTGCTGGCTACCGGCCGTCCTAGCGTGTAGGGATGCCGGCGGCGCGGGCGACTTCGCCGTAGGCGGCGGCGAGGCCGGACAGCGACGCATGGGCGTTGCGGCCACTGGGATTGGGGACGACCCACAGTTCGGTCGCGGGATACGGCGATACCTGCTTACCCGCCTTTGCGCGGCGCTCGCCAAAGGCGTCTCGGAAGGCGGTGATCCCCAGCACGGCTACCACCGCGGGGGAGTACTTCCGCACCGTCCGGTCCAGCTTCCGGCGGCCCTCGACCAATTCGGCGACCGTGAGTTCGTCGGCGCCCGCGCTCGCCCTCTCGACGAGGTTCGTGATGCCGAGTCCGCGACGCAGCAGGTAATCCCGGTCGGCCGGGACAAACCCGGACGAGGCATCGATCAGATGCTCGGTGATGCCGGCATGGAAGAGCGCCGGCCAGAACCGATTGCCGCGGGGAGCGAAATGGGCCTGCACCGCAACGGTTCTCAGGCCGGGATTGATCCCCACGAACAACAGTTGAACTTCGTCGGAGATGAGGTCCGGCAGCGTCTTGCCTGCGAAACGTTTCAGCGCGTCGCGGGTGAATCGCCGTTGCTCCGGTGCGGCGTTGTCCACAGCGCAGTATTGCAAATGCGCGTCACGGCCACCGCTTGAGCGGGCCCGAGATCGATCCGCTCAAGCGGTGCTCGTCGACGCGATCAGTACCAGTGCCTGCGGCCCGCGACGGCGCGCCCGGTGGAGCCGAGGATCCACAGGATGGCACCGATGACGAGCAGGACGATCCCGATGGTCCACAGGATGGAGATCTTGAGCAGGAATCCCGCGACCAGCAGGACGATTCCGAGAATGATCATGACGAGCCTCCTCTTCGGTGATGTCTGGCCCATCAAGCCGACCACCCTTAAGGGGGGTAGCGATACACCCCTAGGTAGGTAATGTTGCCGGCATGCCCTCGCCGAGTTCGCGCGCGCCGATCACGGTCGCGCTGGTCGACGACTACGACGTCGTGGTGAAGGGCGTGGCCAACATGCTCGACGCGTACCGGGATCGCATCGTGATCGCCGAACTCGACTCGACGATGCCGGTCGAGGACACCGTCGACATCGTCCTGTACGACTCGTTCGCCCAACCCGAATCCGACCATGAAGAGATTGCCGTCCTGGTGGCCAATCCCCGGGCGCACCGAGTTGTGGTTTACACCTGGAACTTTCACCCCGACCTCGTCGACAGCGCGCGGCGACAAGGCGCTCACGGGTACCTATCGAAGACCCTGCCCGCGCGCGAGTTGGTCGCCGCGCTGGAGGACATACATTCCGGCCGGGAGGTCATCAGCGAGGTGGCCTCCCGGGCCCGCAGCGCCCCCGGGCTCGACTGGCCCGGCCGCGGCGAGGGGCTCAGCGACCGCGAGGCCGAGATCCTGGCATTGATCACTCAGGGCAAAAGCAACGCCGACGTCGCGCGGCTGACCTACCTGAGCCCCAACACGGTCAAGTCCTACATCCGCACCATCTACCGCAAGCTGGGGGTCGCCAGCCGGACCCAGGCAGTGCTGTGGGGCGTGAACCACGGGTTCACTCCCGATCATCACCGCATCGAACACTGGCGCGGCGGCCCCTAGCGCACGCCCTCGTCCAGCATCGCCGTCAAGTAGCCGGAGCCGCCGCCGAACGCGGCCATCTCGTCGTTGGGCAACTGGAACCCGTTGGCGGCGTAGCACTGTTCGGTGGTTCGGATGTTGACCCGCCAACCGTGCCCGGTGAGGTACTCGGCGGCGGTGTTGCGCTCGCCGGTGTAGAACAACTCGGCCAGGTTGATGTTGGAGCCGATGCGCCGGGACCGCTCGGTCAATCGTTGCGCCCAGTCCGACGGGACGTTGCGCAGGTCCAGGTGTTCGGTTGCGATCCGGCTGCCGCGCGCCGAGAGCGCGACGATGTTGTCGAACAGGCGGTCCTGCGCCTCGGGCGGCAGATAGGGGAGAAGGCCCTCGGCGCTCCAGGCCGTCGGCCGCCCGGTGTCGAACCCGGCCGCCACCAACGCCGACGGCCAGTCGTCGCGCAGGTCGATCGCGACCGTGCGGCGCTGCGCGGTCGGCTCGGCTCCCAGGCCCGCCATCGTCCGTGTCTTGAAATCGATGACCGCCGGTTGATCGATCTCGTACACCACCGTGCCGGCCGGCCAGGCCAGCCGGTAGGCCCGGGTGTCCAGGCCGGACGCCAGGATGACGGCCTGCCTGATGCCCGAGCCGGTCGCCTGCCTGAAGAAATCGTCGAAGAAGCGGGTGCGCACGGCGATCTGCTCTTTCATGGTCCGGCGGTTCAGCGCCGGGTCGTCGTCGCCGGGCCCGATCTCGCCATCGATGAGCTTGATGAACGTCTCGATGCCCACCGCCCGCACGAGCGGATCCGCCCACGGGTCGTCAAGAAGGGGATCGGGGCCCTGGGACGCCATCGCGCGCGACGAGGCGACGGCCGTGGCGGTCGCGCCGACGCTGGACGCCAGGTCCCAGGTGTCGTTCTCGGTGCGGCTCATCCGCGAGCTCCTTTTCCACGCAGCCATGCGTTACTTAGGTCATATAAGCGTTATGGCCACTGTACGCGCCCGCGGGCGCGGGTCATCCGCAGCGCAGAATGGCGAACGAATGGCCGTCCAGCACGGTGCCGTCGGTGCCGACCTTCGGCTCGCCCCACGCGAGGACCACGTCGCCCGTCACGGGCACCGTCGCCGACTCGGTGCCCAGGTTGCACGCGATGCGCAACCCGCCGCGGTGCAGGCTGATCCAGCGTTGCTCTTCGTCGTAGTCGACCGTGAGGTGCTCCAGCCATGGGTCGGCCAGGTCGGCATCGTTGTGCCGCAGGGCGATCAGATCCCGGTACACGCGCAGCAGGCGGGCGTGTTCGCCAGAGTCGACCTCGTCCCAGTTCAGCTTGGAACGCAGAAATGTCTGCGGATCCTGGGGATCGGGAATCTGGTCGGCGTCCCAACCGTGTTCGGCGAACTCGGCCTTGCGCCCCTCGGCGGTGGCCCGCGCCAGCTCCGGCTCGGGATGCGAGCTGAAGAACTGGAAGGGGGTTGACGCCGCCCATTCCTCGCCCATGAAAAGCATAGCGGTGTAGGGCGAGCCGAGTGCAAGCGCGGCCTTGACCGCAAGCTGGCCGCCAGTCAGGTTCTGCGACGGGCGATCACCGAGCGCCCGGTTGCCGACCTGATCGTGGGTGCAGGTGTAGGCGACCAGCCGAGTGGCCGGAATTGTGGATGTGTCCAGCGGGCGCCCATGCCGGCGGTGCCGGAATGTCGAATGGGTGCCGGCGTGAAAGTAGCCGTGCCGCAGCGTTTCCGCCAGCGTTTTGAGAGACCCGAAGTCGGCGTAATAGCCCTGGCGCTCGCCGGACACCGCGGTGTGGATGGCGTGATGAATGTCGTCGGCCCACTGCGCGGTCAGCCCGTAGCCGTTGCGCTCGCGCGGGGTGATCAGCCGCGGGTCGTTGAGGTCGCTTTCGGCGATCAGCGACAGCGGCCGGCCTAACTGGCTTGCCAGCCAGTCGGTTTCGGTGGCGAGCTCCTCGAGGATGTGGATGGCCGTGGTGTCGACCAGCGCGTGCACGGCGTCCAGGCGCAGCCCGTCGGCGTGGAAGTCGCGCATCCAGCGCAGCGCGCAGCCGATGATGTAGCGCCGCACCTCGTCGGAGTCGGCGTCGGCGATGTTGATGCCTTCGCCCCACGGGTTGCTCGCCGACGACAGGTAGGGCCCGAAGCGCGGCAGGTAATTCCCGGACGGTCCGAGGTGGTTGAACACGGCGTCGATCAGCACCCCCAGGCCGCGCGCGTGGCACGCGTCCACGAACCGGACCAGGCCGTCGGGGCCGCCGTAGGGTTCGTGCACGCTGTACCACAGCACGCCGTCGTAGCCCCAGCCGTGGGTGCCGGCGAAGGTATTGACCGGCATCAGCTCGACGAAGTCGATGCCGAGATCGACCAGGTAGTCCAGCTTTTCGGCGGCGGCGCCGAAAGTGCCCGCCGGGGTGAAGGTCCCGACGTGCAGTTCGTAGATCACCGCGCCGCCTGCCACGGACCGGCCCGGCCAATCGCCGTCGGTCCACCGCGCTCCGGCCGGGTCCCACAGCTGTGACCGGGCGTGCACGCCGTCGGGCTGGCGGGCCGAGCGGGGGTCGGGCAGCACGCTGGGGTCGTCGTCGAGCAGGTACCCGTACCGGGCGTCGGACGCCGTCGCGACGTCGGCGTGCCACCAGCCGTCGTCGGAGCGGGTCATCGGGTGTACCGAACCGTCGACGTCAAGGCGCACCAGCGACGGCCTGGGGGCCCACACCCGGAACTCAGTCATGCCGGCGCTCCAGCAGCACCACGGGCAGGTCCGAGAACAGCTGGGTGGCCGATGTCGCCCCGCTGGCCACGGCGCCGTTGAGCGCGTCGGTCCAGGTGCCCTCGGGCAGCGGCAACACGGTGTTGCCCCAGCCCTTTTCGGCCAGCCGCACGGTCCAGCGGGTCACCGCAACCAGCACGTCGTCACCGCGGCGAAACGCCACGACGTGGTCGCTGGCCTCGCCGTCGGCGAGCACCGGGACGTAGGCGCCGTGCAGGAACGTGTCCGGGCGCGAGCGCCGCACCCGAAGCGCCGTGGTGACGACGCGAATCTTCGGGTGATGCAGGTCTTTCAGGGCGCCGCGCCGGGCGGCGTAGTCGACGGCGCGACGGTTGTCGGGGTCCACCAGGCTGTCGTCCCACAGCTCGGTGCCCTGGTAGACGTCCGGTGTCCCCGGCACCGTCAGCGCGAGCAGCTTCTGGCCGAGCGCGTCGCTGGCCGCATGCGAATTGAGTTGCGCCACCAGTTCGGTCAGCTGGCCGGCCACCGGGCCGTCGAGGACCGTGTCCAACCAGCGGTGCACCGCGTCCTCGAAGTCGGTGTCCGGGTCGTTCCACGACGTGTGCCAGGCCGCCTCGCGGATGGCTTTCTCGGTGTACGCGTGCAGCCGGGCGCGCAGCTCCTGCGTCACCTGGCCGCCCACCGGCCAGACGCCGAAGATGTTCTGCCACAGGAACTGTCCGGTCGCCGGATCGGGGGAGGGGGCCCGGACCTCCCAGCGGGCGAGGAACTCGGTCCACAGCGACGGAACCTGCGACAGCACGCCAATCCGAGCCCGCACGTCCTCGCCGCGCTTGGTGTCGTGGGTGGTCAGCGTCGTCATCGTGTGTGGCCACAACCGGAGGCGGGTGCTGGCGCTGTGGTGAAATTCGGCCAGCCCGACGCCGAAACGATGCGGTTCGCCGCCCACCTCGTTGAGCGACACCAGGCGGGCGTCGCGGTAGAAAAGGCAGTCCTCGACGGCCTTGGCGGTGACCGCGCCGCATAGTTGCTGCAGCCGGGTGGCCGGCTCGCCGGCGCGGGCCAGCGCCGCCGCGAGCACCTCCAGCGCGGGCCCCAATTGTGGTGATTCCGCCTGGGTTTCGGCCAGCGCGGTGGGCAACAGCGCGGCCAGTCCGGGGTAGTCGCTGCGGTAGACGCCGATGTGGGTGAGCAGGCCGGCGACCGCCTCGGGCAGCAGTGGGTGATCGGCGCCCGCAGCGGCCGCGACGGCCCGTCGCAGCCGGGCCAGCTCGCTGGCCAACGTCACAGTGGCCGCGCGAATCTTGAGCTCGGCGAGCAGCTTCGGCATGGTGTGGTAATCCACCCCGGCCGACTCGACGAGTTCGGTCAGCGCCTCCTCGCCGGCCGGGTCGACGAAGACCCCACCGACCTGGCGGAGCACGTCGTAGCCGGTGGTTCCCGCCACCGGCAGGGTGGGCTCGAGCGCCTCGTCGACGGCCAGGATCTTCTCGATGACGATCCAGGCATCCGGGCCGGCCAGCTCCCGCAGCCTCGCCAGATAGCCGCAGGGGTCGGACAAACCGTCGGGGTGGTCGATGCGGACGCCGTCCACCAGGCCCTCGTCGAACCAGCGGGCCACCTCGGCGTGGCTGGCGTCGAACACTTCGCGATCCTCCTGCCGCAGGCCGGCCAGCGAGGTGATCGAGAAGAAGCGCCGGTAGCCGCAGACCCCGTTGCGCCAGCCCACCATCCGGTAGTGCTGGCGGTCATGGACTTCCGGGCCGGTGCCTTCCCCGGTGCCGGGCGCGATGGGCAGCGCCAGATCGCCCAGCCGCAGCAGGTCTCCATCGACCTTCAGGTCGGCGGCGTCGTCGTCAGAACCCAAGATCGGCAACACGATTCGGCCGGCCTCGTCGAGGTCCCAGTCGATGTCGAAGAAGCCCGCGTACCGCGAGTCCCGGCCGTGCCGCAGCACGTCCCACCACCACGCGTTCTGCTGCGGGTCGTCGATGCCGACGTGGTTGGGCACGACGTCGATGATCAGGCCCATGCCGCGCGCCCGGGCCGCCGCGGACAACCGCGCCAGGCCGTCGGGGCCGCCCAGCTCGTCGGAGACCGTGGTCGGGTCGGTGACGTCGTACCCGTGGTGGGACCCGCGCGCCGCGGTCAGGACCGGGGACAGGTACAGGTGGCTCACCCCGAGGTCGTCCAGGTAGTCCAGCAGGTTTTCGGCGTCGGCGAAGGTGAACGCGAATCCACTGGAGTCACCACGCAGCTGGAGCCGGTAGGTGGACAGGACTGGTAAGGCCATGCGTCACAAGGTCTTACGAAGGACCAGCAGCGAACGCGAGGGCAGCGAGACCTTCTCCTCGGCGTTCATCACCTGACCGGCGTCGCCCGCGGGATGGTTGGTGTCCAGCTCCGCGGTCCATTCCCGGGCATAGTCGTCGGGCGGCATCACGAACTCGACCGGTTCGTCGCCGGCGTTGAAGCACAACAGGAACGAGTCGTCGACCACCCGCTCACCGCGGGCGTTCGGCGCGGTGATGGCGTCGCCGTTGAGGAACACGGCCACGCACTTGTGGATGCTTTCGCCCCAGTCCTCATGCGTCATCTCGCGGCTGCTCGGATTGAGCCAGGCGATATCGCGGACCTCGTCGCCGCTTCGGATCGGCTCGCCCTCGAAGAACCGGCGCCGGCGGAACACCGAGTGGTTCTTGCGCAGGACGGTCACCTTGCGCGCGAACGCCAGCAGGTCCGGGTTCTTGTCGACCAATGACCAGTCCATCCAAGATAATTCGGAGTCCTGGCAGTAGACATTGTTGTTGCCGTTCTGGGTGCGCCCGAACTCGTCGCCGTGCGCGATCATCGGCGTGCCCTGGCTGAGCATGAGGGTGGCCCAGAAGTTGCGCATCTGGCGGCGGCGCAGCTCGATGATGTCGGGGTCGTCGGTGGGGCCTTCGACGCCGCAGTTCCACGATCGGTTGTGGCTTTCCCCGTCCCGGTTTTCCTCGCCGTTGGCCAGGTTGTGCTTTTCGTTGTAGGAAACCAGGTCGTTGAGTGTGAATCCGTCGTGGGCGGTGACGAAGTTGATGCTGGCGCTCGGCCGTCGGCCGGTCGCCTCGTAGAGGTCCGACGACCCGGTCAGCCGGGAAGCGAACTCGCCCAGGGTTGCGGGCTCGCCCCGCCAGTAGTCACGCACAGTATCGCGATACTTCCCGTTCCACTCGGTCCACAAACCCGGGAAATTCCCGACCTGGTAGCCGCCCTCGCCGACATCCCAGGGCTCGGCGATCAATTTGACCTGGCTGACCACCGGATCCTGCTGCACCAGGTCGAAAAACGCGCTCAGCCGGTCGACATCGTGCAGCTCGCGGGCCAGCGTGGCGGCCAGATCGAAGCGGAACCCGTCGACGTGCATCTCGACCACCCAGTAGCGCAGCGAGTCCATGATCAGCTGCAGCACGTGCGGGTGGCGGGGATTGAGGCTGTTGCCGGTCCCGGTGTAGTCCTTGTACAGCCGCGGATCCTCGTCGACCAGGCGGTAGTAGGCGGCGTTGTCGATGCCGCGGAAGTTGATCGTCGGACCGAGGTGGTTGCCCTCGGCGGTGTGGTTGTAGACCACGTCGAGGATGACCTCGATGCCGGCCTCATGAAAGCTGCGCACCATGGATTTGAACTCGGCGACGCTGGCCTTGCGGCTGGCCGCGTACTGGTTGTGCGGTGCGAAGAAGCCAAACGTGTTGTAGCCCCAGTAGTTTCGCAGGCCGAGGTCGAGCAGCCGCGAGTCGTGCATGAACTGGTGAACCGGCATGAGCTCGATGGCGGTGACGCCGAGCGACTTGAGGTGATCGATCACCACCGGGTGGGCCAGCCCTGCGTAGGTGCCCCGTAACTCCTCGGGGACGCCGGGATGGCTTTGCGTCATGCCCTTGACGTGGGCCTCGTAGATGACGGTCTCGTGGTACGGGGTGAGCGGGGCCCGGTCGGACGCCCAGTCGAAGAACGGGTTGCTGACCACGCTGGTCATGGTGTGGCCGAGCGAGTCGACCATCGGCGGGGTCCCGGGGTCGGCCCCGTCGGCGTTGGGGCCGTCGGGGGTGACGGCCTCGAGGTCGTAGGAATACAGGGCCTGCCCGAAGGTGAAGTCGCCGTGAAACGCCTTGCCGTACGGATCCAGCAGCAGCTTGCTCGGGTCACACCGGTGCCCGGCGGCCGGATCCCACGGCCCGTCGACACGAAACCCGTAGCGTTGCCCCGGGGTGATGTTGGGCAGGTACGCGTGCCAGACGTATCCGTCGACCTCATCGAGGGGGATCCGCGACTCCTCGCCGTTGTCGTCGATCAAGCACAACTCGACCCGCTCGGCGATCTCGGAGAACAGCGAAAAGTTGGTTCCCGCGCCGTCATAGGAGGCGCCGAGTGGGTACGGGGTGCCCGGCCAAACGGTGGCCAGCGTGGGCCGTTGGTTACCAGCGCCTGTTTCTGAAGCGGGTTTGTCGGTCGGCATCACTTGACCTTATCGGCGCCCGCGGTGCGGCCGCCTGTCACCACCAACCGGTGCTGGCCCCGATCTGCCGGCCCAGCTCGGTCGTCATCGTACGTACGTAGGTGGGGGACAGGTGATGAGCGCCGTGGTAAATCAGCACGTTTCCCTCGACGGGGCGGCAGACGTCGGCGCGGCAGATCGCGTCGGACATGTCCAGGACCTTCAGCAGCGGGAACTGCGCGACGAAGTCGAGGGTCTGATTGTGATCGGACAACACGTCGGAACGCTTCACCGCGCAGGACTGCGGGCTGCCACCCTTCTTGGCCAAGCAGTCCGCGGGGTCGAACGGCTTGCCGTCCTTGACCAGCCACGGGGTGTCGCGCATGCCGAGGATCGGAATGTTGTTGTCCGACAACGTTTGCCAGATGCCGATGTAGGTCGCCGGCATCACGTCGCCGGCCTTGATGTTCCACGGCCGGGTCGTCGTGGTGAACACATAGTCCGGCCGGTCGTCGACCAGCTTGTTCATCGTCCGCTGCACCCACTCGCGGCACTGCATGTACGGGGCGTTGTTGCCCATGATCAGCGGCACTTCCTCGGTGGACAGCGGGCAGCCCATCTTGAGGTACGTCACCACCTTGAAGTGATGCATGCGGCCGAGCAGGTCGAGCGCGGGTAGCCAGTGCTCGGCGTGCGACCCGCCGGCCAGGGCGATGGTCCGCGTCGCGGCGAGGTCGCCGTAGGCGCAGTTGACGACGGTCGGGTTGACGAAGTCGCTGATGCAGCCGTCCCGGGTCGAGATCGGAAGGTCGTCCTTGATCTCCAGGACGCTGGGCCGCATCGGCAGCGCCGGCACCCGCGCGTGTTCAGTCAGGGCGCGCGCGCCGGGGTAGTCCTGCGGGTTGAGGACGCTGAGTTCCTTGCCCGCCGCGCGCAACACCGTGACGTGCTGCCGCCAGGTGAACGACGTCGCGGTCAGAGTGACGCCGAGCAGCACCACCATCGACCCCAGCGCCATCGTCGGGCGGCGCAGCCGCAGCCACCAGGGGACCGTCGGGACGGTCACCGCCGGCGCCGCGCCGGCGGGCGCCCGGTAGCGCAGCGGGTCCTCGACGAGCCGCGTGGTCAGGTAGGCCAGCACCCCGGACACCAGCAGCAGCACCGTGCCCTCAACGAAGCCGGCGTGCTTGTGGCCGCTGTAGGACAGCCAGAAGATGAGCAGCGGCCAGTGCCACAGGTACAGGGAGTAGGCCATCGCGCCCAGCGCCACCAGGGGCCCGGCCGCCAGCACCCGGTTCGGCAGCGGCAGCCGGCCATCGGCGCCCAGGTTGGCCCCGGCGAGGATCATCAGCATGGTGGCCCCGACGGGGACCAGCGCCCACGGGCCGGGAAACTCCCTGACGCCGTCGATCAGGGCCCCGCACGACACGATCGCGGCCAGCCCGACGGTGGCGACGACGGTGCGCAGCCACGCCGGCCAGCGGACGTAGGGCACCACGGCGCCGACCAGCGCGCCCAGCAGCAACTCCCACGCCCGGGCGAAGCTGTCGTAGTAGGCGATCGCCTGGTTGTCCTGGTGGGCGACGATCGCATACCCGAACGAGGCGGCCGTCAGCGCGCTGAGCAGCACCAAAAACACCGTCCGGCGGCGCTCGCCGAGGCCGCGGCACGCGTACGCGCAGCCGGTGATCAGCAGCAGAAAGGCGATGTAGAACTGGCCCTGCACCGACATGGACCAGATGTGCTGCAGCGGGGTGACGGCTTCACCGGCCCGCAGGTAATCGGAGGCGCTGTTGGCCAGCTCCCAGTTCTGGTAGTAGCCCAGGCTGGCCAGGCTCTGATCGGCGAAGGTCTCCCAGCGGGTCTCCGGCTGCACCAGGATCGTCAGCAGCCCGCAGCCGGCCAAAACCACGACCAGCGCGGGGAGCAGGCGGCGGACCAGCCGCATCACCTCGGCCACCGGCGACAGCGCGAGGTCCGGGTTGAGCGCAGCGCGCAGGATTTTTCCGCCGAAAAAGAAGCCGGACAGCGCCAGGAAGACGTCCACCCCGCCGGAGACGCGGCCGAACCAGATGTGGAACATGGCGACCAGCGCGATCGCGATGCCGCGCAGGCCGTCGAGGTCGTAGCGATAAAAGCCCGGGGCACGCGCAGCGACCGGTTTCGCAGCGACAACCGGTGGGCGGGGCGGTGACAGGCTCTGCATGGTTGACCGCCAATTTACCCAAAACCGCCACCCGCTCCTGAGGGGAGCGAGTGGCGGGTGTCCGGCGCGTCGGGAAGTGCCGCGCCAGGGGGTTACCGCGTGATGCCGAACGGAGCCGGCTGCACCGGCGCCTGCTGAGCCGGCGCCTGCAGCAGGGGCAGCTGCTGCAGGGGCGCCTGCTGCGCCGGAACCTGCTGAGCCGGGGCCTGCTGCGTCGGGATCTGCTGGACCGGGGCCTGCTGCGTCGGGGCCTGTTGGGCGGGCAGCTGCTGGACCGGGGCCTGCTGCGCGGGCAGCTGCTGCGCCGGGGCCTGTTGCGCGGGCACCTGCTGTGCCGGGGCCTGCTGGAACGGCACCTGCTGTACCCCGAGCACCCGGACCAGGTAGGGCGTCATGCCGTTGGCGCGCACGGGTGACACCTGCACGACGTCGCCCACCTCGAGCATCTGGTTGTTGCCGAGGTACATCGCGACGCTTTGGGTGCCTTCGGGACCGTAGAAGATCAGGTCGCCGCGGCGCGCCTGCTGCGGCAGGACCTTCTGGCCGAGGCGGTACATCTCACCGGAGGAACGCGGCAGCTTGATGCCCGCGCCCGCGTAGGCGTACTGCATCAGGCCCGAGGCGTCGAACCCGACGGTCATGGCGCCGGTGCCCTTGCCGCGCGAGGGGCCGGTGATACCGCCGCCGGCCCAGGAGAACGGCACCCCGCGCTGCGAAAGGCCGCGCATGACGACCACGTCAGTGGCCTGCTGGTAGTCCATCGACCTGGCGCCCGGGTCGGCGGTCGCGATGCTGGCGGCCCCGGTGGCTACCGCCAGCATCGCGACACCGATCGCGAAAGCGTAGATGCGTTTCATTGGGATCCCCACCTTCTTGGGTCCTGGGCCTCCGACGCGGTGACTTCGCGCATCGGCCGCTATTGCAGGCGGCCAGGGCCTCCCCGTCGGGGCCCGATGCCGCTGCATGACGCTTGGAATGAATCGGGCCGGCTAGCCGGCTGAATTCACACCAGTCACTACAGACACTTTTACAACAGAAGGCGCGGCCGGAAAATAGCTGGTGAGCTCCACGAATGATTATTTGTCGTAACGTGACCGGACGGTGACTGGCGGGCCCAATCCGGCCCGTGCAGTTGTGATTTGGGTCTCAGTCCGCTCAGAGCCAATAGCGCGCGCTGAACGTGGTCAGGATCGAACCCGCCACGGACGCGACCATGAGTAGGGCCAGGGACAGGACCGGCCAGAAGGACATGTACCAGCCCTTCAGGAGGGAAACGAAGGGGCCAATCCCGGCCGCGGCGATGGCGGCGCCGATCCCGCCCCACACCAGCGGGCGGATGTAGTAGTCGACCCCGAAGGGCACCGCTCCGCACGTGTCGCCCTCGCACACGTTCGCGAGGAAGCCGAAAAGCCGGGCCGGCCACGTCGTCGCCGTCGCGAGGACCACCAGCAGCACCAGCAGCGCGACCGTGCAGACGACGTCCCAGGGGACTATCCGCAGGCGCAGCACCCGGGGTGCCTGGTGGGGCTGGTCGGGCGCCGGTGGGGCGGCGACGCGGTCACCCGGATCGGGGTTCATGGCCATAGATGGTCCCCGATGGCCGCGATTTGCGCGAGCCGGCTGCTTTACGCTCGGTCTCTATGCGTGCGGCGAGGGCCGGGTTGACGCCCGAGCAAATCAGCGCGATCGACGCGGCGCACCTGTGGCACCCCTACAGCACCATCGGCGGCGAGGCGGTGGCGCCGGTGGTGGCCGTCGCGGCCCACGGCACCCTGCTGACCCTGGTCCGCGACGGCCGGCGGATCGAGGCGATCGACGCGATGAGCTCCTGGTGGACCGCGATCCACGGGCACGGCCACCCGGAGCTGGACGCGGCGCTGTCCACACAGCTGGCCACGATGAACCACGTCATGTTCGGCGGGCTGACCCACGAGCCCGCCGCCCGGCTGGCGCAGCTGCTGGTGGAAATCACGCCGGCGGGCCTGGAGACGGTTTTCTTCAGCGACTCCGGATCGGTGTCGGTGGAGGTCGCGGTGAAGATGGCCCTGCAGTACTGGCGCAGTCGGGGCCGGCCCGGCAAGCACCGGCTGATGACCTGGCGGGGCGGGTACCACGGCGACACCTTCACCCCGATGAGCGTCTGCGACCCCGACGGGGGCATGCACTCACTGTGGACCGACATCCTGGCCCGCCAGGTGTTCGCCCCGCAGGTGCCGCGCGAGTACGACCCCGCCTACGTCGCGGCGTTCGAGGGTCAGCTGGCGCAACACGCCGCCGAACTGGCGGCCGTCATCGTCGAACCCGTCGTGCAGGGGGCCGGCGGGATGCGCTTCCACGATCCTCGGTACCTGCGCGACCTGCGCGAGCTGTGCCGGCGGCACGACGTGCTGCTCGTCTTCGACGAGATCGCGACCGGGTTCGGGCGCACCGGGGAGCTTTTCGCCGCCGACCACGCCGGGGTGAGCCCGGACATCATGTGCGTCGGCAAGGCGCTGACCGGCGGATACCTCAGCCTGGCCGCCACGCTGTGCACGACGGACATCGCGCAGGCGATCAGCTCGGGGGAGGCCGGCGCGCTGATGCACGGGCCCACGTTCATGGCCAATCCGCTGGCCTGCGCGGTGTCGGTGGCCAGCGTCGAACTGCTGCTCGGCCAGGACTGGCGGTCGCGGGTGGCCCACCTGGCCGCGGGGCTGGCCGAGGGGCTGGCAGCCGCCCGGGCGCTGCCCGGCGTCGCCGACGTGCGGGTGTGCGGCGCCATCGGTGTGATCGAATGCGCGCGGCCGGTGGACCTGGCCGTAGCCACTCCCACGGCGCTGGACCGTGGCGTCTGGCTGCGCCCGTTTCGCAACCTCGTGTACGCGATGCCGCCGTACGTCTGCTCGGGCGACGAGATCGCCCGGATCACCTCCGCGATGGTCGAGGTGGCTCGGCTCGCCGGCTGAGACCGCACCAAGGTCTCGGTCGGGGAACGCTCGCTCAGCGAATTATCAGCAGATTCTTCGTTCCCGCCAGGGTTCTCTCAAAGGGTCCGCAAAGCCGCGGGCCTCAGACTAAGGCGCATGACAGCTCAGTCGCTCTCCAGGAACCTGATCGAACGCTATCTGTCGACCTCCGGGCTGCGGTTCCTCAGGGGTGAGCACGATGGCGAATACTTCTGTGTCGTCAACGCGGATTCCGGGCGGCTCCATGTCCACCTCGGGATCTCCCCGTCATTCGGCGACATGTTGACCATCGGGGTCGCTCCGGCGTCCTCCTTCCGCGCCGCCGACCGCCCCTGGCTGACCCGGTTAGCTGACACGTGGAACAAGCGGAACCGCAAAGTCACCGCGATCGTGCACGGTTGCTCCGATCCACAACGCGTCGGCCTCGTGGCCCGTGGATCCCGGTGGATCCAGGACAGCATCTCTTTCGAGGATTTCGCCTCCTTCATCGACCGCACCATCGCCGAGGCCGTCGATCTGTTTGCTGAGGCGACGGTGGTTGTCGAGTTGCCCTCGGCCGCGCAGCCGATGCTGCGAGACGCGGGCTGAGACTGCGGCCGGAGGGCCGCGCGCGAAGCCACTGCGATCCCGCCGGCCGGGGACGTCCCGGGAGCCCGACCGTCGATGATGAAGTTGTGGCTTATCGAGGCCATCCGGCACGGTTTCAGGAGCGGCTCCAAGCGCGCGGCCCGGTAGGAACGCGACGACCCGGAGGACCGCACGCTTTTCGGGCTTTTTCGACCAGGTCGGAAGCGGCAGTTGCAGCCGGTTTGCACTGCCGCCAAGTTTTGTTCGGCGCGATCAGCCGAAGCTGCCCCGCGCAGTTGTACTTGTGTGTAATCTCCGTGACGGGCGCGACCCAGTCATGCTTCTCGCTTTGCCGCTGGGTCGTTGATGACCGGCCTGGAGGATGGATATGGCGTATGTGATCGCGTCACCCGAGATGGTGGCGGCCGCGGCAACGGATGTTTCCGCTATTGGTTCGACGCTCGGCGCCGCACACACGGCGGCGGCGGCCTCTATCGCCGCGGTGCTACCCCCGGCCGCCGATGAGGTGTCGGCGGCCATCGCACAGGTGTTCTCCGGGGCCGCCCAGGAGTTTCAGGGGCTGCTCGGGAAGGCCACGGCGTTCGGTGAGCACTTCGCGCAGCAGTTGACCGCGGGCGCCGGCTCCTATGCGGCCGCCGAGGCAGTCAATGCCGCGTCGGTGGCTTTCGATCCGAACTCGATTATTCAGGGGCTCATCGACGCGCCGGCTAGCCTGCTCTCGGCGTTTAATGGTCTCTATAACAGCACGACAGGCGTCTTGAAATTCTTCTTAAGCTTCCTCGAGCTACCGGTTTATATTGGATACGAGGCACTGGTTCTGACATATTTGACGCTCGCTGGATTGATCGCCTTGGAGCAAACCTTGGCCAAACTCCTGACTGGCGCAACGATTCCGATACCATAATCGGATTTCGTGAAATGCCTTGGCGCCCTTGAACGCGCAAGGCGACCTAGACGGATAGCTTAGGGAGCTCCATCGTGGCCGCGTCGTCGCCGCGGTCGTCCTCCCTGAGCAGCAAAGCCCTCACCAGTGGACGTGGCCCGGAGTCACGGAGCATGTAGCTGGCCGGGCGTGGGCGCACTGTCTGCGGCCACCAGAACCAGCGTCCGAGCAGCGCGGCGATGGACGGTGTCATGAACGAGCGCACGACCAACGTGTCGAACAACAGGCCCAAGCCGATGGTGGTGCCGAGCTGGCCGATAATCCGCAAGTCGCTGAAGATCATCGAGGCCATCGTGAAGGCGAACACCAGGCCCGCGTTGGTCACGACCTTTCCGGTGCCGCCCATGGCGCGGATGATGCCGGTATTTATGCCGGCGGCGATTTCCTCTTTCATCCGGGCTACCAGAAGCAGGTTGTAGTCCGATCCCACCGCCAAAAGGACGATCACCGACATCGGAAGCACCATCCAGTGCAATTTGACGCCCAGAATGTACTGCCACACCAAAACCGACAGCCCAAACGATGCGCCCAAGGACAGGACCACCGTGCCCACGATGACCAGGGCGGCCACAAAACTTCGCGTCAGGGCGAGCATGATGACGAAAATAAGGCAAAGCGCACCCACGAGCGCGATCCACAGGTCGTATTTCGAGCCGTCGCCGAAGTCTTTGTAGGTCGACGCGGCGCCGGCGATAGAAATCGTGGCGCTGTCCAGCGGGGTCGTCTTGAGCGCTTCCTCGGCCGCCTTCCTGATCGGATCGATCCGCGCTATGCCTTCGGGCGTCGCGGCGTCGCCCCTGTGCGAAATGATGAACCGGGCCGCTTTCCCGTCCGGAGACACGAAGGAAGCCATCGCGCGCCGGAAGTCCGCGTCCTGGAAGACCTGCGGCGGCAGGTAGAAGGAGTCGTCGTTCTTCGCCGCGTCGAACGCCTGGCCCATGGCGGTCGCGTTTTGGCTCGCGTCGTCCAGCTGACCGAGAAGCCCGGACGTGGTGCTGTGGTTCGTCAACAGCGTTACGCGCGTAGCCTCGGCGATCGCGATCAGTGGCGGGGTCAGCTCCAGTAGCTGCGCCGCCAGTTCGTCCGCCTGCACCGCATCTTTAATGACTAGGTGCAATGTATCGCGCAGCGCATCGACACCGTCGAATAGCTGAAATATCGACCTCAGGGCAAAGCATATGGGGATATCGAAGCAGTGCTTTTCCCAGTAGAAGTAACTTCGAATCGGCCTGAAGAAATCGTCGAAATCCGCGACGTGGTTTTCCAGCTCATCCACGATGCTTTCTATATCTTTTGAAACGGCGACCGTGTCATGGGCAACGGCGGTGAGCTGTTTCTGCAATTCGTAGAGGTGCTTCAATATCGCGATCTGTTGAGCCAGCGAGTCGGCCTCTTTGAGCATGTCATCCATGCGGGCTTTCATGAATTGCAGGTTTTGTAGCATCGACGCATTTTGCAGGCTGATCAGGAAAGGGATCGAAGTGTGTTCAATGGGTGTTCCCTCGGGCCGGGTAATGCCCTGCACCCGGGAAATCCCTGGCACCCGAAAAATCGCTTTCGCTATTTTGTGGAGAACGAGGAAGTCCGCCGGATTGCGCATATCGTGATCTGCTTGAACCATCAGAATGTCGGGCAACATTCGCGATTGCGAGAAATGGCGGTCGGCCGCCGCATACCCCAAATTAGCGGGAAGGTCCCTGGGTAGATAAGATCGGTCGTCATAGCTTGTTTTGTAGCCCGGCAGCGTCACCAGGCCGACCAGGGCGACGGCCAACGTTGCGACGAGAATGGGTGCGGGCCAGCGGACAATCGCGGTGCCGAACCCTCGCCATCGCTTTTGCGCGATCCTCCGCTTGGGGTCGCACAGTCCGAAGCGACTTCCGGTCGTCAGAACCGCCGGAACCAGCGTGACCGCCACCGCGACCGCGACGAGCATACCCACAGCGCAGGGCACACCTATGGTCTGGAAAATGGGCATCCGGGTGAAGCTCAGGCACAACATTGCCCCGGCAATAGTCAAACCGGAACCCAAGACGACGGGAGCGACGCTGCGATAGGTGGTGTAGTAGGCCGTTTCGGGGTCCTCGCCGGCCTGACGGGCCTCCTGATAACGCCCGAAAAAGAATATTCCGTAATCGGTCCCGGCCGCCATTGAAAGGGCCACCAGCAAATTGATGGCAAATGTCGAGAGCACGACAAAGTTGTGATCGGCGAGAAACGCGATGATCCCTCGAGCCGAGCCCACTTCGACCCCGACTCCGATCACCACCAGAATCACGGTGGTGACCGAACGGTAGACGAGTAGCAGCACCACGAAGATGATCACTCCGGCTATCAGCGTCATCTTCAGCAGAGAGTCGTTGCCGCTGCGCACCATGTCCGGGATGAGCGCTGCCGGGCCGGTGAGATGGACCTGGACACCGGGCGGGGGCGGCCGCTGCTTGATGATCTGCCGGACCGCCGCCACGGATTCCTGCGCCAGGCTGGTGCCCTGGTTGCCGGCCAGATTCAATTGCACATATGTGGCCTTGTGGTCGGGGCTCTCCACGCCCGACGCCGTGAGTCGATCTCCCCACAAATCCTGCACGTGTTCGACATGCCGCGGGTCGTTTCGTAACTCACGAACCAACTCCCGGTAATAGGTACGAGCGTCCTCCCCGAGCGGTTGCTGCCCCTCCAGCACGATCATCGCGAAGCTGTCCGAATCGGACTCCTTGAAGGCCTTGCCCATGCTCGTCATGGCCCGCACCGACGGCGCGTCTTGGGGAGCCAGCGGTACGGAATGCTGTTCGCCGACCCGCTCCAGAGGAGGCACCCCAAACGTCACAACCAGCGTCAACGCCACCCACGCCAGAATGACCACAAGCGAAAGCCCGCGGATCATCCGCGCGAAGAAGGGTCGCCGAGGGTGTTCGGTGCTCATGCGGCCTTCAACACGCAACCGGTGGGCGCGCCCACTCCGCACGACGCGAAGCGGCAGCCACTGGTTTCGCTATCGCCCTGTGCCACGATGCTCTCCACGGTTGCCGGTCTCGTCCTGAACTGGAAATGCGCCACTGACTGCCGCTATCTCAGCAATAAGGCGCGTACCAACGGACGGGGTCCCGTAGGCCGAAGTAAGGAACTTGCGGGACGGGGGCGAACCTGTTGCGGCCACCAGAACCAGCGGCCCAGCAGCGCGGCGATGGACGGCGTCATGAACGCGCGCACGACCAGCGTGTCGAACAACAAACCGAGACCGATCGTCGTGCCCACCTGGCCGATGGTGCGCAGATCGCTGACGAGCATGGACCCCATGGTGAACGCGAAGACCAGCCCCGCGTTCGTCACGACTTTGCCGGTGCCACCGATGGCGCGAATGATGCCGGTGTTTATGCCGGCGCCGATCTCCTCTTTCATCCGGGCGACCAGCAGCAAATTATAGTCAGACCCCACCGCCAGCAGAACGATCACCGACATCACCAGCACTGACCAGTGTATTTGTATGCCGAGCAAATTCTGCCAGGCAAACACGGAGAGCCCGAAGGACGCGCCGAGCGAAAGCAATACCGTGCCGACGATAACCAGCGCCGCAACAAAGCTCCGCGTCATGATCAGCATCACGATGAAAATCAGGCAGAGCGCCGCGATTCCCGCGATCATGAGGTCGATTGTGGAAGCCCGCACCTGGTCCCGCACCGAGGCTGCGGTGCCGGAGAGGTAGATCTTCGAGTCTTCCAGCGGAGTTCCCTTGAGCGCCTCTTCGGCCGCGCTCTTTATCCCGTCAACCCGCGAAAGGCCTTCGGACGACGAGGGGTCGCCCTTCTGCAGGATGAGCATGCGGACGGCCTTGCCATCCGGCGACACGAATATGTTCATGATCCGCTGGAAGTCTTTGTTCTTCAAAGTTTCCGGCGGCAGGTAGAAAGAATCGTCGTTTTGGGCGGTGTCGAACGCTCTTCCCATCGAGGTCGCATTATTGTTGTTGTCGCCCATGTTTCCGAGAACGCCGGACATGGTGCTGTGCATGGTAAGCAACATGGTCCGCGATTCCTGCATTATCGCGATCGTCTGCGGCAGCTGGGCGAGGATCTGCGGCAGCAGCGCGTCGACCTGATCGAGATCTGCTACCAGCAGAATCAGCTTATCGCTCACCGCGTCAACACCGTCGAGCGAATCAAATACGCTTCTGATCGAGAAGCAAATCGGAATGTCGAAGCAGTGCTTTTCCCAGTAGAAGTAGCTGCGGATCGGTCTGAAGAAATCCTCGAAATTCGAGATGTTGTCCCGCAGCTCGCTGGTGAGGGCCTGCATTTCATGCGTGTGGCCGACGACGTCATGCGTGGTGGCGACTAGTTGCTTCATCACGTCATACATGCGCTGCGTGACGTTGATCGCTTCCGTTATCAGATCGGCCTGCTTGAGCAGGTCCTTCATGCGCTCCCGCTGAAAAGTGAGGAATTGCTGCTGGCCGGCGGCTTGCATGCTGAGCAAATACGGGATCGTCGTGTGCTTGATCGGGGTTCCCTCGGGCCGTGTTACGGCCTGCACGGTCGAAATGCCCGGCACGGCGAGGACCGCCTTGGCCAGTTTCTCCAACACCAGAAAATCGGCCGAATCCCGCAGATCGTGATTGGTCTCGACCAGCAAGATTTCGGGCGCCATCATTGCGGACGGGGGAAAATGTCGCGACGCGGCCTCATACCCCAAATTTCCGGGGATATCTTTGGGGATAAATTTCTGGTCGTTGTAGCTGGGGCTGTAGCCCGGCAGCGTCAACAACCCGACAAGCGTTACTGCCAGCGCCGCGACGAGAATGGGCGCGGGCCATCGAACAATCGCCGTTCCTACCCGCCGCCATAGGCGATAGCTGATTTTCCGCTTGGGTTCGAACAAACCGAAACGGCTTCCGACCGTAAGAACCGCCGGGATCAGCGTGATAGCGACCGCGACGGCGACCAGCACGGCCACGGCGCATGGGACGGCCAGCACGTAGAAGGAGGGCAGCCGGGTAAAGACCAGGCAGTAAAGTGCCCCGGCGATCGTCAAACCCGAGGCCACGACGACCTTGGTGACTCCGTGGTACGTAGTGAAGAACGCCGTTTCTCTGTCCTTGCCGGCCTGACGCGCCTCCTGATACCGCCCGATGAAAAATATCCCGTAGTCAGTTCCAGCCGCGATCACGAGGGATACCAGCAGATTGACGGCGAGGGTGCTCAGACCGATTATCCCGTGATAACCAATGAATGCGACAATTCCGCGGGCCACCATTAGTTCGATGCCGACCACCATGAGCAACAGAATTACGGTGACGATAGAACGGTAGACGAGCAGCAGCGTGATGAAGATGACCGCGATGCTTACCAGGGTTATTGTGGCAACCGTTCTGTCGCCACTATGGCTCATGTCCGAAATGATCGCCGCAGGCCCGGTGACAAACGCTTTGACTCCCTGCGGCGCGGGCGTCCGCGCGACGATATGCTGAACGGCTTCGATCGAGTCGTTGCCCGCAGTGAGAATCACCAAGACATATGCGGCCTTACCATCGGCGCTCTGCGCGGCCTGTCGGGTTAATTCATCACCCCAGAAATCGTTGACATGTATCACATGTTTCGGATCGTCTTTCAACTGAGCAATTAAACGATCGTAATATCTGTGCGCATCGTCGCCGAGGGGCTGCTGACCCTCTAAAACGATCGTCGCCACACTGCCGGAGCCCGATTGGCCAGTTTGGTCAGCTGCCTTGAAGTCTTCATTCAGCCGCTGCGACGCGGTGGCGGACGGCGCATTTGTGAGAGTGGGAGAGACCGAATGCTGGTTCTCGACCTGCTCCAGTGGGGGGACGAAGAAATTGAGCACGGCTATGATCGCCAACCACCCCAAGATGATGGCGACCGAAAATCGACGGATCGTCCGCGCTACCAACGGCTGACTGTCCTGTAGCTGATGGTTGGTCATGAGCCCTTCAGCATGCAGGACGTGAAGGCGCCTACCTCGTTGGTGACCTTCTCGGACTTGACCACTCCGTCCAGAAGGATGCGGCAACCGATGCTGTCAGTGTCACCCTGCGCCGCGACACTTCCGATGCCCGTCGCCGCGGTGACCGCGAATTCCAATGACCATGGCAGCCTTGCCGCGTCAACATGCTGCGGGGAACCAGTGTCGTCGTAATAGCTGATCAAGGCCACGGTTCCTGGCGGGCCGTAGACCTCGTACCTCAGGTGCTGGGGATTGTAAGGCTTGTTGTCGACCCTGGTGTCGGCATACGAGAGGCGCTTCTCGGAGCCGAAGAGGCCGTGCAGTCGCGACACGGTAAATCCTCCAACGGCGATCACCATCAGTACGACCAAAGGGATCCAAAGCCGCCGCAGGGCCCGGAAAATCAGAGGCCCCGAATTTCGGCGACTCGTTCCAGATCCAACTTGTGCCCGAAGTGCGGACGAAGGTTGGCGAGAGCCTCGAAAGAGAACACGTCGGGGGCCGGGCGGGAGGCCGGCATCTTGGCCGGTCTCGACGGCGATATCGGATCGCGCCGGCTCAACATCGTGCACACTGCCCCAGACCACCGCACCACCCTAACCGACACGAGTTGAATTACGGATGCAAACCTAATGGAGGCCAACAGCGTCTGACCGGGATTTAAGGAAGTTCTCAGTATGGCGTCGTGAAGCGGCCTCAGCCACAAGCCTCAGTTAGTCGATCTCACCCGTCAGCCCGAAGTCGGCCAGTGTGCGCGCAGCCAGTGCGCGCAGAGCGGGCTTGGTGTTTTCAGCGCCCGGCTGGTAGGCGACGACGGTGAGGTAGATCTTGCCGATCGCGGGCGTGCGGCACGACACCAGCTGCATATAGCCGCCCGTTCGCTCAAGCTGTTGGTGCGTCGCGTGTGCCTTCGTACCTCGTGCCCAGGCGTGCTCGCACTGAGTGCCGTCGGCACGGCTCACCACCGAGCCGGCGTCGCCGAGGTTGGAATAAATCACCGGCATATCGGGGTCGTTGAGCTGCGTCTCGACTCCGCGTCTCCACATCCGCTTCGGGGTGAACGGGGACAGCGCCGCCAGTTGTAAAGATTCATCTGGCGCGCTCTCTAAAGCCTTCAGCGCCTGCTTGATGGCGGCTCGGGTGTCGCGCAGATCCGCCGTTAACGCGGTCGGGTCGAGGCTGACACGGGCAAACGACACCGCGAGCGCACGCGTATCGCCGTCGGCGCGGTCGGTCATAACGACTTGCAGAGTGACCGCGCCGTCGGAGTCCCGCCGACGCCCCAGGTGCTCTGCGAGTTTCACGGTGAACCCTGCGGCCAACGTGGTACTCGTCCCGCCGAGAGACTTCGCACGGGCATCCCATTGATCCAGGTCGACGAGGATCGCGACACCCGGGAGGATTATCGGGTCGGCACCGTCGTCTCTCCGGCGGGTGACAGCTTTCGGTGCTGGCGGTGATTGGGCAGCATCGCGCCGCTGACGGCGGGTCAGTTTTGCCAACGCGACGAACGCCCGGGCGGCCTCAGGTGTGTCTTGAGCTGTTTGGCGGAGATCCCGTGTCACCGCGCGCAGTCGATTCCGCGAGCGCGGCGGCGGATAGCCAAGATCGCGGTTCGTGCCCAGGATCGCATCAGCTACCGCGACGAGACCCCCGACGCCGTCAATAATGTAGTGGGAGATCACCCAGGTGACCGCGGTCGAGCCGTCCGTCAGGGGGAGGACGCAGAGATGCCAGCCGGGACCTTCCTCCGGATCAACGGGCACTTGTGAACGTTCATCGGCCCAGTCGCTGAGTTCGGCGCGGGGCCGGGCGCGATCGGCGAATTCGATCTCCGCCGGCCCTCGATCGAGGACCCACCGATGCCGGCCGAACGGCAGCGGCGACCGCTCAATAAGCCGTCCGGACAACCCGTGACCGAGGTTGTGGTGGAGGCGTTTCAGCCCGTCAAAGTCTATGGGGTGCTCATAGACCCACACGACCTGCATGACTTCCGTCTGGCCGACGGCGCGCTGGCCGTCAAAGAAGCCTTGGTCCACCAGTGCCAGCAGATTGTCCGGCCGCGCCTCGCCATTGGAGCCGCGACCGTTAGAGGATGCGCGTGCGCGGCGTATCCGAATTGGCACTGATTAGCCTCCTATGACAGAAGATTCGCCGGCGACGGCCGGCATTAATGCGGTCGAACCGATTCATAGCAGATTAGCCTCGGGTGCATCCGCTCGGCCGAGCATTTGGCCAAGACCTAACTGCGTTCGGTGAGGCGACGTCCGGTGGAATTTCACCGGAGTGCGCGGTCGCCTGATGTCTGAAATTCAGTCTGTGGAGGCCAAATCGGCGTCGTAGACGACGGTATCGGTGTGGCCGTCAAACTTCGAGATTGTCCGTAGCTCGCGCCGGTATCGGGGTTATGCTGCTGGGCGGCTGAGCTGGGCACCCGGTCTGCCGCTTTCATTTCGCAGAACGCGCACGGCAAGTGAAGGGCCACATCACGCGATGAAATTTGTGCTGGCGTTCTATGGAACTCGCGGCGATGTCGAACCCGGCGTCGCTGTCGGCCGTGAGTTGCTGCGCCGCGGGCACGACGTGTGCATGGCCGTCTCGCCGGACCTGGTCGGTTTCGCGGAGGCGGCGGGGCTCGCGGCGGTCGAGTACGGGCCGGATGTTCAGGCGTGGCTGGAATCGACCCGCAACTTCTGGGCATATTTCTTCCGGAACTTCTGGAGGATCCGGGATGTGCGCGCGTTTTTGCGTGAGTCTCGGGAACCGGGCACCCGCTACTGGGCGGACATGAGCACGATGCTGGCCTCGGTGACGGACGGGGCCGACCTGCTGTTGACCGGGATGAGTTACCAGGAGCTCGCCACCAGCGTCGCGGAGTTTCGCGACATTCCGTTGGCCACGCTGCTGTGGTTCCCGATACGGGTCAACGGACGCCTCGTCCCGACGCTGCCGCCGCCGATCATCCGCTCAGCGATGCGGGTCTACGAGTGGCTGGTTTGGCGTGGGGTGAAAAAGGTCGAGGAAGCGCAGCGCCGGGAATTGGGCCTACCCAAGGCCACGGGTCCCGCGCCGGGGCGGATCGCCGGACAAGGATCGCTGGAAATCCAGGCTTACGACGAGGTGTGTTTTCCGGGCTTGGCAACCGAATGGGCGAAGTGGGATGGACAACGGCCCTTTGTCGGCACGCTGACGATGGAATCACCGACGGATGCCGATGAAGAGGTGGCCTCGTGGATTGCCGCGGGAACACCGCCGATCTTCTTCGGGTTTGGCAGCATCCCGGTCGAATCCGCCGCGGATACGATCGCCATGATCGGCATGGCCTGCGCGCAGCTGGGCGAACGGGCGCTGATTTGCGCCGCCGCCTCTGACTTCAGCAACGCCCCCCATTTCGAGCACGTCAAGGTGGTGGGCGCGGTGAATTACGCGACAATCTTTCCGGCCTGTCGCGCGGTCGTGCACCACGGTGGTGCGGGCACCACGGCCGCGGGCCTGCGCGCCGGAGTCCCGACGTTGATCCTCTGGATGGCAGACGTTCAGGGCATCTGGGGAGCCGCGGTCAAACGGCTGAAAGTGGGCACCGCCCGTCGCTTTTCGACCGCTACCGAGAAATCATTGGTCGCAGACCTGCGGATCGTTCTCGCTCCGCAATACGTCGCTCGGGCCCGCGAGCTCGCCACTCGGATGACCGCACCGGCCGAAAGCGTCGCGGCCGCCGCCGATTTCGTGGAAGACTTCGCCCGCCGCAAGCGCGTTGGCTGATCGGCGACGGCGAATCGCGGATCGATTCGCGCACAGACGAATTCAAGGGGGTCAGGTGGCGAAATGCGCCTGGTTCACATGTGCGGCCACCCGCAAGGCGTTGGCCGCGACCGTCAAACTGGGGTTCAAACCGCTGCTCGATGGGAAGAACGAGGCGTCCGCCACGTAGAGGTTGTCGACTTCGTGCGCCCGGTTTTGCGGGTCGAGCACGCTGGTTTTGGGATCGGTACCGAAGCGGCAGGTGCCGCAGACGTGGCCCAACGTCGAGTTGTTTTCACCGGTCCGCAGTGTGAGTGTGCGGAAGGGCTTTAACGCCTCTTTTATCTGCCGCAGAAACGCCGCGCGGCGTTCGATCTCTCCAGGGTTTAAACGGTATTGAAGTCGCAGCCGCTGGCGGCCGTCCGAGCCGGGTCGATCGGACGGAAGCACTCGGTTGTCGAGATAGGGCAGGTCTTCCATGATCGCGGCCAGCACCAGTCCACCGTTGATGATCCGCTCGTAGAGCGGCCGCACCGCCGGGCTCACCAGGCGCAGTGCCTTCGGCAGCCCGCCCGGCTGGTTGGTCATCATCCCCAAGGGGTGCCACGGAGCCATCGCGCCCGCAGACTGCAGGGTGCCGTATTTCTGCCCCTCGCAGAAGTAGAAGTCGT
>NZ_LZIC01000114.1 GCF_001667185.1 Mycobacterium sp. 852002-50816_SCH5313054-b | reverse complement strand
TCCGAATCCCGCCTCGGCCGCGGCCTTGCAGCTCAATCGATTCCGGTGCGTCGTAACACGTGACTTCCCAGTGGACGACGTTGCGGAAGCCCTTGACCTTGATGCACGAGGAGACGCAGGTGCCCTTCTCGATCGTCGACGGCACGGGTCCGCGCCAGCCGCCGAAGATCGTCAGCCACTCGTCGAATCGACGCAGGTCGGACGCGAGCTTCCAGGCGGTCTCCGGTTCCACCTCGGACGACATTGAAACATCTACTCGTGCCAAGTCTTCTCGCTCCTCGTGAGACGGTCACTCTTGGGACCCGCATACCCGGCTGCGACGAAGAGGTAAACGCGGCCCTTTAGGGCCAGACCTCCTGCAACTGGTGGGCCACGTCGATGACCTGCGCGCCTTGCGACTGCGGTGAGTCGATCTCCTCGGCTACGTACGCGGCGATGAAGCGGCGGATCTCGCCGTCGACGCCGGCCAGGATGCGCAGCACCTCGCCGCGGAAGGACTTCGACGACACGTTGACCGTGATGTCGGATGGCCGCGGCTTCGCGACGTCGACGATCAGGAGCAGGGGCTCCGCGGCGCGCGCCGTGGCGCGCAATGCGATGTCTCCGGAGACCACAAACCGCTGCTTGTCGAGTCGCAGGTCCAGCAGCAGATCGATGGACAACGGGATGTGGATGACGAACGTGATGTCGTCACCCAGGCGTCGGGTTACCTTCGGGTCCTGGATCTTGACGTTGGCGCTGACCTTGGCGATACCGCCGGGCCCCTGAGCGATGGGCTCCATGGCGAACTCGTTGCCCGCTATGTCGGCGAGAGCGGCGGCGACACGCTCGGGGGTGACGGCGACCTCGAAGAATCTGCGGCCGAACTCTTCGTAGGTGACATAATCGCGATTTTGCATAGGCTTATACCGTCTCACGTCCCCTGCCGGAACGGTCGCTGATCCCCCCGCGTCGCAGCAATTTCGCGGTGGCGGCGGCCGGGATCGGGGTTGAGCGGAGTCGATGGGTTTCACGAGGATGTGACGCCCGCCCACCGTGTCCCCTGTGAAGAGCGCCACAGGGGTGGCGCTTCGATTCGGTGTGTCGGCCGGCGGCCTGGGAGGCTTGAGCTACTGGGAGGTGTTTGGAGCTGATGTGCGCCCAAAAAAATACCGAGCCGATGACCGGGCCGCGCTCGTTGGCGGCGCGGATCGAGGGTCCGCTCACCTGGCTCGGTGGCGGGCACTGGGCAGAACTGGGTGAGCGCCACGAGCGGTCTACCCACGCGGTGGCGGGCGCGGTCGTGCTGCTCGGGTCCCTGCTGGCGTGGCTGGTCGCCGGCTTGGCCGTGAGTGAGGCGACGCGGTGGCCGATGCTCGCCGTCGTGCCGCTCACGCTGGTCTTCGGGCTGCTCGTGGGCGCGGTGGCGCGCGGCACCGCCGGCGGGCCCGACGGAAGCCGGCCCGGCGTCGCCGGACGCGCGGCGGTCGCGGTGGCGGTCGGCGGCGTGGTCGGCGAGCTCGCCGCGCTCGTCATCTTCGCCGGGCCGATCGACCACCGCCTCGACGAACGGGCCTTGCGCGGCGCCGACGCGGCGCCGGGCGTCGCGCAGGCGGCCGCAGCCCTCCAACAGGCCAAGGATGCGCGCGGTGGGCTCGACCGTGCCGTCGAGCAAGCTCGCGAGCACCAGGATCAGGCCCTGGTCGTGGCGCGCTGCGAATTCCACCCCACCCCGGCCTGCCCGCAGACCCGGATCACCGGCGTGCCGGGGTCCGGGCCCGAGACCCGAACGGCGAACGAGCTTCTCGCCGATGCGCAGCATGAGCTGGACAACGCGCTGGCGGCCCGCGATCGCCAAGCGCCCGAATTGGACGCCAGGGTCACCCGTGGGGAGCTGGCCCTGACGCACGCGCGGCAAGACGCGGTCGCGGCGTCCGGCCGGGGTCTGGGCGCGCGCTGGGTGGCGATGAACGACGTGACGCTGGCCAGCCCGGGGGCGTTGGCGCTGCGGGTGGTGACGATGGCTTTCTTCGCGCTGCTTGGCCTGCTGCCGCTGATCCTGCGGCACTGGCGTGGCGAGACAACCCACGACCGCCACGCGACGGCGCGCGCGGAGCAGGAACGCGCCGAAATCGAGGCGGACACCGCGATCGCGATCAAGCGCGCGCAGGTTCGCCGCGAGGCCGAGATCATGTGGGCCGAGCACCAACTCACGCAGGCCCGGCTCGCCATCGAGGCCCAGACCGAGATCGATAAAGAAAACCAGCGCCGGCGGGTGACGGAGGCCCTCGATGCCCCGGTGCGCACGCCGTCGCAGCGTGCGTTCGAGCCGGCGGACGACGATATCTACCTGCCGATAGCCGCGGAAGCCGAGGCGGCCAGCCTGGCGATCGCCCCCGTGCCGCCCGCCGAGCCGCCCCGCGAGAACTTGCCGGCGCATGTGGAGCCGCGCGGCGAGGTCGAACCGCACGAACCGGCCGACGAGCGTGCGACGCCTTTGATTCCGTCCATCCCCGACGCCACCAGGGCCGCGGCCCGCTGGATTCGCCCGTTGGTTCCGCCGTTCGTCGCGCGGGTAATCGACAACACGACTGCGCCCCTGCGCACCGCGCGTCAGGTGTTCGAAGAGGTCGAGGAGATCCGGTTTTCGCTCAAGCGCACCCACAAGGTGACGTTCGATGCGCAAAGCACCGACAACAGCGGCCAACCCCCGCACCCGGCGGAGACCTCCCCTGCGGCCCGCATCGCGTCGTCGCGCCAACAGCGCGGCCCCGCGAACCACGAGCGGTACGCATCGATGCAGCGGGTGGCCGCGCGGGAGGCCACCACGCTGGGGCCGGCCGAGGGCAACGCCGAGCTGGTCCAGCGGGACGGCCCGCGCGAACTGCGGTCGCCCGACGGGCCGCGCCAGCTGCCGCCCGGGAAATGAGCGGCGCGCCGGACGGGTCATTCGAGTCAGCGGGATTACTTCTTTTTCACTGGGTGGTCAGCCTTCGTTAAAGTTCCGTTCGGCCACAGAGGATGCACGGTTTTCATCACTTTGCGAGAATCACCGAACTATGAGACTCGTGCTGCTGATGGCCAGTGCCGCTGTGGTGATCGGGACCGCCGCCCCGGCCTACGCCGACACCACCCCCAAAGACCAAGCCTTCCTCACCGCGCTGTCGCAAGCCGGGCTGACATACCTGAACGCCGACCGGGCGATCACGGCCGGCAAACAGGTGTGCAGCCTGGCCGACAACGGGTTGACGGGCGAGGAGATCGTCAAGAACCTGCAGGACCGCAACCCTGGGTTCCAGGGCCAGGGCGCGGCCAAATTCGCGGCGATCGCGGCCTCCGCGTACTGCCCCGAAAAGCTGACCCAGGCCGAGGACCCGGGCGCCACGCCGAAGCCCAGCGGCGCATAGCGAAAAGATCCGCCGCGCGCCCAACGGCCGCGCGCGTGCGGGGCCGCGGCAGCCGATCCACCCGAAGGTATGATCCTCCCGACAAGATCGGGGGACGGATCGCGTGGATCTCGTAAGGCGGTGGCCATGGCAGGGCAGGGTCTTGCGGTGAGTACCGCAAGAGCGATCGTGGCTCCGGTCTACGCATGAAGATCACCCTGTTCCTCGCGGACGCGGCGCAGGCCGACGCGCAATCGGGCAAGGTCCATGCCCTGGGGCTGGGCTGGCGGCAGTGCCAAACGCCCACTCCCCCTTTCGCTTTGGTGTTGTTCCTGGACATCGACTGGGACGAGACCAACAAGCCGCACAAGCTGAGTTGCCAGCTGTTGACCACCGACGGCGACCCGGTGGTGGTGATGGGAACACAGGGGCCCCAGCGGATCTCCTTTGAAGCCTCCGCGGAGGCCGGGCGCCCGCCGGGGGCGATTCACGGCACCTCGGTTCGCATGCCGCTCACGCTCAACATCCCGGCCGGAATACCGCTGGAGCCGGGGATCTACGAGTGGCGGGTGGAGGTCGACGGTTTCGAGCAGGCGACCGCGGTGGAGGCGTTTGTGGTGGTCGGCGCCGCGCACCCGCCGGCGGCACCCGCCTAGCCGCGAGGGTGCGGTTACCGATGCGGCCGCCCGAGAAATGTGTCGCCAGTTGCACTCTCGCGTGACCGGCGCGGACTGACGGAGGGACTACTCGTCGCCGAAGGCCGCGTGGAGCTCGGGCAAGAACCCGGCCAGGTGGTTCATCTCCTGGGCGCAGTGCACCAGCAGGTTGCGGCCGCCGGCCACCGGGTCGCCCAGTATCCGCGACGCGACGGGGCGCACCGCCTTGGACGCGACGCCCGGGGCCTTGCGCAAGGCGATGTGCGGCCCGCCCATCCAGAACCGTGACCGCATCTCGGCGCCGTTGGGCGTCGACCTGATGTGGTGGATGAACCATCCGACGTCGACCGGCGCGTCGCCGGAGCCCAGCCGCGCGCAAATCGCCACCGCGTCGTCGCCGTCGGGCGGACAGCCCATCTCGGTCGGCTCGACGAATTGGATTGCGCCGTTAAGCAGTGTGGAGCCGATGTACTCGCTGATGATCGACCAGCGGCCGATGTAGCGCCGGGCGCGCTGACGACCGGCATCATCGCCGTCTTTCCAGGCGGCCGACAGATGCGCGCGCGGATGCCACAGCTTGTAGCGGCGGGTGTCGCAGCCGTGCCAGCCGAACCACCATGACCACATCGCCGGGGTGACCCCGGGCATGTCGGTGCGCACCGATACCTGGAAGCTGCCGTCTTCGAGAACGCCGTAGCCGTTCTCGGTCTGCTGGTAGCCCCGCTCGGCGACGCGGGCGGCGTCCCCGAAAGCCAACAGCGCCATTCCCCCTTGCGGGCCGTGCTGTAGCGCCTCGACGACATGCGCTGGGAGCGGGGCCATCTCGGGCTTGAAGAACTTGCCGAACGGCGTGTTCGCGTCGTCGTTGCGGTAACCGAGGTAAACCTCGCCGGTCATCAGAGTCGCCCCATCCAGGCGTTGAACAGGCCGTCGGGGTCATACGTGGCGCGCGCCTTGTCCAGCCGCGCCATCGCCTGGTCGCTGGCGAACTTCGCCGGGCGCCGGCCGAGGTTCTCGTCGGCAAGCTGAATCCCGGTGGCCAGTCCGGACATGGCGGCCATGTTGGATCCCGCCCAGTCGCCGTACTTGTCGTCGTCGGCGGCGTCCTTCCAGGAGCCGTAGAGGGCCAGGTAGATCTCGTCTTCGATGCTGTAGGCCATGTCTTGGCGCGCCGGCGACGGCCCCCAGTTCAGCCAGAGGAAGTGGGATGGAGCCGGCGGCATCGTGTCGAGGATCTTGTGGATGCCCGGCAGCAGCTCGTCCGCCGACGCCGATGTCCACATGTTGTCCGCCGTGTACCGGTGGTCGTCCAGATAGTGGGTCATCACCGCCGTGAACCAGGTGGGCAAATCGCTTGGCATGTAAGGAACTTTCAGCAACGCTTTATCCACGACCGGGCACGTTTCGAATATCGCGAGGGCCTTTTGGGCTTCCTCTTCGGAGTCGGCGAACGCCGGCGACGCGAACGCGATGCCGGGGCCGTCGATGCCCATCTCCGAGAGGCTGCGGGTCGCGATGGCCTGCATCTCGACGCGGCGGTCCACTTCGGCGCTGATGCCGCGGGCCCAGGTGTAAACCTCGTCGGCGACGTCCCACGGGTAGACGTACACGCTGGTGCCGCAGGCCGCGGGGCGTGGGTACAGCTTCAGGTAAAACGACGTGACGACGCCGAAGAAGCCCGGACCGGCCCCGCGGGCAGCGAAGTAGAGGTCGGGGTGATTCTCCGCGTCGCAGTGGATCTGTTCGCCGTCGGCGGTGATGACGTCGAGCCCCACGACGCTCTCGCACGCCGGGCCGTAGATGCGGCTGTTCCAGCCGTACCCGCCCTGCAGCAGGTACCCGCCGAGGCAGACGCCCTTGCAGTGGCCGCCCGGGAAGAACAGGTTTTGCGCCTCCAGGTCGGCCATGAGCAGGCTGCCACCCTTGCCCGGCCCGACGACGGCGGTCTTTTGCTCGGCGTCGATCCTCGCGTGATCGAGGCGGCTGACGTCCAGCAGCACCGCGCCGTCTCGCAGGTGGCTGGCCGCGAAGCTGTGCCCACCCGAAACGACGTTGACCTGGTGGCCGTTGGCCTTGGCGTAGCGCAGACCCGCGACGATGTCCTGGGCATCGAGGGCCTGCACGATCATCTCCGGATACCGGTCGGGCACCTTTTGGTGCCACACGGTGCCTTGGCGGGCGGCCTCGTAGCCGTCATCGCTGCGGAAAAAGTGTCGCCCGGCCGGCAGCACGCTCATCGGAGCTCCTTTGGATCCACAATACGGTTCTTGGTAGACCGCATTGCGGAACACTATAGTGTCACCGTGGCTGCCATGGAAGAGAATTCGCCGACTGGTCGCGACGAAGGCATCCAGGTGTTGCGTCGCGCCGCCGCCGCGCTGGACGAGATCGCCGCCGAGCCGGGACGCCTCCGCCTGGTCGACCTCGGCGACCGGCTTGGGCTCGCGAAGTCGACGGCTCGCCGCCTGCTGGTGGGCCTGGTCGAGGTCGGGTTGGCCACAGTCGACGCGCAGGGCCGCTTTTCCCTCGGCGAGCGCTTGTTGGGGTTCGGGAGGGCCGACGGGGCGCAGATCGCCACGATCTTCCGCCCGACGATCGAGCGAGTGGCGCGTGCGACCGACGACGAGACGGTCGACCTGTCGGTACTGCGGGGCCAGCGGATGTGGTTCGTCGACCAGATCGAATCGTCGCACCGCCTTCGGGCGGTCTCGGCCGTCGGCGTCCGCTTCCCGCTCGAGTCCACCGCCAACGGAAAGGCGGCCCTCGCCGCTCTCGACGAGGCCGACGCGGAGGCCGCCCTGTCTCGATTCGGCCGCGAGTCGCTGCGCGCCGAGATCGCCGAGATCCGGCGCACCGGGATCGCCTTCGACCGCGACGAACACACTCCCGGGATCTCGGCGGCCGCGATCGCGCGGCGCGCCGTGGGTGACAACGTGGTGGCGATTTCGGTTCCGGCCCCCACCGAGCGCTTTCGCGAGAAGGAGGGGCGCATCATCGACGCGTTGCGGGCGGCGGCCGACTCGGCGGCCTGGACGCGTTGAAGTAGCCGGCTCGGTGGATGCTGGCGACGGCCGCGGTACCCCCCAACGGACCCCGGCCGCGCCAAGTCCTAACCTCTCCTCAGCAGCCCACCGCGGCCGACCCGGCGAACAGCGAACCCCACTCCCGACGGGCCGCCGACTGCGCGTCGTCGAAGCTGGGCGTCTTCTCACCTTCCCCGGCCAGGTGGACAAGCGCCCACGCCATGGCGAACACCGGAACCTTGTGACGCAGTGCCGCACTGTGCAACTCATCGAAAGCCGCCTGCGAGGGGCAGCGGCGAAGTCCGATGAGAATGCCTCGCGCGGTGTCGAGAATACGGCCGGAATTCGGGCCGTACGAAGTCTGGGCGGGAACCCAGTTCGCCATCATGCTGTCGATACCTCCTGTTGCGCCGGAACGAAATCCGCTACGCGCGTAGCGGAAGAGAATCCGTTCGGTACGCATCGCCGCGCCGGTGATTCTCAAAAGGCGCCCTGTGCAATGATTTGCGGATCGAACGAGTTTGTGCCAGACCGCCGCCCGGATCGATATCCGCTTGTGATCGTTTCGGGATCGAGCGAATCAGTCTGCGAGGGCTAACACTTCGTCGAATCCGGCGACCAGGGCTTCATAGAACATGTCGTAGTCGGGTATGGCGGCGGTATCGATGTCGATGCCCAGAGCGCATGTGTCGACGTAGGTGAGCAGTGTGACGTTGACCGCCGCGCCGATCGTCGGTCCGAACGCGTATTGCGCGCGCACCGGGGCGCCGCCCAGGAAGACCGGCACCGGCACGCCGGGCACGTCGCTGGCAAGGAAATCGACGTGGCGCAGCACGGAGCCGATGTACCAGCGCGGCATCAAGTTCAACGCGCCGGCGATCAGCTGGGTGTACGGCAGGGACCGTTCGGCGCGTACCGCGCCGGCGCGCTCATGGATTGCCTGAATGCGTGCCGCCGGCTCGGTCTCGCCCGCGGGAACGTCGAACCGCATCAGCGTGATCCGGTTGCCGCCCATGTCATCGGACGCCGTCCGCAAGCTGATGGGCATCGTGAGGTGGAGGTCGCCGATCTCGACGTCGTGCTTTTCGTGGTAGCGGCGCAGGCCGCCGGCGACCCCGGCGACGAACGCATCGTTGAGGGCACCACCGGAGCGGTGCGCCGCCTCGCGCAGTTGCTGCATCGGCACCTGGTGCACCATCAGGCGACGGATCAGGCCGCGTTCGGTGAGCAGCGGAGAACCGGGGCGGCTTATCGGACGAACGGTCCGATAGAACGATGCCGCGGTGGCCGCCGCCGAGCGGGCCGTCGCGACGGGCCGGCGCACGCCGCCGTAGAGCAGTCGCGGGGTCGCTTTGACCGCTCCCGCGACGGCGTTCGCCAGCAGCCCGGCGTCATAGCTCCAGGTATCGCGATAGGCCGCGAGCCACGATGGCCGCGCTACCTCCGGTTCGGGCGGCAGCGGTTCGCGCCGGCGCAACTCCTCGGAGAGGTTGAACAGATGCATCGCGATCTGCACGCCGCCGATCCCGTCGGTGAGGGCATGATGGAACTTGCAAACCAGCGCAGCGCCACCGTCTTCCAGGCCATCGATGAGAGTCGTCTCCCACAGCGGCCGGGCCCTGTCGAAGTCCTGCATCTCGGCCAGCCGGGCCAGCTCGAGGACGTCATCGAGCGTGCCGGCCCCGCGGGCGGCGGCCCGCCGGACGTGATAGTCGAGGTCGAAGTCCGGGGCGAACTCCCAGTGCGGCGGGGCCGGCGGCGGCGACGGCACCACCCGTTGCCGAAACATGGGAAGTTTGCGGCTGATCAGGTCGAAGCGTTCGCGCACTTCGGCCCAGTCGGGCGAGCGCTCCAGCAGCACGACGCTGACCACGGTTGATCTCAGCCGTGGATCGCTTTCCATCGCCCAGGTGAAGGCGTCGCTGTTGCGCAGGAATCCGGTCATCGCATGCTCCGGTGACCAACCTACGACGCGCGGCGGCAAAGGTCAGCAGATCCTTGGCAGCCAATGACTTTGGTCCCTCTAGATCGGGTCCTTCGTCCGCGGCGCCGCGGCTATGACGACTTGGCGGCCTCGGAATCGGCGAACTCGCAGAACGCCGAGTAGGCGCGCGCGCCGTAAATGGTGGCCGGACCGCCGTGCATGAGGAAGGTGACGCCGATGGCCTCGGCGGCTTCCTCCCGGGTGGCGCCGGCGCGGGCGGCCCCCTGCGCGTGCGAGGCGATGCAGCCATCGCAGCCCTCGACGACCCCGATTGCCAGCGCTATGAGCTCCTTGATCTTGCGGCTCAGCGCCCCATCGGTCAGGGCGGCGCCGCTCAGGGCCGCGAACCCTTGGTAGACCTCGGGGATCTGCTTGCGAAGCGCGCGGTGCTGCGGCAGCAGGTCCTGCAGGACTTCGTGGTGATGCTGGTGATCCGACATTGCCCGGGCCCGCTGTTCAGTGGTGAACTGCGGGCTTGAGGGAGTCGATGGCCGCCTTCAGCTTGTCCGTGACCTCGTCGGCGACCGGACGCAGTTCCGGCTCGCCGGTGACCTCGACCAGCAGCCCGGGATTCATGGCCTCGACCAGCACCGTGCCGGCGTGGTCGGGGTCGGTCCGCACGACGACATTGCAGGGCAGCAGCAGGCCGATCTGGCGTCGCGCGTCCAGGGCCCGGTGCGCCAGCGGCGGGTTGCAGGCGCCGAGGATCAGGTAGTCCTCCATGTCATGGCCGAGTTTCGCCTTCAGCGTGGCCTTCACGTCGATCTCGGTGAGCACACCGAACCCCTGCTCGGCGAGCGCCGCGCGGGTCCTGGCGACCGCGTCCTCGAACGAGGTCTGCAGCGGTGTCGAAATGGCGAGATTCATCATGGCTTCCTTCCGTTTGTGGCCGTCGCCGCCGGGCGCTCAGGCGAGCGCCAGGAACAGCTTCTCCAGCTCGGCCTCGCTCAGCGGTGTCGCGCCGTCCGCGGTGGTACCCGTGACGCATTCCTTCAACCCGGTCGCGACGATCTTGAACCCGGCGCGGTCCAGGGCACGCGAAACCGCCGCGAGCTGGGTGACGACGTCCTTGCAGTCGCGGCCCTGCTCGATCATCGAGATCACCCCGGCAAGCTGGCCCTGCGCCCGCCGCAGCCGGTTGAGCACCGCGGCGATGCTGTCTTGATCACCAATCACTGGATTCCTCCGTCTCGTTTGTCGCTACGAACAGGGTACCCGGTGGGGTATCGACTGATCTATATGCGGAATATACCCCATAGGGTATCTGTTGTCACGGGCAAGCATCTGAGAGAAAGAAAGCACCATGACAACCGCCACCCTCACCCGCCAGACGTTCGAATCGACCATCGTCGACAATCCGCTTGTGCTGGTTGATTTTTGGGCGGCGTACTGCCGCCCCTGTCAGGCCTTCGCGCCGGTTTACGATCGTTCGGCGCAGGCACACCCCGACGTCGTGCACGCCAAGGTCGACACCCAGGCCGAGCCGGAGCTGGCCGCCGCGCTGGGCATCCGCGCCGTCCCGACCATCATGGCGTTTCGGGACGGCGTGCTGGTCTACAGCCGACCCGGTGCGATGCCTCCCGCCGTGCTCGAAGACCTCATCAGCCAGGTGAAATCGCTCGACATGAACGCGGCGCGCGCCAAGATCGCCGCCCGCAAGGCCGCGGTGGCCGGCTGATCGGGGGAGGCGGCGACGCGGGCCGCCTCAGAGGATGGCCCGGCGATCCTTCGCCCCGGCGATGTCGTCCCAGTCGACGCCGAGCTCCAGCAGAATCTCCTCGGTGTGCTGCCCGTGCTCCGGGGCGCGGGCGGGCGCCGGTGGGGTTTCGCCGAACTGAACGGGCGCCGCGACGATGCGGTACTTCTCCCCGTGGTCGTCGACGTTGGTCACCACGTACCCGTTGGGTTCGACCTGCGGGTCGTTGAGGGTCTCGCGTGGCGTCGCGAGCGCGCCCCACACGCCGGGTTCGTCCGCGAGAACCTCCTGCCAGTGCACAAGGTCATGGCGGGCAAAGGCGTTCGCCACGAGCTCGGTCGCCGCGGCGGCGTTGGCGATCAGGTTGCTCGACGGCACAAACCGCTCGTCGGTGGCCAATTCCGCCAGGCCCATCCGCGCACAGAAGCCGGCCCAGAACTTGTCGGGCTGCAGGAACACCAGCTGAATCCACCTGCCGTCCTTGGTTTTGTACCGGTTCACCAGGGGGTTGATGGCCAGCCCGGGCGGCGCACCGGGAATGCCGTCGATATCGAAGAAATCGGCCGCCGAAATCGACGGCGCGATCGCCCACATCGCTTGTGCCAGCAGCGATGAGTCCACGATCGTCGGCTCGCCGGTCCGTTCCCGGTGGAACAACGCCGCGCACACGCCGCCGGCCAACGTTGCGCCGCCCTGCAGGTCCCCGAACGCGGGCCCCTGGACGGCGGGCGTGTCGGTGCCGAACGGGGTGAGCGTGTACGCCACCCCACCGCGCGCCAAGTACGTGGCGGCGTCGAACCCGCCGCGATCCCGGTCCGGGCCCCGGACCCCCAGCCCGGTACCGCGGGCGATGATGATCTTCGGGTTGAACCCGCGGACGTCGTCGACGGTCAGTCGCGCCCGCTCGAGCGCGCCGGGCAGCCAATTGGTCAGGAACACATCCGCACTGGCCAGCAGGCGGCCGAAGAGCTCGCGGCCCAGCTCGGACTTGATGTCGATCGCGATGCTGCGCTTGCCCCGGTTGCCCAATTCGAGGATGAAATCGGCGTCGGGGCGGGCCGCTTCGCGGGTGAAGCCGCCGACCACCAGCGCGCGCCCGGGGTCCCCCGCGGCGACGCCTTCCACCTTGATCACGTCGGCGCCCCAGTCGGCGAGGGCGGCACCGGCCGAGGGAACGTAGGTCCACGATGCCAACTCGACCACCCGGACACCGCTCAGCACGCCGGACAAGCCAACCCCCTCGGTCGTCTTTCTTGCTATTTTAAGTATTCTAGCTACCCTAAGGGATATCGAGAGCCCGGCTGTGGCCACGCGCAGTTTTCGTGGAAGACATGTGAAGGAGCCGACCATTTGGTCGCTCCGCCTCCGCGATGCCGTGCGCGCGCCCGTTCCCCGCTCTTTGGCACCGAATAGCTTTGGCCCCCAACGCGAATCGCTGGTGTAGGCAGCGGGCAAAGGACGGGATATGGGCAGGGTTACTGGCAAGGTGGCGGTCATCAGCGGGGCCGCGCGCGGCCAGGGCCGTTCCCATGCGCGGCTGCTGGCCGCGGAGGGTGCCGACATCATCGCGGTCGACCTGTGCGCGGACATCGAGACGAACGAGTACCCGCTGGCGCGTCCCGAGGATCTCGATGAGACGGCGCGGCTGGTAGAGAAGGAGGGGCAGCGCGCGTTCACCGCCGTCGCCGACGTCCGCGACCGGGTGGCCCTGGCCGCCGCGATCGATCAGGGGGTGGCCGAGTTCGGCCACCTCGACATCGTGGTTGCCAACGCCGGCATCTGCCCGCTCACCGCGGGCCTTCCGCCGCAGGCGTTCGCCGACGCGGTCGATGTCGACCTGGTGGGCGTGCTCAACCTGGTGCACACGAGCCTGAAGCATCTGCGCGCCGGCGCGTCGATCATCGTGATCGGGTCGAACGCGGCCTTCATGTCGTCGTTGAACACCGGCGGCGGTGTGGCCGGAGGCCCCGGAGGAGCCGGATACGCCTTCGCGAAACTGGCTGGCGCGCACTATGTCCACGATTTCGCTTTGGCGCTTGCACCGTTCAGCATCCGGATGAACGCGGTCCATCCGACGAATGTCAACACCGACATGCTGCACAGCGCGCCGATGTACCGCGCGTTCCGGCCCGATCTGAAGGAGCCGACCCGCGAGGACGCCGAACCGGTCTTCCCGGTGGTCCAGGCGATGCCCATCCCGTACGTCGAACCCGAGGACATCAGCGAGGCCGTGCTGTTTTTGGCGTCCGACGCGGCGCGCTACATCACCGGTCAGCAGCTCCGCGTGGACGGGGGCGGCTTCCTCAAGGTCAAGCCGTGGTCGGGCGGCTGAAAGGCGGCGTCACCAATCGTGTTGGGGTGCAAAAAGACTGGAGGGCATAGGTGAGCGACGGACAGGCCGCAACGGACGTCGAACGTCGCCTCTACGAATTGATGATCCTGATGAAGGCCGCCGACGACCGGCTGTCCAAGGGCATCGGCACCGGCGAATTCATGTGCGTGTATTGGCCGTCGCGTGGGCAAGAGGCGATCGCCGCGGCGCTGGGGCTGGCGCTGCGGCCCGACGACCAGTTGGTGACGACCTACCGCGGGCTGCACGATCTGATCGGCAAGGGCGTCCCGCTCGAGGAGATCTACGGCGAGATGATGGGCCGCACCGTCGGCGCGAGCCGGGGCAAGGGCGGCACCATGCACATCGCCAAGCCCGACAAGGGCGTCATGCTCTCGACCGGGATCGTGGGTGCCGGCCCTCCGGTTGCCGTCGGGTTGGCGATGGCCGGCAAGCGCAAGGGCCTCGACCGGGTCACGGCGGTCAGCTTCGGCGACGGAGCGACGAACACCGGCTCGTTTCACGAGGCGGCCAACATGGCCGCGCTGTGGGACCTGCCGCTGGTGTTTGTGTGCCAGAACAATCTGTTCGCCGAGATGACGCCGACCTCGGACACGATGAAGCTCGAGCACGTCGCCCAACGGGCGGCCGGCTACGGCATGCCGGGCGTCCGCATCGACGGCAACGACCCACTGGCGGTGAAATCCGCGCTCGAAGAGGCCCTGCGGCGGGCGCGCGCCGGCGAGGGCCCCACGTTCCTCGAGTGCGTGACGTTCCGCTTCCGCGGCCACTACTTCGGTGACCGGATGCCCTACATCCCCAAGGAGCAGCTGGCCGCCGCCATGGCCGCCGATCCGGTGCCGCGGTTCCGCGAACACCTCGCGCAGGCCGGAATCTGCAGCGAGGACGAACTCGACCGCATCGACAACGAGGCGCTGCGGAAAGTGGAGGACGCCCTGGCCACGGTCATGGGTGCGGAGTCCCCATCGAGCGACGAACTCGACCGCGACGTCTACGCGACCCCGATCGGGTTTCCGGTATGACGCATGAACAAGAGATGACGATGCGCGAGGCGCTGAACCTCGCACTCGACGAGGCGCTGGGCGCCGACGACCGAGTGTTCCTGCTCGGTGAGGACATTGCCGATCCCGGCGCCTCGGGACCCACGGCGGGGTTGTCCACCAAGTACGGCCACGACCGGGTCCTGGATACGCCCATCTCGGAGGCCGCGATCGTGGGCGCCGCGATCGGCGCGGCGATCGACGGGATGCTGCCCGTGGCCGAGATCATGATCATGGACTTCATCGGCATCGCCGCCGACCAGCTCATCAACAACGCCGCCAAGCTGCGGTTCATGACCGCGGGCCGGACGACCGCGCCGATCACCATCCGCACCCAGGTCTACGCCGGGCTGGCCACCGGGGCCACGCACTCGCAGAGCCTGGAGGCGTGGTTCATGCACATTCCGGGGATGAAGGTCATCGTGCCGTCCACCCCGCGCGACGGCAAGGGCCTTCTGACAGCGGCGATCTTCGATCCGGACCCCTGCCTGTTCATCGAGACCATCCGGCTGCAGGGCAAAAAGGGGCCCGTCCCGGTCGAACCCGGATTCTCAATTCCCCTGGGGCAGGCCGACATCAAGCGGCCCGGCACCGACGTGACGCTGATCGCATACGGCCGTCCCGTGCACGACGCGCTCGCGGCGGCGGCCACGCTGGCCGAACGGGGCGTCAGCGCCGAGGTCGTGGATCTGCGCACCCTGGTGCCGCTCGACGTCGAGACCATCGTGGAATCCGCCCGCCGCACCGGACGGGTCGTGATCGTGCACGACGCGGTCCAATTCGCCGGCCCCGGAGCGGAAATCGCCGCGATCCTGCAATCCGAGCTGTTCGGCGAGCTGGCGGCACCCGTCGAACGGGTGGCTGCCAGGTTCGTCCCCAACCCGGCCGCGGCCGCGCTCGAGGCGCAGATGTACCCGTCGCCGCCTCGCATCGTCGCGGCCGCCGAGCGCACGCTCGCGAGAGCTAAAACGCATGGCTGACTTCGTCATTCGCATCCCACGCGTGTCGGTGGCCATCTCGGAAGCCGAACTCACCGATCTTCTCGTGGCTGCCGGTGAGCACGTCGAGGAGGGCACACCGATCTATGTGATCGCCACCGAGAAGGTGGAACAGGAAATCGAAGCCGGCGCGTCGGGCGTCGTGCAATGGACCGGACAGGTCGGAGCCACTTACGACATCGGCGCCGAAATCGGCGTCATCACTTCATAAACCGAAAAAGCGAAAGGTGAGGCTACATGGATCTCAACGAGACCCGCGAGAGAATCGTCTACGAAAAGGAAGGCCCGATCGCCCGCGTCACACTCAACTGGCCGGAGAAGGCGAACGCCCAGGACCAGAAGCTGGCCGAGGAAGTCGACGCCGCGCTCCTCGACGCGGACCGCGACTACGACATCAAGGTCCTCATCCTCAAGGCCAACGGCAAGGGCTTCTGCTCCGGGCATGCCATCGGCAACAACGCGGTCGACTATCCGGCGTTCGTCGAGGGCGCCAAGGTGATGGGCACGCCGTGGAAGCCGCAGACCGACCTGTTCGTCAAGCCGATCCTGAACCTGTGGGAGTTCTCCAAGCCGACCATCGCGGCCGTGCACGGCTACTGCGTCGGCGGCGGCACCCACTACGGGCTGACGACCGACATCGTCATCGCCGCAGAGGACGCGTACTTCTCCTATCCGCCCTTGCAGGGATTCGGGATGCCGTCGGGCGAATGCTCGATCGAGCCGTGGGTTTTCATGAACTGGCGGCGCGCG
>NZ_LZIC01000113.1 GCF_001667185.1 Mycobacterium sp. 852002-50816_SCH5313054-b | reverse complement strand
GCGCCGCCCCCCCCCCCCCCCCCGGGTCCGGCTTCAGCTCCGTCGCAGACTCCCCCCGGCTGATTCCGGTGTGGATCGGCTGGCTCGAGTTCGACGTGTTGCTGGGCGACGTGCGGTCACTCAAACAGAAGCGCTCGGTGATTCGCCCCGTCGTGGCTGAGTTGCAGCGCAAGTTCAGCGTGTCGGCCGCCGAGACCGGTGGGCAGGATCTGTATCGGCGGGCGGGGATCGGCGTGGGCGTGGTGTCCGGCGACCGCGGGCACGCCGTCGACGTGCTCGACGCGGCCGAACGCCTGGTGGCGGCGCATCCCGAGTTCGAGCTGCTGTCGGTGCGGCGGGGCCTGCAGCACAGCGACGATTAACCGTCGCGGCCCTCGCGTTTGCGGCCCAGCGGCGCCGGCGCGACGGCACCGGGCGCGAGCCGGCGCGCGAATATCAGGAACGCGGTGTGGCCGCGCATCGAGTGCTGCGGGCGAACGGCCAGGCCGACGACGTTCCAGCCGCGCTGCAGCGTCTCCCACGCGCGCGGCTCGGTCCAGCACTGCTGGTCCCGCAGGGCCTCGACGGTCCGCGACAGCTGGGTGACGGTGGCCACGTAGATCATCAGCACCCCGCCGGGGATCAGCAGCCGCGCCGCCGCGCCGAGCACCTCCCACGGCGCGAGCATGTCGAGCACGGCCCGGTCGAAGGATCCGTCGGGCAACTCCGAGTCGGCGAGGTCGCTGACGATCAGCTCCCAGTTGGCGGGTGCCCCGTCGAAGAACACCGTGACGTTGCGACGCGCGTGCTCGGCGTGGTCGGCGCGCTGTTCGTAAGAGACCACCCGCCCGTCGGGCCCGACGGCGCGCAGCAGCGAGCAGGTCAGCGCCCCGGAGCCGGCGCCGGCCTCCAGCACCCGCGCGCCGGGAAAGATGTCGCCCTCGTGCACGATCTGGGCGGCGTCCTTGGGGTAGATCACCTGCGGGCCGCGGGGCATCGACATCACGTAGTCGATCAGCAGGGGGCGCAGCACCAGGAACTGCGCCCCATTGCTGGATTTGATGACGCTGCCCTGCTCGAGCCCGATCAGCGCGTCGTGCGCGATCGACCCGCGATGGGTGTGAAACTCGACGCCGGGAGTGAGGCACATCGTGTAGTGCCGGCCCTTGGCGTCGGTGAGTTGGACCCGCTCGCCAGCGGTGAACGGGCCGGTTGCGGACACGCGGTCTAGCGTGCCAGCCGACTCGCCGCAGCTGGTGCTTGGGGGTTGTCGGGGCCCGGTTCTAGGCTGCGAACATGACGGACCAGCCGGAGGCATGCGAACGCCCGGCTTCCAAACCGGCGCTGTCACCGTCGCGGGCGGCGGATTTCAAACAGTGCCCGCTGCTGTACCGGTTCCGGGCGATCGACCGGTTGCCCGAGGTGCCGTCGACGGCGCAGCTGCGCGGGTCGGTGGTGCACGCCGCGCTGGAACAGCTCTACGGCCTGCCCGCCGCGATGCGCGGGCCGGACACCGCGGGCTCGCTGGTGGAGCCCGCCTGGGAGCGGGTGATCGCCGCCGAACCCGACCTGGCCGGCGACCTGGATCCCGAACAGCGCACCCAGTTGCTGGCGGAGGCCCGCGCCCTCCTCGCCGGCTACTACCGGCTGGAGGACCCGACCCGGTTCGACCCGCAAAGCTGCGAGGAGCGCGTCGAGGTCGAGCTCGCCGACGGGACGCTGCTGCGCGGCTTCATCGACCGGATCGACGTCGCGGCCACCGGTGAGCTGCGGGTGGTCGACTACAAGACCGGCAAAGCGCCGCCCGAGGCCCGGGCGCTGGCGGAGTTCAAGGCGATGTTCCAGATGAAGTTCTACGCGGTGGCGCTGTTGCGTTCCCGCGGTGTGTTGCCCGCCCGGCTGCGCATCATCTATCTGGCCGACGGCCAGATGCTGGACTACGCGCCGGATCACGAGGAGCTGCTGCGCTTCGAGAAGACGCTGATGGCGATCTGGCGCGCCATCCAATCCGCGGCGCCGACGGGCGATTTCCGCCCCAGCCCGTCACGGCTGTGCGACTGGTGCCCCCACCAGCGGCGCTGCCCGACGTTCGGCGGAACGCCACCGCCCTACCCCGGCTGGCCCGATCTCGCTGGCCCGCAAGGCATTTCGCATCCCACCGAACCGGCGGCATGATCGGCTGCTTTTACCGTCGCCTCCCCGCCGAAGGCGACGATCCGATCTTCGACTCGACCCAATTCACCCGCAGCAACTGGGGCCCCGAACTGCAGCACGGCTCACCGCCCTTGGCGCTGCTGACGAAGCTGATCGAGGAGCTGTCGGCGGGCTCCGGTCTGCGGGTCGGCCGGCTCGGCCTGGACATCCTCGGGGCGATTCCGGTGCAGCCGCTGCGCGCCCGGGCCTGGGTGGAGCGTCCGGGTTCGCGGGTCTGCATGGCCGTCGCCGAATTGCATACCGATCGAAAAGGCGCGCCCCCGCGCGCCGTGGCCCGGGTGACGGCGTGGCTGCTGGCCGTCACCGACACCGCGGACACCGCATCCGACCGATACCCACCGCTGGTGGAAGGCAGCGCCGAACCGCTTCCGGCCCCGTTCGCCGACGCCGGCGGCTATTTCGACGCGATCCACTGGCGCCCGCAGAAAACCGAGGCGCAAACCGCCGCGGTGTCCTGGTTCAGCCCGCTGGCCCACATCGTCGACACCGAACCCGCGTCCGCGCTGCAACGCCTCGCCGCCGTCGTCGATTGCGCGAACGGCGTCGGGAAGGTCCTCGATCCGGACCAGTTCGTCTTCATGAACACCGACACCGTCGTTCATCTGCACCGGCTTCCCACCGGCAACGACTTCGCCCTGCGCGCTCGCGCGTCGATCGGACCCGACGGCGTGGGGGTGACCACCGCCGAGGTTTTCGACCGCGACGGGTTCATCGGGACGTCGGCGCAGACGCTGCTGATCCAGCGGCGCTAGTGTCGTGAGTCATCAATTCGCGGTCGGGGATGCGGGTGGGTTCGGGTCACCCAACGTGCGCCGGCGGCCCAAATTACTGCGCACGTTTTCACGGGAAGGCCG
>NZ_LZIC01000112.1 GCF_001667185.1 Mycobacterium sp. 852002-50816_SCH5313054-b | reverse complement strand
CCGCGGTCGGCGCGGCCGCGGCCGCCGGCCCGGCCGGTCCGGGTCCCGCCGCCGGCTCGCCCAGGGCGCCCGGCCCGGCCGGCTGACCAGCCAGCCACTCGGCACGCCTACACTCGGCGGTGATGTCCAGCCATGACGCCACCGACCTGACCGCGGCGATCCGCACCGCACTGGGGAAGGTGATCGACCCCGAATTGCGCCGTCCTATCACCGAACTCGGGATGGTCAAGAGCGTCGACCTCGAGCCCGACGGCGGCGTGCACGTCGCGATCTACCTGACCACCGCCGCCTGCCCGAAGAAGACCGAGATCAGCGAGCGGGTCACCAGCGCGGTCGCCGACGTCCCCGGCACCGGGGCCGTCAAGGTCAGCCTGGACGTGATGAACGACGAGCAGCGCACCGAGCTGCGCAAGCAGCTGCGCGGCGACGCCCGCGAGCCCGTCATCCCGTTCGCCCAGCCCAGCTCGCTGACCCGGGTGTACGCGGTTGCCTCCGGAAAGGGCGGCGTCGGGAAGTCGACGGTCACGGTCAACCTGGCCGCGGCGATGGCCGCGCGCGGGTTGTCGGTCGGCGTGCTCGACGCTGACATTCACGGCCATTCCATCCCGCGGATGATGGGCACCACCGACCGGCCCACCCAGGTCGAATCGATGATCCTGCCGCCCATCGCCCACGAGGTGAAGGTCATCTCGATCGCCCAGTTCACCCAGGGCAACACCCCGGTGGTGTGGCGCGGGCCGATGCTGCACCGCGCGTTGCAGCAGTTCCTGGCCGACGTCTACTGGGGCGACCTGGACGTGCTGCTGCTCGACCTGCCGCCGGGAACCGGCGACGTCGCCATCTCGGTGGCCCAGCTGATCCCCAACGCGGAGCTCCTGGTGGTGACCACGCCGCAGCTGGCCGCGGCCGAGGTCGCCGAACGGGCCGGCAGCATCGCGCTGCAAACCCGCCAGCGCCTCGTCGGCGTCGTCGAGAACATGTCCGGGCTGGTGCTGCCCGACGGGACCACGATGCAGGTGTTCGGCGAGGGCGGCGGCCGCCAGGTCGCCGAGCGGTTGTCGCGCGCGGTGGGCGCCGACGTGCCGCTGCTGGGCCAGATCCCGCTGGACCCGGCGCTGGTCGCGGCCGGCGATGCCGGCGTTCCGATCGTGCTGAGCGCCCCGGACTCCCCCGTCGGCAAGGAACTGCGCGGTGTGGCCGACGGCCTGTCGTCGCGCAAGCGCGGGCTGGCGGGCGTGTCGCTGGGGCTGGACCCGACGCGACGCTAGCCGGTCAGGTGGCGTCGGCGTCGAACGGCGCGGGCCCGCCGGTGGGCTGCGGCGGCTGTACCGGCTCCACGGGGTCCGCCGGCTTGGGCGGAGCCCCATTGACCGGCCTGTCGAAGTTTCCCGTCAGGAACGAGTCGTCGCCGTCCAACAGGTGCTTGGTCAGCGCGGCGCGCGGGCTCATGCCGCGCAGCCGCTGCAGCTCGCTGAGCGGCTCGCGCAGGTCGTCGAACTCGGGCCCGAGGTCCTGGCGCAGCTGCGTCGTCATGCCGCTGAGGTAGTCACGCGCCTGCCGCAGCGCGTTCGACGTCCAGCGGATCGCGCCCGGGAGCCGCTCGGGCCCGAGGATCACCAGCCCGACCACGACGAGGACGAGGATGTGCTCCCAGCTCAGGTTGCCGAACACTTAGCCGTTATCCGAGTCGGGTTTCACCGTCAGCGTGACGTGCCGGCCGTCGCGGACCACCTCCACCGGGGAGTCCTGGCCGATGGTCAGCTGTCGCACGGCGACGACGAACTCGTCGGCGTCGGCCACCTTGCGGTTGCCCACCTTGACGATCACGTCGTTCTCCAGGATCCCGCCCTTTTGGGCCGGGCTGCCCGCTTTGACGTTGGCCACCTGGGCGCCGGAGGCGATCGCGTTGCTCACCGACCGGGTGCTGACGCCCAGCGTCGGGTGCACGATCTTCCCGTCCTTGATCAGGGCCTGGGCCACCGCCTTGACCTCGTTGATCGGGATCGCGAAGCCGAGCCCACTTGCGCTGTCGGACAACGACTTACCGGCCGTGTCGATGCCGATCACCTGGGAGTCCATGCTGATCAGCGGGCCGCCGGAGTTGCCGTGGTTGATCGACGCGTCGGTCTGGAGGGCGTCGATGACGGTGTCGGTGTCGGAGCCCTCGCCCGACAGCGGGACGGGGCGGTGCAGCGCGCTGATGATGCCGTGGGTCACCGTGCTGCGCAGGCCCAGCGGCGCGCCGGCGGCCAGGACCTCGTCGCCCACGCGCACCTTGTCGGAGTCGCCCAGCTGGGCCACGCTCAGGTTGTCCACGTTGTCGACCTTGAGCACGGCCAGGTCGGTCTTGGGGTCGCGGCCCACCAGGTTGGCCGGCACCTCCTTGCCGTCGTTGAACACGACGGTCGTCTTGAACTGGCTGGGGTTGTTGGCGGCCTCGGAAATGACGTGGTTGTTGGTGACGATGTAGCCGCGGCCGTCGATGACCACCCCGGAGCCCTGCATGCCCTCCTGGTCGCTCTTCGACTCGATGGTGACCACGGCGTTGGCCGTCGCGGCCGCCACCTTGGCGAACCGGCCCGCCGGCTGCTCGGAGTTGCCGGGCGTCGACAGCGTGACCTTCGAGGTGGTGAACGCCTCGACGACCTCGGCCGTCTTGCGGCCGATCACACCGCCGATCAGGCCGATCACCAGCGCGATCAGAAGCAGCACGGCCAGCGCCAGGTAGGACACCTTGCGCCCGAACAGCACGTCGCGCACCCCGAGCTTGCCTCCGTAGCCCGGCACGGCCTGCGGTCCCGCCGGCGCGACGGCCGGGGTCCCCAGGGCCGCGGCGGCGCCGGGGTCGCGCCAGGGGTCGTCCGCCCCCTCGGGCTCGGCGCCGTCCTGCTCGGCGGCCAGCGCGCCCGCGTCTATCGGGTGGCGCTGCAGCGTGTCCGCGGTCCCGACCGGCCGGCTGAACGCCTCCTCGAGGACGGGATCCGCGGGCGGGTCGTGCGGCGTGAAGTCGGACTGGTCGCGGAATTTCGGGGGGCGCACCCGCTCGGCCACGAAGGAGCCGCGCAGCCCGGTGGGACGGCCGAATGCCTGCCGCGATGCGGGGTCGACCGGTGGCCGGGTGATGGGGCGCGGCGCCAGTCGGTCTCCGCCGTTGTCGCCGGCGTTGCCGCTGTCGTTGCCCCTGTTGTTGCCGTCGGAGGTCACGTTCCCTTTGGATCCTCTTCTTGAGCGTTCGAGACAGCCGCTTACCGGGCGCTTTGCGCCGCGGCGGCGTTGTGCTTGTCCACCCTAGTATCCACGGGTGCGGCGATTATCGGCGCTTACGCTGGTCGCGCGTATCGCGCTCGGATGCGTCGTCGTCCGTCGGGTGGTGCGGGATCTCGGACAGCAGGCCCAGCAGGTTGCTGGGGATGCGGATGGGGTGGGAGTCGCGCAGGGCGGCACGCGCCCGGCCCTGGTCCTCGACCTCGGCCGCGCATTCCGGGCACAACGAGAGGTGGTGCGCGGCCCGCAGGTGCGCGTTCATCCGCAGCTCACCGTCGACGAACGCCGCGATCGCCTCGATGGACAGATGCTCGGTGGAGCCGAACCGGCGCGGCGCGCCGACGGGCTCGTCGCTCTGGGAGGCGAACTGTGCGGGAAGCCAAGAGAACGCGCGGCGAAAGACCTCTCCGCGGTCGGCCATTACTGGATCCCTTCAGAGATCTCTAAGAACTCTAAGCCGCGCATAATTCGAATGTAGCGCGGCGGGGCCGCCGATACCCCAACTACGGCTCGTAAAACCCCAGGATTCGCGGCCCGGTTGATCCCGGCCGCGACTTTTCGTAATCGAGTTGCCGTCGCTGAGCGGGGCGCGCCGGCCGGCGCCGGAGCTACAGTGAATCCGCATCATGTCCGGATGTGCGGTTGCTGTGGCCTCTGAATTCTCCCGGGCCTCCCGAGGCGCTCGCTCCCTAGCGTGCGCCGGTGGGTGGGCGCGATTGATGGGGAATTCTCCCCATTTTTTGGAGCACCCAAAATGACGGCACCACAACGACGTGAGGTTCGGACGCAGCACTTATTGGAGCGCGAGGCGGTGCTGGCCGAGCTCGGTGCCCTGGCGCGCGGAGTGCGCGGCGGGGCGGGCCAGGTGGTGCTGTTGCGGGGAGACGCCGGGGTCGGCAAGACCGCGGTGATCACCGCGTTTACCGCCACGATCGATGCGGGGATGCGGGTGCTGCGGGGTGGATGTGATCCGCTAACCGCGCCAAGGCCTTTGGGTCCGCTGCTCGACGCGTTGTCCGGAGTGGGCCCCGCGGCGGCCGGCGCTCTGGGCGCGGCCATCGACGCCGGTGACACCGGGACGCTGTACCGGCGGCTGCTCGCACTGCTGCGCGACGGCAGCCACTGGGTGTGGGTGATCGAGGACGGCCATTGGGCCGATGGGGCCAGCCTGGACCTGATGCGCTTTCTGGCCCGCCGCATCGGGTCTCTGCCGCTGCTGCTGGTGGTGACGTATCGCGACGACGAGCTCGATGCCCAGCACCCCCTGTTAGTGGCGCTCGGGGACGTCGCCAGCTGTGCGGCGGTGCGCCGCATCGGCTTGGAACCGCTGAGCCGTGACGCGGTGGCCGTACTGGCCGGCGGCAGCGGCCTCAACGCCGACCAGTTGCATCGGCTCACCGGCGGAAACCCGTTTTTCGTGACCGAGGTGTTGGCCGCCGGCTCCGCCGCTCCGGATCGGAATGCGTTGCCGCGCAGTGTTTCTGAGGCCGTGTGGGGCCGCCTGGCGCGGCTGTCGGAACCCGCGCGCCAAACTGCGCAGGCGGTGGCGGTGTGCGGACCCCACGCCGACCCGTCGCTGATGCACCGCCTGTGTCCGGCCGCCGACGCGGGGCTGGCCGAATGCCTCGATGCGGGCATGCTGGTCACCGAGGGGGGCGCGATCGCGTTCCGTCACGAGCTGGCCCGAAGAGCCACGCTTGACCGCATCGACGACTACCAGCGCAAGGCGCTGCACGCCCGCGCGCTGGCCGCGCTGGCTGAAACGTCGGTCGACCCGAACGCGTTGGCGGCGTTGGCTTTTCACGCCGACCAGGCCGGCGATCACGAGGCGGCCGTGCGCTACGGGGTCGCCGCCGCGGAGCGCGCCGCAGGATTGGGCGCACACCGCCAGGCGGCAAAGCTGTACGCGCTGGTGCTGCGCCACGGCGACACCGCCCCCGCCGAGCAGCGGGTCAGTTGGCTCGAGCGACACGCATTAACCAGCTACCTGGGCGGATTCGTCCAGGCCTGTGTGCATTCGTACCGGAACGCGATTGCGCTGCGCCGGGAGCTGGGGGACCGCCTAGGCGAAGGCGATGACTTGCGCCGGCTCTCGCACGTGTTGAGCCGCGTCTCCGCAGCCAGGAGAGCGGGCAAGGAGTCGTTGCGACTGCTGGAAGAATGCGGGCCCACCGCGCAGCTGGCCTCGTCGCTGGCTCACATGGCCGAGCTTTCCTTGATGGCCGACGACCCGGCCTGCGCCGAGTACGCGGACCGCGCGATCACTCTGGGCAACCAACTGGACTTGCCGGGCGTCGTGCTCAAGGCCAATTACTATGCGGGCCTGTTCAGGGTCCTGCGCACGGGTGTTGGGTGGGACGAGCTCGAAGCGGCGTGGCGGCGGGCGATGGACGGCCAGGAGCTTGCCGAACTCGCTGGGCTAATGGGGATGGGCTTGTGCTGGCAGTCGGCGCTGCACTACGAGCTTGACCGCGCCGAGGGCTACATCGCCGAAATGACGGCGTTTTGCGCCGATCATGATTTGGCCACGTTCGAGCCGCTCGCGGCGGGGCCGGCAGCGCTTGTTGCGTTGCACCGGGGGGATTGGGCGCGCGCCGCCAGCTGCGCCGAGGATGTGCTCTCCCGACCCGCGATGACCCCGCTGCATCGGTATTTGCCGTTGACCACCCTGGGTTTGATCTACGCCCGGAGCGGCCAGCGACCCGTGTCGGCGCTACTCGATGAGGCCCTGGCCGCCGCCGAACGCAACGACTTTTTTCGCCTGGGACCGGTGTGGCCCGCCCGTGCCGAGGCGGCCTGGCTGGCCGGTGATCACGAGACCGCCCGCGCCGAGGCGCAGGCGGGGCTGGCGACGGCTCCCGCCCACGCGAATCCCTGGCTGGTCGGGTCCCTTTGTCGCTGGGTGCGTTTGGCCGGCGGTGAGCCCGAGGGCGACCGAAAGCTAAGCATCCCCTTCGAGCTCGAGGCCGGCGGTGACTGGCGGGGCGCCGCCGCCGAATGGACACGCCGGGGCTGTCCCTACGACGCGGCCATCGCCCAACTCGGCGGCGACGGCGCCGCGGTGGAAGCGTCGCTGGCCACGTTCCGCCGCCTCGGCGCCAAGGCGGCCGCGCGCCGCGCCCGACAACGCCTCGCCGAACTGCGCGGCCGCACCCCCCGCTCCCGCCGCGCCGACATCAGCGCCGACCCCGACGGACTGTCCCGCCGCGAACGGGAGGTGCTCACGCTGATCGTCGCCGGCCACAGCGATTCCGACATCGCCACCAAACTCTCGATCAGCCGCAAAACCGTTGGCCACCACGTGGAATCGATTCTGGCCAAACTCGGCGTGGACAACCGCACCCAGGCCGCCGCGGCGGCCCGGCAACCGCGAACGATCGAATCCTGATCCCACGCCTTGTTCCAGATGCCGGCTGGGAGTGTGTCGCGATTCCCGTCGGCCGGTACCCGGGTGAAGGGTGTCCACGCGATGCGTAGGCCTTCGTGAGGCCAGCGTCCTCGGCGAGCACGATGGCACGTTGCGGAATTGCACCGAGCGCCTTCTGCTACGCCCTCTTGAAAGTCAAGTTCCGGCCGGACGGAATGGAGGCATTGGGCGCGGCATAGGGGAACGCGCGCAACAGGTATTCGAACTCGGCGCGGTCGATTCGGCAGCGCATCGTCGCACCGACGACGAGCCACTGGCTGTCCAGAGGTCCGACTGTCGTCGCCACTCGGATGATCTGGGCCGTTGGGTTCGGCCCTGCCTGGTAGACGGCGGGCATGTTTGGCTTCAGCTCTACATCACAGACGACGTGCTGGCCGTTTTCGCCTACCTGGCCGGGTTGAACCCTGCGGATCGTGACAGTGCCGTCCTGCCATCGGACCTTCCTAACGACGTGCAGCGAATACAACCCCCGCACTACCAACAGGACGGCGGCGACGCCGGATAGCGCGAGGCCGATCGAGACCAACCGCCCGAGGCCGCCGGAGGGTGCGACACCTGCTCCAACGAGTCCGAGAGCCAGTACGACGATCCCGGCGGCGAGGATCGCCCTGAGCGCTTGCCCCAGAACCACTTCAGCTCGTGCCCTGCCGAGGCTGACCCCGGCTTCCACCCTGAGGCGCATCATGTCCTCGAGCCGGTCACGCCGCGTCTTGGGCATCTCGATGCCCGCGCGCTCGGTGCTCGGCGGGTAGGGCCGCCCACGAGCAAGGAACGGCTGCACCGGTTGCTGTGCTGGCAGCGGAGGGGGCATATTGCCCCACGCCAGTTTGTGTTCGCGCTCGCGGTTGACGACCAGGACGAACGCGCAAACCGCCAGCGCCGCGAACACCCCCGCTCCGGGTCGGACCCAGCCCGGGATTCGGGACGAGCTCGAACCGACGGCGACGTGCCCGAACGCCAACCGGGCGCTGATGAACGCCCCGACCTGCCCGTCGGCGGTTATTTCGTAGTGCCCATCCTGCGGGATCTGGGCGACCCACACTTGCCGCCGCGAGTCGTTATCGATACTCGTTGTCCCTCCGGGGCTTTCGGTGACCTTCGGTTCGGCGACTCCAGCGGGAGGGACGATGTTCAGCTGTAGGTCCGGGATCGACAAGGGGCCATCCGAACCGCTGGCGGTCTGGGCGTGGAAGGTGATAGCGACCTGCCCGGCGGGTAGGTGCAATGTCTGTGATCCCGGGATCGGCAGCTCGCCGTAGGCCCGGTAGGCGCTATCACTTTCGTCGTTGTTGTCGCCGTGATGGTTGCTGAACAGGGAATCATAGAACCCTGCTACGGCGATGCCGCCTATCGATATCAGCAGCAGCACAACGCAAGCGACGATGGCGGACCAACGCATCACGACCTCCCAATGAGGGTTGCCCGTCGATTCCGACCGCTCAGGAAAGGTCGGGGTTTACAGCGACTGCCGCATCATGTCCGGATGCTGTCGCTGTAGCCGCGGGGCGCGTCCCTGGGCGCTCGCTGCCTATAGTGTGGGCCTGCCGAGCGGGCGCTTGATGGGGAATTCTCCCCATTTTTTTGCGCCTGGCCCGCGGGCCGGCGCCTGGATCGAGTACGCCTGGGCCGCGCGCTGTGAATAGTTACGGCGTCACGCTGGCCCACCCTTTTCGGAGCGGCCAGTTTCGCTTGCTGGAGAGAGCGTCGATTTGTCACGACGGAATGCCGGGGTCGGCAAGACCACGGCGATTACGCAGCGTGAATCGTCGGCCACCGCAACAGAGAAATTGAATTCCGCCGCGCTCCTTCATTGATCGGCCAATCCGCATCAACGGCCCGGCCGCCCGAAGACGTCGGCGGAACGTCCGGCGTTGAGGTTGGCCGCTAGGCCGACTTGAGCTGCTCGCCGTGCTGCGAGTGCGTGGCTAGGTAGTCGCGCAGCGCCTGGCGTCCGCGGTGAATGCGGCTGCGCACGGTGCCCAGCTTGACGCCCAGGGTGGCGCCGATCTCCTCGTAGGACAGCCCCTCGATGTCACACAGGACGACCGCGGCGCGAAACTCCGGCGGCAGCGAGTCCAGCGCGGCCTGCAGGTCGGGCCCCAGCCGTGCATCGTGGTAGATCTGCTCGGGGTTGGGCTCGTCGGCGGGCACCCGGTCGTAATCCTCGGGCAGCGCCTCCATGCGGATGCGGGCGCGCCGGCGCACCATGTCGAGGAACAGGTTGGTGGTGATCCGGTGCAGCCAGCCTTCGAAGGTCCCGGGCTGGTAGTTCTGGACCGAGCGGAAGACGCGGATGAAGGTTTCCTGCGTCAGATCCTCGGCGTCCTGCTGGTTGCCGGAGAGGCGGTAGGCCAGCCGGTACACCCGGTCGGCGTGCTGGCGCACCAGCTCGTCCCACGACGGCATCGTCGCCTTGTCCCCGGTCGCGTCGAACACCGCGGTGCCCTGCAGAGCCTCCGTCGTCTCCACCCATTCGTCGTCCCGGCAATCCTGGGCGTGAGACATGGTGGTCGGGCTCAAAAGCGCTGTGATGATTGGATCCTCCGGATTTTCCCTGCCAGAGAAGCCTGACAGCTCGTCGCCCGCGTCAACGCGAAGCTGCCACCGTGTATTCCCAATCCGGCGAGAACTATTCCCGGTCCCCCGCACACCCCGTTCCATAGAGATACCGTCGCGCATCGGCGTATGCACGACATAGGAGCAATCTGAGCTTTGGCTGAGAAACCAGATCGTTACCTACGTTGAACAGGGCGAACCGCCGGGCGAGTGAGTTGCGTCCCCCCGCGGCGGCCGGGCGTGTCGACGCGGACCGAATCAGGCGCGCCTGCCCGGCCGCGCGGCGATGTGGAATACGCTGCGGGGCATGGACGGCACCGACGCAGCAGCCCCCGGCCAGACGGCCACCAGTCGAGCCGAGTCACTGTGCGCGCACGCCGAGGGGTCGATCTCGGAGGACGCGCTGCTGGCAGCGGCCCGCGAGCGCGCCGTGGAGATCGGCGCCGGCGCGGTGACGCCGGCGGTCGGGGCGCTGTTGAGCCTGCTGGCCAAGCTCAGCGGCGGCAAGGCCGTCGCCGAGGTGGGCACCGGCGCCGGGGTCAGCGGGCTCTGGTTGTTGTCGGGCATGAGCGACGACGGCGTCCTGACCACGATCGATATCGAGCCCGAATACCTGCGGCTCGCCAAGCAGTCCTTCACCGACGCGGGCATCGGACCCTCGCGCACCCGGCTGATCAGCGGGCGCGCCCAGGAGGTGCTCACCCGGCTCGCCGACGAGTCCTATGACCTGGTGTTCATCGACGCCGACCCGATCGACCAGCCCGACTACGTCGTCGAGGGCGTGCGTCTGCTGCGATCCGGGGGCGTCATCGTGGTGCACCGCGCGGCGCTGGGCGGCCGGGCGGGCGATCCCGCGGCCCGCGACGCCGAGGTGACCGCGGTGCGCGAGGCGGCCCGGCTCATCGCTGAGGACGAGCGGCTCACCCCCGCGCTGGTGCCCCTCGGCGACGGGCTGCTGGCCGCGGTCCGCGACTAGCTCCCGCGAGCCGGGGCGCTCCCCCAGCGGGGGACCCCCACCCGGCTTGCGGGGGAACGCAAAAGGCCCCTGCGCGCAGGGCGTGTCGGGGCTTTTATGTCTGTTCGCGCCAGTTATTTACGGATTCCTGACGGCCCGCCCCCTTGACCGCCGACTGAACGAGTGTTTAGTGTACTGAACATGCGTTCAGCCGACCTGACCGCCGCCGCCCGAATCCGCGACGCGGCCATCGAGCAGTTCGGCGAGCGCGGATTCGACGTGGGCCTGCGCGCCATTGCCGAGGCGGCGGGCGTGAGCGCCGCGCTGGTCATCCACCACTTCGGCTCCAAGGAGGGCCTGCGCAAGGCTTGCGACGACTACGTCGCCGAACAGATCCGCGAGACCAAGGCGGAGGCGCTGCAATCCAACGACCCGGCCGTTTGGTTCGCGCAACTGGCCGAAATCGAAGAATTCGCCCCGATGACCGCCTACCTGTTACGCAGCATGCAGACCGGCGGCGACCTGGCGAAGATGTTGTGGCAGAGAATGATTGACAACGCCGAGGAATACCTGGAAGACGGCGTGCGGGCCGGGACCATCAAGCCCAGCCGCGACCCGCGAGCCAGGGCCAAGTACCTGGGCATCACAGGAGGCGGCGGGCTCCTGCTCTACCTGCAAATGCACGACACCCCAACCGATCTGCGCGCCGTGCTCCGTGACTATTCGCGCGACATGATCCTGCCCGCCCTGGAAATCTACACCGAAGGCCTGATGGTGGACCGCACCATGTACGACGCATTCCTGGCCGCCGACGATCAAGGAGGATCCCATGCCAGCTGACACAGCCGCCCCCATCGAAATCCGCGGCCTGACGAAGAATTTCGGCGCGGTACGCGCCCTGGACGGCCTCGATCTGACGGTGCGCGAGGGTGAGGTGCACGGGTTCCTCGGGCCGAACGGGGCCGGCAAGTCGACGACCATCCGCGTGCTGCTGGGCCTGGTGAAGGCCGACGGCGGAACCGTTCGGCTGCTGGGCGGCGATCCGTGGACCGACGCGGTCGCCCTGCACCGCCACATCGCCTACGTGCCGGGCGATGTGACCCTGTGGCCGTCGCTGACCGGCGGCGAGACCATCGACCTGCTGGCCCGCATGCGCGGGGGCATCGACGAAGGGCGTCGCGCCGAGCTGATCGAGCGCTTCGACCTCGACCCGCATAAGAAGGCGCGCACGTACTCGAAGGGCAACCGGCAAAAGGTGTCCCTGATTTCCGCGTTCAGCTCGCACGCCCGGCTGCTGCTCTTGGACGAGCCGAGCAGCGGCCTGGACCCGTTGATGGAGAACATCTTTCAGCAGTGCGTCGGCGAGGCGCGCGACCGCGGCACGACGGTCCTGCTGTCCAGCCACATCCTGGCCGAGACGGAAGCGCTGTGCGAAAGAGTGACCATCATCCGCGCCGGCAGGACCGTCGAGAGCGGCACGCTGGAGTCCATGCGGCACCTCAGCCGCACCTCGATCAAGGCCGAAATGATCGGTGACCCGGGCGATATCACCCGCATCAGGGGCGTCGAGGACGTCAGCATCGACGGCAACACGCTGCGCGCCCAGGTGGACAGCGCAAGCCTGGGCGAACTCATCCGGGCGCTCGGGGACGCCGGGGTGCGCAGCCTGGTCAGCCAGCCCCCGACCCTCGAGGAACTCTTCCTGCGCCACTACAACACCACGGACAAGGTCTCCGCATGAGCACCGCGACGCTGGATCGGCCGCGCCCGGCGCGGCCGGCGCCGCGCGCCGGTTCCAACTTCTCCGGCACGCTGGGCATGCTGCGGCTCTACCTGCGCCGCGACCGGGTTTCGTTGCCGCTGTGGGTGCTGCTGTTGTCGGTGCCGCTGGCCTCGGTGTACGTCGGCAGCATCCTGAAGATCTACCCCACCCAGGCCGCCCGCGCCGGGTTCGCGGCCTCCATCATGGCCAGTCCGGCCCAGCGCGCGCTCTACGGCCAGGTTTACAACGACAGCCTTGGGGCCGTGGGCATTTGGAAGGCCGGCATGTTCCATCTGCTGATCGCGGTGGCCGTCATCCTCACCGTGATCCGCCACACCCGCGCCGACGAGGAGACCGGCCGCACCGAGCTGGTGGACTCGACCGCGATCGGCCGCTACGCCAGCCTGAGCGCGGCGCTGCTGTTGTCGTTCGGGGCGTCCATCGCCACCGGCGCGATCGGGGCGGCCGGATTGCTGACGACCGACATCCCGGCGGGCGGGTCGCTGGCGTTCGGGGCGGCGCTGGCCTGCTCCGGGCTGGTCTTCACCGCGGTGGCCGCGGTGACCGCCCAACTCTCGCCGAGCGCCCGGTTCGCCCGCGGTACCGCCTTCGCCGCGCTGGGGGCCGCGTTCACGCTGCGGGCCGTCGGTGACGCGGGCGGCGGCACGCTGTCGTGGCTGTCGCCGCTGGGATGGTCGCTTCAGGTCCGGCCCTACGCCGGGGATCGCTGGTGGGTTCTGCTGCTGCACCTGGTGACCACGGCGGCGCTCACCCTGGTGGCCTATCGGCTGCTCGCCGGCCGCGACGTGGGCGCCGGACTCATCGCCGAACGCGCCGGCCCCGGCACTGCCGGGACCCGCCTGCGCGGCATCGACGGCCTGACGTGGCGGCTCGACCGCGGCGCGCTGCTGCTGTGGACGGTGGGCCTGCTCCTGTATGGCCTGCTGATGGGCAGCGTCGTACACGGAATCGGCGACGAGCTGGGCGGCAGCACCGTCGTGCGCGACATCGTCGCGCGGATGGGCGGCACCTCCGCCCTGGAGGAGGCCTTCGTCGCCGTGGCCTACGCCATGATGGGCATGGTTGCCGCCACCTTCGCCATCTCGCTCACCCTGCGCTTGCATCAAGAGGAGTCCGGCCAGCGCGCCGAGCCGGCGCTGGCCGGCGCGGTCTCCCGAACTCATTGGCTGGCAAGCCATTTGGCTGCCGCACTGGCCGGGTCCGCGGTTGCGATGCTGGTGAGCGGCGCGGCCGGCGGCCTCGTCTACGGCATCGCGGCCGGCGACGTCGGCGGCAAGCTGGCCATTGTCGTCGGCACCGCGGCAGCGCAGCTGCCCGCCGTCTGGCTGCTCGCCGCGGTCACCGTCGCGGTTTTCGGTCTGGCACCGCGGTTCACGCCCGTGGCGTGGGGCGTGCTGGTCGGGTTCGTCGCCGTGTACCTGATCGGCGAGTTGGCCCGGTTCCCGCAGTGGTTGCTCGACCTGGAACCGTTCGCGCACACCCCGCGGGTCGGGGCCGATTTCACCGCTGTGCCGCTGCTGTGGCTGCTCGCCATCGACGCGGCGCTGATCCTCGTGGGCGCCATGGCTTTTCGGCGTCGCGATCTACGTTGCTAGGGAGGGCACGATCATGAAAACCGCTGTTCGACTGACGGCATCCTCGGTCTTCGGAACCTTCGCGGTTGGCCTCATCCTCTTCGGATCGGCCGGCACGCTGCACTATTGGCAGGCATGGGCGTTCATCGCCGTGTTCACCGCGGCGTCGCTCGGCCCCACCATCTACCTGGCGCGGCACAACCCGGCGGCCCTGCAGCGCCGCATGCACGCCGGGCCACGAGCCGAACCGAGGGCCGCCCAAAAGGTCATCATCACAAGCTCATTCGTGATTCTCTTCGCGATGATGGCGTTCAGCGCCCTCGACCATGGGATGGGCTGGTCGATGGTGCCGCCGTGGGTATCCGTGCTGGGCGACGTCCTGGTGGCGACCGGGCTGGGCCTGGCGATGCTGGTGATCATCCAGAACAGCTACGCCGCGGCCACCGTCACGGTGGAGACGGGCCAGCAGGTGGCCTCCGGCGGCGTCTACAAGTTCGCCAGGCATCCGATGTACGTCGGAAACGTGATCATGATGGTCGGCATGCCGCTGGCGCTCGCCTCCTACTGGGGTCTGCTCTTCGTGATCCCCGGTATCGCGGTGCTCGTCTTCCGCATCCTCGACGAGGAGAAGCTGCTCACCCAGGACTTGCCCGGGTACCGGGAGTATGCGCGGCGCGTGCGCTACCGGCTGCTGCCCAACGTGTGGTAGCGGCCGGGAAGATGCGCCTAAGGTATTGGCGTGGCGCGAAATCCGGCACCCGCGCTCGACCGTCCGTGGCGGCGCCCCGGCGCCTTCCGGTATGCGCTGGCACGGCTGCGCGGCATCGCCAGACCCCCCATCACCGTCACCGATCCGCCGCCCGACCTCCTCGTCGACCGTGACGTCGCCGTCCGGACCCGCGACGGGACGGCGTTGCGCATCAACGCCCACCGCAAGCCCGACGACGGCCCGCGGCCGGTCATCCTGAGCATCCACCCGTACAGCAAGGACAACCTGCCGAGGCGCCGGGGCAACAGGTGGACCTTCTCGGTGCAGTACCGGGTGTTGCGCCAGCCGCGACCGGTGAGCTTCTCGGCGCTGACCGGTTGGGAGGCACCGGACCCGGCGTGGTGGACCGCGCGGGGCTTCACCGTGGTCAACGCCGACTCGCGCGGCTGCGGCCACTCCGACGGCACCGGAAACCTGCTGTCGCGCAAGGAGGCCGAGGACACCTACGACCTCGTGCAGTGGATCGCCGACCAGCCGTGGTGCGATGGCCGCGTCGTCATGCTCGGGGTCTCCTACCTGGCGATCAGCCAGTACGCCGCGGCAGCCCTGCAGCCGCCGGCACTGCGGGCGATCTGCCCGTGGGAGGGCTTCACCGACGCGTACCGCGACCTGTGCTTCCCGGGCGGCGTGCGCGAATCGGGCTTCACCCGGTTGTGGTCGCGCAACCTGCGCCGCGACACGCGACAGGCCTACGACCTGGGGGACATGCAGGACTCCCACCCGCTGCGCGACGACTTCTGGCGCTCCGTGGTGCCCGACCTGTCCGCGATCACGGTGCCCATGCTGGTCTGCGGCAGCTTCTCCGACAACAACCTGCACAGCCGCGGCTCGATCCGGGCGTTCACGCGCGCAGGCTCCGCCCACGCCCGCCTCTACACGCACCGGGGCGGCAAATGGGCGACCTTCTACTCCGAAGCGGCGCGGGCTGAGCAGCTCGGCTTCTTCCGGGGCGTGCTCGACGGCGCGGACGCTTCCCGCAGCGTCCGCCTCGAGGTGCGCGAGGACCGCGACACCGTCGCCGCGGTGCGCGAGGAGGCGGACTGGCCGCTGCCCCGAACCCGTTGGCGGCCTTTCTATCTGGGCAGCGCCGCGACGCTCGCGCCCGACCGGCCGACCGAGACGGGCAGCGCCGCATTCGAAACGCGTTCGGCCGCAGCGGCATTCAGCTGGACGGTGCCGGCGGACATCGAGCTGACCGGGCCGATGGCCGCCCGGTTGTGGGTCTCGCTGGACGGCTGCGACGACGCCAACCTGTTCGTCGGCGTGGAGAAGTGGCGCGCCGGCCGGTTCATCGCGTTCGAGGGGTCCTACGGCTACGGCCGCGACCGGGTTACCACCGGGTGGCAGCGGGTCTCGCTGCGGGCGCTGGATCCCGAGCTATCGCGGCCGTGGGAGCCCGTCGCGGCCTGCACGGAGCCGCAGCCCGTTTCCGCCGGCGAGGTGGTCGCGGTCGATGTCGCCCTGGGCCCGTCGGCGACACTGTTCCGCGCCGGCGAGCAGCTGCGGCTGGTGGTCGCCGCGCGGTGGCTGTGCCCGAGGAATCCGCTGGTCGGTCAGATGCCCGCGGCCTATGCGAACTCACCCCGCGGCCGCGTCACCCTGCATTGGGGTCCGCGCCATGACGCGCACCTGCTGGTACCCGAGGTCCCCTAACAGCGCGAGCAGACGCAGAATCGCACATTTCATCATGAAATCGTGCGATTCTGCGTCTGCTCGGCAAGCTAAGACGAGCTAGATCCAGACGCCCTTGCCGACCGCGACCACGCCGCCGGCGCTGATCGCGAAGCGCTCGCGGTCCTTCTCCAGATCGACCCCGACCATCTCCCCGGGACCCACGACGACGTTCTTGTCCAGGATCGCGTGGCGCACCACCGCGCCGCGGCCGACGCGGGCACCCGGCATGATCACGCTGCCCTCCACGATCGCGCCGTCGTCGACCACGACGTTCGACGACAGCACGGAGTTGCGGACCGAGGCCGCCGAGATGATGCTGCCGGCGCCCACCACCGACTCCTGCGCCGAGCCGCCGTTGACGAACTTGGCCGGCGCCAGGTTCTCCGACTCGCCACGAATGGGCCAGCGCTTGTTGTACAGGTTGAACACCGGGTGCACCGAGACCAGATCCATGTGCGCGTCGTAGAACGCGTCCAGCGTCCCGACGTCGCGCCAGTAGCCGCGGTCGCGGTCGGTGGCGCCGGGCACCTCGTTGTCGGAGAAGTCATACACCGCGGCCATCCCGTCCTCCACCAACCGCGGGATGATGTCACCGCCCATGTCGTGATCGGAGTGGTCGTCGTCGGCGTCGGCGCGGATCGCGTCGATGAGCACCTTGGTGGTGAAGATGTAGTTGCCCATCGACGCGTACGTCGACGAGGGGTCATCGGGAGTTCCCGGCGGATCCAGCGGCTTTTCCACGAAGGCGCGGATGCGGCCGGAGTCGTCGGCGTCGATGCAGCCGAAGGCGGACGCGTCGCTGCGGGGCACCCTGATGCCGGCCACCGTCGCGCCGGCCCCGCTGTCGATGTGGAACCCGACCATCTGCTCGGGGTCCATCCGGTACACGTGGTCGGCGCCGAAAACGACTATGTAGTCGGGGTCTTCGTCGTAGATCAGATTGAGCGACTGATAGATCGCGTCGGCGGAGCCGGTGTACCAGCGCGGGCCGAGGCGCTGCTGCGCGGGCACCGGCGTGATGTACTCGCCGGCCAGGCCGGACAGGCGCCAGTTCTGCGAAATGTGACGGTCGAGCGAATGCGACTTGTATTGGGTGAGAACGCAGATCCTCAGATAGCGGGCGTTGACCAGGTTGGACAGCACGAAGTCGATCAGCCGATAGGCGCCACCGAAGGGAACCGCGGGTTTGGCCCGGTCTGCGGTCAGCGGATACAGCCGCTTGCCCTCACCCCCGGCCAGGACAATGCCCAGCACGTGTGGCGCTTCCCTCATGACTCCCAAACTATCGGCCGCCGCCAACCGCTGCCAGGGGGAATCCCGGTGGCCGCCGTTCTGACGGACTGCCTGTCAAGGTATTTGGCTTAGTTCTCGCCACGTTTCACAACCCGATACCGTCCATTATTGCGCAGTCCCACTCGCGGGCCCCATCGCCACCGGAACGAAAACCGGATTCTCCGAATTTCTGCGCCGCCCGACTCGCGGGCGGCGTCCTCGCCGAACTACCGTGCGGAGTATGCGGGTGGCGATGATGACTCGGGAGTACCCACCGGAGGTCTACGGCGGGGCCGGGGTACACGTCACCGAACTCGTCGCGCAGCTGCGCCGGCTGTGTTCGGTCGACGTGCACTGCATCGGCGCGCCCCGCCCGGATGCCATCGCGCAACAACCCGACCCGCGCATCCACGACGCCAACCCCGCGCTGGCCACCCTGTCCGCGGACCTGATGATGGCCGACGCCGCGTCGGCGGCCACGGTCGTGCATTCGCACACCTGGTACACCGGCCTGGCCGGGCACCTGACGGCGTTGCTCTACGACATCCCGCACGTGCTGACTGCGCACTCGCTCGAACCGCTGCGGCCGTGGAAGGCCGAACAGCTCGGCGGCGGCTACCGGGTGTCGACGTGGGTGGAGCGGACCGCGGTGCTGGCCGCCGACGCCGTCATCGCGGTCAGCGCGGCGATGCGCGAAGACATCCTGCGCGTCTACCCCACGCTGGATCCGAGCCTGGTGCACGTCATCCGCAACGGCGTCGACACCAACGTGTGGCACCCCGCCGGCCCTACACAAACCGGTTCCGTGCTGGCCGAACTCGGCGTGGACCCGGGCCGTCCCATGGTGGCCTTCGTCGGGCGCATCACCCGGCAGAAGGGCGTCGCCCACCTGGTCGCGGCCGCGCACCGGTTCGCCCCCGGGGTGCAGGTGGTGCTGTGCGCCGGCGCTCCCGACACCCCGGAGCTGGCCGAGGAGATTGCGGCCGCGGTGGCCGAGTTGGCCCGCCACCGGGACGGGGTGTTCTGGATCAGAGAGATGCTGCCCATCGGGGAGCTTCGGGAAATACTTTCGGCGGCAACGGTTTTCGTATGTCCGTCGGTGTATGAGCCGTTGGGGATCGTCAACCTCGAGGCGATGGCGTGCGCCACAGCGGTGGTGGCCTCCGACGTCGGCGGGATACCCGAGGTGGTACGGGACGGGCGCACCGGGTCACTGGTGCATTACGACGCCGACGATGCGGCCGGCTTCCAGGCCGGATTGGCCGAAGCGGTCAACGAACTGATCGCCGACCCCGACAAGGCTAAGCGCTATGGCGAGGCCGGACGCCAGCGCTGCATCGAGGACTTCTCCTGGGCCCACGCGGCCGAGCAGACGCTGGAGATCTACCGGAAGGTGTCGGCGTAAGCCGGACTAGCTGGTAACGCCCTTGAGCTCGTCACCCAGGGCGGCGGCCTCGTCGGGCGTCAGCTCAACGACCAGCCGACCGCCTCCTTCGAGCGGTACTCGCATAACGATGCCGCGCCCCTCCTTCGTCGCTTCCAAAGGACCGTCTCCGGTACGGGGCTTCATCGCCGCCATCGAGTGCTCCCTCCAGATTCGAGCTGGCCCGGCGTCGCGGACCTGGTCGGCGCCGAGCATGCCCCGCCAGTGGAATTCCAGCCATACCCGACATTGAACTGCCAAATCACCCCCCCCATTGTTCCCTATCCGGGGCGGCAGTTACACCAAGACCCGCTTCTGACACCTCATCGGGCCCTTCAACGTGCGTTTGTCGGTACCCAGCAACCGCGAACGTGGTCGTCAACCATGCCGGTCGCCTGCATCAGCGCGTAGGCGGTGGTCGGCCCGACGAAGCGGAACCCACGCCGCTTCAGCTCGGCGGCCATCGCCTTCGATTCGGCGCTGGCCGACGGGATTTCGGAGCCGTCGGCGGGGCGGGGGCGCGGTGACGGCGCGAACGACCACAGCAGCTTGGAGAGGCCTTCGGCCGAACCCAGCTCGGCGGCGACGCGGGCGTTGGCGATGGTCGCTTCGATCTTGGCCCGGTTGCGGACGATCCCCGTGTCGGCCATCAGCCGCTGCACGTCGGCGTCGGTGTAGCCGGCGACGGTCTCGATGTCGAAGCCATCGAAGGCGCGCCGGAAGTTCTCCCGTTTGCGCAGGATGATCAGCCACGACAGTCCGCTCTGGAAGGCCTCGAGGCTCATCCGCTCGAACAGCGCCACCCCGTCGTGCAGCGCGCGACCCCATTCCTGGTCGTGGTAGTCGCGGTACATCTCGAAGTCCGGCCCGGGCCGAATGGCCGCCCAGCCGCACCGCACCAGCCCGTCATCGCTCACATTGAGTCCTGACGATCCTCGGCGTTCGCGGGTTCCACGGAATCGGGCTCAGCCTCGGGCTCGTCAGCGGCGGCCGGCGGGGCGTGCGCCGCCGCCAGCTGGCCGCGCAGCGCCTCGAGCTCGCGGGCGAGCCGGTCCAGCACCCAGTCCACCTCGCTGGTCTTGTATCCGCGCAGCGCCTGGGTGAACTTGACGGCGTCGACGTCGGATCCGGTGACCCCGTAGGCGGGCAGCACGGTGGCCGTCGTCCCCCGCGGCAGGGGCGGCAGCTGCTCACCGCGCCCGAACAGCAAGCTGGCCGCGCCGAACAGCACGATCGCCACCAGGACCAGCACCACCAGGTACAGCAACACCAACGCCACGCGTTCGATATTGCCCTACGAAACCGACAGGCCGCCGACATCCCGGCGACTAGCGCGGCCGCAGTCCCTGGATCGGCGGCCGGTCCTGAAGCGACACCGGTGCGGTGTGCGCGGTGTAGCCGTAACCGTCGGCGCCGTCGGCGAAGAACTGGGTCAAGCCCACCCCGGAGTCGGGGATCCCGCAGCGCGACAGCAGGGTCGCGATGACCTGGCGGCTCATCACGCCCAGCTCGGGCAGCGGCCGGTTGCGGTGCGCCCGCACGCCCAGGTTCACCTGGGCGATCGCGTCCAGCCCCAGCCGATCGAAGGTGTCGACCAGCACGCCGATCTCCACGCCGTAGCCCGGCGCGAACGGCAGCGACATCAGCAGTTCCCGGCTGGCCGCGTACTCGCCGCCGAGCGGCTGCAGGATGCACCCCAGCTCCGGGCGCAGCGCCGCCAGCAACGGCCGCGCCACCAGCTCGGTGACCCGCCCACCACCCGCGTCGGCACCGCCCAGCGGCCGCCGGTAGAAGCTCTTCACCAGGTGAATCCCGTCGCCGGCGAGCAATGGTGCCACCAGCCACGGCACGAACATCGGGTGCGGATCGATCAGGTCGGAGTCGACGAACACCACGATGTCGCCGCTGGTGGCCCCGAGCGAGCGCCACAGCACCTCGCCCTTGCCGGGCCGGACGGGCACCTCGGGCAGCGCCTGCTCGCGGCTGACGACGCGGGCGCCCGCGGCGATCGCGCGGATCTCGGTGTCGTCGGTGGAGCCGGAGTCCAGCACGATCAACTCGTCGACCAGGCCGTCCACCAGCGGCGAGATGCTTTCAATCACCGACTCGACGGTGGCTTCCTCGTTGAGGGCGGGCAGCACCACCGAGATGGTCCGCCCGGCCTTCGCGCGTTCCAGTTCGCCGACCGTCCAGCCGGGCCGGTTCCAATTGCGGTCGGACAGCCAGACGTCGCCGGGCCGCGAGGCGAGCACCGCCTCGCTGGCGAGGTCTACCAGCTCCGTCATGCGAGCCCCCGCACCGTGCGCGCCGGCGGTCGGGTCCCCTGGATCGACGACACCATCTCGAGCACCCGCCGGGTGGCCGCGACCTGGTGCACCCGAAACATCCGGACGCCGGCCGCCGCCGCGAGCGCGGTGGCCGCCAGCGTTCCCTCGAGCCGTTCGGTCAGTGCCACACCCAAAGTCTCCCCGACGAAGTCCTTGTTGCTCAAAGCGAGCAGGACGGGCCATCCCGTGTTAACCAAATCGCCCACGTGGCGCAACAAAACCAGGCCATGAAAGGTGTTCTTGCCGAAATCGTGGGCCGGGTCGATCAGCACCCGGTCGCGGGACACCCCGGCCGCCACCGCCCTGTCCGCCGCCGCGGTCACCCGGCGGATGACGTCGTCCACTACCCCGCGGGTGCTGGTTCCGTAGCTCACCCGGAAGGGGCGGGTGCGCGGCAGCGCCCCGCCGGTGTGCGAACACACCAGGCCCGCCCCGAACTCGGCGGCCACCTCGGGCAGGGCGGGATCGATGCCGCCCCAGGTGTCGTTGATCAAGTCGGCACCCGCGGCGCACGCCACCCTGGCCACCCCCGAGCGCCAGGTGTCGACGCTGATCAGCTGGTCGGGGTAGGCGCCGCGCAGCCATTCGATGAACGGCACCAGCCGGGCGATCTCGGTGTCCTCGTCGACGCTCTGGCCCGGGCCGGCCTTCACCCCGCCGACGTCGATGAGGTCCGCGCCGTCGGCGATGGCCCGGTGGGCGGCGTCGCGGGCGGCCTCGTCGCCGAACGTCGCACCCCGGTCGTAGAACGAATCCGGAGTGCGGTTGACGATCGCCATGATCAGCGGGCGATCCCCCGCGACCGGCCGCCCGCACAGAGTCGAATGCACCCGTCCATGGTGCCTGGTCGCGCTCGCGAACGTGCGGCAGCCGCACACTCGGCGCCCAACGTGCGGCCAGCCGCACACCCGGCGCACACCGGGCGCACAAATAAATGGGGAAAATTCCCCATCAACCGCCGCAGCCTCCGCGCGCACACTTCGCGGTAGCGATGGGAGGCTCGGATGTCTTTTGTGATTGCGGCGCCGGAATTCATGGCGGCGGCGGCGACGGACTTGTCCAACATCGGCTCGGCGGTGAGCGCCGCGAACGCGGCGGCCGCGGACCGGACCACCGCGGTGCTGGCCGCCGCCGGCGATGAGGTGTCAGCGGCGGTGGCATCGGTGTTCTCCTCACAGGGTCAGGCCTTTCAGGCGCTCAACGCTCAGGCGGCGGCGTTTCATGCCCAGTTCGTGGCGGCCTTGAACGCCGGCGGGGGCGCCTACGCGGCCGCCGAGGCGGCCAACGCCTCGCCACTGGACGCCCTCTGGCAACCAATTCGCGCGGTGATCAATACGCCCACCGAGCTGTTGTTGGGCACCCCGCTGATCGGCAAAGGCATCAACGGGGCGCCGGGCACCGGGGCGCCCGGCGGGCCGGGCGGACTGCTGTTCGGCCCCGGCGGTGACGGCGGGTCCGGCGCGCCCGGCCAACCCGGCGGCCGCGGCGGCAACGCCTGGTTCTTCGGCCACGGCGGCCGGGGAGGGGCCGGGGGAACGGGCATCACCGGAACCGCGGGCACCGCCAGCGTGAGCGGCGGCACCGGCGGTGTCGGCGGGGTCGGCGGCGCCGGTGGCAACGGTGGGCTAATCCTCGGCAACGGCGGCACCGGCGGTACAGGCGGTGTGGGCGGGCTCGGCGGCGCCGGCGGCGCGGGCGGCTCCGGTCTCCTTGCCGGCAACGGCACTAACGGCGGTCATGGCGGCGACGGCGGTACAGGTGGGGTGGGCGGCCAAGCCGAGGGCTTGTTCGGCCATGCCGGGGCCAACGGCAATGGCGGCGACGGCGGCAACGGCGGCCCAGGTGGCCAAGGTGGTTCGCCTATTTTGCTCGGCAACGGCGGCAACGGCGGCAATGGCGGGGAAGCCGGCGTTGGTGGCAGCGCTGGCGGAGCGGGCGCGATGGCGGGCACCGCGGGCAACGGCGGCAACGGCGGCGACGGCGGCGCTGGCGGCGGCATCAACACCAGCGGCAACGTCATCCTCAGCGGCAGCAACGGCGGCCATGGCGGCAACGGCGGCAACGGCTACACCGGCGGCGACGGCGGCAAGGGCGGCGACGGCGGATCCGCCATCCTCACCGCGACTACCGCCGGCGCGATGGGCGGCGGAGGTGGTGGTGCCGGCGGCAACGGCGGTACCAGCGTTGGCGGTGGCCCCGGTGGCACCGGTGGCAACGGTGGTGCCGGCGGAACGGCCCAAATCGAGGGCTTCACCGCCACCGGTGGCGGCGGAGCTGGCGGCCATGGTGGCGCCGGCACCTTCGGTCTCGGGGGTTCCGGTGGCGCCGGCGGCGGTGGCGGTGCGGCCAGCGTCGGTGCCACCGGGTCAGGGATCACCGGCGGCCAGGGCGGCTCCGTCGGCAACGCCCAAGGCGGCTTCGGCGGCTTCGCCGCCGGTGGTTCCGACACCGGCTCCATCGACTCCGCCGGCGGGGGCGGCGGCGGAGGAGGCGCTATCAACGGCGGCACCGGAGGCACCGGCGGTGCCGGGGGCGGCGCCGGCGCCAACGGTGGTGGTATCGGCGAGTTCAACGGCGGCGGTGCCGGCGGTGCCGCCGGCACCGCAGGCGGCAGCGGGCAAAGCGGTGGCCCCGGCGGTGCAGCCGGCAGCAACGGTGGTGGCGGTGGCGGAGGTGGGGCGACCGCCGCAGCGGGTGACTTCGGCGGCACCCTCGCCGGCGGCGCCGGCGGCCACGGCTCCTAGCACCGACGGGGACGCAATCCAACCGCGAGTGTGCGGCCAGCCGCACGTTGGACGCCCAACGTGCGGCCAGCCGCACGCTCGGCGCGCTCTCAGCCCTTGGGTCGCTTGCCGTCGGCCACTTCGTCGGGGTACTCGTCGTAGTACGGCACGTAGCCCTCGTCGCGGCCGGCCAGCACGTACAGCGGGTCGTCGACGTCGGAGCCGTAGGCCTGCTCCCGCAGCTCCACCTTGCGGCTCTTGAACGTCGTGGTGTGCTCCAGCGTCTTGACCACCCGCACGAACAGCGGCAGCGCGTAGGGCGGCAGCTCGCCGTACACGGCGCGGGCCAAGGACTTGCCGTCGAACTCGGCGCCGTCACGCAGCTGCACGGCGGCCATCCCGGCGCGGCCGCCGGTGCGCGGAATCTCGACGCCGAAGACCGTGCATTCCTCGACGGACTTGTCGGAGGCCAGCGCCGCCTCCACCTGTGTGGTCGCGACGTTCTCGCCCTTCCACCGGAACGTGTCGCCGAGCCGGTCGACGAACGCGGCGTGCCCCATCCCCTGCGGGCTCATCACGTCACCCGAATTGAACCAGCAGTCGTCCTCGCGAAAAGCGTTGCGCACCAACTTCTTTTCGCTCGACTCCTTATCGGTGTAGCCGTCGAAGGGCTGCAGCCGGTTGACCCGGCTCAGCAGCAGGCCGGGCTCTCCGGGCGGCACCCGGCGCACCCGCCCGTTCTCGTCGCGCAGCGGCTCACCGGTGTCGGGGTCGTATTCCACGTAGGCCAGCGGCATCGGAAAGAGGCCGGTGCTCCTCGGCACGTTGAAGACGTTGATGAACGCGGTGTTGCCCTCGCTGGACGCGTAGAACTCGCAGACGCGCGCGATCCCGAATCGGTTGGTGAACTCGTCCCAGATCTCCGGGCGCAGCCCGTTGCCGGCGATCACCCGCACCTTGTGCCGCCGGTCGGTCGGCTTGGCCGGCTGATTGAGCAGATACCGGCAGATCTCACCGATGTAGATGAACGCGGTGGCCTCGCTGGCGATCACCTCGTCCCAGAACTTCGACGCCGAAAACGACTTGCCGAGGGCCAGCGTCGCGCCGGAGTTGATCACCGACGACAGCGCCACCGTCAGCGCGTTGTTGTGGTACAGCGGCAGGCAGCTGTACAGCGTGTCGGAGCTCTTCAGCCGCAGCCCGATGCCGCCGAACGCGGCCAGCGCCTTCAGCCAGCGCAGGTGCGTCATCACGCTGGCCTTCGGGAAACCCGTTGTGCCCGAGGTGAAGATGTAGAACGCGGTGTCGCGGGCCTGCACGGCCGACACCGACGGCGGGTTGGTGGCCGGGGCGCTGACGGCGAATCGCTCCAGGTCATCGACGGTCATCGTCTCGGCGGCGCCCGCGCCGCCGCAGTCGGCCACGGCGCTCACCAGATCGGTCTCGGCGATGAGCACCTTGGCGTCCAGCAGTCCCAGGCTGTGCGACAGCACCTCGCCGCGCTGGTGGTAGTTGATCATCCCGGCGACGGCGCCGCACTTGACCGCGGCCAGCATTGCCAGCACCGCCCGGGGCGAGTTGCGCAGCATGATCGCGACGACGTCGCCGCTGCCGACGCCGTGCGCGGCCAGCACCGCGGCGTAGCGGTTGGCGGCCGCGTTGGCGTCGCGGTAGGTCAGCTGCTCATCGCCGAACCGCAGAAAGACCCGGTCGCCGTAGCGGGCGGCCCGCTCCTGGAACACCGTGCCGATCGATTTCTTGGAGCCCGGCTGCGCCAGCAGCCCGGTCAGCGCCCCGCGCATGATCACCGGGATGTCGGCCAGCACTCCCGGCACCCGCGCAGCGATGTCGGTCAGCCTGACCGCTGTGCGCGCTCCCCCGTCGTGGTCGGACACGTTTTCCTCTATTCCTGTAAGTCCCCTCGGCGCCCTTCCGCTGAGCTGAGCCCGGATCTCACGCGGGTGCGCACGCCTCCACTGCGGCACCCACCTTATCGACCAGCACCAACCGGTCCATCGCCGCTTGCGTGATGTAGCCGCGGTCGGCCAATCCACACAGCCACAGCCACAGGCCCTCGTAGTGCCCGAAGGGGTCCAGCAGCACGACGGGTTTGTCGTGCACCCCGAGAAAACCGGTGGTCCACGCGTCGAACAGCTCGTCCAGGGTGCCCACCCCGCCGGGCAGCACGACGAACGCGTCGGCGCGGTCCTCCATGATCTGCTTGCGCTCATGCATGGTGTCGCTGACGATCAGCTCGTCGGCCTGCATGTCGGCGACCTCGAGGCGCATCAGGTGCTGCGGGATGACGCCGACCGTGCGCCCGCCGCGGGCGCGCGCCGCGCTCGCCAGCGCACCCATCGCAGACACCCGGCCGCCGCCCCACACCAGGGTCCAACCCCGCTCGGCGATCGCCTCGCCGAGTTCCGAAGCGAGCGCGAGCAATTCGGCGTGCTCGGGGCCGGACGCGCAGTACACGCACACCGCCCGGGCGGCTGACGGGTCGCGTTCGGGGGGCATACAACGAAACGTAGACCAAGCCCGATGCGGCACGCACACCGCGCGCAATAAAATCCGGCGGGTGCCGATGCGATGGAAGGTCCCCCAGCACGAGGAGGCGCTGGAGCGGCTGAACGGCGCCCTGTTGGCCGGCCGCGGGGCCGTCGCGCTCGGGCCCGACGGCTGCGGCAAGTCGACCCTGGCCCGGTTGGCCGCCGAGGGCTACGCCGCCGCGCACCCGGGCACACTCACCCGCTGGGTCACCGGCACCCCGACCGAGCGCGCGGTCCCCTTCGGGGCGTTCGGCCACCTGGTGGCGATTTCCGAGATCGGCAAGCCGGCGGCGCTGTTGCGCGCGGCGCGGACCTCCCTGGGCGGCGACAACCTGCTGCTCGTCGTCGACGACGCCCATGAACTCGACGTGCTGTCGGCCACGCTGGTGTACCAGTTGGCGCTGGCCGGGACGGCCCGGATGATCGTCACCGCCCGCTCCGACAAGGCACCCGAGGCCATCACCGCCCTGTGGACCGACGGCCTGCTGGACCGGATCGACATCGAGGCGCCCGGCGGGCAGACCAGCCGCGCCGACGTCGACGCCTTCCTCGCCGAGTTGCCCGCCCCGGCCCGGGCCGTGCTGGACTACCTCGCCGTCGCGGAGCCGCTGTCGCTCGCCGACCTGACCGCCCTCGCGGGCGCGGGCGCGGTCGGCGCGGCCGAGGAGCTCGGCGCGGCGGAGACCCGGTCGCGCGGCGGGCGTTCCGACGACCCGGTGGTGTACACCGCGCACCCGCTGTTCGCCGAGCGCGCGCTGGCCACGCTCGGCGCCGAGGACGCGCGACGACGGCGCACCGAGGTGGTCGGGATGCTGTCGCAGCGCCCGTCGGAGCACCTCAGCGACCGGCTGCGGCTGGCGTCGCTGGCGCTCGACAGCGACGTGCCCCAGCGCGCCCCCGACGTCGCCGCCGCCGCGCAGCAGGCGCTGCGGCTGGGTGACCTCGCGCTCGGCGAACGACTGGCCCGCTCGGCGCTGGACAGCTCCGGGGGCCTGACGGCGCGGCTGGCGCTGGCCCACGCGCTGGCCTGGCAGGGCCGTGGCCGCGAGGCCGACGCCCTGCTGGCCGCCGTCGACGCGGGTGCGCTGGCCGAGCCGGCGCTCATGGACTGGGCGCTGCTGCGGGCGGCCAACCAGTTCTGGATGCTCAGCGAGCCCGAACGGGCCACCGCCTTCCTGCGGACCATCCGCGGCAAGCTTTCGGAAGCGGGCCCGCGCACCACGCTCGACGCGCTGAGCGCCACCTTCGCGATGAACGCGGGCAACGTCGGCTACGCCGTCAAGGTCGCCGGCGAGGTGCTGGACTCGCCGGCGGCCGACGACCAGGCGGTGGCCTGGGCCGCCAGCGCGTCCGTGCTGTGCGCGGCGCGGCAGGGCCGGTTCGGCGACGTCGAACCGCTGTCCCAGCGCGCCCTGGCCGCCGAGCATCCCGGGCTGCTGCGCTTCACGATCGGGCTGGGCCAGACCACCGCGCTGTTGATGGCGGGCCGGCTGTCCGACGCGCGCGCGTTGGCCCAGCAGTTCACCGACTTCGCCGAGCTGCAGCAGCCCGGCCGCGCGATCGGCGAGGTCCTGCTGGCGCACGTGCTGATCGCCGACGGCGAATTCGGCCAGGCCGCGGCGCTGCTCGGCCCGGCGGCCGCCACCCTGGAACGCACCGGCTACTCGTGGGGGCCGCTGTCGCTGACGCTGCTGGCTTTCGCGCTGGCCCAGCAGGGCGACACCGCCGCGACGGCAAAGGCCTTGAGCAGGGCCGAGTCCCGGCACGGCACCAAGTCGGCGCTGTTCGGCCCCGAGCTCGGCGTGGCGCGGGCGTGGCGGCTGGCCACGATGCGCGACGCGCACGGCGCGGTGGCCGCCGCCCGCGACGCCGCCCGGATGGCCGAACGCGGCGGGCAGTCGGCCGTGGCGCTGCGCGCCTGGCACGAGGCCGTCCGCCTTGGGGACACCCGCGCGGCGGATCCCCTGGCCCGGTTGTGCGGCGAGGTCGACTGCGCGGTGGGCGGGCTCGCGTTAGCCCACGCGCGGGCCTTGGCGGCCGGTGACGGCGCGGCGCTGCGGGCCGCCGCGGAGCAGCTCGCGGCGGTCGGGATGCGGGCGGCGGCCGCCGATGCCGCCGCGCAGGCGGACCGCCTCGGCGGTTAGGGGCGCAAACACCCTGGCCGCATCGTGCGCGAACCGTGACGCCGCCGTGTTACCGCAGTGACTATTACGCCTCACTGTTTCCGAAAGTGATATCGCTCGGCGGTGGGAGGCTGGATGCGTATCCGCCCTTCGCGCGCGGCCAGACTGCTTGCGGCCGGTTTGCTGATCGCCGCGCTGACGACTGACGCGTCCTCGGTCGTTGCCCCGCCCACCGCCCAGGCCGCGCTGGCCGGGCCCACGCTGCCGCTCGGCCACGCCGGGCGCTGGATGACCGACGCCGACGGGCGCGTCGTCATCCTGCACGGGCTCAACCAGGTCTACAAGCTGCCGCCCTACGAGCCGTCGGCCGGCGGGTTCGGCGACGACGACGCGGCCTTCCTGCAGGCCAACGGGTTCAACGCGATGCGGCTGGGGGTCATCTGGGCCGCCGTGGAGCCGCAGCCGCTCAGCTACGACGACAACTATCTCAACTCGATCGCGCAGACCGTGGCGACGCTGGCGTCGCACGGCATCGTCAGCCTGCTCGACTTCCATCAGGACCTCTACAACGAGGCGTTCCAGGGCGAGGGGGCGCCGGCCTGGGCGGTCAAGACGGATGGGCTGCCCAACCCGCAGCTGGGCTTCCCCGGCAACTACTTCCTCAACCCCGCCGAGGAGTTCGCCTGGAACGCCTTCTGGCGGGACGCCCCGGCGCCCGACGGGATCGGGCTGCAGGACCACTACGCGCGCGCGTGGGCGCACGTCGCCGGCTTCTTCCACGGCAACCCGGGCGTCTTCGGCTACGAGATTTTGAACGAGCCGTGGCCCGGCTTCATCTGGGAGGGCTGCTTCAACTTCGTGCTGGGCTGCCCGATCCAGGACCACAAGCTGACCGTGTTTTACCGCAAGGTCGTGCCGGTCATTCGCACGGCCGACCCCACCACCATGGTGTTCTTCGAGCCGAACACGCTGTCCGACGAGGGCGTCCACACCGACATCGGCGGCGTGGCCGACCCGAGCACCGGGTTCTCCTTCCACGACTACTGCGCCATCGAGTCGGCGTTGCACAAGAACATCACCTGCCGCTTCCAGGACGGCCTCACGATCACCAACGCCAACCTCTACGGGGACTTCCACCACATCCCGCCGCTGCTGACGGAGTTCGGCGCCACCAACGACCTCAACAACCTCGCCGAGGTGATGCGCCACACCGATCACCAGCGGATGGGCTGGTTGGAGTGGGCCTATACCGGCAACGACAAGACGAGCTCGTCGCCGACCGACCAGGCGCTGGTGTTCAACCCCGCCCAGCCGCCGACGGGCGCCAACGTCAACCTCCCGAAGCTCGGGGTGCTCGCCTCCCCCTACCCCCAGGTGGTCGCCGGCACGCCGCGGGACTGGTCGTTTCGGTCGGGCGTATTCCGGCTGTGCTACACGACCGAGCGGGCCGACCGCGCGGGCGGCTTCGCGCCCGGCGCGCGGACGCTCATCTCGGTGCCGCCCGTCGAGTATCCGAGCGGCTACCAGGTGAGTGTCACAGGCGGACAAGTGGTTTCGCCGCCCAACGCTCCCGTGCTGGCCGTGGTGGCGACCGCGGGCGCCGGCCGGGTCGACGTGGTCGTGGCGCCGGCGTAAATCTGCGCCGCTACGCGCTCAGGTAGCGCCGCAGCATCTCCACGGCGGCGGTGATGTTGGCGACCGGCACCCGTTCGTCGCGGGTGTGCGCCAGGTTGGGGTCGCCCGGGCCGAAATTGACCGCGGGGATGCCCAACGCGGCGAACCGCGCCACGTCCGTCCAGCCGTATTTCGCCCGGACCCGCCCGCCGGCGGCCTCGACCAGCGCCTTGGCGGCGGGCTGGGACAGGCCGGGCAGCGCGCCCGCGGCGGCGTCGGTCTGCTCGATGTGCACGTCCAGCCCGTCGAACACCTCCCGCACGTGTTGCAGCGCCGCGGCCACCGACCGGTCCGGGGCGAAGCGGAAGTTGACCGTCAGCGAGGCGGCGTCGGGTATCACGTTGCCGGCCACGCCGCCGTCGATGCGCACCGCCGACAGGCCCTCCCGATATTCGCAACCGTCGATGTCGACGCGACGCGCGCTGTAGGAGGCCAGCCGGTCCAGCACGGCGCCAAGCTTGTGAATGGCGTTGTCGCCCAACCAGGCTCGCGCCGAATGCGCGCGCGTCCCGGTCGCGCTGATCAGCACGCGCAGGGTGCCCTGGCAGCCCGCCTCGATGTAGCCGCCGGTGGGCTCGCCCAGGATGGCGACGTCGGCGGCCAGCCAGTCCGGCAGCTCGCGCTCGATGCGGCCCAAACCGTTTGCGGCGGCGTCGATTTCCTCGCAGTCGTAGAACACCAGCGTCAGGTCGTGCGCCGGTTCGGCCACGGTCGCGGCCAGGTGCAGAAAGACGGCGTCGCCGGCCTTCATGTCCGCGGTGCCGCAGCCGTACAGGTCCCCGCCCTCGCGGCGGCTGGGCAGGTTGCCGGCCACCGGGACGGTGTCGAGGTGCCCGGCCAGCAGCACGCGCGTGCGCCGCTGCCCCCGCGTGCGCGCCAGCACCGCATTGCCGTTGCGGACGATCTCGAAGCCCGACGTCTGGGCGCGCAGGGCGGCCTCCACCTCGTCGGCCAGGCGCGCCTCGTCGCGCGATTCACTGGGGATGTCGACCAGCGCAGCGGTCAACTCGATCGGATCCCCGCGCAAGTCCAGCACGAAACCAGCCTAGCCCTTAGGGCGGTCAGGCCAGGGCGTAGTCCCCCGCGAATTCGATGCCGATCAGCAAGGATTCGGGATCGGCCGGCGACGCCGGACGGTTATCGGCGGGACGCGGCAACACTTTTCGCTTCCCGGGGAACATGATTCCGTCGTAGTCGGCGTAGTCGTACAGGTAGTGGGCGGCGGGGTTGGAGCCGAGGACCTCGGGTGCGTAGTCATGCCGGGCGATGAGCCCGTCATCGTTGATGTAGAGAACCTGCACGGGACAGTGGGTGGCGATCTGGGACGGGAACGTCAGCCGCAGCCGCCGCCAGTCCTGTCCGGGTCCCTCGTGCCAGGGATCGATCTCCTGCGCGTCGACATCGGGTCTGGTTGCCACAAACGGCAGGTTGAAGTAATTCCACAGTGCGTAGCCGGCGAAGTACAAGCCGTGCAAGTGATCCCACGGTGTTTGCAGAGCGTGCCCGGCGAAGGCGTCGCGCGGATTCCGGCGATCCTCCAGGATCGTCCCGTCCGCGGCCTCGATCCAGACCCGGTCGGCGGTGTAGAAGCCGCGCGCGTCCTCGCCGGTGAACGGATGGAATTGCAGCGCCTGCCTGGCGGTCTCGGCCTCGGCGCGCCCGGCGGCAAGCAGGGTCGGTTGGCCTTTAAGCGACCAGGTCCGCCCCCAGGATCGCAGACTGGTGGACACGGTGCGGACCTCACGCCACCGCTTCATGCCGCCGTGCGCGGCGACGGCGTCGTCGAGCAGATCGCTCATGTTGTGTTCTCCTAACGGCTCAGCACAGCAATGGGTTTGGTCAGGCCTCAGGCCGCCGAGAGCAACTCGCGCAGCGCGACGCGGCCGTCGCGTTCGAAGGCGGCGCGGTTGGCGGTGACGAACTCGGCCACGGTCATGGGTTTGTATCCGCCGACGACCTCGACGAGATTGTTCTCGCCGGCGAAAATGCCGTCCCGGTAGTCCTGGGCGACGCTGCTGAGGTGTTGCACCAAAAAGGGCGTCATACCGTGGGCGGTCAGGGCCGCCGCGAACGCGGGGATGTCGACCGGCTCGTAGCGAACCGGGATGCCGAGCGTGTCCGCCATTTGATCGGCGATGGCATAGTGGTCGAGCTCTTCGGCGCCGACCAGCGGGTAGACCTGGCGGTCGTGCGGGGCGGGGTTTTGCAGGATCGCGGCGATCACCCGGGCCTGGTCGTATCCGGCGATGGGAGCGTGGCGACCGTTGCCGAACGGCAGCGGCAGCACCCCTTCGTTGGCGTTGCGAAGCCATTGCCATGTCAACCACTCCGCGAAGAAGGTCGGGCGCAGGTGGGTGGTGCCGAACGCGGAGCGGTCGAGTAGCCGCTCGGCGAGCCAATGCTGCTGGGCGGCATGGCTTTTCGCCTCACGCCGCGCCGAGATCTGAGACATGTTGACCACCGTATCGACGCCGGCCTCGCTGGCGGCCTGGGCGAAGATGGCGGTGGCGGGCAGCAGGCCGCCCGGGGCAATGGGGTAGCAGAAGTAGGCGGCGCTGACACCGGAGATCGCCGAGCTCACCGCGCGGAAATCCAGCAGGTCGCCTTCGACGACCTCCGCGCCGACCGCGGCCAGCGCCTCGGAGCGCCGGTCAGCGCGGTGCACGAATGCTCGCACTCGGTGGCCGGCTTCGCGCAGGAGACGCACGGTGGGCGCGCCGGTGTTGCCGGTGGCGCCGGTGATGAGGAACAGCCGATCGGATGACATGTCTTTCCCTCCGGGGGTTCTTGCTGACTAACGGTGTCGTTAGTAAGATGTAACCATCGATTGCTGAGTAACGCAAGCATTAGTTAGAAGGGACCCGCATGGAGTTCGAGGAGCAGCTGCGAGACCGGCAGCAGTGGTCGATCGGCGACGCCTGCTCGATGTCGAACGTGCTCGAGCTGCTCAGCACCAAGACAGCTTTCCAGGTGATCCGTGAATTATTCTTCGGGACAACGCGGTTCGAGGATTTTGTGGAGCGGATCGGAACATCGGCGCCGGCGGTCTCCCGCGCGCTCAAACAGCTTGAGTCGGCGCGGATCGTTGCCCGCATTCCCTATCAGGTACCGGGACGCCGTGCGCGACACGAGTACCGGCTGACCGAGGCCGGGGAGGACCTGCTTCCGATCTTCATGTCGCTGGTGCAGTGGGGTGACACGTACCTGCACGACGGAGCGGCTCCCTTGTCGTTCGTCGACGCCGACACCGGCCGAACGCTCGGGGTCTGCGTGACCGCCGATACCGGCAGCCCGAAGAAGCGCTCAGCGGACATTCGGGTACGACGAAACGCCGCCTATCGGCGCCGTTGAGCAGCGGCCGGCGTAGGGAGCGCTTATCCCGCGGTGGTGCGCTCGTCCACCACGTACGCCCGGGTCGCGGCACGATCGATGAAGTTCTCTTCGTCGCGGGCGATTTCATCCCCGCCGAGGCTGGACAGCCAGGCGAGCAGCTCGTCTCGATCGGCGAAGACGAGCTCCGTCATGCAGTCGAAGCCGATTTCGTCGCCTTCGACGTTGAAGGCGTCCCCGCGCTGGAGGTAGTTGCGCTTGTAAACCGTCGGCGTGAACGCCTTGCTCAATACCAGTGGCACGTGATTGCTCTCGTAGTAGTCGGCGAACTCCTGCGCCGACAGACCGGGCTTGCGCTTCAAATATCCGAATACCTTGATCATCACGACCGTCAACGCCGACGGCGGTCGGGCTCATTCCTCACGGGAATCGGGGCCTTTTGTGGTCTGCCCGGTGAGGAAAGTAACCTGACCGCCGTGACTGGAGCGCAAGGGGCGGTAGGTGTAGGGCTAGCGACGCTGGCCAACGACGGGTCGGTGCTCGACACGTGGTTTCCCGCACCGGAACTGACGGAACCGGGGACCGGCGGCACGTCGCGGCTCGCGTTGTCGGACGTTCCGCCGGAGCTCGTTGCGCTGGTCGGCCGCGACGACGAGCGCGGCACCGAGACCATCGCCGTGCGCACGGTCATCGGCTCGCTCGACGAGGTGGCCGCCGACGCCTACGACGCCTACCTGCGGCTGCATCTGCTGTCGCACCGGTTGGTGGCGCCGCACGGGCTGAACGCCGGCGGCCTGTTCGGGGTATTGACCAACGTGGTGTGGACTAATCGCGGGCCGTGCGCGATCGAGGGCTTCGAGGCGGTCCGGGCGCGGCTGCGCCGCCACGGTCCGGTGACCGTCTACGGCGTGGACAAGTTCCCGCGGATGGTCGACTACGTCCTGCCGACCGGGGTGCGCATCGCCGACGCCGACCGGGTGCGGCTGGGCGCCCACCTGGCGCCGGGCACGACGGTGATGCACGAGGGCTTCGTCAACTACAACGCCGGCACCCTGGGCGCGTCGATGGTCGAGGGGCGCATCTCGGCCGGCGTGGTGGTCGGCGACGGGTCGGACATCGGCGGCGGGGCGTCCATCATGGGCACGCTGTCCGGCGGTGGTACGCAAGTCATTTCGCTCGGCAAGCGGTGTCTGCTCGGCGCCAACGCGGGCCTGGGCATCTCACTGGGCGACGACTGCGTCGTCGAGGCCGGCCTGTACGTCACGGCGGGCACCAAGGTCACCATGCCCGACGGCAACGCGGTCAAGGCCCGCGAACTGTCCGGCGCCAACAACCTGTTGTTCCGGCGCAACTCGGTCACCGGGGCGGTCGAGGTGGTGGCCCGCGACGGTCAGGGCATCGCCCTCAACGAGGACCTGCACGCCAACTGAGTCAGCGGGGCATCTCTTCGAAGCGGGACCCGAGCGTCGTGCCGTTGGTTTCCGGCAGCAGGTAGGTGCAGACCAGGCCGATCGACGTCAGCGCGGCCAGCATGGCGCCAATCGCCCAGCTGCCGTAAGTCGCGAGGAGCGTCCCGGCGAGCAGCGGCGGCAGGGCCCCGCCGATGACTCCGGCGAGGTTGAGCGCCAGCGCCGATCCGCTGTAGCGGTACCGCGTGGCGAACAGCTCCGGAATGAAGGCGGCGGTGGGCCCGGCGCCGATCGCACCACCGACGGCCATCCCGACGACGGCCACCACGTACAGCGCCGGGTTGCGGGTGTTCAGCAACGGCATCACCACGAACGCCCACGGCAGCAGCAGGGACCAGCCCAGCAGCATCAGGCGGCGGCGCCCGACCCGGTCGGACAGGGTGGCCGAGGCCGCGACCGTTGCGATGCTGACGAGGCCGGTCAACGCGCCCACCGACCAGATGAAGCCGCGCGTGTACCCGAGATGCGAATTCGCGTAGATCAGCAGGTAGGTGTGGCCGAGGTAGCCGAAACCGAATCCGCCCAGCAGGCTGCCGCCGGCCAGCAGGATCTCGCGGCGCTGCAGGTGCCACAGCTCTTTGAGCGGGGCCTTCGGGACCAGGTCGCGGGCCCTCTCCTCGGCGAACACCGGGGTCTCGTCGATGTTGAGCCGCACGTAGAGCGCAATGCCGATCAGCCCCGCGCTGAACAGGAAGGGCAGCCGCCATCCCCACTGCATGAACGCGGCGCTCTTTTCACCGATGCTGAAGTTGACGCCCAAAAAGGTCACGCTGGCCAGCACGGCCGCGGTGCCGGCGCCGAGCAGGGTGAACATGCCGTAGCGGCCCCGCTTGCCGGGGGGCGCGTACTCGGCGCTCAGCAGCGCCGACCCCGCCCATTCGCCGCCGACGGCGAACCCCTGCATGAGCCGCAACACGACCAGGATCAGGGGGGCGGCCGCACCGATGGCGGCCGTGCTGGGCACCAGCCCGACGCTGACGGTCGACACGGCCATGATCAGCAGCGTGGCGATCAGCGTCTTCTTGCGGCCCAGCCGGTCGCCGAAGTACCCGAAGACGGCCGCGCCCAGCGGCCGGGACAGGAACGCCGTCGCGAACGTCGCCATCGAGGCGACGATGCCCAGCGTCGAACCGAGTCGCGGGAAGAACACCGTCGGGAACACCAACGCCGCCGCGGTGCCGTAGATGAGGAAGTCGTAGTACTCGATCGCCGAGCCGACCAGACACGCCGCCGCCACCCGCCTCATCGGCGTCGACGCGGGTCCGGCCGCAACCGTCGGCAGTTCCGTCACGCCTACGACGGTAGGTGAAGGTTCGCCGTCTCGCAGGACCGCGAGCGCGCGTGTTTGTACGGCGACACGCCGTAAAGCGTGTACATCTGCGCGCGCTCGCGGCCCAAGTCGGGCGTTCAGCCCTCGGCGAGCAGCTGCTTCTTGAGGACCTTGCCCATCGCGTTGCGCGGCAGCGCCGCCACCAGGCGGACCTCCCGCGGCCGCTTGTGTATCGAGAGCTCCTGGGCGACGTGGTTGATCAGGTCGTCGGCCCGCAGGTCGGACGTGCCGACGACGTAGGCGACGATGCGCTGGCCCAGGTCCTCGTCGGGCAGCCCGACGACGGCCGCCTCCTGCACGCCGGGGTGCCCCAGCAGCGACGTCTCGATCTCGCCCGCGCCGACCCGGTATCCGCCGGACTTGATCAGGTCGACGGACTCGCGCCCGACGATGCGGTGCATGCCGCCGCCGTCGATCACCGCGACGTCGCCGGTGCGGTAGAAGCCGTCGGGGGCGAACGCCTCCGCGGTGGCCTCGGGCCGGTTCAGGTAGCCGTCGAACATCATCGGCCCGCGAACCTGCAGCCGCCCAACGGTTTCCCCGTCGTGCGGCACCGGGTGGTCGTTGTCGTCGAGCAGCCTGGTTTCCACGCCGGCGAGGGGCAGGCCGACCCAGCCCGGGCGGCGCTCGCCGTCGACCCGCGTCGAGATGGTGATCAGCGATTCCGAGGCGCCGTACCGCTCGACGGGGCGGTGCCCGGTGAGCTCGGCAAGCCGGTCGAACACCGGCACCGGCAGCGGCGCGCTGCCGGACACCAGCAGCCGTGCCGGGCGCAGCGCCTCGGCCGCCGAGCCGTCGGCCACCACCCGCGACCACACGGTGGGAACCGCGAAGAACAGCGATCCGCCCCATTCCGAGCACGCCTGCGCGTACCCGGCCGGCGTCGGTTTTCCCGTGTGCACGAAGCGGTTTCCGATCCGCAGCGACCCGAGCAGGCCCAGCACCAGCCCGTGCACGTGGAACAGCGGCAGGCCGTGCACCAGGACGTCGTCGGCCGTCCACTGCCACGCCTCGGCGAGGGCGTCGAGGTCGGCGGCGACCGCTCGGCGGCTCAGCTGCACGCCCTTGGGCAGCCCGGTGGTGCCCGACGTGTAGATGATCATCGCGGTCGCGTCCGGCGACGGCTCGGGGTAGCGGTGCCAGGACCGGGCGTGCGCTCGCACCGGGATGTGCGGCAGCCCGTCGCGGTCTTCCGGCTCGGGGCCCAGCCAGGCCTCCGCCCCGGAGTCGGTGATCATGTGCCGGCGTTCGGCCACGCCGACGTCGGAGGGCACCGGCACGAAGGGCACGCCGGCGAGCAGGCAGCCGGTGACCGCGAGCACGGTGGACGCGCTCGGCGTGGCCAGGACCGCGACCCGGTTCGCGCCCGCGACCCGCTCGGCCACCGACGTTGCGGCACCGATCAAATCGCTGCGGCTGAGCGTGGCGCCGTCGATCCGCACCGCGTCGGCGAGGTCGGTCGTGGTGGTAACGGTCGAGGGATTCAGCGACGCGAGCAGCACGCCTGCAGGTTACCCGGCAGCGTCAGGCCTGCTCGTCCCAGATCTTGATCAGGGTGGACAGGATCTCTTCGCCGCGACCCAGCCCGGCGAGGTGGCTTTCGCCGGGCAACACCAACAGCTCGGCGTCGGGCAGCAAGGACACGACGTGTTCGCCGTGGGCGAACGGGACGATGTGGTCGCTGTCGCCGTGCCACCAGCGGACGGGGACTTTGACCTCGTCGAGCCGGAAGCCCCAGTCCCGGGTGAACAGGATGATGTCGTTGAAGGGGGCCGCCAGTTGCTTGCGGCTGCCGTTGAGCAGGTCGTCGAGGAACATGGCTCCGAACTCGGGCCGCGTCAGCAGGCGCCGATCGGCTTCCGGCGATATGGCGGCATACAGATAGAGCGCGGGATTCGCGACCGGACGGATCATCCGGACCACCAGGCTCGCGCCGATCCGCAGCGGGTCACCACCCAGCCGCAGCAGCGGCGCCAACCGCTTGCCCAGGTTCATCAGACCGCTGGTGATCCCCTCCTCGCCGAGGAACGGCGCGACGCCGCCCAGCACGCCGGCCGCCACCACGCGATCGGGCAGCACCGCGGCGGACGCCAGCGCGTACGGGCCGCCGCCGGACAGCCCGATGACCGCCATCTTGTCGATGCCCAGCGTGTCCGCGATCGTCCGCAGGTCGTCACCGAACGCACGGATGTTCTCGTACCGGTGCGGCGTCGACGATCCGATGCCCGGCCGGTCGATGCCGATCAGGCGGATGTTGTGCTGTTCGGCGTAGACCCTTGCCTCGATCGGGATCTGGCGGCGGGCGCCGGGAGTGCCGTGCAGCCAGAAGACCGCGCGACCCCAGGGGGCGCCGAACTCGGCGAAGCCGATTTGGCGGTCCCGCCCCACCGCGATGTTGCCCTCGAGCTTGGGGCGTGCGATCTCCATGACCATGTCCAGCAGCTTTGCATGTGACGAGCCGTTTACCAAAGGCTCACGACCTACGCGTTGAGCGGCCGCTCCCCGATGACCCGTTCGGCCCGTAACGCGGCCAGCTCGTCCGCGGAAAGGCCGAGCCCGCGCAGGATCTCGTCGTTGTGCTGACCCAACGTCGGCGGGGCGCTGCGGTGGTGGCGTGCCGGCCCGGGGGCGATCCGAAACGGCCAGCCGGGATAGCGGTGCGATCCGGTGACGGGATGCACGAACTCCTCGTAGAACCCGCGCGCGTCGAGCTGGGCGATGTCATACATCCGGTCGCCGGTGATCACGCGTTCGGCCGGAATCCCCTGCGCCGCGAGGGTTCCGACGACCGCCTCGGGAGCCTGCGTGCGGGTCCACGCGGCGACCATTTCGTCGAACGCGTCATGGTCGACTTCCGGATCCCCGGGTAGCGACAGCGCCACCCACGCGCCGTCCCCGTTCGTCGGGTATACGCCCTGCAGGTAGCCGCGCCGACGGTTGCCTTCCCGCGCTTGGACCACGCCGTTCATCGAGTACTCGATCACCGGTTCGGCGGTCACGGCGGCGGCGACCTCGATCTGGGCGACTTCGATCAGCTGTCCCTCGCCGGTGCGGCTCCGGTGCTCGAGCGCGGCCAGCAGCGCCACCCCGGCATGCACGCCGACGACGGGATCGGCGGGCCCCTGCGGGTTGCACGGCGGCCCGTCCGCATACCCGGTGACCGCCGACATCCCCCCGGTCTGCTCGAAGTTCAGCGCCCACCCGACGTAATCGCGCCAGGGGCCCTGCAGCCCGAAACCGGGCATCCGGATCATGATCACGTCGGGCTTCAGCGCTGCCAGCGACTCGTAGTCCAGACCGAACTGCTCCACCACTCGCGGCGAGAAGTTCTCCACGACAACGTCGGCCTGCGCGGCCAGTCGCCGGACAATTTCCCGGCCGCGCCGCGAGGTCAGGTCCAGCGTGAGGTCTTTCTTGTTGAGGTTGGTGGCCTGCCAGAGGCCGCTACGCTCGTACCAGTCGTCACCCTCGAAGGGAAACGCGCCGGAGTAGCGGAAACCGTCGGGGCGCTGGATCGACTCGACCTTGACGATGTCGGCGCCGAACGCGCCCAGGTAGCAGGTCAGATACGCGCCCGCCCAGAAGGTGCTCAGGTCGAGCACCTTCAGCTCCGCGAACGGGAGGGCCCCCGACGCCCGAACCGACGCCGGATGATGCTGCACCACAGGGCCTTTAGTCAGCCGGAACGGCGCGCCGGCGCGCTGGAATCCCTGACCATCGATGAAGAACTCGCGCTTGGCGTATTGCGGACATTCCAGCACGGTGGCGCCGTCGTTGACGGGGGCGGCCGGAATCCGCAACGCCTGGCTCAGGTCGACGATCTCGGCGACGGTTTGCTCAGCGAGCAATGGCTCTGCGCGAGCATAGAATTCGGCGCGTTCGGGGCCGCCCAACATAATCGGAATCTGCTGTTCGCCGAACTCGGGCAGGCCCAGCATCGCGCACACATCCAGCCAATGCTGGCCCGTCAGACAGTTGATTCCCACCCAGCCGTCGGCGGCGCGGACCACCCCCAACATGGGAGCCCCCCGAGCGTCGGCGGGCAAGCCAAGGCTGAGCATCTTCTGCGCCATCAGCATGGGATACGGCAGCGTCGATAGCAACGATTCGAATTCCGAAACATCAACCTGGACAACCTCATCGGATGCGCACCGCAGTGCGGTCAACGCGCCCAGCGCGCCGTAGGCACCCGCGACGTACTCGGCGATCCGCGCGCCGACCTGCACCGGCGGACGGTCCGGATCGCGGGCGCTGACCCAGCCCGACGCCGCCTGCAGTGTCAGCGACGTGGCCGGCCGGTCCCGCCACGGCCCGGACTGGCCGAATGCAGACATGCGGAGCAGCACCAGGTTTGGGTTGAGCCCGCGCAAGCTGTCGCGGTCGAATCCCCAGCCTTCCAGCGTTCCGGGCGGGAAGTTCTCGATGAGCAGGTGCGCACCCGCGATCAGCTCGCGAGCATCTTGAAACGCCCCAATCCGCTTGCCGGCGTTCAGGTATTGAAATAATCCGCTACGATCGGGATCCGGAACCCCACCGGGAAACGGACCCCAGTCGCGCAGCGGATCTCCGCCCGGCGGCTCAATCTTGGTGACCTCCGCACCGAGGTCGACGAAAAGCTTTGCCGCATAAGGGCCGGAGATCTCCTTGGTGACTTCGACGACGGACAACCCCGTGAGGGGTCCGCTCACGCGGGAACCCCGATCGCCATTGACTCCATGTACTGGTGCAGCCCGGCGATGCCGCCGCCCTCCCGCCCCAATCCGCTCAGCTTGAACCCGCCGAACGGCGCGCCGCCGGGACCGCACCCGTTGACCGCGACCTGCCCGGTGCGGATGCGTCGCGCGACGCCGACGGCACGGTCCACATCCCCGCCCCACACCGCTCCGGAAAGTCCGTACTGAGAGTTGTTCGCGATGGCGACCGCGTCGTCGTCGTCGCGGTAGCGCAGCACCGTCAACACCGGCCCGAACACTTCCTCCTGGGCGATGGTCGAATCCGGATCGACACCGGTGAGAATCGTCGGCTCGAAATAGAATCCGATGTCCAGGCCGGCGGGGCGGCCGCCACCGGTCGCCAGCCGAGCTCCGTCGTTGACCGCTGCGTCGACGTGCGCCTGGACCCGGTCCCGCTGCGCCGCGCTGATCAGCGGCCCCATCTGCACGTCGGGATCGGTGGGATCGCCGACCTTGACGTCGCGGGCCAGCGCCACGAGCCGGTCGACCACGTCGTCGTGCAGCGAATCGGGAAGCAGCATCCGGCTGTGCAGGATGCAGGCCTGCCCGGCGTGCAGCGAGCACGAGTCGAACAGCATCTGCCGCAACATCTCGTCGGTGACCTCGGTGTCGTCCAGGACGATGCTGGCCGACTTGCCGCCCAGTTCCAGCAGGATCCGCTTCATGGTGTCGCCGGCGGCGGACATGACTTGGCGCCCGACCACCGAACTGCCGGTGAAGCTCACCATGTCGATGCGCGGGTCGGTGGTGAGCAGCCGGGCGGCCTCGACGCCGGAGGGCGTGACGACGTTGACCACGCCGGGCGGGATGTCGGTCTCCTCGTCGATGATCCGCGCGAGAGCGAGCCCCGCGAGCGGGGTCAGCGGCGAGGGCTTGAGCACGACGGTATTGCCCGCGGCCAGCGCGTGGTTGAGCTTCATCACGTTGAGGCAATGCGGGAAGTTCCAAGGAGTCAGGACAGATACGATGCCCAGCGGTTGGTGACTCAGCAACGTGGTGCCGGCGCTCATTCCGGTCACCGCTTCCTCGCCCAGCTGGGCGGCGAGCTGGGCCGCGTGCATCGACATGTATCCGGCCCCGTCGATCTGCATCATCCGCTCGTTCGAAACGCAGCCCCACTCCGACTGCGACAGCGCGAAGAAGTCGTCGGCGTGCTTCAGCAGCGCCGTGGCGAGCTGATTGAGGCAGCCGGCCCGTTCCTCCGGACCCGTGCGGCCCCACGGCCCGCTGTCGAAGGCCCGGCGCGCGGCGTCGATCGCCGCACCGACCTGGGCGACGCTGGCGTCGGGCGCGGTGCCGATCGATCGTTCGGTGGCCGGATTGATGTCGTCGTAGCGACCGTCCTCCGCCTCGACCCAGCGGCCGTCGATGTAGAGCCGGTAGGTGTCGACAAGAGATCGCGGAGTTTGTAGCTCGGTCATGCGCGCTTCCTCACCCGAACGTCGGTCATCTAGACAGCCAGTGTTCACCGCCGGCACCCCGGCGTCAATCACCAATTTCGCGAATTTTCCACTATTTCAGCCCATTGCGGACGTATTGACAGGGACGATCGGCACAGAGTAGACAGAACGTCGCAAGACACATTGTCATGATGTGTCGGATGCGCCTGGCGAAGGAGGCCTGCCGTGCAGACCACTTATCCGCTGCACTCCCCCGACTTCTACGCGGGCGATCCCTACCCGGCGTACCGGGAGCTGCGGGCCACCATGCCGGTGTGCTGGAACGACGTGACCAACTTCTGGGCGCTGCTGAAATACGAGGACATCCGCTTCGTGTCGAGCAACCCGTCCCTCTTCACGTCGACCAAGGGCATCAGCATCCCCGACCCCCAGCAGCCCAACCCGGTGCAGGAGGGCAACCTGATCTTCACCGATCCGCCGCGGCACCGGCAGCTGCGCAAGCTGATCAACTCGGGGTTCACCCGCCGGCGGGTGGCCGTGCTCGAGCCGAAGATCCGTGAGATCGTCCGGGGCATCCTCGACGGCATCGAACCGGATTCGGTCCTCGAGTTCGCCGAGGAGATCGCCGCGCCGCTGCCCACCCGGATGATCGCCGAGCTCATCGGCGCCCCGCCCGACGACTGGGAGCAGTTCCGGGAGTGGTCTGACGCGGCCACCGGAACGGCCGACCCGGAGATCGAACTCGACTCCGTGGTGGCATTGGGCCAGCTCTACGAGTACTTCCAGAAGCTGATCGCCGCCCGGCGCAGCAGCCCGCGCGAGGACCTGCTGTCGGTGTTGGCCGGCGCGGAGATCGACGGGGTCCGGCTCACCGACGAAGACCTGCTCAACTTCGCGTTCCTGCTGTTGGTCGCCGGCAACGAAACCACCCGCAATCTGATCGCTCTGGGAACGTTGGCGTTGATCGCCCATCCCGACCAGCGTCGCCTGCTGGTCGAGGATCGATCGCTGATCCCGGGTGCCGTCGAAGAGATGCTGCGCTGGAACAGCCCGGTGGTGCACATGGCGCGCACCGCGACGGCCGACGTCGAGATCCGCGGGCAGCGCATCGCCGAGGGCGACATTGTGGTGATGCTGTACGGGTCGGCCAACCGTGACGAGGACGTCTTCGGTCCCGACTCCGAAGAGTTCAAGGTGACCCGTCACCCGAATCCGCACATCGCGTTCGGCTGCGGTGAACACTCTTGCGTCGGTGCGCAATTGGCCCGGTTGGAGGCCGCGGTGATGTTCGAGGAGCTGCTGCGGCGCTTCCCCAGGCTGGAGCTGGTCGGCGAGGTGGACCGGATGCGCGCCACGATGGTGCCCGGCGTGAAGCGGATGCCGGTGCGGCTCGGGACGGGCGAGTGATGGAGCTCGACTACACGCCCGAGCAGCAGCGGCTGCGCGCCGAGATCCGCGCCGCGCTGGAACAGGTGATGACGCCGCAGCGCAGCGCGGCGGTGGGCGAGGGCGTCGAGGGCGGCCCGGTCGTCCGCGAATGCGTCCGCGCCCTGGGTGCCGCCGACCTGCTCGGCGTGGGTTGGCCCAAAGAGTATGGCGGGCGGGGCTTCTCGGCGATCGAGCAGTTCATTTTCTCCGAGGAGGCGCAGCGGGTCGGCGCCCCGATCCCGCTGGTGACCCTCAACACCGTCGGGCCGACGCTGATGCAGTACGGCACCGACGAACAGAAGCGGACGTTTCTGCCGGCGATCCTGGACGGCAGTGTGGAGTTCGCGATCGGCTACTCCGAACCGGGGGCGGGCAGCGATTTGGCGTCGCTGCGCACCACCGCGGTGCGCGACGGAGCGGACTGGGTGATCAACGGCCAGAAGATGTTCACCAGCGGCGCCGCCTACGCCGATTACATCTGGCTGGCCGCGCGCACCGATCCGAACGTCAAGAAGCACAAGGGTATTTCCATCTTCATCGTGCCCACCTCGTCGCCGGGGTTCTCCTGGCAGCCGCTGCACACCATGCCCGGTGTCTCCACCTTCTACACGTTCTACGACGACGTGCGCGTACCGGCCAGTGCAATCGTGGCCGGCGAAAACCAGGGCTGGCAGCTGATCACCACGCAGTTGAACTTCGAACGCGCCGCGCTGGGCAACCTGGGCGCGCTCGAGCCCCTGTTCGAGAAGACCCTGGAGTGGGCCGCCACCACCGAGCTCGACGGTGGCCGCGTCATCGACCAGCCGTGGGTGCAGCTCGCGCTGGCCCGGGTCGAGGCGCAGGTCGCCGCCTACAAACTCGTCAACGCGCGGGTCAACGCGGCCATGTCTCAGGGCGCGCTCAGCATGGGCGAGGCGTCGGCCGCCAAGGTCTTCGGCACCGAGCTCACCCAGCAGGTCGCCCGCCAGCTGCTGGAGGTGCTCGACGGCAACGGGATACGCTCCGGCGCCGACGCACCGCTGCGCGGGGCCCTCGAATCCGCCTACCGCTTCGCGGTTATCAACACGTTCGGCGGTGGCGCCAACGAGATTCAGCGTGACATCATCGCCATGGCCGGGTTGGGGATGCCGAGGGCGCCCCGCGACCTTCGCGCCCAGCCGACAACAGGAGGATCATGACCGACCAAGATTCCGAGGTGCTCGCGAAGCTGCGGGCACTCGTCGGCCAACCCACCGGCGGTACCGGACTGCCCACGGTGGCGCCGGATCCGGTCAACCAGCCGATGATCCGGCACTGGGCCCATGCGCTCTACGACATGAACCCCGTCTACCTCGATCCGGAGTTCGCGGCGTCGTCGCGGTTCGGCGGCATCGTGTCGCCGCCGGTCATGCTGCAAACCTGGACGATGCCGTCCCCGAAGCTGGAAGGCATCCGGGAGCGAGGCGGCGCACCCGTCGAGATCCTCAGCAACCCAACGGCGTTCCTCGACGACGCGGGCTACAGCAGCACGGTGGCGACCAACTCCGAGTTCGAGATCGAGCGCTATCCCCGGCTGGGCGACGTCATCAGCTCGACGTCGGTGTTCGAGGACGTTTCCGACGAGAAGAAGACGGCGCTGGGCACCGGGTTCTTTCTGACCTGGCTCATCACCTACACCGATCAGCACGGTGAGGTGCTCGGGCGCCAGCGGTTCCGGGTGCTGCGCTTCAGGCCGGAGAACTGATGACCACGCGATTGGCACCGGCGATCAGCCCGGACACGGAGTTCTTCTGGAACGGGTTGCGTGAGCACAAGCTGCTGATCCAGCGCTGCAAGGGATGCGGAACGCTGCGTAACCCGCCGCGGCCCATGTGCCCCCACTGCCGTTCCCTGGACTGGGAAGCCGTCGAATCCTCCGGCCGCGGCACGGTTTACAGCTACGTGATGCCGCACGAGCCCAAATTCCCGTTCTTCGAGTATCCCTACATCGTGGTGCTGGTGCAGCTCGACGAGGGGGTGCGGCTGGTGTCGAACCTGTGTGGCATCGACCCCGCCGACGTCACGGTCGGGATGCCGGTCGAGGTCTGCTACCAGAATTTCGACAACGACCTGGTGCTGCACCAGTTCCGGCCTGTCCGGTAGGTGACGCAATGGATTTCACGTTCACCGAAGAGCAAGAGACCATCGCCAAGCTCGCCCGCGAGCTCTTCGAGCGCCGAGCCGCCCCCGACCGGCTGACCGAACTGGAGGCCGGCGAGAGCCGTTATGACGCCGCGCTGTGGAGCGAGCTCGCCGCCGCCGACCTGTTGGGCACGGCGCTGCCGGAGCAGTCCGGGGGGAACGGCGGTGGGTTCCTGGAGCTGGGCGTGCTGCTCGCCGAGGTGGGCTGGAGCGTGGCCCCGGTGCCCGCCTACGCGACGCTGGTGCTGGGCGCCGACCCGATCGCCCGGCACGGAACTCCGGAACAACAGCGACGGTTCCTGCCCGGCGTCGTCACGGGAGCCCGAATCCTGAGCGCGGCGCTGCAGGAGCCCGGCCGATCCGATCCGATCAGCCCGTCCACCGCGGCCCGTCGCGACGGCCAGTCCTGGCGACTGGACGGCGCCAAGGAGCTGGTGCCGGCCGCCCAGCTCGCCGACACCATCCTGATTCCGGCCGCCGTGGACGACGGCGATGTGGGCCTGTTCCTGCTGCCCACCGACGCCCGCGGCGTCGAGATCCGCCCGGTCGCAACCACCAACCGCGAACCGCACGCGGATGTATTCCTGGACGGCGCAACCGTTTCCGCGCACGACCGGCTCGACGGACCGGTTGGGTCGCTGTACACCAGGGCCCTGGTCGGCCTGTGCGCGATTCAGCTCGGTGTCTGCGAGCGCGCCCTGCGCATCGCGGCCGAGTACACCAGCGGGCGTGAGCAATTCGGGCGGCCCATCGGCAGCTTTCAGGCGGTGCAGCAGCGGCTGGCCGACGCCTTCATCGACGTCGAAGCGATCCGCTGGACCACCTGGCATGCGGCCTGGCTGATCGCGCGGGGACGACCCTCGGACGAGGCCGACCGGGCGGCCCGCATCGCCAAGTTCTGGGCCGCCGAGGCCGGCTCCCGCGTCGCCGCCTCCGCCCAGCAGGTCCACGGCGGCATCGGGATCGACGTCACCTATCCGCTGCACCGTTATTTCCTGTGGGCCAAACACAACGAGCTGGCCCTCGGTCCCGCGCCTGCCCAGCTCGCCAGCATCGGCAGTACCTATCCGGAAGGAATCCGATGACCCCCATGACAGCAGCCAAGCCCCGCTCGACGCTCAGGTGGGCCGACATCAACGTCGGCGACGAGGCGAGCGCGCTCGAAATCCCGATCACCACAACGATGATCGTCGCCGGCGCGATCGCGTCGCGGGATTTCATGCCGGTACACCACGACCGCGACTTCGCCAAGAAGCAGGGCTCGCCGAACCTGTTCATGAACATCCTGACGACCAACGGTTACTGCGTGCGCTTCCTCACCGACTGGGCGGGTCCCGAGGCGATGGTGAAGAACCTGTCGATCCGCCTCGGCGTGCCGTGTTTTCCCGACGATCCGCTGCGCTTCACCGGCACCGTGACGTCCAAGACTGAGGGTTCGGACGGCGAGAACTTCGTCGAGGTGACCTTCAAGGGTTCCAACAGCCTGGGCGATCACGTCTCGGGCACCGCGGTGCTCAGCCTGCTCGACGGGGACGGCGCATGAGCAGCTCGCTGCCGGGCAGCTGTGCCATTGTCGGGATCGGCCAGACCGAGTTCTCCAAGGAGTCCGGGCGCAGCGAGCTCCAATTGGCCTGTGAGGCGGTCAGTGCCGCGCTCGACGACGCCGGCCTGACGCCCGCCGACGTCGACGGCATGGTCACCTTCACCATGGACTCCAGCGACGAGATCGACATCGCTCGCAACGTCGGAATCGGCGACCTGAGCTTCTTCTCCCGCGTGCACCACGGCGGCGGTGCGGCGGCCGGGACCGTGGTACATGCGGCGATGGCCGTCGCGACCGGCGTCGCCGACGTGGTGGTGTGCTGGCGCGCGTTCAACGAACGTTCCGGCTTCCGCTTCGGCGGCAGCGGCCGCACCAGCGCCGAGACCCCGCTGTTCATGGCGCATTACGCGCCGTTCGGATTGCTCACGCCGGCGGCCTGGGTCGCGATGCACGCCCAGCGCTACATGTCGACGTACGGGGTGACCAACGAGGACTTCGGCCGCATCGCCGTCGTCGACCGCGCCCATGCGGCCCGCAACCCCGACGCCTGGTTCTACCAGCGCCCGATCACGCTGGAAGACCACCAGAATTCGCGCTGGATCGTCGAACCCGTGCTGCGGCTGCTGGATTGCTGCCAGGAGAGCGACGGCGGGGTCGCCCTGGTCGTGACCAGTGCCGAACGCGCCCGGGACCTTCGCCAGCCGCCGGCGGTGATCACCGCGGCCGCCCAGGGCGCGGCCGCCAACGGCGAGATGATGACCAGTTACTACCGCGAGGACATCACGGGGCTTCCGGAGATGGGGGTGGTGGGCGACCGGCTGTGGCGCGATTCGGGCCTCAAGCCCCAGGACATCCAAACCGCCTTCATCTACGACCATTTCACGCCGTTCGTGTTCACGCAGCTCGAGGAGCTCGGCTTCTGCGGGCGCGGCGAGGCCAAGGACTTCGCCACCGTCGAGCGGCTGTCTCTGGGCGGGGAATTTCCGATCAACACCAACGGCGGTCTGCTCGGCGAGGCCTACATCCACGGCATGAACGGCATCACCGAGGGCGTGCGCCAGGTCCGTGGCACCTCGCACAACCAGGTCGACAACGTCGAGCACGTGCTCGTCACGTCGGGAACCGGCGTGCCCACCAGCGGACTGATCCTCGCGCCTGCCGATTAAGGGGGAAGCTCATGCCCAAGCTCGCGGTATTGACCGCACCCGGGGGGCCGATCGAGCTGGCCGAATTCCCGCTCACCGCGCCCGCCCCGGGGACCGCCGCGCTCAAGCTTCGGATGGCCGGCATCTGCGGCTCCGACCTGCACATCTTCCGCGGCGAGCTGCCCTTGCCATGCCCCTTCGCCCTGGGCCACGAAATGGTCGGCGAGATAGCCGAACTCGGTGCGGGGCTGACCACCGATGCGACCGGCAAGCCGCTGGCCGTCGGCGATCGGATCGTCACACCGTACTTTTGGACCTGCGGGCAGTGTCACGCGTGCGCACGGGGCCGGCCTCACGCGTGCCAGAACCTGATGGCCGGCGAGTACCGCACCCACGACCAGGAGCCGCATTTCGTTGCCGCGCACGGTGAGTACTACTACACCAGCCGGCGGCAGCCGCTGTACAAGGTGCCGGAGGATCTCGCCGACGAGGCCGTCGCGCCGCTGAATTGCGCCCTGGCCCAGGTGTTGTTCGCGCTGCGCGAGGTGCGGCTGGGCGACACCGTCGTCATCCAGGGCGCGGGCGGGCTGGGCATCAACGCCGCGACCGTGGCCCGCACCGCCGGCGCGGCCGCCGTCATCGTCATCGACAAGATCCCCGAACGGCTGGACGTCGCGGCCGATTTCGGCGCCACCTTGTGCATCGACGCGAGCGGAATCTCGATCTTCGAGGTGACGGAGCGGGTCCGTGCCCACACCGACGGCATCGGCGCCGACTGGGTGCTCGAGGTGGTCGGGGTGCCGGGTGTCATCCCCGACGGGGTCGGCTTTCTGAACAACGGCGGCACGCTGCTCGAGGTCGGCAACGTCGGGATGGGGCGCACGTTCGAGCTCGACCCGAGCTCGCTGGTCTACGGCAACAAGGCCGTGCGCGGCGTGATGCTCTACGACCCCGTCACGCTGGCGACCGGGCTGTCCTTCCTGCAGCACACCGACTTTCCGTTCGACCGGCTGATGCCCAAGCCGTACCATCTCGCCGACGTCAACGAAGCCTTCGCCTCGGCCGATGCCGGACTGGTGCCGCGCGGGGCGTTGGTGCCATGACTCAGGCGGCGCAGACCACCGATACGCGCGAACTCATCGTCGAGTCCGCGTTCGTTTGTTTCGGCAGACAGGGATTGGACAAGGCGACCATCGTCGACATCGCCAAGCAAGCGGGCGTTTCACGCAGCACCATTTACGAGTACTTCAGCGACAAGGGCGCGATCGTCGAAGCGTGCGCCGAACACGCCTCCGAGCGGTTTTACTGCGAGATGTCCAAGGCGATGGACCAGGGCAGCTCACTGGAGGACAAGCTGAGCCGTGCGGCGGTGTTCGTGACCCAGGCGCGGCGGGTCATCGCCTCCGAGAAGTACTTTGATGAGGACGCGATCAGCCTGCTGCTCACCAAAGACGCCGCGGTGCTGCTGCGCGAATGCGTCGACTTCTTCGCGCCCTACCTTTCCGCCGCCAGGCTCACCGGCGAGGTCCGCAAAGACCTCGACGTCGAGGCCGCCGGGGAATGGTTCGCGCGCATACTCTTTTCGCTGTTCAGCACGCCGTCGTCCACGCTGGACATGGACGACCCCGAGGTGGCGGCCGAGTTCGTGCGCGCGCACGTGGTCCGGGGATTCGCCAGCGACCGCCCGCGGCCCCGGCGCGGTTAGGGATCAGCGGCGCTGCTGGGCCCAGACGGTCTCGGCGGCGTGAACCGGCCGGCCGTGGCCCGGCAATAGATGCGCGACGGGTAGTTCTTCGAGGCGCCTGCGGGTGTCGGCCGCACTCGCGGTGTCGACGATTTCCGGTGTGTGCCAGGCCTGGCCGCGGACGGTGAGCACGGCGTCACCGGACAGCAGCATGCGGGTCGCCGGATTCCAGAGCGCGATGCTGTCATCGGTGTGACCGTTCGCCGCGACCACGGTCCAATCCGGCGCCCCGGGCACCGACTGGCCGTCGGCGAGGCCGCCACCGGGGGGCGGACCCGTCCAACGCATGCCGGCCGGCGTGCCATATCCCGCCACCCGGGCACCGCTGAGGAGCCCGGCCAGGCCCCGTCGATCCAGCGGCTGGTCGATCATGGTCGGCCAGATGCTCGCGGCCCGGGCCGGGGTCGGGGTGCGCGGCTTCACCCCGTCGAGGTAGGTAAGTGTGTTCTCGGGCAGCCAGATTGGGACGCGGTGGCGCGTGGCGAGCTCCGCCGCGCCGGCGACGTGATCGCTGTGGCCGTGGGTCGCCACCACGGCGTGCAGGGTTCCGCCGCGACTCAGGACGGCCGCGAGATCGGCCGCGACCCGCGGTAGCCCGGCGTCGACCACCACCGCGCCGTCGCCGCTTCGCAGCACGTAGCAGTTGAAGATCCACCGCGACAGCCGGGTGATGCCGAGGTGGGGCATCTCGTCGATGACCAGGCTCATAGCGCAGAGGCTACGCCCGGCTACCGTGCAATCAAGCTGGGGCGGGTATTTGACTTAGCATGCGAATTGGGGTCTGCCTCGCGACGGCGCAATCCAATGGCTTCAAGAACTATTTTGATCATGCACAGACGTGAGCTCGTCAGCAGACGCGGCGGCCGCGCTTCGATATGTACCAGCTCGCGCCGCCCCGAGAACAAGGTCCCGGAGGTATTCCATCATCTCAAGAACTTCGGCGTGGAGTTCAGAAAATTCTCCTACTTCCGGGCAGGTTTCTCGACCATGCGCAACTGAGTTCCGCGTATCGCATAACCTTCTATCGATTAGGTTTTCCCGAAGTTCAAAGTCAATTGATTGCAATCCGAAATCTTTCAGCATATTAGTAAGAACATGCGAGCGTAGGTTGCCCTGCGTATCGACCATTTGAGATTTCGGAAACGGCAAACGAAGCTCACCCCGCCGTCTGACCAATTCAACAAGCTCTCCTTTCGCCGAGAGATCTCCAGAATCTGCACGACGCACCGTATGCATCAGGCAAACCCGCAGTAATTCGTCGTTGAATTCCTGCAGCTTAAGGCGCCGCCGACTAATAAAATCCACATACGATTGGAGGCATTCTTTCCCAAAACCTTCCCAGTGCGCATACAACATCGCTACTCCAGCCCGGCGAAGGCTGCGACTAACAGGTGGGTTATTGGGCATCGATTCATTACTTTCGATGAGCCCTTTCAGGGCGCTCAACTCGATGCGCCGCCAGGCGAGTGCCTCGTCAAGGCGATCTTGCAGCTCATCGACCGTACGCGCTGGCATACAACTAGTCTTCGGCGAAATACGAGCGAGCCCGCACAATTAACCGTGGCACGCGCCGTCGAGGGCTGACCCCTGTCCCGGAGTTCTCGCGGAAGTCAGGAGCACCCCATATTGACCGTATCTTATCTGCTAGAGATTCGGGGCGGTCTTTCCATCTGTCGATATTGGCAGCGACTCCGGAGGTTATGAATTCGTATCCTGAAATTGAGAACGGGCCGAGATGCCTACCCCTGTCATACCGACGGAATGCATCTTCACCCAAAGCTCGATCGATGACATCAAAGCACTCACGGAAGGCGGCGGGTTTTATCTCGTCGGGTCCATCGCCTGAGGCCGTCCGGCGGAGCCAATCGGTTAGGTACTCTCCGTATTCGGAACGCAGCTCGGCTTCCCCTCCCGCATACGCCCCCTGCGAGAAGAATCTCAGTACAAGCTCTTGCCGATACGCTTGGCTTTCTTTTTGCTCCGATAGCGGCACAGTGTTCAGGAAGGCGCCATATTTGGACAACTCATCGAGCGTCGAATATAACTCAGGGTTTAACATTACAAGTAAGCAATTACGCGCCTCTTGAGGCGAGAGCTGAGAACCTGAATTCAGACGTTGAAATAGGTCATATTTTGCGTTCTTATCAGATTCTTTTCTGATAATTCGGAACTCAATTTTGGACCGTTTGAAGTCGCGTTGCATAGCGGCCGTGAACGCCCTGTCTCCTTCGGCCTCGTTTTGCCACCGATAACCCTCGAGGTCCGGCAGATACTCTGTTGCCAATAAAGGTTCAGCAGGCACTAGTTTATTCGTGTGATCCCGATAGACACCGACGAACTGTAAGACGGTCGAGAGCCTTTGCACACCGTCAATAACATCCCAAACGCCATCATCCCGTTGGGATACAAAGATCGGAGGAACGGGAATACCCAATAGAATCGACTCGATCAGCCTCGATTTCTGCCCCATGTCCCAGCGGAATATCCGTTGGAACTCCGGGTGGATATCCAGATCCCCGTCTCTGTACATGGACATAACTTCGCCGATGGACATTCCATACCCGTCAGTATGGATCTCCTTCGACCGGCTGCTGATTTGCTCTTGCAAACTCATCGAGTTCCCACCTTATAAATAACGCGACTTGAAACGTTGTCGTTAATACGGTGATCGGTCTCTGCGTTCAAAGGTTAGGGTACGCACTCCATGCTGTCACGTTGGGTTCGGATGGCTACATGTTCTCGTTTGACCGCTTGAGCTGGGCGAGCCTGACCAACCTAAGCGACGCGATTCGTTAGAGCGCTCGCCGCCCGCAACGATCGCAGAGACACTCAGTGCGTCAGCGCACGCACGAAGAAGGCCAGGTTGGCCGGTCTTTCGGCAAGGCGCCGCATGAAGTAGCCATACCACTGGGTGCCGAACGGCACATACACCCGGACCTGCTTACCGGTGTCGGCGAGCCGCCGCTGTTCGCCGTCGCGGATGCCGTACAGCATCTGATATTCGAAATCTTTGACACCCCGGCCTGATTCACGCACCAGGCCGGGAACCGCTTCGATCACCGCCGGATCGTGCGACGCCACCATCGGATATCCGCTGCCCGCCATCAGCACCCGCAGGCAGCGCAGGTACGAATCGGTGACGTCGCAGCCGTCTCGGTAAGCCACCGACGCGGGTTCGTCGTAGGCGCCCTTGCACAGCCGGATCCGTGCACCGGACGTCGCGAATTCCTCGCAATCCCCGCGCGTGCGGCGCAGGTAAGCCTGCAGAACCGCACCAAGCCAGGGGAAGTCGGCCCGCAGGTCGCGCACGATCGACAGGGTCGAATCGGTCGTGGTGTGGTCCTCGGCGTCGACCGTCACCCACACACCGGCCCGCCGCGCGGCGTCGCAGATCGACCAGGCGTTTTCGCGGGCGATCTTCTCGCCGTCGCGATCCAGGGCCTCACCCAACGCGGACAGCTTCAGCGACACCTCCAGCGGCCGGGCGCCACCACCCACCGCACCAAACCGGCCCAGCCTGTCGATCAGATCGAGATACACCCGCACCGCCGAGTCGGCGTCGTCGACGTCGGCGACGTCCTCGCCCAGGTAGTCGACACTGACCAGGCGGCCCGAATCGCGCAGCGCGCCAACGCTGTCCAGCACGCTGTCGATCGTTTCGCCGGGCACGAACCGGCCCACCACCTTGCGCGTGACCGGCATGCGTTCGGCCGTGCGGCGCAACGCCTCCCAGCGACTGACCGCCGTGATCGCCGGGCGCACCGTGTGGGCGAACATGCCGGCCATCAGTCGGCCGCCATGTGTGGATAGGTGTGCTCGGTGGCCGGCACGAACGTCTCCTTGATCGTGCGGGCCGACGTCCAGCGCAGCAGGTTCAGCGCCGAACCGGCCTTGTCATTGGTGCCGGACCCGCGCGAACCCCCGAACGGCTGGCGACCGACCACCGCACCGGTCGGCTTGTCGTTGACGTAGAAATTCCCGGCGGCGAACCGCAGCCGGTCCTGGGCGGTCAGCACGGCCGCCCGGTCGTCGGCGATGACGGCGCCGGTCAGCGCGTAGCGGGAACCGGTGTCGACGACGTCGAGGATTCGTTCGTACTGGTCGTCGGGGTAGACGTGCACCGACAGCAGCGGGCCGAAGTATTCCGTCGCGAAGGACTCGTCGGTGGGGTCGTCGGACAGCAGCACGGTGGGCCGCACGAAATAGCCGACGCTGTCGTCGTATTCGCCCCCGACCGCGATCGTGACGCCGGGCGCGCCTTTCGCCCGCTCGATGGCGTCGACGTTCTTGAGGAAGGCCCGCCGGTCGATCAGCGCGCCGCCGTAGTTGGTCAGGTCGGTGATGTCGCCGTAGCGCAGCGCGGCGGTCTCGCCCAGGAAGTCATCGCCCATGCGCTGCCACACCGAGTGCGCGACGAACGCCCGCGACGCGGCCGAGCACTTCTGCCCCTGGTAGTCGAACGCCCCGCGAATCAGCGCCGTGGTCAGCACTTCCGGACGCGCCGACGCGTGCGCGACGACGAAGTCCTTGCCGCCGGTCTCGCCGACCAGCCGCGGATAGCTCTGGTAGCGGCCGATATTGGCGCCCGCCCGCTGCCACAGGTGCTGGAAGGTGGCCGTCGACCCGGTGAAGTGGATGCCCGCCAGCCGGGGATCGTCCAGCGCCACGTCGGACACCGCGAAGCCGTCGCCGGTGAGCAGGTTGATCACGCCGGGCGGCAGGCCCGCCGCCTCGAGCAGCTGCATGGTCAGATAGGCCGACAGGGTTTGTGTGATCGACGGCTTCCACACCACGGTGTTGCCCATCAGCGCGGGTGCGGTCGGCAGGTTGCCGGCGATCGAGGTGAAGTTGAACGGCGTGACGGCGTAGACGAAGCCGTCCAGGGGGCGGTAGTCGCTGCGGTTCCACTCGCCGGGCCCGCTGATCGGTTGCTGCGCCAGGATCTGGCGGGCGAACGCCACGTTGAACCGCCAGAAGTCGACCTGCTCGCACGGCGAGTCGATCTCGGCCTGATAGACGGACTTGGATTGGCCGAGCATCGTTGCGGCCGCGATCTTTTCGCGCCACGGTCCGGCCAACAGGTCGGCGGCGCGCAGGAACACCGCGGCACGCTCGTCGAAAGGAGTTGCCGCCCAGGCCTTCTTCGCGGCCATCGCGGCCTCGATGGCCGCCGTCGCGTCGGCGTGCACGGCGTTGGTCAGGGTGCCCAGCGTCGCGGCGTGCCGGTGCGGCTGGACGACATCGATCCGCTCGCCCTCCCCCATCCGGCGGTCGCCGCCGATGACGTGCGGGAGCTCGATCGGCCGATCGGCGAGGGCGCTCAATTCGGCGAGCAGGCGGGTTCGTTCCGGGGATTTCGGCGCATAGTCGTGGACCGGCTCGTTGGCCGGGACTGGTACCTGGGTGATCGCGTCCATGCTGCTCAGGATCCCCGGCGCGGCGCCCGATCTTGTTGGCCGATTGGACAAGTCTTAGCGCTATTGCTAGTAAGATCCGACAATATGCAGGTGGTGGGCGTCGGGCTGGGCCAGTTGTTGCTCGCGCTGGACGCGACGCTGGTCAGCCTGGTGGACGCCCCCCGGGGCCTGGATCTCCCCGTGGGGTCGGCGGCGCTGATCGATTCCGACGATGTGCGGCTTGGCCTGGCGGAGGCGGCGGGCTCGGCCGACGTCTTCTTCCTGCTGGGAGTCGCCGACGCCGAGGCTCGGCGGTGGGTGGACAAGCAGGCGCGCGAGCGAGTCCCGGTGGCGATCTTCGCCAAGGAGCCTTCGGACGACCTCGTCGCGGCGGCGGTCGTGGCCGGCGCGGCGGTGGTGGCCGTGGAGCCGAGGGCCCGGTGGGAGCGGCTCTACCAGTTGGTCAATCACGTTTTGGAACATCACGGCGATCGCGGCGACCCCGTCGATGACTCGGGCACCGACCTGTTCGGCCTGGCGCAGTCGCTGGCCGACCGCATCCACGGCATGGTCAGCATCGAGAACGCCCAGTCGCACGTGCTCGCGTATTCGGCCTCCAACGACGAGGCCGACGAACTGCGCCGCCTGTCCATCCTGGGCCGCGCCGGGCCCCCCGAGCACCTGGAGTGGATCGGCCAGTGGGGCATCTTCGATGCGCTGCGATCCAGCGGCGAGGTGGTCCGGGTTGCCGAGCGCCCCGAGCTCGGCCTGCGCCCCCGGCTGGCGATCGGCATCCACCAGCCACCGACCGGCCCCCGCCGACCGCCGCTGTTCGCCGGCGCCATCTGGGTGCAGCTGGGCTCGCAGCCCCTGGCCGACGACGCCGAGGACATGCTGCGCGGGGCCGCGGTCCTCGCCGCGCGAATCATGTTGCGGCTGGCGGCCCGTCCGTCAACCCATGCGCGACGGGTGCAGCAGCTACTCGGGCTCACCGACGAACCCGCCGACGCGGCCGCCGTCGCCCACGAACTCGGCCTCTCCGCCGACGGCCCCGCCGCGCTGGTCGGCTGGGACACCGTGCGTGCTCCCCACCCGCGGATCGCGGACGTGTTGGCGTTGAGCGCCAGCGCTTTTCGGCGAGACGCCCAGGTCGCGTCTCACGAATCGCGGGTCTACGTGCTGCTGCCACGGACACAGACCCGGTCGGTCACCTCATGGGTGCGCGGCACGATCGGCTCCCTGCGCGCCGAACTCGGCATCGAGCTGCGGGCCGCCATCGCCGCGTCGGTGGCCGGTCCGACCGAGCTCGCCGCTGCGCGCGCGGAGGTCGACCGCGTGCTCGATAGCGCTGAGCGACATCCGGTTTCGATCGGACAGGTGACCACGCTGGCCGAAGCGCGCACGACCGTCCTGCTCGACGAAATCGTCACCCTGATGGGCGCCGACCAGCGGCTGGTCGATCCGCGCATACGCGACCTGCGCGCCCAAGACCCGGTGCTGGCTGCGACGCTGCGGGCCTACCTGGACAGCTTCGGCGACATCGCAACCGCCGCCCGGGCGCTGCAAGTGCACCCCAACACCGTTCGCTACCGGGTGCGCCGGATCGAAAAACTATTGGCGACGTCGCTGTCGGATCCCGAGGTGCGGCTGGTGTTCTCGCTCGGATTGCGGGTGACCGAGCGCTCGGCTTGATCCGTCCCGATCAGACGCAAGGATTTCACAAGCGCACGGCAATAACCTACGACTTGACGCAAGCGGTGAAAGGTTTGCCGGAACGCACGGACAGCGGATCGGAATCGTACGATTCCGCCAATTTCATATCTCTCATATCCATCCGATGCAGCGATACGTCGGCGACGCGGCAGGGGTAGCGATGTCGTATGTAGTGGCAGTTCCAGAGTTCGTGGCCTCGGCGGCCTCAGACCTGGCGGGCATCGGCTCAGCCGTGGGGGCCGCGAACGCGGCAGCGGCGGCCCAGACCACCGCGGTGGTGACCGCCGCCGACGATGAGGTTTCGGTGGCGATCGCCTCGCTGTTTTCGGGCCACGCCCAGGCCTATCAATCGGTGAGTGCGCAGGCGGCGGCATTTCACGACCAGTTTGTGCACGCGTTAAGCGGCGCGGGCGGCGCGTATTCGCTGACCGAAGCGGCCAACGCCTCGCCGTTGGATGCCCTCTGGCCGCTGTGGCAAGACGTGCGCGCGGTGATCAATGCGCCCACCAACTTGTTGCTGGGGACCCCGCTGATCGGCAAGGGCAGCAACGGGGCGCCGGGAACCGGGCAAAACGGCGGGCCCGGCGGGCTGTTGTGGGGTCCCGGCGGCGACGGAGGGTCCGGCGCCTCCAGCCAGGCGGGCGGCAAGGGCGGCAACGCCTGGTTCTTCGGCAACGGCGGCCACGGCGGAGCCGGCGGCGCCGGCATCACCGGCACCGCGGGCTCGGTGTCCGGCGGCGGCACCAACGGCGGCCCCGGTGGCGCAGGCGGGAACGGGGGGGCCGGCGGCAACGGCGGGCTGCTCTACGGCAACGGCGGTGCCGGCGGTGCCGGGGGGACCGGCGGGACCGGCGGGGCCGGTGTCACCCCGACCACCATCGGCGGCGGTGCCCACGGCACCCAGGGCGGCCTAGCCGGGAATGGCGGGGCCGGTGGCGCCGGCGGGGCGGGCTCGGCCCTATTCGGCCATGCCGGCGACGGCGGCCAGGGCGGCCAGGGCGGCCAGGGTGGCCACGGCGGCACCGGGGGCGCCGACACGAACGGCTCCGGTGGCGGCCACGGCGGCAACGGTGGCAACGGTGGGGCCGCCGGCGCGGGTGGCAGCGCGGGCGGCCCCGGCGCTAGCGCGGGCGCCGCGGGGACCGGCGGCACCGGCGGCACCGGCGGCGACGGCGGCAGTGCGGGCGGCGCGGCAGGCGTGCACTTCAGTTCCGCTGGTAGCGGTGGCGACGGTGGCCACGGCGG
>NZ_LZIC01000111.1 GCF_001667185.1 Mycobacterium sp. 852002-50816_SCH5313054-b | reverse complement strand
GCTCCACGACCTGTCGCTGACGGCGCGGCCCGGCACCACCACCGCGATCGTCGGCAGCACCGGTTCGGGCAAGTCGACGCTGGTGTCGCTGATCTGCCGGCTCTACGACGTGACCGGCGGCGCGGTCCTCGTCGACGACGTCGACGTCCGCGATTACGACACCGAGCGGCTGTGGTCCGCGATCGGCCTGGTCCCCCAGCGCGGCTACCTGTTCACCGGCACGGTCGCGGACAACCTGCGCTACGGCAAGGCCGACGCTACGGAACCAGAGATGTGGGAAGCGTTGCGGGTGGCCGACGCCGACGGGTTCGTGCGGGCCCACGACGACGGGCTGCACATGCGGGTGGCCCAGGGCGGGATCAACTTTTCGGGCGGCCAACGGCAGCGGCTGGCGATCGCGCGGGCGGTGATCCGCCGGCCCGCCATCTACCTGTTCGACGACTCGTTCGCCGCGCTCGACGTGCACACCGACGCGCGGGTGCGCGCGTCGCTGGCGCAGACGTCCGGGGACGCGACGATCGTCGTTGTCACGCAGCGCGTTTCGACCGCAGCCCAGGCCGACCAGGTGATCGTCGTCGACGGCGGGAAGCTGGTGGGCGCGGGCACGGATGAAGCGCTGCTGGCCGACTGCCCCACCTACGCCGAATTCGCCGACTCGCAGTCGGTGGGCGCCTTGCAATGACCGTCGCGCCCGTGGCACCGACGGCGGGACGTTCCCGCGACTTTTGGGGGTCGGCGGCCCGTCTGGTGAAACGGCTTGCGCCGCAACGGACGCTGAGCGTCGCGGTGATCACGCTGGGCATCACCGGCACGGCGATCGGGGTCGTCGTGCCACGGATCCTCGGCCACGCCACCGACCTGTTGTTCAACGGCGTCATCGGGCGGCGGCTTCCCGCCGGAATCAGCAAGGCGCAAGCCGTGGCCGCGGCGCGGGCCCGCGGCGACAACGCCTTTGCCGACCTGCTGTCCGGGATGAACGTGGTGCCGGGCCGGGGCGTGGACTTCGGCGGGGTGGGCAGGACCCTGGCGCTGGCGCTGACCCTGTATGTCATTGCCGCGCTGCTGATCTGGGCGCAGGCCTGGTTGCTCAACCTCACCGTGCAGCGCACCATGGTCGCGCTGCGTCGCGATGTCGAGGACAAGATTCACCGGTTGCCGTTGTCCTATTTCGACGGGCGCCAGCGGGGCGAGCTGCTGAGCAGGGTGACAAACGACATCGACAACGTCCAGTCGTCGCTGTCGATGACGATCAGCCAGCTGGTGACGGCGGTGCTGACGGTGGTGGCCGTGCTGGCGATGATGGTGTCCATCTCGCCGCCGCTGGCCCTGATCACCCTGCTGGCGGTGCCGGTCTCGCTGCTGGCGACCCGCGCGATCGCGCGGCGCTCGCAGCGCCTGTTCGTCACGCAGTGGACAAGCACCGGACGCCTCAACGCCCACATCGAGGAGACCTACAGCGGGTTCACGGTGGTCAAGACGTTCGGCCACCAGGCCGCCGCGCGCGAGCAGTTCCGCCGCTGCAACGACGACGTGTACCAGGCCAGTTTCGGCGCCCAGTTCTTCTCCGGGCTGGTGGCGCCGGCGACGACGTTCGTCGGCAACATCGGCTACGTCGCCGTCGCCGTCGTCGGGGGCCTGCAGGTGGCGACCGGGCAGATCACGCTCGGCAGCATCCAGGCCTTCATCCAATACGTCCGGCAGTTCAACGCGCCGGTGGGCCAGGTCGCCGGGATGTACAACACGTTGCAATCCGGGGTGGCCAGCGCCGAGCGGGTGTTCGACCTGCTCGACGAGCCCGAGGAACCGCCCGCCCCCGAGCGCGACTTGCCACGATCCAACGGCGGCCGCGTCGAGTTCCGGCACGTCAACTTCGCCTACCGGCCGGGCACGCCGGTGCTCCACGACCTGTCGCTGGTGGCCGAACCCGGCAGCACCGTCGCGATCGTCGGACCGACCGGGGCGGGCAAGACCACCATGGTGAACCTGCTGATGCGCTTCTACGACGTCGATTCCGGCCGAATCCTGATCGACGGGGTCGACATCACCACGGTGAGCCGGCAGTCGTTGCGCGCGCGAATCGGCATGGTGCTGCAGGACACCTGGCTGTTCGACGGGACGATCGCCGAGAACATCGCCTACGGGCGGCCGGAGGCCAGCGAGGACGAGGTGGTGGCCGCGGCCAGGGCGGCCTATGTCGACCGGTTCGTGCACACGCTGCCGGCCGGCTACCAGACCCGCGTCAGCGGGGACGGCGCCAACATCAGCGCCGGCGAGAAGCAGCTCATCACCATCGCCCGCGCCTTCCTCGCCCAACCGCAGCTGCTGATCCTGGACGAGGCCACCAGCTCGGTCGACACCCGCACCGAGGCCCTCGTTGCGCGCGCCACGCGCGAGCTCCGCCGGGATCGAACGAGTTTCATTATCGCGCACCGACTTTCGACGATCCGGGACGCCGACCGCATCCTGGTCGTGGAGGACGGCCGCATCGTGGAACACGGCAGCCACGTCCAGCTGCTGGCCCGGCGCGGCGCCTATTACGCGATGACGCGGGCGTAGCCACCAAGAATTCGTTCAGGATCCCCCAAGGGGCCGGCCCGACGCTGAACACGTTCAACGCCGAACCGAGCAGCAAAGGACCACAACAATGTTCACACACCGCATCACCGCAGCCGTTGCCACCGCTTTCGGCACCGCCGCCGTCGGGCTCGCCGTCGCGACCGCCGGCACCGCCGGGGCAGTCGTCGCCGACGGCAACGCCGTCCCCCCGATGACGGTCCAGGCCACGTCTTTCGGCTCAGACCAAGAGGCCATCCAGGCCGGGCACCAGGTGTGCAGCGAGCTGGCCGCCGGCAAGAGCAAGGCGGCCGTCGCGATCATGCTGATGACCCACGCGCGGCTGTCGCCCCGGGATGCGGGCTACTTCGTGGCTGCCGCCACCAAGTTCTACTGCCCGCAGTTCGCCGGTCAGGCTACCTAGCCACCACCTACCGCGATGGGGGATTCCGGTTCACCGGGATCCCCCATCCGCCGCTGGAGCCGGGATGTGCGGGCCCTTCCAAGAATTCGTGGAGATACCGACAAGGCCGGGATTGGAGCCTTTCCTCAACCGACCCGCACGGGTTCGAAACGAGCAAGGACACGCCATGAAAGCCACCACGATCGCCGCCGCCGCCAAGGCCGTCACCGTCGCGGTCCTCGCCGGCGCCGTCGCGTTCGGCGTGGCCGCCCCGGCAAGCGCGGCGTCGGAAGTCATGTACGGCGACCCGGTTGCCGCCGCCGAGTACTGGCACGAGCAGCGGTACGACGACTGCGTCCTCATGGCGAGCGCCGACGTCATCGGCCAGCTCACCGGTGCCGCACCCTCGGAGAGGGCCATCATCGCCAAGGCCCACTCGACCCCCAGCGTCGTCTCAGCGGGCCCGATCTACACCAAGCCGGCCGACCCGGTCAACCCCAGTTCGGGCGGGGGCGCGAGCCTGGCGGACGTGCCGACGTTGCTCGCCCAATACCGGGTCACCGCCGTCGTCATCGACAGGGACGACACCGCCAGAAGCGGGATCCGTCCGGGCATCGCGGGACTCAAGCAGGCGCTGGGCGGCGGCCACAAGGTGATCGTCAGCCTCAACGGCGAACTGATCTGGCACCAGCCTGTCGAGGAGAAGGACAAGTTCGGCAACCCGCTGTCCGACCACGCGGTGGTGGTGACGGGCGTCGACGCCACCCACGGCATCGTCCACCTCAACGACAGCGGCACCTCCGAGGGGCGCGACGAGCAGATTCCCCTGCCGCTCTTCGTTCAGTCCTGGGAGACAAGCAACGAGCTGATGGTCGTCACGCTCTGAAGTGGCGTCCGGATTTCCCTGAGCCCTAACCCGATTCACCCGAGGCGGCCAGGATTGCGTGGCTGAGGCGCATTTCCGCGACGCGGCGCATTTCGCGGGTTGTTACCGAATTCGCCCGATTCGTATGACAATCACAAGCACAAGACACCTCATTGGCACGCGAACGCCGCGGAAGACAGGGAGGCTGTTACGCGCGATGGTGGACAAACGTCTCGAGTTCGGTCTGCTGGGACCGCTGGAAATGAGCGTCGATGGCGCCTTGGTGCCGGCGGGCACCCCCAAGCAGCGGGCCGTCCTGGCCTTGCTGCTGATGAACCGCAACAGCCCCGTGGGCGTCGACCGGCTCTCCACGGCTCTCTGGGAGGATTCGCCGCCGTCGGGGGCCAGGGCCAGCATCCACTCCTACGTGTCCAACCTGCGGAAGCTGCTCGGCGGATTCGGGGTGGACTCGCGGGTGGTGCTGGCGGCGGCGCCCCCGGGCTACCGCCTCAGCATCCCCGACGACGCTTGCGACATCGGGCGATTCATCGCCGAGAAGACTGCGGGCGTGCAGGCGGCCGCCGGCGGCCGGTTCGAACAGGCCAGCAAGCACCTTTCCGCGGCGCTGGCCGAGTGGCGCGGGCAGGTGCTCGAGGACCTGCGCGACTTTCAGTTCGTCGACGCCTTCGCCACCTCCCTGGTCGAGGAGAAGATCCTCGTCCACACGGCGAGGGCCGAGGCCGAAATCGCTTGCGGACGCGCCTCTGCCGTGACCACCGAGCTCGAGGCCCTGACCGTGGAGCATCCCTACCGCGAGCCGCTGTGGGCGCAGCTGATCACGGCCTACTACCTCACCGACCGCCAATCCGATGCCCTGGCCGCCTACCGCCGCGTGAAGGAAACGCTCGCCGAGGACCTCGGCATCGACCCGGGCCACAACCTGCGCGAACTCAACGACCGGATCCTGCGCCAGGAACCGTTGGACGTCAAGAAGACCGCCGTCACCACCGCCGCCGTGACGCTCACGGTCATGGACCAGTACACGATGGTGTCCGATCGGGACGCCGTCGCGTACCTGCGCGAAGAGTCCGGCGACACCCACGCGCTGGACGAGGCCGCGACCCGCATCGGGCGTCTCAGCGACAACGACATCGTCCTGGCCACCCCCAAGGTCAGCCGCTACCACGCCGTCATCGTCGACACGGGCAGCAGCTTCGTGATCAACGACCTGCGCTCGTCGAACGGGGTGTACGTGCGAAACCAGCGGATCCGCCGGGCGACCCCGCTGCACGACGGCGATCACGTCCGCATCGGCGAGCACGAGTTCACGTTCGAGATCGCCGCGGGGAACAAGGCCGGCACCGAATAAGACGTCAACGCGAAGTTGCGCCAAGAACTTATTGAGAATCCTTCAAGGATTCGGCCCGAGGCTGAGCGCATCCAGGGCCGAACCCACCAGTAAAGGATCAACAATGTTCTCTCCCCGCACCACCGCCGCCGTCACCACCGCCGTCGGCGCCGCCGCCGCCGGGCTCGCGGTCGCCACCGCAGGGGCGGCAGGGGCCGGCACCGCCGACGACACCTTCATCACCGAGATGAGGGGCCTCGGCGTCACGTTCACGTCACCCCAGGAGGCCAGCAAGGAAGGCCACCAGGTATGCAGGGAGCTGGCCGCCGGCAAGTCCGGGACGGACGTCGCCACGGAAGTGCTGAGCCAGACAAACCTCACGAGCAAGCAGGCCGCCTACTTCGTCGTCGACGCGGCCCACGCCTACTGCCCCCAGCTGTCCAGCCGGCTCACCTAGTCACCCGCCCACCCGAATGGGGATCCCGCCAGCCGGGGTCCCCATTCTCCGTTGCGCGGCAAGGGATTAGCGGCGCGAATATCACTCCAAGGATCCGTTGAGATAACGACAAGTCCGAGATCGGAACCTTTTCTCAACCAAACCGCAACAACGCGGAACGAGAAAGGACGAGGACTACCCATGCACGCCAGCACGATCAAACACATCGCCAAAACCGCCGTCTTCGCGGTGGCCGCCGGGGCCGCCGCCCTGGGAGCGGCCAGCCCGGCCGGCGCGGCCTCGGGCGCCACGTACGGCGACCCCGAGGCCGCCGCCAAGTGGTGGCGCCACCAGAAATACGACGACTGCGTGCTGATGGCCAGCGCCGATGTGATCGGCCAGGTGACCGGCACGGAACCCTCCGAGGAGGCGATCATCAAGAAGGCCCAATCGACCCCGAGCACCATTCACCCCGGCTCGATCTACATCACGCCGGCCGACACGAAGAACCCGAATTCGGGCCAGGGCACCATGTTCGCCGACGTCCCGACGCTGCTCAAGCAGTACAAGGTCGACGCCCTCATCACCAACAGGCAGTACGCCGCCGAAGACGGCATCCCCGGCGGCATCCGGGGCATCGAGCAGGAGCTGGGCACCGGCCACAAGGTGATCGTCAGCGTCAACGGCGAACTCATCTGGAACGTGCCCGTCGAAACCAAGGACAAGAACGGCAAGCCGCTCGGCGACCACGCCGTGGTGGTGACCGGCGTCGACGCCGCCTTCAACATCGTCCACCTGAACGACAGCGGCGATCCCAAGGGCCGCGACGCGCAGATCCCGATGTCGGTGTTCCTCAAGGCATGGGACGCCAGCAACGAGCTGATGGTCGCCACCACCTAAAGCGCTGACCGGGTGCCCGGCACCGGTGTTGATATGGTCGGCGGGTCTGGGTTGGTTTGGGAGGATCGATGAGCGGGGCGCCGGGCTCGCGTTCGGGGTCGAGGTTCGGACCCTACGAGCTCAAACGGGCCCTCGGCCACGGCGGCATGGGCGAGGTCTACGAGGCCGAACACACCGTCAAGGGCTGGACGGTGGCGCTGAAGCTGATGTCGGAATCCGTGAGCAAGGATCCGGTATTTCGCGAGCGGATGAGACGCGAAGCCCGCATCACCGGCCGTTTGCAGGAACCCCACGTGGTGCCGATCCACGACTACGGCGAAATCGACGGCCAGATGTATCTGGAGATGCGCCTCATCGAGGGCACCGACCTGGATTCGTTGCTCAAACGGTTCGGCCCGCTGAGCCCGCCGCGGGCGGTGGCCATCATCACCCAGATCGCCTCGGCGCTGGACGCCGCCCACGCCGCCGGGGTGATGCACCGCGACGTCAAACCGCCCAACATCCTGGTCACCCGCGACGACTTCGCCTACCTGGTGGACTTCGGCATCGCCAGCGCGACCACCGACGAAAAATTGACTCAACTCGGCACCGCGGTGGGCACCTGGAAATACATGGCGCCCGAACGCTTTTCGAACGACGAAGTCACCTACCGCGCCGACATCTACTCCCTGGCGTGCGTGCTCTACGAATGCCTCACGGGTTCCCCGCCGTACCCGTCCGATAGCGCCGGGGTGCTGGTCAGCGCCCACCTGGTGGAGCCCATCCCCCAGCCCAGCGTCAAACGATCGGGCATCCCCCGGGCGTTCGACACCGTGATCGCGCGCGGCATGGCCAAAAAGCCGCACGACCGCTACGCCAGCGCCGGTGACCTGGCGCGCGCCGCCCACGATGCGCTCACCGATCCGGAGCAGACGCAGGCCGTCAACATCCTGCGCCACAGTGAGCAGTCCGCCCCGTCCGTACCGAAGGGCGCCGTTGGTTCCGTGCCGCGGCCCATGCCCGTTGCGGGCCCGCCCCCACCGAATCCGCCGCGGTACCAAGCCCCTTTCGGCGGGCCACCACCGCAATTCGCCGGCCCCGCGCCGTGGGGTCCCGGGCACCCGCCGGCGCCACCGCGCCGGCGCAACCCGTGGGCCATCGTCGCCGGGGCCGCGGCGGCCGTGGTCGTCCTCGTCGCCGCCGCCGTCGGCATCTCGATCGCGGTCGGCAACGACGACAGCGAAACCCCCACCGCGGCCAGCACCACCACCACGACGACCACGACCACCAAGAGAACGAGCACCCGTACCACCTCCCCGTCGCCGTCCGGCCCCTCGCCCGCCAGCGTGAGCCGGCTGATGGGCCTGCTGCCCGCCGGCTATCCATCCGGCACCTGCAATCCAGACCCCCAACCGATGCCGGGCGCGATCGTCTCCGTCTCGTGCGGGCCCAACACCGACCCCAACGGCCCCACGATCTCGGCCTACGCGCTGTTCTCGGACCTGCAAGGCGTGCAGGACGCGTTCAATCGCTACAGCGGAACCGACACGCTCGTTAAGTGCCCCGGAGACAAAGCCTCACCCGGCACCTGGTGGCACAACAAAGACCCGAACACCATCCTCGGTCAAATCGCCTGCGGGACCTATACGGGCGATGAGCCGAAGGTGATGTGGACGAGCCAGCAGACCCTTGTGTTCGCCGTCGTCGGGGGAAATGCGCAGGGGCCCAACCTGGATCAGCTGTACAAATGGTGGGCTGCCCACTCTTGAGGGCGAGCCGGTTGGCGTGGGACCACAACGCCTACTACCAACGAATCCTGTTGCGGCAACTGCCGCGGCGCTGCGGGCGGGTGCTCGACGTCGGTTGTGGCGCGGGGGCATTCGCGACGCGACTGGCCGGCCGCGCCGATCACGTCGATGCGATCGACAAGTCGGCGGCGATGATCGAGGCGGCCCGGCGGCGCGCACCGGACAACGTCACCTGCGCCCACGCCGACGTGATGGCGGCGCCCTTGCCCGCAGCGCATTACGACGCGATCGTGTCGATCACCGCGTTGCACCAGGTGCCGCTCGCCGACGCGCTGCGGCAGCTCGCGCCGGGGTTGCGCCCGGGCGGCGTGCTGGCCGCGGTGGTCTTGCCGCGCGCCGACCTGCCCCGGGAGGCGCCCGCCGAAATCGTTGCGGCGGTGGGCAATCCGGCGCTCGGCGCGGTGTTCGCCGCGCTCCGGGCGGCGGGCCGCGGCGACTGGTACCGACTGGATGCTGTCAACGACGCGATGCCGAAAGTTTTCGAACCGCCGCTGACCACCCGGCAGGCCCGCGAAATCGCCGCCGCGACCCTGCCGGGCGCCCGCGTCCGTCGGCTCCTGTTCTGGCGTTATCTCCTGCTGTGGCGGCGCCCCGGTTAGCAATGCGGTGGATGTCCTGCGGCGGGGCCGCCGCGGGCTTACCGTCTTGATTGCTGAGTACGGGGCTCGCGGTTGGCCGTTGAGGCCGGACGTTGTTGATATGGTCGGCGGGTCCGGGGTTGGTTTGGAGGGTCAGGGATGAGCGACGCGCAGGCCTCACGGGTGGGTTCGACGTTCGGGCCCTATCACCTAAAGCGGCTGCTGGGCCGCGGTGGGATGGGCGAGGTCTACGAGGCCGAGCACACCGTGAAGGAGTGGACGGTGGCGGTCAAGCTGATGTCGGACACGTTCAGCAAGGACCCGGTGTTTCGCGAGCGGATGAAGCGCGAGGCCCGCATCGCCGGCCGTTTGCAGGAACCCCACGTGGTGCCCATCCACGACTACGGCGAAATCGACGGCCAGATGTACATGGAGATGCGCCTCATCGAGGGCACCGACCTGGACGCGGTGCTCAAGCGGTTCGGCCCGCTGACCCCGCCGCGCGCGGTCGCCATCATCACCCAGATCGCCTCGGCGCTGGACGCCGCCCACGCCGCCGGGGTGATGCACCGCGACGTCAAACCGCCCAACATCCTGGTCACCCGCGACGACTTCGCCTACCTGGTGGACTTCGGCATCGCCAGCGCGACCACCGACGAAAAATTGACTCAACTCGGCACCGCGGTGGGCACCTGGAAATACATGGCGCCCGAACGCTTTTCCAACGACGAGGTCACCTACCGCGCCGACATCTACGCGCTGGCCTGCGTGCTGCACGAGGCGTTGACCGGGTCCCCGCCGTACCGCGCCGACAGCGCCAGCACCCTGGTCACCGCCCACCTGATGGACCCGATCCCGAAACCCAGCGCCGTGCGCCCGGGCGTCCCCAAGGCCTTCGACGCGGTGATCGCCCGCGGCATGGCCAAGAAACCCGAAGACCGCTACGCCAGCGCCGGCGATCTGGCGCTGGCCGCCCACGAGGCCCTCAGCGACCCCGATCAGGACCACGCCAACAACATCGTGCGTCGCAGCCAGGAAGCCACCCTGCCCGCCACCGCCGAGGCCCACACCGCGGACAGCGGTGGCCCCACCCTGGCCGCCAG
>NZ_LZIC01000110.1 GCF_001667185.1 Mycobacterium sp. 852002-50816_SCH5313054-b | reverse complement strand
GGGTTCCGGCGGCGGGGGCCAGCAGGGCGCCGGCGGGCAGGGCGGAACCGGCGGGGCTGGCGGTGTCGGCGGGCAGGGCGGCGCTGGCATCGACGGCAGCCAAAACGTCGCCAGCGGGATCGGCGGAAACGGAGGCACCGGCGGTGGTGGCGGGGCCGCCGGGGTCGGCGGTGCCGGATCCACGCAGGGCGCGGCCGGCAAGGCCGGCGACGGAGGTCAGGGCGGTCAGGGCGGCACCGGCGGGGCCGCGGGTTCCGGCGGCGGCGGTCAGCAGGGTGTGGGGGGCACCGGCGGCACCGGCGGTGGCGGCGGCGCCGGCGCCCAGGGCGGCGCGGGCACCGACAACACCGCCAATTCCGGGCAGGTTGGCGGGGTCGGCGGCCAAGGAGGCAACGGCGGCACCGGGGGCACCGGCGGACAAGCCGGCACCGGCAGGCAAGCCGGCACCGCCGGCACCGGCGGCCAAGGAGGAGCGGGCGGTGCGGGCGGCAACGGCGGCAACGGCGGCAGCTCCGCCAACGGCGGCGCTGCGGGCAACGGCGGCGATGGTGGCACCGGCGGCAACGGCGCCGCGGCCGTCGGCAGCGGCAACGGCGGCAACGGCGGCAACGGCGGCGCTGCCGGCGCGGGCGGCACCGGCGGCGATCCCGGCTCCGGCGCCACGGCCGGCGGCAGCGGCGGCAACGGCGGTGACGGTGGCGCCGGCGGGCAAGGCACCGGCGGGGGCGTGGGCCTCAACACCAGCGGCGGCGCCGGCGGCGCCGGCGGCAGCGGCGGCAGCGGCGGTGCCGGGGGCGAACCCGGCCAGAGCGCCAGCCTTCAAGCGGCAGAAAACAACAACGTGTTCTTCGGCAGTGGCGGCGACGGTGGCGCCGGTGGCAGCGGCGGAGCCGGTGGCGGCGGTGGCACCGGCGCGCCCGGCCCCAACCCCGGCTTCGCCGCGGGCAATGGCGGCGGCGGCGGCCAGGGCGGTCAAGGCGGCGCGGCCAGCCAACGGCTCACATCGATCTCACCACAGCACGGCTTCTTCGGGTCTAACGGCAACGGCGGTCCGGGCGGCGATGGCGGCGGCGGCGGCGTCGGCGGGACGGGCGGCACCGGCAGCAGCAGCGTCGGGGGCGCCGGCGGCACCGGCGGCAACGGGGGCTCGGCCGGCGCGGGCGGAGCGCCCGGCAACGGCTTCCAATCGGCGCCCGGGAGCGAAGGGCTGCCAGTCGGCACCGGCGGGAACGGCGGCACCGGCGGCGGCGCCGGGGCCGGCGGCGACGGCGGGCAGGGCAGCAGCGGTTTCACCGGCGGCACCGGCGGCAGCGGCGGCCTGGGCGGGGATGGCGGCGCCGGCGGCGACGCCAGCGGCAGTACCTTCAACTCCCAGGGCGATAACGGAGGCAACGGCGGCGCCGGCGGCAGCGGCGGCGCCGGCGGCAAAGGGGGTACCGGCGGAGCGGGCGCGGGCGGCGGCACCGGGGGCAACGCAGGCCAAGGGGGCGACGGCGCCAACGCCGGCAACGGCGGCGCCGCCACTCTGGGCGGCACCGGCGTTAACGGCGGCCAAGGCGGCACCGGCGGCCACGGCGCCAATGCCGGCGCCGTAGGCACGGGCGGCGGGGCCGGCACCGGCGGCAGCGGCGGCGCCGGCGGCCACGGCGCCAACGGCGGCTCCGGCGGCAACGGCGGCACCGGCGGCAGCGGTGGCACGGTCGGGTCGCCCGGGACCAACGGCACCGGCGGCACCGGCGGGGCCGGCACCGGCCCGAACGGCAGCGCGGGCGGCAACGGCACCCCGATTTCGCAAAACCAAACCGTCGCGCTGACGTTGGCGCAAAACCGTTTCCCGATTGTGTACGTCTCGGTAAACGGCGGACCGCCGGCGCCCGTGCTGGTTGACACCGGATCGTCCGGCCTCGTCATCGAAGGGCAATACGTCCCGAACCCTGGTCCCTCGGTCGCCACGGGTTCGGTCACGTATTCCGGGCCGGGCGCGTCGGTGACGGTTAACTACACCACGTCTGACCAGACGGTGGGATTCTTGAGCGGAGCGAATGGATCCGTCGTCACCGTCACGTCGCCGACCGCCGTCGACGTTCTCAGCGGCACCGATTCGACTAATTTCGCAAACTATTGGGCCGGCACCGGTGTCGTGGGCGTCTTGGGTATCGGCCCGAACGCCGGGGGCCCCGGAACCAGTACGGTGCTTCCCGCGCTGCCGGGCACCATCGATCAAGGCGTGCTCTTCAACCAGCCCCAGAACCAACTGGTGTTTGGTCCCCACCCATTGCCCGGCGGCGTCTCGGTCACCGGATCCCCGACGGTCAGCAACCTGGACGTCCAGGTCACCGTCCCCGGGCACACTATGACGTCGACGGTCGTCCCCTCCCTGTTCATCGACTCCGGTGACAATTTCGGTTCCATCCCGGGATCCCTGCTCGGGACGGGTCAAACAACCGGCACCGTGCCGGTGGGAACAGTCATTTCGGTCTACGACAACGGTCAGCTGCTGTACACGTACACCACGACCACGACGCATCCCCTGACAGTGACCGGCAGCGTGATGAACACCGGGAACATCCCCTTCGAGCTAGGGCCCGTCTACATCTCGGAAAGCCCCAGCGGTCTGGGCACCACGATCTTCGACACCTGACGCACCGGCGCCGGCACTACCCCATCAGCGAGGGCACCACCGCGTCGATGAGGTGCGGTCCCGGTTCGGCGAAGGCCGCGCGCAGGGCGTCGGCGAACTCCTCGGCGGTGGTCGCGCGGCGCGCCGGAACCCCCATGCCCTCGGCAATCTTGACGAAATCCATTGTGGGACGGGATAAGTCGAGCAAATCGAGCGCCTTGGGACCGGGCGCGGACCCAGCCCCGACGCGTTGCAGCTCAACCCGCAAGATGTCGTAGGCGCTGTTGTCATAGAGCACGGTGGTCACGTCGAGGTTTTCCCGCGCCTGGGTCCACAGCCCCGAAATCGTGTACATGGCAGACCCGTCGGATTCCAGGCACAGCACCGGACGATCGGGGGCGGCCACGGCCGCGCCCGCCGCGGCCGGGATGCCGTAGCCGATCGCGCCACCCGTCAGCGTCAGCCAATCATGTGCAGGCGCACCGGCGGTGGCCGCCGGCAGCAACAGGCCGGACGTGTTCGACTCGTCGACGACGATCGCCCGCTCGGGCAGCAACGCCCCGATCACATCGGCCGCCGACGCCGACGTCAGCGCACCCGTCGGCACTTGTGGGCGCGACGCGTCCGCCACCGGCGCGACCGTGCCGGGTGCTACCCCGTCGGCCAGGTCGATCAAAGCGGCTGCGGCACCACTATGTTCGGCGAGCACGTGCACCTCGCAGCCGGCCGGCACCAGGTCGCTGGGCATGCCCGGGTAGGCGAAGAAGGACACCGGCGACTTGGCGCCCGCCAACACCAGATGCTTGGCGCCGTTCAGCTGGGCGGTGGCGGCCTCGGCGAAGTAGGCCAGCCGCTCGACGGCGGGGACGCCCGCGCCGCGTTCCAGCCGCGTCGGGAACGTTTCGCACAGCAACCGGGCGCCGGTCGCCCGGGCGATCCGCGCGGCGGCGGCCAGCCCAGGCCCACGGGTGGCGTCGCCCCCGATCATGAGCACCGTGGGCTCCCCGGAACGCAGCACCTCCAGCGCCGCGGACGCCAACTGAGGGTCCGTCCCAGCAGGATTCGCGGGCATCGTGGCAGTGGGTTGCGCCCCGTCGGACCAGGACACGTCGGCGGGCAGGATCAGGGTGGCGATCTGCGCGCCCGAGCGGCTCGCGGCGATCGCCTCGGCCGTATCGGACGCGACATCGGCGACCTTCTCGGTGCGGCGCATCCATCCCGAGACGCTGCCGGCCAGCGCGTCGATGTCGGATTCCAGTGGGGCGTCGTACTTTTTGTGATAGGTGGCGTGGTCGCCGACAACCACCACCACCGGCACGTGCGCGCGCCGCGCATTGTGCAGGTTGGCCAGGCCGTTGCCCAATCCGGGGCCCAGGTGCAACAGCACCGCGGCAGGCCGGTCGGCCATCCGCGCATAGCCGTCGGCCGCGCCGGTCGCCACGCCTTCGAAAAGGGCCAGCACGCCACGCATTTGGGGAACCGCGTCGAGCGCGGCCACGAAGTGCATCTCCGACGTACCGGGGTTGGCGAAGCAGACGTCGACGCCGCCGTCGACCAGGGTGTTGATCAGTGCCTGAGCGCCGTTCACCTGTTTGCCTCCAGTCCGAAAACACGTTCGGCGTTGCCGCGCAGGAAGTCTCGGCAGGCCTCATCGCTGAGCCCGAGTTCATCCAGTCCCGCCAAAGCGTGCGTGTGCGCGATCATCGGGTAATTTGTGCCGAACAAGACCTTGCGTTGTCCGGTACCGGTTTTCATGAAGCGGACGAGCTCGTCCGGGAGTCTCTTGATCGTGTAGGCGGAGGTGTCGATGTACACGTTCTCGTGCTTGCGGGCGACCGCGACCATCTCCTCGGTCCAGGGATAGCCGACGTGGCCGCCCACGATGACGAGCTCCGGGAAATCGAGCGCCACCTGGTCGATGTAGGGAATCGGGCGTCCGGTCTCCGACGGCCGCAGCGGGCCGGTGTGACCGACCTGCGTGCAGAACGGCACGCCGGACTCTACACATTCGGCGAACAGCGGATAGTAGCGCGGGTCGGTGGGCGGCGCGTTCCACAACCACGGCACCACCCGCAGACCCACGAAGCCCTCCTGCACACGGCGCCGCAGCTCGCGAACCGCCGCCATCGGGCGATCCAGGTCCACGGCGGCCAGTCCGGCGAAACGGTCCGGATGGGACCGCACCCACCCGGCGACCTCGTCGTTGGAGACCAGGTCCTGGCCATGAGGACCGCACCACGCGCTCAGCAGGCCGAAACCCACGTCGGCGGCGTCCATGGCCGCGATGGTCGCCTCGATCGGAATGTCGGTGTCGGGGATCGCCCCGCCCGTCCAGCGGCGCAGGGAGGCCAGCATGTCGCTGCGCAAGAATCGTTGCGTCGGGTGTTGCATCCAGACATCGATCGTCATAGAGCTTCGACTGTAGACGGGCGTCAGGCGGCCAGCGCGGCGCGGGCGGCGGCGTCCGCCTGCCGCGTGTACCCGCCGCCGAACAGCACCACATGCGCCAGCAGCGGAAAGAGCTGGTGCAGCCCGATGCGGTTGCGCCAGCCGGGTTTCAGCGATCGCACCCGCTGATAACCGGCGAGGACGGTGTCGTAGTGGGGGCAGCCGAACAGCGCGAGCATCGCCAGGTCGGTCTCGCGGTGGCCGCCATGCGCGGCCGGGTCGATCAGCGCCACGCCGTGGGGCGTCCACATCACGTTGCCGCTCCACAGGTCGCCGTGCAGCCGGGCCGGCGGGTCGTCGTCGTCGAAGTCGCCCGCGCGGCAGCGAGCCGCGACGGCGTCGATCGTGGCGCGGGTCGACGCGTCCAACCGCGCCGCCGCCAGCTCGGCCATCGGGGCCAGCCGCTCGTCGGCGTAGAAATCGCCCCATCGCCGGTGCCGCCGCAGCGACATCGGCAGCGGCTGCGACAGCGGCCCGAAGAACCCGGCCCCGTCCCACCCGTCGGGTCCCGCGCCGAACGCGGCGGCGCCCGCGTCGTGGGTGACGGCCAATCGACTGCCGAACGCGTCCGCCGCCTCGGCGCTCGGGGGCACGGATTCAAGCCGCCGCAGGGTCAGGTTCGCTGCGCCAACGGAGACAACCTGCGCGCAGGGCGCGCCGCCGTCGACGCCGGCAAGCCACCCCAAACCCGCCGCTTCCCAGGCGAAATAGCCGGTGGGCGCGTCCGGGTGCTGTTTGACGAAGTCGGTCACGCCGCTAGGTGCGCGTCAGGTCGTCGCGTGACTCGCGTGCACGTCGTCGGCGGGGCGCGCTTCGGTCTGCTCCTTGGCCCAGCGGTAGTCGGGCTTGCCGGCGGGCGACCGCTTCACTTCGTCGACCAACCAAAGGCTGCGCGGCACTTTATATCCCGCGATCTCCGAGCGCACGAAACCGTCCAGCTCCGCCAGCGACGGCCGGCATCCGGGCCGGGGCTGCACGACGGCCGCCACGTGCTGGCCGTAACGCGGGTCGGGCACACCGACCACCAGGGCGTCGAAGACGTCGGGGTGTCCCTTCAACGCGGCCTCGACCTCCTCGGGATAGATCTTTTCGCCGCCGCTGTTGATCGACACCGAGCCGCGGCCCAGCATGGTCACGGAGCCGTCCTCCTCGACCAGGGCCCAGTCCCCGGGAATGGCGTAGCGAACGCCGTTGATGGTCTTGAAGGTTTCGGCCGTCTTCTTCTCGTCCTTGTAGTAGCCGACCGGGATGTTGCCCTTCTTGGCGATGAAGCCGCGCACCCCCGAGCCCGGCTTCACCTCGTTGCCCTCCTCGTCGAGCACGACGGTGCGGTGGTCGATGGTGACGCGGGGGCCACCGCTGTGCGGCGCACCCGCGGCCACGACGCTGGTGCCGCCAAAACCGGTCTCGGAGGAGCCAATTGAGTCCGTGATGACCCGGTTGGGCAGCAGCTCCAGCAGCCGCTCCTTGATGCTTGGCGAGAACAACGCCGCGGTGCTGGCAAGCAGGAACAGCGAAGACAGGTCGTAGTCGTTGTCTTTGTTCAGGGCGTCGAGCAACGGCCGCGCCATCGCGTCACCGGTGAAGAACAGCAGGTTGACTTTGTGTTCGTGGATGGTGCGCCACACCTCTTCGGCGTTGAATTCCGGCGCCAGCACGGTGGTTTGACCCGAGAAGATCGACATCCAGGTCGCGGACTGGGTGGCGCCGTGGATCATCGGCGGAATCGGGTAGCGGACCATCGGGGGGTTGGCGACGGCGCCCTTGGCCAGGTCGTACTCGTCCTTGACGAATTCGCCCGTGGCGAAGTCGGTGCCGCCCAACAACACCCGGTAGATGTCCTCGTGGCGCCACATCACGCCCTTCGGGAATCCGGTGGTGCCCCCGGTGTACAGCAGGTAGATGGCGTCGGCGCTGCGCTCACCGAAGTCGCGCTCGGGCGAGCCCTGCGCGATCGCCGAATAGAACTCGACGCCGCCGTAGCGCTGGTAGTCGTTGTCGGAGCCGTCCTCGATGACCAGGATGGTCTTGACGTTTGGGGTGTCCGGCAGCACGTTGGCGACCCGATCGGAGTACTGGCGCTCGTGCACCAACGCCACCATGTCGGAGTTGTCGAACAGGTAGCGCAGCTCACCCTCGACGTAGCGGTAGTTGACGTTGACGAGGATCGCGCCGGCCTTGACGATGCCGAGCATCGCGATCACGATCTCGATGCGGTTGCGGCAGTACAGGCCGACCTTGTCGTCCTTCTTGACGCCTTGGTCGATCAGGTAGTGCGCGAGGCGGTTGGCCTTCTCCTCCAGTTCGGCGTAAGTCAGCTTCTCGTCGCCGCAGATGAGGGCGACACGGTCAGGCACAGCGTCGATGGCGTGCTCGGCGAGATCGGCAATATTCAGGGCCACGGCCACCAAATTAGAACGTGTTACATTTCTTGACAAGCTCGCCCCCACCGACGACTGAAAGGCAGTAGCCGTGGCTCAGGCTCCAGCAAACGAACAGACGGGACCGGACGCCCTCGTCGAACAGCGCGGTCACACCCTGATCGTCACGCTGAACCGCCCGCACGCCCGCAACGCGCTGAGCACCGAAATGATGGAAATCATGGTGCAGGCCTGGGATCGCGTCGACAATGACGACGACATCCGCTGCTGCATCCTGACGGGCGCCGGTGGCTACTTCTGCGCCGGCATGGACCTCAAGACGGCGACCAAGAAACCGCCCGGCGACTCGTTCAAGGACGGCAGCTACGACCCGTCACGGATCGACGCCTTGCTGAAGGGGCGCCGGCTGACCAAACCGCTCATCGCGGCTGTCGAAGGGCCCGCGATCGCCGGCGGCACCGAGATCCTGCAGGGCACAGACATCCGCATCGCGGGCGAGAGCGCGAAGTTCGGCATCTCGGAGGCCAAGTGGAGCCTGTACCCGATGGGCGGCTCCGCCGTGCGGCTGGTGCGGCAGATCCCCTACACCGTCGCGTGCGACCTGCTGCTGACCGGCCGGCACATCACCGCCGCCGAGGCCAAGGAGATCGGCCTGATCGGCCACCTGGTGCCCGACGGCCAGGCACTGACCAAGGCGCTGGAGATCGCCGAGCTGATCGAGAACAACGGCCCGCTGGCCGTGCAGGCGATCCTGCGGGCGATCCGCGAAACCGAGGGCCTGCACGAGAACGACGCCTTCAAGATCGACACCCAGATCGGCATCAAGGTGTTCCTGTCCGACGACGCCAAGGAAGGCCCACGGGCGTTCGCCGAGAAGCGCAAGCCCAACTTCCAGAACCGCTAGCGCCTCGCCCGGTCCCCTTCGCCGAACGTGAACTGACGGCGAGATTTCGCCCGAATTTGATACGTGGCTTCACGCTCGGCGCCGCTGTCGGTGGCTTGAGACACACTGCCCGCGTGGAAGAACCGTTCATCGGCAGCGAAGCGCTCGCGGCGGGCGCTCTGACCCGGCATGCGCTGCGAAGCAGATTCGTCGCAATCCATCCGGACGTCTACTTCCCCCGCGACAAGGACTTGACCGCTGTGACGCGCGCTCGTGCCGCCTGGCTATGGTCCCGGCGGCGCGGGATCGTCGCTGGACATTCTGCGTCGGCGCTCCACGGCGCCAAATGGGTAGATCACCACGCGCCGGCGCAACTGCTGTACGAACACCGTCGCCCCCCAGCCGGCATCCGTACCTGGTCGGACACAGTCGAGGACGATGAGACTCAAGTGATCGCCGACGTGCTGACGACGAACCCGGCGCGCACAGCATTCGACCTCGCCTGTCGGAATCCAGTCGGGAATGCTGTCGCTGCCATCGATGCCCTGGCTCGGGCAACCCGACTGAAGTTCGCCGATGCGGAGTTGGTCGCGGAACGCTATAGAGGCCACCGGAACATCCGGCGAGCCAGACGCGCACTCGCACTTGTCGATGCCGGAGCGGAGTCACCCCGGGAAACCTGGCTGCGACTCACGGTCATCGAGGCCGGATACCCCCTGCCGCAGACCCAGATCCCCGTCTACGGCGAATATCGCGAGCTTGTCGCGGTTGTCGACCTCGGCTGGGAGGATCTCAAGATCGCCCTCGAGTACGAGGGTGACCACCATCGGACCGATCGTCGCCAACTGCGCAGGGACATCGAGCGCTACGAGGCTCTAGACACGATGGGCTGGATCACCATCCGCGTCACGGCCGACCACACGCGGGGCGGCATCCTGGCGCGACTGGCCACCGCGTGGGCTCGCCGAGCGTGAACTCACGCACGTAATTTGGTCGATTCCTCGCCGTGAGTGCACGCTCGGCGAGGAGACGCCCGTCAGCCCAGCGGCGCGGTCGGGCTGAACGCCACCGGCATCTTCTCCAGGCCGGACACGAAGTTCGCCGGCCGCAGCGGCAGCGCCGCGTCGGACGCCAGCCGCAGATCCGGAAGGCGCTGCAGCAGCCGCGTTTGCATGATCGACAGCTCCAGGCGGGCAAGCTGATTGCCGAGGCAGAAATGCGTCCCGAAGCCAAACGCGAGGTGGTTGTTCGGGTAGCGCTCGATGTCGAAGCTCTCCGGATCATCGAAGACCTTCTCGTCGAAGTTCGCCGACTCGAACAGCAGGATCATCTTCTCGCCCTGGGTCAGCGCCGTGCCGTGGAACTCCGTGTCGGCGGTGAGCGTGCGGGCCATGTTCTTCACCGGCGCCGTCCAGCGCAGCATCTCTTCGATCGCGTTGGGCAGCAGATCCAAATCGTTGACCAGGCGCCGGTGCTGGTCGGGGTGCAACAGCAGCTGCCTCGTTCCCCCGCTCAACGTGTGCCGCGTGGTCTCGTCACCGCCGATCAGCAGCAGCAGCACCTCGGTGACGATCTGGTGGTCCTCCAGGCGCGATCCCTCGACCTCCGCGTGCACCAGGACGCTGACCAGGTCGTCGGTCGGTTCCTTCTTGCGGGCCGCGATCATGCCCATCATGTATTCGCTGTAGGCGGCGAAGGCCTCCATCGTGACCTGAATGTCGGCTTCCGCCGCGGTACTGCTCAAGGCGCCGACGAGATCGTCGGACCACTTGAGGAACATCTCGCGTTCCTCCGGCAGCACCCCGAGCATGTCGCCGATGACCGCCATCGGCAGCGGCGCGGCGAGGTCCCAGACGAAGTCGCACTCGCCGCGTTCGCACACCGCGTCGATCAGCGTGTCGCATAGCGAAAGGATTTTGGACTCTTGATCTTTCACGCGCTTGCGGGTGAAACCGGAGTTGACGAGCTTGCGGCGCAACAGATGTTGCGGATCGTCCATCTCGATCATCATCTCGACCCCGTCTTGGTCGGGTCGGATGCCGCCGGCGTTCGAGAACAACTCGGGGTTGCGCTCGGCTTCGATCACCGCCTGGTACGTCGACGCGGCGGCTAACCCGTTGCGGTCCCGAAAGACCGGCTCGTTCTGCCGCATCCAGCGATAGACGCCTCGGGAGTCACCCGCATAGAAGGTGCCGTCGGTCAGGTCGACGTCGGGTCTAGTCATCGTCATGAGATCTCCTGAGCGTCACCGAATGTCATCTGCACGTTCTCAGCCGAGCTGGACAGCAGCGCGCGCTTCGGAAGGCCCAGCGACGCCAGCTCTTTCGCGTACGGGTGATCGCCGAGCCGGACGCGCACCCCACCGAGCCGGGTCCGCACGCCGTCCAGCGTGTGTTCGAAGGCGGTCTCACGGGTGATGCCGTCGCGGTGCGAGTAGCTGCGCTGCGCTTGCTGGCGCGGGGTCAGCGAAAATGGCAGGCCGCGCTTGAATTCCATGTCGATCACCAGTTGGCCGTCGACGGTGCAGTCGAACCCGAACTCACGGCCCTGTCGAATGGTGAAGTCCGACATGACTTTCGGGTAGCCCCAGATCTTGGTGCCCGCCTCCAGCGTGAACGCCTGGTCGACGGGCAGATGGTGGATGAAGGCGCCCGCCGATTGCAGCGCGCGGGGCCCACTCGCGTTCGAGCCCGGCGGGTTGACCATGACGCTGGTGCCGAATTCGTAGTACTCGCCCAGGTCGCCGTCGATGTAGTGCATCAGCATCAGGACCACGATCGTGCGCCCCGGCAGGTAGCGGCAGACCTGCAGGTCGCTGTAGTCGATCAGGTGCTGGGCGGCGTCGGCGTCCACCGAAAACATCGCCATGTGCTGATTTGCCTTGCGGATCTGCACCGGCATGGTGATCACCGTGCCGGCGATGGTGTGCTGCGAGGCTGTCATCGGGCCAATCTAGAACGCGTTCTACTCCCCTGGCAAGGAACGCCTAAACAAGCGTGGCAAGCTCGCTGATCTGCTCAGTACTGCGGCCGGACACCACCATCATCGTGACGCCCGCGGCCTCCCACACCTTGATCTGCTTACGCACGTAGTCCAGGTCGCCGACGATCGCGGCGTCGTCGACGAGCTCGTCGGGAATGACCTTCCCGGCCTCGTCCTTTCGGTTCGACCGGAACAGCTTCGTCACGTCATCGACGACCTCGGCGTAGCCCATCCGCCGGTAGACGTCGGCGTGGAAGTTGGTGTCCTCCGCGCCCATCCCGCCCATGTAGAGGGCGAGATAGGGCTTCATGGCCGCGAAGGCGGCGCTGCGGTCGTCGGTGATGACGATGTTCGCGGTCGCGCAGATCTCGAAGTCCTCGCGGCTGCGGCGCGCGCCGGGCCGGGCGAACCCCTCGTCGAGCCATTCGTTGTAGGTGTCGGCCATCCGCGGTGTGTAGAAGATCGGCAGCCAGCCGTCGCAGATCTCGCCGGCCAGCGCGACGTTCTTCGGGCCCTCGGCGCCCAACATGATCGGGATGTCGGCGCGCAGCGGATGGGTGATGGGCTTGAGCGGCTTTCCCAGCCCGGTTGTCCCGGGGCCGGTCAGCGGGAGCGGGTAGTGGGGGCCGTCGCTGGTCACCGGCTTTTCGCGGGCCCACACCTGCCGCAGGATGTCGATGTATTCGCGGGTGCGCGCCAGCGGCTTGGGGAATCGCTGGCCGTACCACCCCTCGACCACCTGCGGTCCGGACACGCCCAGCCCGAGAATGTGCCGGCCCCCGGACAGGTGATCGAGCGTCAGGGCGGCCATCGCGCAGGCCGTCGGGGTCCGCGCGGACAGCTGGACCACCGACGTGCCCAGCCGCACCCGCGACGTCGAGGATCCGTACCACGCCAGCGGCGTGTACGCGTCGGATCCCCACGCCTCGGCGGTGAATACGGCGTCGAATCCGGCTTCCTCGGCCGCGGTGACGAGTTCCATGGCGTTCTCCGGCGGCTGAGCACCCCAATACCCCAGCTGCAACCCAAGCTTCATAGCCTCCGCCTTCCGAGCCGACCCAGTGTTGAAACGATTCTTAGAACCTGTTCTACTCGATGGCGTGACAGCCAGTCCGAGCAGCCCGACCTTGATAGATCATCCTGAGCCACCGCTCTCCGCGCCACTGACGTTGTCTTTCGACTACACCCGTTCGGTGGGCTCCACGCTCAGCAAGTTCTTTACCGCGTTGCGTGGGCGCCGCATCCTGGGGGTGCGCGGATCCGATGGGCGGGTGCATGTGCCGCCGGCGGAATATGACCCGGTTACCTATGAGCCGCTGGGCGAGATGGTACCGGTGGCGGCCGTCGGCACGGTCGCGTCCTGGACGTGGCAGCCCGAGCCGCTAGAGGGCCAGCCGCTGGACCGGCCGTTCGCGTGGGCGCTGATCAAGCTGGACGGCGCGGACACGCTGCTGATGCACGCCGTCGATGCGGGCGAACCGGACGCCATCCGCACCGGAACCCGGGTGCACGTGCACTGGGCGGACGAGCCGGTGGGGGCCATCACCGACATCGCCTACTTCAAGCTGGGCGACCAAGCCGAGACCGTCCCCGAAACACCCGACGGGGACCAGGAACCGGTCACCATGATCGTCACGCCGGTCTCGCTGACGATTCAGCACACCGCCTCGCACGAGGAGAGCGCGTACTTGCGCGCCATCGCCGAGGGCAAGTTGTTGGGTGCGCGCACGGGTGAGGCCGGCAAGGTGTACTTCCCGCCCCACGGTGCCGACCCGGCCACCGGCCAGCCGACCACCGAGTTCGTCGAGCTGCCCGACAAGGGCACGGTGACGACGTTCGCGATCATCAACATCCCGTTCCAGGGCCAGCGCATCAAGCCGCCGTACGTGGCGGCCTACGTGCTGCTCGACGGCGCCGACATCCCGTTCCTGCACCTGGTCGCCGACATCGACGCCCACGAGGTGCGGATGGGCATGCGCGTGGAAGCGGTGTGGCGGCCTCGCGACGAGTGGGGTTTCGGCATCGACAACATCGAGTACTTCCGGCCGACGGGCGAGCCCGACGCCGAGTACGACACCTACAAGCACCACCTGTAAAGGGCTTAGGAACACATGAGCGCTCGCAACGTCGCGGTCGTCGGCTTCGCCCACGCCCCGCATGTCCGCCGCACCGACGGCACCACCAACGGTGTCGAGATGTTGATCCCGTGCTTCGCCGAGCTGTACGAGGAGCTCGGCATCGCCAGGACCGAAATCGGCTTCTGGTGCTCGGGTTCGTCCGATTATCTTGCCGGACGGGCATTTTCGTTCATCTCGGCGATTGACTCGATCGGCGCCGTTCCGCCGATCAACGAATCGCACGTCGAGATGGATGCGGCCTGGGCGCTGTACGAGGCCTACATCAAGATCCTGACCGGCGAGGTCGACACCGCCCTGGTGTACGGCTTCGGGAAGTCCTCGGCCGGGATCCTGCGCCAGATACTTTCGCGGCAGACCGATCCCTACACCGTCGCGCCACTGTGGCCGGACTCGGTGTCGATGGCGGGACTGCAGGCCCGCATCGGCCTCGACACCGGCAAGTGGGACGAAAGGCGAATGGCCCAGGTCGCTTTGGACTCCTTCGCGCAAGCCGAACGAATCGACTCCGTGGAGTCCGCGACCAGCATCGACGAACTGCTGGAGCGGCCGTTCTTCGCCGACCCGCTGCGCCGCCATGACATCGCCCCGATCACCGACGGCGCCGCCGCCATCGTGCTTGCCGCCGACGACCGGGCGCGCGAGTTGCGCGAAAATCCCGCCTGGATCACCGGCATCGAACACCGCATCGAGTCGCCCTCACTGGGCGTGCGCGACCTCACCGAATCGCCCTCGACCCACGCCGCGGCCAAGGCGGCCACCGGCGGTGACACCGGCAACCTCGACGTGGCCGAGATCTGTGCGCCGTTCAGCCACCAGCACCTGATCCTCGCGGAGGCGATCAACATAGCCGGAACGACCAAGGTGAACCCGTCCGGCGGCGCACTGGCGGCCCACCCCATGTTCGTCGCCGGCCTCGAGCGGATCGGCTTTGCGGCACAACATATCTGGAACGGTTCGGCCGGGCGGGTGCTGGCGCACGCCACCAGCGGGCCCGCCCTGCAACAGAACCTGGTCGCGGTCATGGAAGGGAAGAACTGATGGCCGGAGCGGGAGCAAACCTGGCCGCGGTACTCGGTACCGGGCAGACGAAATATGTCGCCAAGCGCAAAGACGTTTCGATGAACGGCCTGGTGCGCGAGGCCATCGACCGGGCGCTGGAAGACTCCGGATCGACCTTCGACGACATCGACGCCGTCGTGGTGGGCAAGGCCCCCGACTTCTTCGAGGGCGTCATGATGCCCGAGCTGTTCATGGCCGACGCGATGGGAGCCACCGGCAAGCCGCTGATCCGGGTGCACACCGCGGGTTCGGTCGGCGGGTCCACCGCCGTGGTGGCCGCCAGTTTGGTCCAGTCCGGAAAATACCGGCGCGTGCTGGCGATGGCCTGGGAAAAGCAGTCGGAGTCAAATGCCATGTGGGCGTTGTCGATTCCGATTCCGTTCATCAAACCGGTCGGCGCCGGGGCGGGTGGGTATTTCGCCCCGCACGTTCGGTCGTACATCCGCCGGTCGGGCGCGCCGTTGAACATCGGTGCCATCGTCGCGGTCAAGGACCGGCTCAACGGGGCCCGCAACCCGCTGGCCCATCTGCACCAGCCCGACATCACCGTGGAAAAGGTGATGGAATCACCCATGCTGTGGGATCCGATCCGTTACGACGAGACCTGCCCGTCCTCCGACGGTGCGGCCGCGGTCGTCATCGGCAACGAGGAGATCGCCGAAGCCCGTGTGGCGCAAGGGCAGCCGGTGGCCTGGATCCACGCCACCGCGCTGCGCACCGAGCCGCTGCAGTTCTCCGGGCGCGACCAGGTCAGCCCGCAGGCCGGGCGCGACGCGGCCGCCGCGCTGTGGAAGGCGGCCGGTATCACCAGCCCGATCGACGAGATCGACGCCGCCGAGATCTACGTGCCGTTCTCGTGGTTCGAACCGATGTGGTTGGAAAATCTCGGGTTTGCCCCCGAAGGCGAAGGCTGGAAGCTCACCGAGGCCGGCGAGACCAAGATCGGCGGCCGGCTGCCGGTGAACCCGTCCGGCGGCGTGCTGTCGTCGAACCCGATCGGGGCCTCGGGCCTGATTCGGTTCGCCGAGGCGGCGATTCAGGTGATGGGCAAGGGCGGGGATCACCAGGTGCCGGGCGCGCGAAAGGCGCTGGGGCACGCCTACGGCGGTGGCTCGCAGTACTACTCGATGTGGGTCGTGGGGGCCGACAAGCCCGAAAGAAGTTGACAATGACCGACACTCACCAAAAGACCAAGCACCCCGCGCACGAGGCCGGCCGCCGCTCCCGCGAGGCGGTGATGGCAAGGGACAAGGACGCCTGGCTGGAGGTGTTCGCCGACGACGCGATCGTCGAGGATCCGATCGGGCCGTCGGCTTTCGATCCCGAAGGCAAGGGGCACCGGGGGCGCGACGCGATCTCGGCGTTCTGGGACCTGGCCATCGCTCCCACTACGAAGATCGAGTTCGTCTTCCACGACACCTACCAATGCGGCAACGAAGAAGCCAACGTCGGCCACATCCTCATCACGACGGGCGATTACCAGGTCACCGCCGAAGGGGTGTTCACCTACAAAGCCAACGACGAGGGCAAGATGGTGGCCCTGCGGGCGTATTGGGAGATGGACCAGGCGGCCGCGAGCGTCCGCAAGGTCTAGAGCGCGCGCCCGCCAAAGGCATGGCGCATTTTGGCCGAACGAGGGATATTCTGTCCGAGCAGCTGTAACGATCTGCCGGCTCGATGGCCATCGGCGAATGCCTTGGGTTGACATGAGCGGGGAGGTACCGCGTGTCTTTTCTGATAGCAGTCCCCGAGGTAATCGACGCGGCGGCCGCGGATTTGGCAAGCGTGGGGTCAGCGATCGCCGGGGCGAACCTGGCCGCGATCGGCCCCACCACCGGACTGCTCGCTCCGGCGACTGACGAGGTGTCGGCGGCCATCACGGCGGTGTTCACCGGGCACGCCCACGAGTATCAGACGCTGAGCGCGCAAGCGTCCGCGTTTCACGAGCAGTTTGTCCGCGCCGTGAGCACGGCCGCCGACTCCTACGCGAGCGCCGAGGCCGCCAACGCCTCACCTCTGCAGGAGCTGCTGAACGTCATCAACGCTCCCACCCAGACGTTGCTGGGTCGCCCGTTGATCGGCAACGGTGCCAACGGCGCGCCCGGGACAGGCCAAAACGGCGGGGCGGGCGGGATTTTGATCGGTAACGGCGCCAACGGGGG
>NZ_LZIC01000109.1 GCF_001667185.1 Mycobacterium sp. 852002-50816_SCH5313054-b | reverse complement strand
CCCCCGTCGCGCCGGGGCCGCCGGCCCCGGACGCGCCGGCGCCCGCGCCGGTGGGCTTCGCCCCGAACGTTGCGCCGCCGCCCGCGGTGCCGGACGCTCTGGCACCGGTTGACGTGCCTGCCGCGCCGGCCCCCGTGGGCTTCGACCCGAACGTTCCGCCGCCCCCGGCGCCGGACGCCCCGCCGCCGCCTCCGCCGGCTCCAGTGGGCTTCGACCCGAACGTGCCGCCGCTGCCGGCGCCGGACGCCCCGCCGCCGCCGCCGGTTCACAAGGCGTACAGCGTGAACTGGGATGCCATCGCGCAGTGCGAGTCGGGTGGCAACTGGGGGATCAGCACCGGTAACGGCTTCGCCGGTGGCTTGCAGTTCACCTCGAGCACCTGGCACGCCAACGGTGGCTCGGGCTCCCCGGCCGGCGCCAGCCGCGAGGAGCAGATCCGGGTGGCCGAGAACGTGCTGCACTCGCAGGGCATCGGCGCGTGGCCGGTCTGCGGTCGGCGCGGCTGACCGCTGTAGACGCACCTCTTGAGGGGTAAGTAATGCCGGGCCCTGCGGCCCGGCATTACTTGTCTCGGGGTCGGGTAGCGTCGGGCCGATGACCGCAACGCCTCGCGAGTTCGACATCGTGTTGTACGGGGCGACCGGCTTCGTCGGGAAGCTGACAGCCGCATACCTGGCCCGCGCCGGAGCGGGCGCGCGGATCGCGCTGGCCGGCAGGTCGCCGGAACGGCTGCGCGCCGTTCGCGACACCCTGGGCGACGCCGCGCAGGGCTGGGCGGTCCTGGCGGCCGACGCCGCCAAGCCGTCGACGCTGGATGAGATGGCCGCCCGGACCCGAGTCGTCGTCACGACGGTCGGGCCCTACAGCCGCTACGGGTTGCCGCTGGTCGCCGCGTGCGCGGCGGCGAGCACCGACTACGCCGACCTGACCGGGGAGGCGACGTTCGTCCGCGAAAGCATCGATCTCCATCACAAGCAGGCCGCCGACACCGGCGCCCGCATCGTGCACTCCTGCGGGTTCGATTCGGTCCCGTCGGATTTGAGCGTCTACGCGCTGTACCGGTCGGCGCAGCGGGACGGTACCGGCGAGCTCGCGGACACGCACCTGGTGGTGCGCTCCATGTCCGGCGGGCTGTCCGGCGGCACCATCGCCTCGGGAGTGGAAATCATGGACACCGCGTCGCGCGACCCCGAGGCGCGCCGCCAGCTGTTCGACCCCTACACGCTGAGCACCGACCGCGGCGCCGAACCCGAACTGGGCCGGCAGCCCGACCTGCCCTGGCATCGTGGGCGCCAGATCGCGCCCGAACTGTCCGGGGTGTGGACCGCCGGGTTCCTGATGGCGCCCTACAACACCCGGATCGTGCGGCGCAGCAACGCGCTGCTGGACTGGGCGTACGGCCGGCGCTTCCGCTACGACGAGAACATGAGCGTCGGATCGTCGGCTCTTGCGCCGATGGCGTCGGCCGTCGTCAGCGGCGTCGGCACCGCGATGCTCGGGCTCGGCAGCCGCTACTTCCGGTTCCTGCCGCGCCGCCTGGTCGAGCGGGTTCTTCCCAAGCCGGGCACGGGTCCGAGCGAGGCGGCGCGCGAGCGCGGCTACTACCGCATCGAGACCTACACCACAACGACCAGCGGCGCCCGCTACGTGGCGCGCATGGAGCAGCAGGGTGACCCCGGTTACAAGGCGACCGCGGTGCTGCTGGGGGAGTGCGGCCTGGCCCTCGCGCTGGACCGGGACAAACTTCCCGACCTGTTCGGCGTGCTGACGCCCGCGACGGCGATGGGAGACGCGTTGCTGGCGCGATTCCCCGCCGCCGGGGTGTCGTTGCGAACCGATCGGCTGGACTGACCCGAAAAGTCAAATCCGGCCTGCCGCAAGGCTGTTGGACGAGACGGCACCGGACTTGGCGTTACATCGCGGTGACGAAGGTGGACACCAATGGCCGGTCTCGATGATCTGTATACGCAAATTCCCACTTCTGAAATCGCAAGCAGGCTCGGCGCCGACGAAGGCGACGTCGATAAGGCCGTTCACACGCTGGTGCCGGCACTGCGCGGCGGCCTGCAGCAGAACTCTCAAGATCCCGAGCACGCGAACAGGATCGAATCCATGGCAACCAGCCACGCCGCCCGCGGCCTGCTCGACGTCGGCGGCGGCGGTGACGACCGTGGGCACCAGGCGGTCGCTGCGCTCTTCGGCGGTAACGACGCCGACCAGGTCGCGTCGGCGCTGGCCGATCGCGGGGCCGGCGACCGTGACTTGCTCACGCAGCTGCTGCCGGTGGTGCTGCCAATCGTGTTGGCATACATCGGGAAACAGCTCGGTTCCGGTGCCGGTGGCAGCGCGCCGCAGAAGAAAGAGGAGGCCTCCAGTGGCGGCCTGGGCGAGGTTCTTGGCAGCATCCTTGGCGGCTCCGGCGGCAAGTCCCTCGGCGGGGTCCCCGGCAACCTCTTGAGCGGCAAGGGCGGCGCACTCGGTGATCTCCTCGGTGGCCTGCTGGGCGGCAAAAAGTAGCGCCGGGCGGGCCGGATTGTTCACGGGCCGTTCCTGGACGGTTCCGGTTGCGTCGAGTTCAAGGGTGTCCAAGACAAACCAACCTGAGTAGGTTCGTCCTTATCGGACAAGGGAAATGACGTCCGACCCCAGTCGGCCGGACGGCGACGACGAGAGGGGAATCACGTGTCAGACACGCTCACCGCAGGACAAAAGCTGGTGCGGGGCGAATCGCTCACCTCCAACAACGGTGCCTATACCCTGACGCTGCAAGACGACGGCAACCTGGTGCTGGCGGCTCGCGGCCAGACCCTCTGGGCCAGCGGGACCGACGGCCAGGACGTGGTGCGCGCCGAGGTGCAACCCGACGGCAACTTCGTCGTGTACACGGCGGACAAACCGGTGTGGCACAGCGACACCCAGGGCAAGCAGGACGTCAAACTCGTGCTGCAGGACGATCGCAACCTGGTGCTGTACGCCGCCGACGGGGCGGCTTGGTCGACCAAGACCGAGACGGATGCCCCACCGCCTCCGGCGGCCGAAACCGCGGCGGCCCCCGAGGAAACGGCCGCCGCCGAGGAACCTGTCGCCGCTGAGGAGCCGGTCGCCGCCGAAACCGCGGCTGAAGAGCCCGCCGCGGAACCTGCCGTTCGGACCTACACCGTGGAATCCGGCGACAGCCTGTGGGCCATCGCGGAGCGCTTCTACGGCGACGGCGGCAAGTACCAGGTGATCGCTGAAGCCAGCGGCATCCCGAACCCCGACCTGATCCAGCCCGGCCAGGTGCTGACCATCCCCTGATCGTCGGGGACCGTCGCGGTCGAATCCGCGTGACCAGCGGATTCGGCCGCTTACACGCGGGCAGACGAGTCTCCCTAGAATTGACCGGTGACCGCCAGCCCCCGCC
>NZ_LZIC01000108.1 GCF_001667185.1 Mycobacterium sp. 852002-50816_SCH5313054-b | reverse complement strand
CCCCTAACCCGCCGGCACCGCCGAACAGCCCGCCAGCGCCCCCGAACCCGCCGACCCCGCCGGTGACGCCGCCGAAGCCGCCGAGGCCGCCGGTCCCGCCGTGGCCCGCGAACAGTCCGCCGGCACCGCCGGCGCCGCCTGCCCCACCGGTTCCGCCGGCGGTGCCGCCAGCGCCGCCTGCGCCGCCGGCGCCGAACAGCCCGGCGGCCCCGCCAGCCCCGCCGTTGTGGCCCGTTGCGCCGGACCCGCCGTTACCGCCGCTGCCGATCAGAATGCCGCCAGCCCCTCCGGGCGTCCCCGTCCCCGCGGCCCCGTTGGCACCATTGCCGATCAGCGGCCGCCCCAACAACGCGAGGAACGGCGCATTGATGGGACCCAGCACGGCTTCTTGTACGGCCTGCAGCGGTGAGGAGTTGGCCGCCTCGGCGCCCGCATACGCGCCCTCGGCGCCGGTCAACGTCTGCACAAACTGGGCTTGGAACGCCGCCGCCCGCGCGCTGAGCTCCTGAAAGTCCTGCGCGTGATCAGAAAACCGCGCCGCCACCGCCGTCGACACCTCATCGACGCCGGCGGCCAGCAACCTGGTCGTCGGGCCCGACGCGGCCGCGCTCGCGGCGGTCACCGCCGCTCCGGCACGCGCCAAATCCGATGCCGCCGCGGCAAACATCTCCGGAACCGCCACCACATACGACATCGCTGCTCCCGGGAGGTAGTCGACACATCGCTGCATCTGCTGAGAATGAAAGTTTTCAAAGCGTACGCGGGTTGGCTGATCCGGGTGCGACAGACGGTTGCAATGGGTTTTGGTGAGGTGCTGCGCTGGTGGTGCCGGGATAGGATGGGTCGATATTCGCCTGTGGGGTGGAGGTGATCGGCGATGGTATTCGCGATGGAGCCAGCGGAAGTGGCGGCCGCGTCGGCGGCCCAGGCGGAGTTGGCAGCGCAGACCGGTGCTGGTGCGACCGCAGGTGCGCCGACGTTGTTGGGAGTTCTGCCGATGGGCGCGGACGCTGATTCGGCGGAGTTCGCCGCCGCGTTGGCGGCGGTGGGTGCGGCGTATGTGGCGACCGCTGGCGAGCATGCCGCGCAGCGAGGGCTGTTTTCGGACGCCCAGTCGTTGGCGGGGTCGACCACGGTGGCCAGCGAGGCGATCCGCGCGGCGGCCATGTCGCTGTAGCGGTGAGGGGTTCGCGTGGCGCATCCGTGGCCGACCTTTAGCCCGGAGGCCAACTACACGGCGTTGATGTCGGGATCGGGTCCAGCGTCCACGCTGGCCTATTCCGAAACGCTGAGCGCCGAGGCTTCGAATCTGCAGACGATAGCTGCCTCCTCCACGCTGACCGGCGCGG